>CAXXPZ010000022.1:0-8116 GCA_963422555.2 uncultured Ruegeria sp.
TGGTGGATAGGCTGGCGGCGGGGCAGCAGGCGCAGTCCGGCCTCACGAACCGTCTGCTATCGAAACTGCAAGGGGCTTTGGCCACCTACGCCCATCTTTGGCGCTGATCCTATCGGGCGGTGCGGCCCCAGCGATGCAGGATGTCACCGTCAATGATTTGCGTTTCGATCAAATCAAACCGCGGCGCATCATCCAGCGTTTCAAGGCCCAGCGCACCGATAGCTGGCAAGCCCTCGGCCCCAATGGTCAAGCCTGCAGTGAAACCGACCAACTCATCGACCAGATCCTCGGCCAACAGCGAGGCGGCCAGTGCCGACCCGCCCTCGCAAAACACCCGCGTCAGGCCAGCGTAACCCAGTTGTTGCAACAGGTCGGCAGCGTCGATTTGATGCTCGTTCAATGCGCAGGGGATCAGGCGGGCACCCAGCCCTTCCCACGTGCGGGCCTTTTCGGCATCCGGGTGCGGCCCGTGACACAGCCATACCGGATTATCGGTAGCGGTCCGCGCCAGTTGCCCCAGCAGGGGCAAATCCAGATGCCGCGAGACGACAATTCGCACCGGCTGCCGGTCCACCCCAAGGTCCCGGACCGTCAGCGACGGATCATCCGCCCGTGCCGTCCCGGCCCCCACCATCACCGCATCGTGGCGGGCCCGCATCGCGTGAACGGCACGCCGCGCCTTGGGGCCGGTGATCCATTGGCTGTGACCGGTTGAGGTCGCAATCCGGCCATCAAAACTGTTGGCCAGTTTCAGCGTGACAAATGGGCGACCCTGTTCGGTCTTCAGGAAGAAGCCCGACAGGTCCCACGCGGCCTGATCCATCAGAACGCCGGTTGTCACCTCGATCCCGGCGTCGCGCAGCATGGTAAACCCCTGCCCGGCCACGCGCGGGTCGCTGTCTTCGATGGCGCACACAACACGGGCGATACCGGCATCAATCAGGGCCAGTGCACATGGCGGCGTTTTGCCAAAATGCGCGCAAGGTTCCAACGAGACATAGGCCGTCGCACCACGTGCATTTTCGCCCGCCTGCGCCAAGGCCTCGGTTTCAGCATGCGGTCGACCGCCCGGCTGGGTCCAGCCGCGGCCAACGATCCGCCCGTCACGCACAATGATACAGCCCACGGATGGGTTCGGCCAGCACGTCCCCTGACCGCGCCGCCCTAGCGAAAGGGCTAGCGCCATATACCGCTTATCTGTGTCGCTCACTCGTCCGTAGTAGGCTGCGGCGGGCGCAGCTCGTGGACAAATTCCTCGAAGTCATCGGCCGCCTGGAAATTTTTGTAGACACTCGCAAACCGAACATAAGCGACCGTGTCGATCCGGGCCAGCGCCTCCATGACGATTTCACCGATTTTATTGGATGGGATATCCGTATCCCCCATACTTTCCAGACGACGCACGATGCCCGAGATCATCTGGTCGATCCGTTCCGGATCAATGGGACGTTTCTGCATCGAGATGCGGATCGAACGTTCCAGTTTGTCGCGGTCAAAATCCTCGCGTTTTCCGTTGGTCTTGATGACCACCAGATCACGCAACTGAACCCGTTCATAGGTGGTGAACCGGCCCCCACATGCCGGGCAGAACCGACGCCTGCGGATCGCAACGTGATCCTCTGCCGGACGTGAATCCTTGACCTGAGTGTCAATATTTCCGCAAAACGGACAGCGCATTCACCGTCTCCTCGTCCCTTGTTCCGCCTCTTGTTGTAAGCACTTTGGCTTACTTATCCACAACTATAGGGCAGCCGCTAGGATTTGGGTAGTCGGAATTTTTCACCGCAAGATAAAGGGGTCACGCGAAATGGGCGGCGACCTTTCGATGATGCGGGGCGTTGCGGTGTTCGAACAGGTAAATGCCCTGCCACGTACCCAACGCCGGCTGGCCATTCGACACTGGAATGGATAGCGACACTGGCATCATCGCCGCTTTGATATGGGCTGGCATGTCATCCGGCCCCTCATATGTGTGACGCAGATAAGACATGGACGGATGGTTCGACGGCGGCACCAACCGATCGAAAAAGGCGTGCAGATCCGTCTGCACCTCGGGGTCGGCATTTTCCTGGATCAGCAGGGAACAGGAGGTGTGGCGCACGAACAATGTCAGCAGGCCATCGCCCGCAACCTGCCCCACCCAGTTACGAACAGGGCGCGTGAGCTCATAAAGCCCGGCACCCTGCGTCTGAATGGCGAATTCTGTCTGCATCCCGGTTCTGCGTTCAGCTTAGCGCAGGATCGGAATTGCGCGACATCTGCCATTGGCACCTTGGATGGACATGCTCTCACCCACGGCAAACGCTGTCAGAGAACTGTTCTGCTGCGGGCTATTCGTCGGCATCTTGAGTGAGAACTGAACGGCGGTTTTGCGCCCTGTTGTCACGCTGGGACCATAGCCGCGCAGGACGTAGATCCTTTGTTGCCATCCCGCGCCAAGTTTACGGCGGGCAAAATCTGCAGCAGCGCACCAGTATCCGTCGATATCCTGACGCGCCCTTGGGATCACCTCGAACTCCGTGGAATTTATCGCCTCGGTCCGGTACCCGTTGGGTGCCGCATTGGCCACGACTGGCAGGGTCAGGGCGATCGCCGCGGCAATTGTATAAGCAAAAACACTCTTCATCGGTAACATCTTTCCTGTTGTGACACGTCTCGTAGACTAGGTCGTCTGGTCAGGTAAAATAGGGCAGTTCACGTTCATTTAAGGGCGTTCCGTATCATCGTGATCCCGCGTTAACCATCCGTGATACCGGATCAGCCTGCCCAGCCCCGGAAGGCTGGCCGATACGTCGAACCGAAACCGGCCCTGTTCGTCCTGCCACTCTGCCGACGCAGAACGGGGCAACAAAACCGAAGGGCACGGCACGCCGAAAATACTCAGTCTTTCTATTTCTATGGATAGCACGCGCCGGGTCAATACGGGGCGCAACCAGAGGGTCAGGAAGCCCAATCTTTCCTGAATACAGGCCCGCCGGGCATCGTAGCGCAACCGCGATTGGGTGCCATGGCCGTCAAAATCGCGCGACCAGATCCAATGCGCGCCCGTGTCTTGGGGAACAACAGTGACGGGCAAGTCATTGCCGGGTTTGGGAAATCGCCCGAGGCGTAGCGCCAGAGCAATCAAGGGGCCACGACCCCGCTCGATATCGCATCGACCGCTGAACCGCCCTGGATGCGTGTGCAGATCTACAAGCGCTTGTGGCATGTCTTCCGTTTGCTGCAATGCTTGCAGGAACGGGTCGCCCGGCCGATCAGAACCCATCTTGCGCAAACCTGGAACGCAGGGCCTGATCGGGTATCAGGCAGGTAGGGTATCGTCCGAAAATCCTGTACCGGTTACGGGCGATAAATCGATATAGCGGGTCTTTCGCAAACTGCGGCAGGTATCGGCACAGCGAAAATACCCGCCAGACGCCAGGCAAAGCCCCGGTCGCGGCGGCAAAAGCATCCAATTTCTGATGGGTCTGGCCATTCACGATGACAAGGTTGGTCTCAAAGTCTTCCGTGGGCAGATCCAGCTTGGCTCTATTCGTACATCGTATTGATGCTCATTCCAGCGAGGGCGCTGGCGAGGCAGTGCCTCGGGGTTGGGTTCTTCTGCAGGACTATGAGATGGAACCAGCGCAGATAGCTGGCAAGATATTTTGTGGCGATCCCCCGGCGGTTACCAATAAACCCCTTGAGGCGGGAGTGACGGTTGTTGACGTTTTGGATATGGAGTTCGCCGCGAACGCGTTCACCGGAAGACTGGTTGAGCGCTTCGTGGCTGACACACAGGGCGGCAGCACACGGCGGATAGCTGGTGCCCCCATCGGTCACCAGCAGTGCATCCTTGTCCATGACCGGCGCGAGAACCTCCCGCAGAGCGGCAGCATTGACCGCAGGCAGGACGGCACTAACGGTCGTGCCGGAGCGATCTGTCGCGACCAGAACCGGCACCTGCTCATCGGACAGGCCCCGCTTTGTTGCCTTGCCCCCGCGCTTTCGGGCCTTTCGGTCCGGCTTTTTTGCAGAGGATTTGCCTTCCGTGGCCCGTGTCCAAACACGATCCCCTTTGCGGCTTTCAAGAAAATAGGTTTCGTCGGCCTCGACAATGCCCTTCAGTTTTTCGGCGGTGGATTTGATCCCGGCAAGGAAGCGGTGTCGCCAGCGAAAGGCGGTGCTCCCGGCTATGCCACAGCGCTTTGCCGAAACTGCCACCGTATCGCCATTGGCGAGGCATTCGCTGAACGTCAGCCAAAGATCCTTGCGGTGCAGGCCGCTCAGTGGTGTACCCGTCACCGCTCCAAAGGTTCGATTGCAGGATCGGCAAAGATAGCGTTGCATTCCCCGCGACTTGCCATTGGCCACTGCACCGTGTGCGCCGCAATGCGGGCAGGTCCGGTCTTCTCCAACACCCAGCTCAACTGCCGCAACCGAGGCTTCACCCGCTGGGCGACCGGCCAGAACCTCACCGACCTCTACTTTCTGCGCCTCGCTCAACGTGTCGACCTCCGACAACCAGGCAAGAAAGGCTTTCCGGTCCATAATGCGCATCCTCCTGTATTTCAGACAAAATATAACACATCAATACGATGTGCGAATAGAGCTTCCAGCTTTGTATAAAGCCGCTGCCCTAGCGGCGATTGTGCGGTAGCAAAGCGGAACCGTTCTGCCCGGTCATGCCGCAGCATAAAGCGAAAGAACCCCGAACACAGCACGCATTCGCCATCAAACACGATCAGATCGTGATCCGGGTCCGTTCTTTGCGCGTTATCATCCATGATTTCACAAGCGATTACGGGGCGTTGTGTTTCATGCTGACATGTCGGGCATGGCACGACAATGCGACATCTACGGCCTATTCGGATTGATGTGTCGGGGAGCCCACAAGGCGGATTGGTACGCCGCCCATTCAGGCTCTGACCCCATCCCCAAAGGGTGCTGACCCGACAACGCGGCAAACCTAAACCTGCGAGCGCAACGAGTCTTGGCCGCATCGGCCATTTCCTTTTGCATTTCGGTCAAATCGGCAGCATGGACCATGTGACTTGCGGCCTGACGGTCGTTTCGCACCACTTGCAGCCCTGAATAGTTTCCTAGTTCGACTTGACGACAGGCAAAGCGTGCGGCCACACAAGGGTATGGATGTTGATATCTCCAGAATTCAATTGCTCACACGGGTGTTACAGGACCGCGCAAGCGACCCGGTTCTGGTCGATCGGGTTCTGAAGGACAGCGGGTTGAGCAGGCCGGAAATCGCGCCACCTGCCGCCAGCTATAGCGCCCATAGCGAGGCCCGGTTCGTGCGCAACGCATGTGACGCGGTCCAGAATATTACTTTCGGCGCGCAGGCGGGGTTGCAGTTCAGTTCGTCTTCCAGCGTGACAGCATATATCAGCAAATACTCTCGCGATCTGCAGCAGGTGATGGAGAACACCTCGCGGTTTCACAAGATCATCGACCCTTCGCTGGCATTTAACCTGCATGTATCTGGGAATTCGGCCACGCTTGCGGCGGATTGGAAGGATGCAACATTTTCACGCTATCACCGGCGGACCGAGTTCCTGCTGTTTGCGGCCATTGCACGGATGCGGGCGTTGACACAGGTGGATGTCCGGCCGATCCAGATGCGGTTTCAGCACGACGTCGGGCATCATGCGCCAAGTTATGGCAAAATCGGTGACTTTCCGGTGGAGTTCGGCACTGAGCGGCTGGAAATTATCCTGTCGCTGTCGTCTCTGAAGCTACCTGTCCCGACCTATGACCCTAGTTTGAGGGCGCATTTGCTGGAATATGGCGAACGCCTTGTGGCTGAGCGTTATGCACCCCAGCAAAACACCCGCGCGATGGTCGAAGGGTTGATTACCCGATCCATGCCCGGATGTATCCTGCAGGCGGAAAAGGTCGCCGCCGAACTCGGCCTCAGCCCGCGTACATTGGCGCGTCGGCTAGCGGATGAAGGCACGACATATCGAGAGATCGCCGATGACCTGAGATGCGATCTGGCGCAGACTTTCATCAAGAATGGCATGAACCTGTCAGAAATTTCTTATTCGCTGGGATACGCTGATCAGCCCGCGTTTTCGACCGCGTTCAAACGATGGACCGGACAGTCCCCGACTGCCTTCCGAAATCGCGTCGAACACCCGCTAAGCCCGGGCTGACGGTGGCCGGGGGTCAACGGCTTGTTCCACCTCGCCCCGGCCTGTCCCATGAGTGGACAACGGCGATATAGAAAGCCTGCCGCGTCAGTCCTTGTGAGTTCTCGCCAATGTTATCCGAATCCCCGCCATCGTGAGGTTCATTGCGGAGCGGGGAGGTCAGAAAAAAAGGTGCCCGATCCGGGCGCCCTTTGATTACTGATCCAGGAAGGACCGCAGCTTGCGCGATCGGCTGGGATGTTTCAGCTTGCGCAGCGCTTTGGCTTCGATCTGACGGATACGTTCGCGGGTCACGCTGAACTGCTGGCCGACCTCTTCCAAAGTGTGGTCGGTGTTCATGCCGATACCAAAGCGCATCCGCAGCACCCGTTCCTCGCGCGGGGTGAGTGAGGCCAAAACCCGCGTGGTGGTTTCCTTGAGGTTTTCCTGAATGGCGCTGTCCAGTGGCAGCACGGCATTCTTGTCCTCGATGAAATCGCCAAGCTGGCTGTCTTCTTCGTCGCCGATGGGCGTTTCCAGAGAAATCGGCTCTTTGGCGATTTTCATCACCTTGCGCACCTTCTCCAACGGCATCTGCAGCTTTTCGGCCAGTTCTTCCGGTGTCGGCTCGCGGCCAATCTCGTGCAGCATCTGGCGACCGGTACGGACCAGCTTGTTGATGGTCTCGATCATGTGCACCGGAATACGGATGGTGCGCGCCTGATCTGCGATCGAGCGCGTGATCGCCTGTCTGATCCACCACGTCGCATAGGTCGAGAACTTATAACCGCGGCGGTATTCGAACTTGTCCACCGCCTTCATCAGGCCGATGTTGCCTTCCTGAATAAGATCAAGGAATTGCAGGCCACGGTTCGTGTATTTTTTGGCAATCGAAATCACCAGGCGCAGGTTCGCCTCGACCATTTCTTTCTTGGCTTGGCGCGCCTCTTTCTCGCCCTTCTGGACCTGCTGCACAATGCGGCGGAATTCCGGGATATCCAGACCGACATATTGTCCGACCTGAGCCATATCGTTGCGCAGCTCCTCGACCTTGGCGGTCGAGCGTTCGATGAACATCTGCCAGCCCCGGCCCGGTTTTTCAGCCATCTCGGCCAGCCAGTTCGGGTCCAGTTCGCGGCCACGATAAGCGTCGATGAATTCACGGCGGTTGATGCGGGCCTGATCGGCCAGTTTCACCATCGATCTGTCCAGCGACATGATACGACGGTTGATGCCGTAAAGCTGATCGATCAGAGCTTCGATCCGGTTGTTGTGCAGGTGAAGGCCATTCACCAGTTCAACAATCTCGGCACGCAGCTTCTGATAGGTCGCTTCGTCCTGTTCGCTGAACGATCCATCTTCGTTCAGGGTTGCTGAAATCCGGCTGTCCTGCATTTCCGACAGCATGGCAAAATCGGTCGAGATGCGTTCCAGCGTGGTCAGAACCTGATCCTTCAGCGCCGCTTCCATTGCGGCCAGGGACATGTTGGCCTGATCATCTTCGTCATCGTCGTCGTCGCTGGCGATCGGGTTGCCATCAGCATCCAGTTCCGGGCCGCTGTCCTTTTCCGGCTTCGCAGCCTGCACGGCAGAGGTATCGACAACCGGCTCTTCGACATCGCCATCCTCGTCCAGCTGGTTGCCGAACGTGGTTTCCAGATCGATGACGTCGCGCAACAGAATGTCTTCGGACAGCAATTCGTCATGCCAGACGGTGATCGCCTGGAAGGTCAGCGGGCTTTCGCACAGACCGGCAATCATGGTGTTCCGGCCAGCTTCGATCCGCTTGGCGATGGCAATCTCGCCCTCGCGGCTCAGCAGTTCGACCGAGCCCATTTCCCGCAGATACATGCGAACCGGGTCATCGGTGCGGTCCAGCTTTTCGGTCTGCGAACCGGCCAGCGTGACCTCGCGGTTGGTGTCGGTGGTGACCAGTTCGGTCGAGCCTTTATTCTCTTCCTCTTCGGCCTCTTCGTCTTCGATGATGTTGA
>CAXXPZ010000023.1:0-27417 GCA_963422555.2 uncultured Ruegeria sp.
GTTGGTTGATACCCCAAGACCATAGGGGCCGTGGAATCCGGCACGCGACCTTGGCCATCAGACTCAAGTCAGGTGCACCGACGCCGTCGTTGACCGGGAAATGGTCTGTCGGGATCGCAGGGCGGAAATCATCCAGCTCAGGGTCAAACACTTCAAAGTTATCGGCCGCATAGGTGATGACCTGTTCTTCCGAATAGCCCAAAGCCTCAAGATCGCGCAGCGGCACATACCTCAGCCCGTGGCAGGCGGCGCAGACCTCGGTATAGACCTGAAGGCCGCGCTGCAGCTGGTGCTGATCGAATGTGCCGAACGGCCCCTCGAACGAAAAGTCGAAATCCTCGATGTGCTGCTCTTCACCGCCACCTGCCGCAAAGGTCGAGGCAGGCGCAAGGGCCAAAGCAAACGCGGCGCCGATTGCAAGTTTCTTGAACATGTTTCCTGCCCCTCTTACTCGGCCGGCGTGGCATCGGCGTTAGCCTTGCCATAGTGCGCGTTGAAGTCTTCTTCGATGGTTTCCGGCGGAACCTGCGGTTTCTCGATGACACCCAGGATTGGCAGGATCACGAAGAAATAGGCGAACCAGTAGGCCGACGCGATCAGCGAGAAGGTCGCATAGGGCTCTTCCGCGGGCATCGCTCCCAGCCACATCAGGGCAAAGAAGTCGACGATCAGCAGGTAGAACCACCACTTGAACATCGGACGGTATTTGCCCGAACGCACATGCGAGGTGTCCAGCCACGGCGCCAGCGCCATTGCCAGGATCGCACCAAACATCGCGATCACACCAAAGAACTTGGCGTCGACGATGCCGCCGGTGATAAAGCTGGCGAACTGCACAACCCAGACCTCACCGGTAAAGGCACGCAGGATCGCGTAGAACGGCAGGAAGTACCATTCGGGCACGATATGTGCAGGTGTGACCAGCGGGTTGGCTTCGATGTAGTTATCCGGGTGGCCCAGATAGTTCGGCATGTAGCCGACGATGGCCCAGAACACGACCAGGATCACGGCCAGCGCGAACAGATCCTTGATCACGAAATACGGCCAGAACGGCAGCGTGTCTTTCTCGGCATCCGCCTTCGACGTGCGGCGAACCTCAACACCTGTTGGGTTGTTGTTGCCAGTGGTGTGGAAGGCCCAGATATGCACGATGACCAGCGCCGCAATCACGAACGGCAGCAGGTAATGCAGTGAGAAAAAGCGGTTCAGTGTGGCGTTGTCCACCGCCGGTCCGCCCAGCAACCAGATCTGAATTGCCTCACCCACAAACGGGATGGCGCCAAACAGGCCGGTGATCACGGTCGCACCCCAGAAAGACATCTGCCCCCAGGGCAGAACATAGCCCATGAACGCGGTGCCCATCATCATCAGGTAGATAAGCATCCCGATAATCCACGTGATCTCACGCGGGGCTTTGTACGAGCCATAGAACAGGCCACGGAAGATGTGGATGTAGACCGCAACAAAGAACAGCGACGCGCCGTTCATGTGAATGTATCGCAGCATATAACCGCCATTCACGTTGCGCATGATATGTTCGATGCTGGCAAAGGCCAGATCAACATGCGGGGTATAGTGCATGACCAAAACGATGCCGGTGACGATTTGCAGCGCCAGGCAGAAGGCAAGCACGATGCCCCAGATCCACCACCAGTTCAGGTTTTTCGGAGTGGGGATCATGATGGTGTTGTAAACCAGGCCGACGATGGGAAGGCGGCTGTCCAGCCACTTTTCGCCGTCCGTCTTCGGCTCATAATGGTCGTGGGGAATTCCTGACATTCTGGGTCTCCCTTAGCCGAGTTTGATGGTGGAGTCGTCCACCCATTCAACAGGTGGAATCGGCAGGTTTTCCGGCGCGGGACCCTTGCGGATACGGCCAGCTAAATCGTAGTGCGAGCCGTGGCAGGGGCAGAACCAGCCGCCAAAGTCGCCAGCATCACCCAGCGGCACACAGCCAAGGTGGGTGCAGACACCCATCTGAACGATCCATGCACCCGCTGCTTCGCCCTCGGGCGACGGAATGACACGGTTGGCATCGGTCGCCGGAGCATCGGCGTTCAGGTTGAGGTTGCGAGCAAGCGGATCCGGCAGTGCATCAACGCCCTCGGCGTCCTGCTCTTGCGCTTCCTGAATCTCGGCACCGGTGCGGTGACGGATAAAGACAGGCTTACCCAACCATTTGACGGTCAGCTGTGTGCCCGGCTCAACCCCGCTCACGTCCTGACGGATCGAGGACAGTGCCTGCACATCCGCCGAGGGGTTCATTTGGTTAACAAGGGGCCATACGGCTGCACCTGTCGCAACGACACCTGCGCCGCCAGCGACGTAATACAGAAAATCTCTGCGGGTGCCTTCGTGGTCTTCTGCGTGGGACACGAGGTAATCTCCGGTTGTCTGGCGCCCGCGGACGGGCAAATAGCTCGCGCACCGCACGAATGCGGCGTCTTAACAGGGGTATCTATCGGGGAGATTACGGTTCGTCCAGCGTTCATAGGCGCGCATTACGCCGCATGTGGTCAATCAGGTCGCACCGCAGCAACAATATTTCAAGATGGCCGCGCCTCTGCCCTGGGCATTTTTAACGTTTGGTCGAATCAGGGCTGCCGTGATTCGACTGTGGGCGTGCAAATGCCCGGTGATTTTCACGACGGGGTTCAACAGTGACCGGGTCAGCGGTTCGCCCCAATATGGCCAATTTCGTCGTCTGCCGATCGGCATGATCATCGAGGACATGATCCGCGCCGTTGATGCGGGTCTGGTCAGCTTTATCCGGACCTTTCTGGATGACGAATCCGCCCGCCCCAACATGAGCGTCATGCTGAAGAAAGGGGCTGCCAACATCGCAGCCTATCTTGCCACCTTCGGCAACTGACCTGCCTGCGCCAGCGCGCTATTGCATCAGCCGGGCGGGCGCGTTTCCACCATGCTGGGCCGTTCGCCGAACTCGGCAAACCAGGCAGCCAGCGCATCATTGCCCTTGCGCCATCCGCGCGTCATGGCGCAGGTCGAGATAGCCAAGGGCGCATCCCACGGCCACCTGCCCCATGTTCAACGATCCCGTCAGATGCGCCATCCAACGTTGGTTCAGCGCCGCACAGGCACGGTCGATCTTGTCCCATTGCGATTCGACCCAGCCGTCCCATTGCTTGCCTTCGGGCCGCAGCCGGTCCTCATAGGTCATCAGCAGGGCGGCATCCAGAATGCCATCTGCCAGCGCCTCCAGCGTTAGAATATCCCAGCGCCCGGATCCGTCCTGATACAGCCCCGCCTGCGCCCGCGTATCCAGAAAGGCGCAGATCACCCGGCTGTCAAACAGGGTTGGGCCCTCGGGGCGTTCCAGCGCGGGTACTTTGGTCAGCGGCACCTTGCTCATAAGTGGTTCTGCCGGAGAGACGGGCGTACTTGCCACTGTCTGCAATTCGACATCCGCCAACTGGTCGGTTTCGTGCAGCAGCACCATGACTTTGCGCACATAAGGTGAGGTTGGGCTGTGATAGAGCTTCATATCCTGTCTCCTTGATTGCGCCGCACTTTAGCTGGTTCGGCGCGAAACAAAACCTGTCAGGTCTTGCCGTGATCCACCGCGCGCATCATCGCCTGCAGCGTGTCCAGTTCAGAGCCAAATCCGTCGGGCGCGATCTTTTCCGCAGCGCTCAGCCGCACAGACTCTGGCTTGTTCTGATTCAATTTCCAAGTGCCCTGAATATCGTCGACCCGCATCCGGCAAGGGACGATCATGCGCATCATCCGCTGCAGCGCGCCGGTCGACATCTTACCCGTCACCCAGGGTGGTTTCGGCAGCAAACGCGCCTCGTAATACGCGGATTGACGATCCAGCAGATCCGGCAACCTGTCTCGGGGCAACATCTCCAGCACGCCGGTTAGATGCACCGCGACGTAATTCCAGGTGGGGACCTGATCGTCGATCCCATACCAATCGGGCGAGACATAGCCATCCGGCCCCGACACCGCGATTCGGGCCGGTTGCGGTTGCTTTAGCGCCCGTATGATCGGATTCGACCGGACAAGATGCAGCTCGGCTACAAGACCCTCTTCGTCCAGCAGAAAGGGCACATGGCTCAGCAAGGGCACGCTGTCAGTCGACAGCGCAAGGATGCCGAATGCCCGGTTCCGCACAAACGCGATATGTCGGGCGCGGTCCTCGGCGCGAAAGGCTGGATTGGGGTGCATGTCTGTCCTCCTGCCAAAAGCTCTTGCAGATCGTCGCAGTCCTTGGCAAGGTCCGCCTCGTTCTCAGGGCGGGGCGAAATTCCCCACCGGCGGTATGCGGGCGTTGACCCGTAAGCCCGCGAGCGGCCCCGTTGCGGGGTGTCAGCAGATCTGGTGAGAGGCCAGAGCCGACGGTTACAGTCCGGATGAAAGAGAACGTGCAGGGTGCCGGTGATGCGGTGTGCCTGCTCGTGATCGCCTTGGGTGACGTGTCATGCCTTGCTGACGGAAATAAGCAGCAGGCCACCATACCGCGAAAGGAGATCATGATGACACACACCCGCTATGCTTTTGTCAAAGCAAACTGGCATTCCGATATCGTCGACCGCGCACTGGAAGGGTTTCTGGAACTGATCCCCGCCGACCAGGTCGATGTTTTTGACGTCCCCGGTGCGTTTGAAATGCCGCTGCTGGCCCGCGATCTGGCCCAGACCGGCCAATACGCAGCCGTCGCCTGTGCGGCCTTTGTGGTGGATGGCGGCATTTACCGACATGACTTTGTGGCGCAGGCGGTGATCGACGGTTTGATGCGCGCAGGGCTCGATACCGGCGTTCCGATCCTGTCGGTTTCACTGACACCGCATCAGTTTCAGGAAACCGATCACCACAACGCCATCTACCGCGACCACTTTGTCGAAAAGGGCCGCGAGGCTGCCCAAGCAGCCCTCAGCATTTCCGCGACCCGTGCGAAAGTCGCACACGCGGCCTGAGCTTCATCTTTTCAAAAATACTCAACTGCGTCGCCCAACGGGCGGCGCACCCGTTGCCAAGACGCAAATCCGCTTGAGGCCAAGGGCCTTGCCCGCTAATCACGACCCTCAAAGGAGCACGCCCCATGTCGATGAACAGCTTTGGCCACCTCTTCCGCGTCACCACCTGGGGTGAAAGCCATGGGCCCGCGTTGGGCGCAACCGTCGACGGCTGCCCCCCCGGCGTCGCCATTGACGAGGCGATGATCCAGCACTGGCTGGACAAACGAAAACCGGGACAAAACAAGTTCACCACCCAACGCCGCGAACCCGATCAGGTGAAAATCCTGTCCGGCGTGTTCGAAGGGCAAACCACCGGTACACCCGTTCAGCTGATGATCGAAAACACCGATCAGCGTTCGAAAGACTACGGCGATATCATGGACAAGTTTCGTCCGGGCCACGCCGATATCACCTATTGGCAGAAATACGGCATTCGCGACTATCGTGGCGGTGGGCGCAGCTCGGCCCGGGAAACCGCATCTCGTGTGGCCGCAGGCGGATTGGCGCGCGAGGCGATCAAGCAGATCGCGCCCAACGTGCAGATCACCGGTTACATGACTCAGATCGGTCCGCATAAGATCGACCGCAGCAATTTCGACTGGTCCCAGATCGAACAGAACCCGTTCTGGACCCCGGATGCTACGGCGGCCGAAGACTGGGCTGCCTATCTGGATGGTCTGCGCAAATCCGGCAACTCGGTCGGTGCAGTGGTCGAAGTTGTCGCACGTGGCGTCCCTGCGGGGATCGGAGCGCCGGTTTATGCCAAGTTAGACACTGATCTGGCCGCTGCGATGATGTCGATCAACGCCGTCAAAGGTGTCGAGATCGGCGAAGGCATGGCCGCCGCTGAGCTGACCGGCGAAGCCAACGCGGATGAGATTTTCATGGGGCAGAACGGCCCGCAATACAGCTCGAACCACGCGGGCGGTATTCTGGGCGGTATCTCCACCGGGCAGGACGTTGTGGTGCGCTTTGCAGTCAAACCGACCTCCTCGATCCTGACTAAACGCAAGACCATCTCCAAATCCGGCGAAGAAACCGAGATCATCACCAAGGGTCGCCACGATCCCTGCGTCGGTATCCGCGCCGTACCGGTAGGTGAGGCGATGATGGCCTGCGTCATCCTTGACCACCTGCTGCTGCATCGCGGTCAGATCGGTGAGAATCGTGGCCATATTGGCTGATCTGCGCGACCAGCTGCGCGGCGTTGTTGCGCAACGGATGGAAAGTGATCCCGCCCATGATCTGGCCCATCTCGACCGGGTCTGGAAAAATGCACAGGCCATCGCCGATCCTGAAACGAACATTCCGGTGCTGCTGGCGGCCTGTTATCTGCACGACCTTGTGAATCTGCCCAAAGATGATCCCGGTCGCAATCAGGCCTCGCGCCGATCCGCATCGGAATCAGAGCCTATATTGGCGGAGATCGGGTTCGAAGCGTCCCAGATTCACGCGGCGCAGCATGCAATTGCCGCGCATAGTTTCTCGGCCAACATCCCGCCCCAGACAGCCGAGGCGCGTATTTTACGCGATGCGGACCGGCTGGATGCGCTGGGCGCCATCGGCATTGCCCGAAACTTTGCCGTTTCAGGGGCCTTGGGGCGGGCGCTTTACGATCCGTTCGATCCCTTTGGCGAGACCCGTGATTTGGACGATCTGACCTTTTCGCTCGACCATTGGAAGGTCAAGCTGCTGAGACTGCCAGAGGATATGCTGACAGAGGCCGGGCAGGGTCTGGCCCGGGAACGTGTCGCACGAATGATCCGCTATCTCGACGATTTTGCGGCAGAGATAGGCGCAGCCTTGCCCAGCACCTGGTCCGAGGTCTGATCCAGGGGCATTCTTGCCGTTGATCTTTGTCAGCCAAAAGCGCAGGGTCGCGCCGATGGCAAAATCCTTAACATCGCATCGACCTCTGCTTGCAGTGGGACTGAAACTGGGCGCTCTGTTTCTGTTCACGGCGATGTCGGCGCTGGTCAAAGCCCTGTCCGAGGATTTTCCGCCCGGCGAACTGGTTTTCTTCCGCTCGCTCTTTGCCGTTCCAGTGATCGTCATCTGGCTGATGTCACGCGGAGAGCTTGCGCAGGGCTTTGTGGTCAAGAAACCCATGGGCCATTTCTGGCGCGGGGTGCTGGGCACAGCGGCGATGGGGCTGACATTCACCGGCCTCAGCCTGCTGCCTCTGCCCGAGGTGACGGCCATCGGTTATGCCACCCCGATCTTTACTCTGATTCTTGCGGCGGTCATGCTGGGCGAACGTATCCGCATGATCCGTATCGGAGCCGTTGCGCTAGGGCTATTGGGCGTTTTGATCATGATCTGGCCGCGTCTGGGCAGCAGTGAGATGGAATTGGCTGCAACCATCGGTGCGCTGTGTGTACTTGGCGCTACGCTGGCTCGTGCTTTTGTTCAAATACACATCCGGCAATTGGTGCAGGTCGATCATCCCGCAGCCATCGTGTTCTATTTCTCAATGACCGCGACCTTGCTGTCCGGGCTGACCGCGTTCTGGGGCTGGACCATGCCCACATGGGAGCAGGCGGGGATTCTGATCGCCATGGGCCTGACCGGCGGCATTGCGCAAATCCTTGTAACCTCGTCCTATCGGTTCGGGCAGGCCTCGATGCTAGCACCCTATGATTATACCAGCATGCTATTTGCCATTGTCATTGGCTATATCTGGTTCGATGAACTTCCGACTGTCGCGATTCTGGTCGGTGCCGTGCTTGTCATTGGTGGCAATGTAGTGGTGATCTGGCGTGAACATCAGCTTGGGCTGGAACGCGGCAAGGCGCGATCCCTTACCGATCACAAACCGTGACTTTACCTTTTGCCAACTTTCCCTAGGTTGGGCCGGGCAATCAACGAGGTACCCCCATGAGCGACGCACAGGACCACAAGGACAAGATGCAAGAGGTGCAGGCCAAGCACCGCAAGAAAGTGTCCGAAGCTGTCGATCCCGGGAGTGGTCTGGTTCTGATCAACACCGGCAAGGGCAAGGGCAAGTCCTCAGCCGCGTTTGGCGTGGTCATCCGCGCGCTGGGCTGGGGTCAGAAGGTCGGCGTGGTGCAGTTCATCAAGGGCAAGTGGAAAACTGGTGAGCGGCGGTTCTTTGAAGAGCGCGATCTGGTCACTTGGCACACGATGGGCGAAGGGTTCACCTGGGACACGCAGGACCGCGAGCGTGACATCGCCGCCGCAAACGCAGCCTTCGACAAGGCACGCGCGCTGATGGCAAGCGGAGACTATGATCTGGTTGTGCTGGATGAAATCAACATCGCGCTGCGTTATGAATACCTGTCGGTCGGGCAGGTGATTGACGGGTTGGACGCGCGATCAGACAAGACCAGCGTGTTCCTGACGGGGCGCGACGCACCGCAGGAGCTGCGGGATTACGCCGATCTGGTAACCGAGATGACCGAGGAAAAACACCCGTTCAAGGCCGGTATCAAAGCCCAGCGCGGCGTGGATTTCTAAGTAATATCAATGCTCTGTTGACTGACCTTGCGCCGGTCAACCGCTGACTGGGGTCTGTTCGGCCAGCTGCGTTTCAAACACGTAGCGCAGCGATTTGCGCTGGCTTGCGGCACTGCGAGGCAGGGTTTCGAGGCCTTTGTTCTCTGCCAGGGATTGACGCTTTTGCCGCTCGACATAGGCGCAATAATCGTCGTCACAACACGTGCAACCGCATGCGGTTACGGCGTCATGCCGGGCCATTATTTCGTCAAGCGAATCGTTCATTTTGACCTCTTTACCTCAGCCGGACCCATGCCCTGTTTCGTTTCCGAGACGGCGGCGTGCTCTCACTGTATCATGCTAAGCCCGCAAGCCGCCTCGAAACCATAAGCTTGATTGTTTGCATCTGGCGTTGATAGTTATCTGAGTGTTTTTGTCGGAATATTCAAGGTAATAATCACGCCGCGCCGAAGGCCAAATTTTCCCCTGTTAGACTCTAAGTTCCATCAACTTCGGCGATTTCAATTGGAATTCAGCTTTGCCGAACGACACTGAGCCGCCCAAAGGTTATCCGGACGGCTCAGATTCAAGCAGGTATTAAAGACAACGATTGCAAGCGCGTCACACGGCGACATCCTGTTCCGGCGCGCTAAGAGAGATCACTGCAACAACTGCAGCACCGTTCAGCCAGTAATAGACCGCATCTATGCCAGAGAACCCGAGCAAGCTGGGCGCCAGCAGAAAGGTGACCCCGACCAGTAGATCAACGGCCAGATGAAACTTGTACGGCAACACCCGCCAAACCCCCAAATGGTGGTCGGTCAGAAGGGTCAGCACAAACGCCGCAACGCCAGTCGCAACCGACAGCCAGAAAGCCATTGGATTGGACTGGCCCAGCCCCAAAACAAAGGGCAGAACCATCAGCGCAAGGGCGACCGGATAATCGAGATAAGCGTGGACAGAGCGGGTGACAAAACGCAGGGACATATGAACTTCCTTTCCTCAATCAGTGATGACCAAAGGATAGGTGTCGGTCTGCGGACGTAGCAGTCCAGATCGTCTGCAAAACATTGCCGATCGTTCAGAAGTTCCGGCGTATCAATTTATCGCCCGGTAAGCGGCAGGAGACAGCCCAATCTGCTTTTTGAACACGCGCGAAAAGGCGGCCTCGGAGGCATATCCAACCTCGGCTGCGGCGTCCGCCACATTCCAGCGTGCTTCGATAAGCCCATGGCAGGCGATCTGCATGCGCCAATCTGTCAGATATTGCATCGGGGTTGTGCCCATCTTTTCGGTAAGCTCTATTCGTACATCGTATTGATGCTCATTCCAGCGAGGGCGCTGGCGAGGCAGTGCCTCGGGGTTGGGTTCTTCTGCAGGACTATGAGATGGAACCAGCGCAGATAGCTGGCAAGATATTTTGTGGCGATCCCCCGGCGGTTACCAATAAACCCCTTGAGGCGGGAGTGACGGTTGTTGACGTTTTGGATATGGAGTTCGCCGCGAACGCGTTCACCGGAAGACTGGTTGAGCGCTTCGTGGCTGACACACAGGGCGGCAGCACACGGCGGATAGCTGGTGCCCCCATCGGTCACCAGCAGTGCATCCTTGTCCATGACCGGCGCGAGAACCTCCCGCAGAGCGGCAGCATTGACCGCAGGCAGGACGGCACTAACGGTCGTGCCGGAGCGATCTGTCGCGACCAGAACCGGCACCTGCTCATCGGACAGGCCCCGCTTTGTTGCCTTGCCCCCGCGCTTTCGGGCCTTTCGGTCCGGCTTTTTTGCAGAGGATTTGCCTTCCGTGGCCCGTGTCCAAACACGATCCCCTTTGCGGCTTTCAAGAAAATAGGTTTCGTCGGCCTCGACAATGCCCTTCAGTTTTTCGGCGGTGGATTTGATCCCGGCAAGGAAGCGGTGTCGCCAGCGAAAGGCGGTGCTCCCGGCTATGCCACAGCGCTTTGCCGAAACTGCCACCGTATCGCCATTGGCGAGGCATTCGCTGAACGTCAGCCAAAGATCCTTGCGGTGCAGGCCGCTCAGTGGTGTACCCGTCACCGCTCCAAAGGTTCGATTGCAGGATCGGCAAAGATAGCGTTGCATTCCCCGCGACTTGCCATTGGCCACTGCACCGTGTGCGCCGCAATGCGGGCAGGTCCGGTCTTCTCCAACACCCAGCTCAACTGCCGCAACCGAGGCTTCACCCGCTGGGCGACCGGCCAGAACCTCACCGACCTCTACTTTCTGCGCCTCGCTCAACGTGTCGACCTCCGACAACCAGGCAAGAAAGGCTTTCCGGTCCATAATGCGCATCCTCCTGTATTTCAGACAAAATATAACACATCAATACGATGTGCGAATAGAGCTTTTCGGTAAACAGCTGGGCAAAGGCAGTGCGGGACATTCCCGCCTCTCTGGCCAGTGTTGCAACGCTCCAATCCCGCGCCGGGGCCTGATGAAAGGCGGTCAGGGCGCGGGATACCCGCGGGTCAGCGAACCCGGCCAAGGGCGCATTATCCGGGCTTTGATGTTCGAGATAGGCGCGGATCGCCTGCGCAAACAGAACTTCGGACAGTTTCAGTGCAATCAGGTCTCCGCCGATCCGCGCGCCAGCCACCTCGGATCCGATCATGCGCAGGGTTGCCTCGATCCAGGCGCCAGCCTCCTCGCCGTAATTCTCGATCAGGATATAGGGCGGTAAACGGTCGATCAGCATGTGCCCCGTGCCCCGCCGTCCGGCAAGGCCCGCGAAAGAAAAATGACCGCAGATCAACTGCGTGTCGCGTTCTTCGTCATTGCCACCGTAGACCAGAACGCCATCACCCTTGTACCCGGCGATCTCAAGCACCTGTTCCAAAGGCAACGCGTCCAGAGGATTAACCTCGTTGCACAGCAATGCGTGCGGTGCCCCGTGCGGGATCAGGATCAGATCGCCCTGCTTTAACCGCAGGGTTTTTTCGACTGAAGGCAGATAAACCTTCAATTCACCGCGTTGTACAAAATGAAAGCGGGCGACATTCTCGAATCCGGGAACCTGAATGCCGAAGGGCGGCGTAAAGGAGGTTCGGAAATAGAATGTGCCGCGCAGGGACAGGCGGGTCAGAATATCGCTGAGAAGATCCAACATGGATCAATGATATGGGTTTGGGTCAATTCGTCCATGCCCTGGAACGAACTGCACTAAATTTTGCACGAATGGCGATGACTGTGCTTCTTTTTCTGTAACTGCCCAGGTGGTCTGACTGCGACGATTTGAATCGGGCCATGCGGGTTATTTTTGTTTCTTGGTTAGCGTTTCTGTGACTCGATAGGCGTATGGATACTGCTCACCTGACCCGCAGCCGGCTTGCGACCTTCTCAAAGTCAAATCTGATTGATCTGGTCATTGTTCTGGCGGAGCAGAACGCGGCCTTGCGCACCAAGATCGAGAGGCTTGAAGAGCAGATCGCGGATATCACCGAACAAAACGCCCAACTTTTCAAGCAAAACGTAGAGATGGAGAAGGCCAACAAAACCCTCGCACAGCGCGTAGAGGACCTGGAGCGCCGCCTTGGGCTTAACAGCTCAAACAGCGGCAAGCCTCCCTCAAGCGATGGGCTGTCGAAGCCTGCGCGCAAGAAGCGAACCAGAAGTTTGCGCGGGTCCTGCGGGCGCAAGTCCGGAGGTCAGCCCGGCCATCCCGGCAAGACGCTGCGCCAGACCTCGACGCCGGAGCAGATCATCGATCACTACCCACACATCTGTCCGGACTGTAAGCACAGGCTGTCTGGCGTTGTTTGCGACCGGTATGTGAGGCGACAGGTCTTTGACCTGCCACCCCCACCGCCGCTTATTGTCACTGAGCACAGGGCGCGTGTCTGCGTCTGCCCGGCCTGTGGCACCCGGGTGCAGGCCACGTTTCCCGCAGGGGTGAACGCCCCGGTGCAGTATGGCGACAACCTTGCCGCCATGGCGAGCTATCTTCAAACCCGGCACTGCATCCCTGACAACCGCCTGGCGCAGATATTTTCCGACCTTCACGGGGTCGACATTTCCGCAGCAACGCTGGCGTCGCTCGTCGCCAGAACCGCGGCTGTAATGCGGCCCGTTGTCAACAGGATTCAAGCGTTGTTGTGCGGCCCAGACGTTGCGGTGAAGCACATGGATGAGACCGGCCTGCGCATCAACGGCAAGACCCGGTGGCTCCACATCCTGTGCTCACCAGACTTGAGCCATTTCCGGATTGGCCGTAGCAGAGGCGATGTGACGCAGGAGGTGACCGGAAGTGTCGTTCACGACAACTGGGCGTCCTACAGAAAGATCCCCGGAGTGCGTCACGCCTTATGCAACGCCCATCACCTTCGGGAATTGCAGGCTTTGATCGACATTGAGAAAGAGCCATGGGCCACGGAGATGCGCTCCATTCTGCTGGACGCCAAAACAGCCGCAGACAGGGCGCGAGACCGGAATTCCCGCGCGGTGGTGCCCGCCCGGATTGCTGCCATCGAACGCCGATATGACGCATGTTGCCAGACGGCCATCCGGATGCACGAGGCGCTTCCCCCGCTGGTCCCGGACAAGGTCGGCAAAACGCGGCGAGGCAAACCAAAGCGCAGGATCGGACATAATCTCGCGCTGCGGATGCAAACCCGCAAAGAAGAGGTTCTGCTCTTCCTCAACGACCTGAGTGTGCCGTTTACAAACAATGAAGCCGAAAGGGACCTTCGCATGACCAAGGTCCGTCAAAAAGTGTCGGGATGCTTCCGAACTCACGTCGGCGCAGAAAACTTCTGCACGCTTCGAACCGTCATTGAGACGGCGCGCAAGCAGGGGTGGAGCATACTCGAAACCTTGAGAACTCTCCCCGATCAACTCATCCTGAACCTCAAACCATGCTGACCAATTCCGGGCTTGTCAGGTCGTTGTAGTTGGAGAGTTACTCTGACTACAGTTGACCGCCGCGCGGAGGCTGGCTGCAATGCTAGTGGCCTCTGGCACAGCGTCTGCCACTTCAAGTAAGCGCTTGATTGCAGAGATGTCGTTCGCATATTGCTGTCTTCGTCTGGTGTAGCTATCGCGGGTCTTGGTGCAGATGAGCGTATAAGGACTACCCTTGCGTTCAGTTTCACAACTCAAATCCGCACCCGCTCTTTCGATCACGGACCGCAGATGCGACCGCAACTCCCTTCTCACTGGAATTTGATGTGTGGTTGTAACCGGATCTGCACAAAATCGAACAAGTTCGGCACAGTATTCGCACCCGCACCCCAAGTCATTTGAGCTAACGACCCAATCGGTCGGTTCAGGAGGTGTGGTACGACTGCGAGCCAGCAGGACGTTGGCCGAGTGCCGCCAAAACCGCGCGAATGCCTCACTTTCTGATGCCTGCGCGTGAAACGACGTGCCCAATTTTGCCAGAACGGGTGGCAAGGTGCGATCAGGCGGCACGATGTCGGGCGCGTTGACAAGATTGCCAACCACCCCAGCAAGGCTGCTTTCCAAATCAAAACTCCAGGCCAACTGAAAAATTTCCCGGAGCGTGCGTTCAGGCAAAGGCGTGGCAGACTGTCGACGCGACCCGTACCAAAATGGCTCTGCGTTTTTTGGCCGGTGTACGTTGAGCGCGACCGGTATCTCCGAACAAAGGTGCTTGATAAGATCTTTCAGTGCATTCCGCGTCATGACTTTCTGCCCCTGATCACTTGCCTCACTCAGGCCCATGACCAGATTTATGACAGCTTCTGGCTGCTCTGTGCATTGTGCGCTAACAAGGCCAAGAAGCCGCTTCAGCATGTCTTTTTCAGCCAATTCCGATGTTGCTTCAATCAGTGCGGCTTTGAGACCCGGTCCGTAATACGGTATCACAACCCGATCGAGAAATAATTCCGTTGCTTTCCGACTTCCGATACGACAAAGCCGTGACAGCATTACTGCGCCGCTCTCTTGCCACTCATCCCGGTCCGAGTAATGCAAGACTTGGGGCGCTGGCCAAGCTTCAGCAATTTCAGCCGCAATGGTGTCAAGCGACAAATCATTCCCGTCAGAGGTCGCAGCGCGTTGCTCAGACTGTACAAAAAGGACGGAAAGCGCCTTGGCACCGGCTTGGGCAAGAACACGAGGGCCTTCTTTAGCAGGCCAAAGAACAAAGGCCGCGCTTCGATAGTGTCGCTCAACTGTGGCCCCCTCATTGCCGCTCGCCTCCGTCAAGCGATTCACGTCAGGTTCCCAATTTGTGATCCGTTCTGGTGGCATCAATTCGTTTTGCGCCAACGCCAGTTGGCCATAAGCGCTCGCGCCCAAATCGGGATGCACCCAATCATCAAGCTCACATCTCCGCTCAATGATATCATAGAGTTCGTATTCGTCCGCGCCGATGTCTTCGATTTCCCAGACATAGTCCCGCCCAAGGTAGGCAGCGGCGGCATATTCATCAACATGCACGATGGCCGCGTGGAGGGAACAGTCAGCCTGTGCCGCAGCTGCAATCAAAGCACGCCCAACCGTTGCATCCGTGTTTTTTAGGGTTTCAAACGACAGACCTGCGATGCTGTAATCATGCTCGAGAAGCCAGACAAGTTTTTCAGGCGCGTCCGACGTTGCGAAGCAGTTTTTGATCTCCTTCGCAATCTGACCCATAAGATCTGCATAGTTCGGTGCCGAGGTGGCCACATTTTGACCCGGAGTGAGAACCAAATTGTAAACCAGACAGGCGCGATGACCTTCTGTCACAGGCCTAATTTCATGTTCGCAATCAGCATAAAAGGCCGCAAAAACCAGTTCGGAAGGATCGTTGCTACACATTTCGACAATCGTCTCTCGACCGCGATGGCGGATGATCAGTTCGCCCCCTTTCCCTGCAACCGGTAGTGAAACGACCAAGGTCGCCACCATGCCGGTAACCTTCTCGGTATCACGGTGCGGCGCAAAAAAACCGCCTTCCTCGTAAACGAGGATTTTGTAAAGTTCCGCGTCGACAGCTTCCGGCGGGTAGCCGAGGCCTTCGGCCGCACGGTTGAGGATGCGATTGAATGTTTCGCCCCAGGTTTCTCCTCCTACGCTGATTTGATCTGGCGAAACCTGCCAACAGTCACGAACGGACCTGTCCAAAATTGTTTCTGCGCCGCGTCCATATGGTGCGCGTTCACCAAGTGTGATCAAGTCCTGTAATTGTGCCGGTTGGAGAGGGAATGCGAGGACGCCTGTCGTGTGGTTCCAGATGCGAGGCATTGGGGTAGGAAACCGCCCATACACACAATAGTCGCCCGGTCGGTCGATCATCGAGATCAGTTCGGAAAGGGCTGACAGCCGCTCATCGAAAGTAAAGTAACCGCCGTCCACATCACTGGCATAATAGCTCATTGATCGCTGACCCCCAAATTGTCATCTCAGGTTTCTATGCAATCTGTTACCCCAAACTTCTGAAATTCGGCAATGCGCCTTTCCGACATTTCAGGACGATCCCACGATGATTTTGGTTGATTCTTGCCGATGCAGCGCTCGACCACCTCGTCCGCAAAGAATGTCATATTGAATTCAGTCAGAGGGGTAGCTGGGTAGTTACCTTTTTCTTTCTTTTATCCCACTACCAAATCTGTGTTCCAACCCAGATATTGCATGTCGCCATAGGATAGACTCGACTCAAAGCTACCCTGTGGATAAAATGAAGGCACCGAGGAGATTCCTCGGCGCCGAGCCGCGCTTGCGCACGGGGTGCTGTCTAGGCACATTTCAAGAATCTCATGAAATGTGTTGCTCCGTCAAGGCTCGGTCCTCTTGATTGATGCCAGAACAAGGAGTATCGGCATGTCAACCTTTGTTGTAACTTATGACCTGATCAAATCCGGCCAAAACTACGATTGCGTAACTGCGAAGCTAAGGAGTTATGGCTATTACTGCCACCTCCAAGGATCGGTTTGGATAATCAAATCGGAAAAGTCCGCAGCTCAGATTCGGGACAACTTAAAACTTTGCCTCGACGCAAATGACAAACTCTTCGTTGCAACACTAACTGGTGAAGCAGCTTGGATTGGTCATTCTGACAAGATCTCTAAGTGGATTAAGGAAAACACTTAGGTTAAATCGGGCGCAAGCAACATGCGCCCGAACTCCATATATTAACTACGCACCAGTTTTTCGTAGTCTTCGGCAATTTCGCGGGTCAGGTCGCCGACCTCGAACATGTAATCGCCGATCTGTCCCACTGGGGTGACTTCGGCGGCGGTGCCGGTCAGCCAGCATTGTTCGAATTCTGCCATTTCTTCTGGCTTGATGCGGCGTTCATGGACGGTGACGCCTTTGTCTTTCAGCATCTGAATGACCGTCTGACGGGTGATACCGTTCAAAAAGCAATCGGCCAGCGGCGTATGAACTTCACCATCCTTGACGAAGAAAACATTCGCTCCGGTCGCTTCGGCCACATAACCGCGCCAGTCCATGAACAACGCATCCGAGCACCCCTTGGCCTCGGCCTTGTGCTTGGAAATGGTGCAGATCATGTAAAGTCCAGCCGCTTTGGCGTGAACCGGGATGGTTTCAGGGCTGGGGCGTTTCCATTCGGCGATGTCCAGCTTGGCGCCCCGCATCTTGGCGTCACCGTAATAGGCACCCCACGGCCAGACGGCAATGGCCATACGCACCGGGTTCTTTGCCGAGGCAACACCCATGTCTTCACCGGAGCCGCGCCAGACCAGCGCACGAACATAGGCGTCTTGAAGGCCGCTGGCCGTCAGTGCCTCTTCTTTGGCGGCTTCGATCTGGTCCACCGAAAAGGGTATCGGCATATCCAGCGCCTCGGCCGAGGCGATCAGCCGTTCGGAATGTTCCCGGCTTTTGAAGATCTTACCGTTATAAGCGCGCTCACCCTCGAATACGGACGAGGCATAGTGCATCGCATGAGACAGGATGTGCACATTGGCATCCCGCCATGGCACCAGCTCTCCATCCATCCAGATGACACCGTCACGATCATCATATCCCGCCATGCGAACCTCCTGAACCTCTCGGAATTTGCAATTGTTGCGCTATTTAAGTCCGGAGTGGACATAAAGTTGCGAAAAAGCTGCGATTCGATACCTGTCCGCCCTTGGAATGTCAATAACGCTGACATAAAGTCGACCCGTGTAACGAATGAGGCGCGCTATGTCCGAAATCCGCCCCGCTCCGGCCTTTGGCGGTGAAAGCCTGTTGTTTCTGACGGATGAGCAGTTACGGCAGGGGATCGAAGCGATGTTTTTTGCCTATCGCGGCTTTACCGCTGATCCAGACCGAATACTGGCGCAGCTGGCCTATGGCCGCGCGCATCACCGGGCGATCCACTTTATCAACCGGGCACCGGGTACGACGGTGAACAATCTGCTGGCCATCCTTGGGGTCACGAAACAGTCGCTGAATCGTGTTTTGCGTACGCTGATCGAGGACGGTTTGGTGGAAAGCCGGGTTGGAACAGCGGACAAGCGCGAACGCCACCTGTTTCTGACGGAAAAGGGCGGAGCGCTGGAGACCAGATTGTCCGACGCACAGCGCGCGCGAATGCGGGCGGCCTACAAGGATGCTGGCCCCGAAGCCGTGGCCGGATTTCGCAAAGTGCTTGAAGCAATGATGGATGCTGATATGCGTCATGCATATGCCAAACTGCGGGATACGACTTCATGAGCGATATGGACGCCCATCTTCTGATTGTCGACGATGACGAGCGTATTCGTGATCTGCTCAAGAAATTCCTGATGCGCAGCGGGTTTCTGGTGACCTCGGCGCGGGATGCGGCCCACGCGCGGCGGGTGTTGTCGGGGTTGGACTTCGATATGATCGTGCTGGACGTGATGATGCCCGGAGAAGATGGCGTCAGCCTGACCCGTGCGTTGCGCGATACCCATACGACGCCGATCCTGCTGTTGACAGCCAAGGGCGAGACCGAACATCGAATTGCCGGGCTTGAGGCCGGGGCCGATGATTATCTGGCCAAACCGTTCGAGCCCAAGGAATTGCTGTTGCGGATCAATGCGATTCTGCGGCGAATGCCGGAAACACCGGCACAGGACGCCGCGACCAAGATTCTGCACCTGGGCCCAATCCGCTATGACATCGAACGTGGCGAGATGTGGCAGGGTGAAGAGCCGGTGCGTCTGACGGCCACCGAAAGCCAGTTGATGAAGATATTCTCGGCCCAACCGGGGGAACCGATTAGCCGTGCAAAACTGGTCGAGGATCTGGGCCGCGACAAAGGTCAGGCGCAGGAGCGGGCGGTTGATGTTCAGATCACCCGGTTGCGCCGCAAAATTGAGCAGGATTCAAAACAGCCGCGTTATCTGCAGACCGTGCGGGGCGCCGGATATATGCTGGCACCGGATTGACATAGCCGCTGCGCGGCGATTTTTTGCCTTCGGCGAAGGTATTTTTGGCCAGATGAAGATGGGATCCCGATGACAACCGCCCTTTTGACCCATGCGGACTGCCTTGGTCACGTGACGCCGCAGGGCCACCCTGAGCGCGTCGCGCGGCTGGAGCATGTGCTTCACGCGCTGGAAACGCTGGATTTGAAACGTGTGACGGCGCCGCTGGCCGCAGATGACGATCTGCTGCGCATTCACCCGCAAAACCATATCAGTGATATCCTCGACAATCGCCCTGCCGACGGTTTCGCCCAGATTGACGGCGATACCTTCATGTCGCCGGGGTCGGTGGATGCGGCGTATCGCGCTGCAGGGGCTGTGGTGCGGGCGGTGGATCTTGTGGTTGGCGGCGAGGCCTCGAACGCGTTCTGCGCCATCCGTCCGCCCGGCCATCATGCTGAAGTGGAAACGGCCATGGGATTCTGCATGTTCGGCAACGCCGCGCTGGCTGCCAAACACGCGTTGGACCATCACGGGCTGTCGCGGGTGGCGGTGGTGGATTTCGACGTGCATCATGGCAATGGCACTCAGGACCTTTTGTGGGACGAGCGGCGCGCGCTGGTGATCACCAGTCAGCAGATGCCGTTATGGCCCGGTTCGGGGCGCCCGGATGAAACCGGTGCCTATGAAACCGTGCTGAATATGCCTTTGCCGCCCGGATCGGGTGGGGCCGAGATGCGGTCGGCCTATGAAACGCAGGCCTTTCCGCGTCTGCGGGCGTTCAAGCCTGAACTGATCATTATTTCGGCGGGTTTCGACGCGCATCAGGATGATCCGTTGGCCAATCTGAACTGGTCCACCAGCGATTTTGCTTGGATCACCGCCCAGTTATGCAAGATCGCGGATGAGATTTGTGACGGGCGTATCGTCTCGACTTTGGAAGGTGGGTATGATCTGAACGCGCTGGCCGAGGCGACGCGCGCCCATGTGGAAGAACTGATGAGAGCAGCACGATGACCGATACTCCTGTTGAACAGATGACTTTCGAGCAGGCGATGAAAGAGCTTGAGGCCGTGGTCGGCCAGTTGGAACGCGGTGATGTGGCGCTGGACCAGTCCATCGCGCTGTATGAACGCGGGGCGTTGTTGAAGAAACGCTGCGAGGATGAGTTGAAGCGGGCCGAGGAAAAGGTGGCCGCGATCACTCTGGACGCCGATGGTCAGCCGACCGGGACGACCCCTGTCGAAGGTCAGTAAATGTTTCGCGAAAGACTGGCGCAGGATGCGGCGCGCATTCAGGAACAGTTCGATCTGGTTCTGGGCGGGCTGGACGATCTGGATGTGACACGGGCGATGGCCTATGCCACGCAGGGCGGTAAGCGATTGCGCGGGTTTCTTGTGCTGGAAAGCGCGCGCTTGCACGGGGTTGATCCGGCGCAGGCAATCTGGCCTGCCACCGGGATCGAGGCGCTGCACGCCTATTCTCTGGTTCATGACGATCTGCCATGCATGGATGATGACGACCTGCGGCGCGGCAGGCCGACGGTGCACGTAAAATGGGGACGATGCAACTGCCGTTCTTGCGGGCGACGCACTGCAGACGCTTGCCTTTGAGCTTTGCCTGCACCCCGAGGTCGGGATTGTGGAAATTCGCGCAGAAATGGCTCTAACACTGGCCAAAGCAAGCGGCGCGCAGGGGATGGTTCTGGGGCAGGCGCTGGATATGGCCGCCGAGACCACGCCTGATCCGCTGACGCTGGACGACATCACGCGACTTCAGGCAGGCAAAACCGGTGCATTGATCGAGTGGTCGGCCTGCGCCGGAGCGCGGCTGGCACAGGCCGATCCAAAGCCGCTGCGCCGATATGCCCAGGCCCTTGGTCTTGCTTTTCAAATTGCTGATGACATCTTGGATGTAGAAGGTGATGCCGAAAAGGCCGGAAAACGCCTGCAAAAGGATGCCGAGGCGGGCAAAGCAACGTTTGTCTCGCTTCTGGGTCTGGATGCCGCCAGAGTCCGCGCTGCCGATCTTGTGGATCAGGCCTGTGCGGCGTTGGAAGGGTACGGGCCTGCGGCAGAAACCTTGAACGCAGCCGCCCGCTTCGTTATTGCCCGGGACAGCTAAGCCGCCAGGAATGCGCCAACCATGACGTCTGAACGCCCGCACACGCCGCTGCTGGACCTTGTGAACCGCCCTGCGGACCTTAAGCAGTTTTCGGATGACCAGCTGCGCCAGTTGGCGCAAGAGTTGCGGGCCGAGACGATTTCGGCGGTTTCGGTGACCGGCGGTCATCTGGGCGCTGGTCTGGGCGTGGTCGAGCTGACGGCCGCCCTGCACGCGGTCTTCGACACGCCCCGCGACAAGATCGTGTGGGATGTGGGGCATCAGTGTTATCCCCATAAAATCCTGACCGAGCGGCGCGATCGCATCCGTACCTTGCGCATGAAAGACGGGCTGAGCGGTTTCACCAAGCGCAGCGAAAGCCCTTATGACCCGTTTGGCGCAGCCCACAGCTCGACTTCGATCAGCGCCGCGCTGGGCTTTGCCGTTGCGCGCGATCTGGGCGGCGTGACGCCCGAGGGTCTGGGCGACGCGATTGCTGTGATCGGTGACGGGTCGATGTCGGCGGGCATGGCCTTTGAGGCGATGAACAACGCGGGTCATCTGGGCAAACGCCTGATCGTGATCCTGAATGACAACGAGATGAGCATTGCGCCGCCCGTCGGGGCGTTGTCGTCGTATCTGTCCCGCATCTATGCCGAGGAACCGTTTCACGACCTCAAGGCTGCGGCCAAGGGCGCGGCTTCACTGTTGCCCGAACCCTTCCGCGAAGGGGCCAAGCGCGCCAAAGAGATGCTGAAGGGCATGGCTGTTGGCGGCACTTTGTTCGAAGAGCTGGGCTTTTCCTATATCGGGCCGATTGACGGGCATGACATGGATCAGTTGCTGCCGGTTCTGCGCACGGTCAAGGCGCGGGCCAGCGGGCCGATCCTGATCCATATCCTGACGAAAAAGGGCAAGGGCTATGCCCCGGCCGAGCGGGCACGCGACAAAGGGCACGCGACTGCCAAGTTCGATCTGGTGACGGGTGAACAGAAAAAGACACCCTCGAACGCGCCGTCTTATACTTCGGTCTTTGGAAAGACCTTGGTGGATGAGGCCGCGCGGGACGACAAGATTGTGGCGGTCACTGCCGCCATGCCGGACGGTACCGGGCTGAACCTGTTTGCCGAACGCTATCCGTCGCGTTGCTTTGACGTGGCGATTGCCGAACAGCATGGCGTCACATTCTCAGCTGCGCTGGCTGCGGGTGGGATGAAACCGTTCTGTGCCATGTATTCGACCTTTTTGCAGCGTGGCTATGATCAGGTGGTGCACGACGTTGCGATTCAGCGCTTGCCGGTTCGGTTTGCCATTGATCGTGCGGGTCTGGTTGGCGCGGATGGTGCGACCCATGCAGGATCTTTCGATATTGCCTATCTGGCCATTCTGCCCGGTATGGTCGTCATGGCCGCTGCGGATGAGGCCGAGTTGATGCATATGATCGCCACCGCTGCCGCTCATGATGAGGGGCCGATTGCGTTCCGGTATCCGCGTGGCGAAGGTGTTGGTGTTGACCTGCCCGAACGGGGTGAGGTTCTTGAGATCGGCAAGGGCCGCCTGATCCAGAAGGGTGCCCGCGTTGCCCTGCTGTCCTTTGGCACCCGCCTGGCCGAAGTTCAGAAGGCGGCTGAGGCATTGTCCGCCCGTGGCATCACGCCCACGATCGCGGATGCCCGTTTTGCAAAGCCGCTGGACCGTGATCTGATCCTTGATCTGGCTGCAAATCACGAGGCGCTGATCACCGTGGAAGAAGGCGCCATTGGCGGGTTTGGCAGTCACGTGGCCCAAATGCTGGCGGATGAGGGTGTGTTTGACCGGGGGCTGAAATACCGGTCGATGGTTTTTCCCGACACCTTCATTGATCAGTCCAGCCCGGCGGATATGTACAAAACCGCAGGAATGAATGCGGAGCAGATCGAGGCCAAGGTCCTGTCGGTGCTGGGCGTGGCGACCATCGGAGAAAAGCGGGCCTGAGACGGTCAGACTGACCAATCCCAAGCCACCCGTCTGGGCCACTGGACAACCGCTTGACAACAATGAAATCGTATAAATTCATATTTATGATTAAATTTTAAGCAGAACGGAAATGATCTAGGTCAATTTCGAATTTGTCGTGCTAGTCTAAGGCTTGCGCAGGGGCATCCACCGTGTTGTCCTCTGACCCAAAGGTGGCAAGCAAATGAACAAGCTAGCAAGCCGACGCGCATTTTTACGTGGCCAAGTGCTGCGACCGGATCGGTCCGCCATCCGGCCGCCCGGTGCCGTAAGCGACGGGTTTTTTGACCGGTGCCAGGATTGCGACGACTGTGTTCAGGCCTGTCCCGAGAATATCATATCCATAGATGGTCAGGGATGGCCCGCTGTCCGCTTCGACACGGGCCCCTGCACGTTTTGCGGGGATTGTGCCACAGCTTGCCCGACAGGTGCGCTGGATGCCGAACGCGCGGCGGATTGGCCGTGGCGTGCAAATTTCACCGCATCCTGCCTGTCCATGAACGGCGTCAGCTGCCGAATCTGTCAGGATGCTTGCGGCGAGGATGCGCTGCGCTTTCGTCCTCAGCTTGGGGGGCGGTATGAACCTGTGCTGGATGCCGAGGCCTGTACCGGTTGCGGCGCCTGCGCCAGTGCCTGCCCGGTCGGCGCGGTCAATTTCGAACAGCACATTCAACCAACCCCGGAGGTCACCCAATGAACATTTGCGGCTGTCTGGTCCATGTCGCGCCCGATTCGACGCAGAGTGCGCGGGATGCGATCACCGGCGTGGACGGGGTGGAAATCCACGCTGCGTCCGATGACGGCCGGTTTGTCGTCGTGGTCGAAGACACGGACACGCGTCTCGCGTCAGAAACGATCATGGATCTGCATCAGATCCCGGGCGTGATCTCATTGACCCTGACCTATCACCATTTCGAAGACATTGCGGAGACCCGTCCGCACCTTAACGCATCTCGCCAGATCTAAAGCCGGAGACCCACGTCATGACCATCTCTGAATCCCGCCGGACCTTTTTGAAATCAACTGCAGCTGCCGCCACCGCGTCAGCCGCGGGTATTCCGCTTGCCACCGGGCAGGCCAACGCACAGATCGGAACCCCTGATATTCGCTGGGACAAGGCCGCTTGTCGGTTCTGCGGCACCGGCTGCTCGGTTCTGGTGGGCACCAAAGAGGGCCGCGTCGTCGCCACGCAAGGCGACCCGGATGCGTTGGTCAATCGCGGCCTGAACTGCATCAAGGGCTATTTCCTGTCCAAGATCATGTATGGCAAGGACCGCCTGACCACACCGATGCTGCGCAAAACCAATGGCGAATATGACAAGAACGGTGAATTTGAACCCGTAAGCTGGGACGAAGCCTTTGACGTCATGGCCGCCAAGTGGAAAGAGGCCTTGGCCAAGAAAGGCCCGACCAGCGTCGGCATGTTCGGGTCAGGCCAGTGGACGGTCTGGGAAGGCTATGCTGCTTCAAAGCTGATGAAGGCCGGGTTCCGCTCGAACAATATCGACCCTAATGCGCGGCATTGCATGGCGTCTGCCGTGGTGGGTTTTATGCGCACCTTCGGCATTGACGAGCCGATGGGCTGCTATGACGATCTGGAGGCCGCCGATACATTCGTGCTCTGGGGCTCGAACATGGCCGAGATGCACCCGATCCTGTGGTCGCGCCTGACGGACACGCGCCTGACCAAACCCGGATGCGAGGTACATGTGCTGTCGACTTTTGAGCACCGCTCATTCGAGCTGGCGGACAATGGCATCGTGTTCGAGCCACAAACCGATCTGGCGATCCTGAATTATATCGCCAACTACATCATTCAGAACGGCGCGGTGAACGAAGAGTTCGTCAAAAAGCACGTCAACATCACCAAGACCGACACGGATATCGGCTATGGCCTGCGCGACACCCACCCGTTGCAGCAAGAGGCCGCGAACCCGGACTCGGGCAAGCTGGAAACCATCAGCTTTGAGGATTATGCCGAAGCCGTGGCCCCCTATACGCTGGAATACACCGCCGAATTGTCGGGCGTTCCCGCCGACAAGCTTGAAAAGCTTGCCCAGCAATATGCCGATCCGAACCGCAAGGTCATGAGCCTTTGGACCATGGGGTTCAACCAGCATACGCGCGGGTCGTGGGCGAATTCTCTGATGTATAATGTGCATCTTCTGGTCGGCAAGATTTCTGAGCCCGGCAACTCGCCCTTCTCGCTGACCGGGCAGCCTTCGGCCTGTGGTACGGCGCGCGAGGTCGGCACCTTTGCCCACCGTCTGCCCGCCGACATGGTGGTCAATAATGATGAACACCGCGAAATCTGCGAAACCGCGTGGAAAATCCCCGAAGGGACCATTCCGCCCAAACCGGGGTTCCACGCCGTATTGCAGCACCGCAAGCTGAAGGATGGCGAATTGAACGCCTATTGGGTGCAGTGCAACAACAACATGCAGGCTGCGCCCAACATCAACGAAGAAGGTTATCCCGGCTATCGCAACCCGGAAAACTTCATCGCCGTGTCAGACCCTTATCCCACGGTCACAGCTCTGGCTGCCGATCTGATCCTGCCCACCGCCATGTGGGTCGAAAAAGAAGGCGCCTATGGCAATGCCGAACGCCGCACCCAATTCTGGCGGCAGCAGGTCAAGGCCCCGGGTGAGGCAAAATCGGACCTGTGGCAGCTGATGGAATTCTCGAAACGCTTCACCGTCGAAGAGGTCTGGGGCGAAGAGTTGCTGGCCAAGATGCCCGAACATCGCGGCAAGACCATGTTCGATGTGCTTTACACCAATGGCACCGTCGATCAATTCCCGCTGTCGGAAACCACCGAAGGGTTCGACAATGACGAATCTGAACATTTCGGGTTCTACGTACAAAAAGGCCTGTTCGAGGAATATGCCGAGTTCGGGCGCGGTCACGCGCATGATCTGGCACCGTTCGAGACCTATCACGAGGTCCGAGGTATGCGCTGGCCGGTCGTGGACGGTAAGGAAACACTGTACCGTTTCCGCGAAGGCTATGACCCTTATGTGCCCGAGGGTGCTGATGTAAAGTTCTATGGCCACAAGGATGGCAAAGCCAAGATCATCTTTGCGCCCTTCGAACCCGCGCCCGAAATACCAGATGAGGAATACGACCTGTGGCTCTGCACCGGTCGCGTTCTGGAACACTGGCATTCCGGGTCGATGACGCGTCGCGTGCCCGAGCTGCACCGCGCCTATCCTGCCGCCGTGGTTTACATGCACCCCGAAGATGCCCGGGAACGCGGTGTACGGCGCGGGCAGGAAATCGTGCTGTCGACGCGCCGGGGTGAAGTTGCCAGCCGCGTCGAGACCCGGGGCCGTAACAAGGTGCCGCGCGGGCTGGTCTTTATGCCGTGGTTTGACGAGGGCCAATTGACCAACAAGCTGACGCTCGACGCTACATGCCCGCTGTCGAAAGAGACCGATTACAAGAAATGCGCCTGCAAGGTCGAGCGCGCCTGAACGACAGGCATCCTCACGCTGCCTGTCGTACCAACCGAACCCATCGTCGCGCCCGGGTCGGGTGCATCAAGATCCTTTTGAAGGAGTGAGAAGATGAAAAAGTCGACCCTGTTGGGCCTTGCCCTGATCCCGCCGCTGCTCCTCGGTGGCCTGGCGCTTGCGCAATCTGCCTCGGTTAACAGCCTGCGCGGTGCCGAAGTGGATGAACCGGCGATTTTGGATCAGGTGCATCGCAATATCGAAGGCCGCATGCAGCGCAATTATCGCCAGCAGCCGCCGCTGATCCCGCATTCGGTCGAGCAATACCAGATCGACATTCGTACCAATCAATGCTTGTCCTGCCATGACTGGACCAAGGCGGGTGAGCGGAACGCGCCCACCCTGTCGATGACGCATTATCTGGATCGCGAAGGTCGCGAATTGGATCACATCGCCGGCACGCGGTATTTCTGCAACCAGTGTCACGTGCCGCAGGCAGACACCCCGCCGCTGGTTGACAACGTCTTCCAGCCTTCCTCCGGCAACTAATCTCAGATCGTACAAGGAGCACGCGATATGGCCGAGCCCCAAGAAAAACGTGGTTTCATCCGCCGTCTCTGGGACTGGTTCTGGAGCCCGATCGCCGTCCTGAGTGTCGGGTTCACCCTGCTTGCCGGGTTTCTGGCGGGCATCATGTTCTGGGGTGGGTTTCACTGGGCGCTGGAGCTGACGAACACCGAAGAGTTCTGCACCTCCTGCCACACGATGGAAACCAATCTGGGCGAGTACCGAGAGACCATCCACTATAACAATCACTCCGGTGTGCGTGCGATCTGTTCCGACTGCCACGTTCCGCACGAGTGGAACCACAAGATCAAGGCCAAGATCATGGCCGTCAAGGACGTCTATCACGAGATGGTCGGCACCATCAGCACGCCCGAGAAATACGAGGCGCATCGTCTGAGCATGGCGTCAGCCGTCTGGAAAAAGATGAAAGAATCCGACAGCCGCGAATGCCGCAACTGCCACAATTTCGACTATATGGATTTCACCCTTCAAGAAACCCGCGCCGCATCCGAACACCAGCGCGCTATCGACAACAATATGACCTGTATCGATT
>CAXXPZ010000024.1:0-5576 GCA_963422555.2 uncultured Ruegeria sp.
GTCACACCAGTCATCCAGTCGCGTGACCGTCAGGAAGCTGTAGGTGCTACCGATTGAGAACCAAAAGTCGATTTCTGGCATCTGGAACCTCCGGTTTGCAGGAGAAGTTGCGCGATCCAGAATAGACTATTTTTACCCATCTGGCGATGCGCCCGCCAGAACCGGTCGCGGGGGCAGGGTTGGAAATGAAAAAACCCCGCCGGTTGGGGCGGGGTTTTTCCGGGAATTCAACGGGGATCAGTGCGCGTGGCCCTTGTCCCAGTCTTCCTGCTTGGGCAGCTGCTCGAACGTGTGTTCGGGCGGCGGCGAGGGCAGGGTCCATTCCAGGGTATCGGCATATTCGTTCCAGTAATTGTTCTCGGTGATCCGCGCGCCGCGGAACAGCGCATAGAACACGATACCGAAGAACAGCAGGAACGAGGCGAAGGACACGAATGCTCCAATCGACGAAACCATGTTCCACTGGGCGAAAGCCTCGGGGTAGTCGATGTAACGGCGTGGCATGCCCTGACGGCCCAGGAAGTGCTGCGGGAAGAAGGTCAGGTTGGCGCCGATGAAGAACAGCCAGAAGTGAACCTTGCCCCAGAACTCGGAATATTGACGCCCGGTCATCTTGCCAAAGTAAAAGTAGACCCCGGCAAAGATCGCGAACACCGCACCCAAGCTCATCACATAGTGGAAGTGCGCAACAACGTAGTAGGTGTCGTGATACGCCCGGTCTACACCGGCTTGGCTCAGAACCACGCCAGTCACACCGCCAACGGTGAACAGGAACAGGAAGCCAAAGGCAAACAGCATTGGCGTCTTGAACTCGATCGAGCCGCCCCACATGGTCGCGATCCACGAAAAGACCTTGACCCCTGTGGGCACCGCAATGACCATCGTGGCCAGCATGAAATAGGCCTGCTGACGCAGCGACAGGCCGACGGTGTACATGTGGTGCGCCCACACGACAAAGCCCAGCACACCGATTGCGATGATCGCCCAGACCATCGGCAGGTAACCGAAGATCGGTTTGCGTGAGAAGGTGGCGATCACGTGGCTGATGATGCCGAACCCGGGCAGAATCACGATGTACACTTCGGGGTGACCAAAGAACCACAGGATGTGCTGATACAGGATCGGATCGCCGCCACCGGCAGGATCAAAGAAGGTAAAGCCAAAGTTGCGGTCCATCAGCAACATGGTGATCGCGCCCGCCAGAACCGGCAGCGACAGCAGAATCAGCCACGTTGTGACAAAGATCGACCAGCTGAACAGCGGCACCTTGAACAGGGTCATGCCCGGGGCACGCATGTTCAGGAAGGTGGTGATCATGTTGATCGCGCCGAGGATCGAGGAGGCGCCCGATACGTGCACGGCGAAGATCGCAAGGTCCATGGACATGCCACCTTCGGTCGTCGACAGCGGTGGATACAGAACCCAGCCGACGCCCCGAACCGGCCTGATCGTTACCGCCCGGTGCCAACAGCGAGGCGATGCCCAGCGACGTACCGGCGACATACAACCAGAAGGACAGGTTGTTCATCCGCGGGAATGCCATATCCGGCGCGCCGATCTGCAACGGCATGAAATAGTTGCCAAATCCTCCGAACAGGGCGGGGATGACCACGAAGAACATCATCAGAACACCGTGGTAGGTGATCATCACGTTCCACAGATGTCCGTTCGGGGTACAAAGCTCGGCACCGCTGCCAAACAGGCGGAACCCTTCCAGGCACATGTGCTGCACCCCCGGCTCCATCAATTCGATCCGCATGACAACGGTCATCAGAACCGAAATCAGACCGGCAAGTGCCGAGACGACCAGGTAAAGTATCCCGATGTCCTTGTGGTTGGTCGACATGAACCAGCGCTGGAAAAAGCTGCGCTCGTCTTCATGGTCGTGACCATGAATGGCTGCGTCTGCCATTATAGGTGCCTCCTGTTGCAACTGCGCCGCGCTGTCGGACCTCTCCAACGCGCGGGATTCCTGCTGGTTTTAGATTGCACGGGGGCGACCTTCAATGGTCGAGTTTGATATGGATCAAGATTAATTGTCGCGGGGCAGATGCTGCCCTGCGCGTTTCGATCCTGTCTTGCGGTCAATTTGGGCATTGCCCGCGAAACTTCAAGAGAACCCGGTTGGGTGCAAAATCAACCTTGACCACCAGCGGGCAGGGACGCAGAAGATTGGCACCTCTCACCACCGGAGACACCAGATGACCGCCTATGATTCCGAAAACATCTTTGCCAAGATCCTGCGCGGGGAAATCCCCGCAAACCGTGTGTACGAGGATGACGACACGCTGGCCTTCATGGACATCATGCCGCGCACGGACGGGCATCTGCTGGTGATCCCGAAAACGCCCTGCCGCAACGTGCTGGACGCCTCGCCCGAGCAACTGACAGCGGTGATTGCGACGGTTCAGAAACTGTCGCAAGCAGCCAAAATCGGCCTTTGACGCGGACGGCGTCACCATTCAGCAGTTCAACGAGGCGGCGGGGGGACAGGAAGTCTTTCACCTGCATTTCCACGTACTGCCCCGTCTCGAAGGTGTTTCCATGCGCCCGCCGGGAAATATGGGCGATTTCGATGTGATTGCGGAACATGCCGAAAAAGTCCGGGCAGCACTGACCTAAGGCTCTGATGGCGGCGTCAATGCGCGCCGTCACAAACTGCGTGATCTCCAAAAGCATGTAGCACGGCGCAAACGTGGTGGTGGTGGCCATCGCAGGCTTGTGTGATGCGTTCCAACTCTGTCTCCAGCCGTTTTCAGGCGCGCAATCCGGTCGCGCAGATCGGTCAATTGACGCTGTGCGATGTCATGCGCGCGGTCCAGGTCGTCTCCGCGCGCACCCTCAAGCGTCAGCAGCGCCTCAATGTCAATCAGGGGCAATCCAAGGTCCCGGGTGTGGCGGATGAAGCGCAACCGCCGCAAAGCTGCCTGATCATACCGGCGCTGATTTCCGGAGGTGCGCTGGGGCCGGGGCATCAGCCCCTTGTCCTCGTAAAACCTGATTGTAGGTATTTTAACGCCGGTCTGGCAGGACAAATCTCCGATTGAATACATTGTGTCCAGCGACACCGCTCATGAAAGTCAGCGACATTGCAGGTGGGTGATTTTGGCGAAAGCATAAGGAGGGCGTAGCCCGACTGGAGCTTTCGCCAAAATCTCGCGCGGATTTTATCCGTGCGGTTGGCGGTGACAGCGGTCAGGATTTTCCAATCTTCAAACCAGAAAGAGGATTGGATGCCTGGGCGTTTTATCACCGACCGACAATACGAGGACTACATGAAACTTCGGACTCAATACACCCAGAACATAGCGGCCGTGAAAGCCGGTTTTCAGTTCGAGCACCGGATCGCGCATTGACCGGGACCCGCGCCCGCCATCGCAAAAGAAACAAGAACGCCGTCACGGCGGCGGCAAACCGGATCCGTTAGCCGGGATTTGGGAGGAGGTTGTTGTTCCTCTTCTGGAAAAGCAGCCCCATCTGCGTCCGTTTGCGATCCTGGAAGAGCTACAACTCCGGCACCCGGACCGTAATCTGGGCAAGGCGCGTCGCACGTTGGAACGGCGTATGCGTGCCTGGCGCGCAGAACATGGCCCGGATCGGGACGTCATCTTCCGCCAGACACATCCGCCGGGCCGGCAAGGGATGTCGGATTTCTTCAAGGCCGATGATTTGAACGTCACTATCGCGGGTCAGCCATTCGCGCACCGGGTTTATCACTTCACCCTGGTTTTCTCCGGCTGGGAATATGCCGAAGTTGTTCTTGGCGGGGAGAGTTTTACCGCGCTGGCCTGCGGACTGCAGAATGCCCTGTGGCAGGTGGGCGGAGCACCACGTGAGCACCGCTCGGACAGCCTGTCAGCTGCCTTTGGCAACAGGAAGAAGGATGTTGATGAGGATTTGCGGGCGCGGTACGAGGCGCTGTGTGCCGATTATGGCATGGAACCGACCCGAAACAATCGCGGCATCGCCCACGAGAACGGCTCCATCGAAAGCCGCCATGGACACCTCAAGGCGCGTCTGGAACAAGCGCTGCTTCTGCGCGGCAGTTTCTGACTTCGAGACTGTGGAGGCATGGCGGCGCTTCATCGCTCTGAACCGCCCCGGGTTTACCGGAGACTTTTTTGCTCAAGACTCAGGCGACTTTATCAAGGGTGTTCAGGTTTGCATAGAATGCGTCCTCCAGTTCTTGTGGCGGCCGGTGCCCGATCGCGCCGTGCAGCCGCTTGTTGTTGTACCAGCTGACCCAGTCCAGGGTTTCCCACTCAACCTGGCCAACCGTTTTCCATGTGCCGAAGAACTCAATGACTTCGGTCTTGAACAGGCCGATGATGCTTTCTGCCAGGGCGTTGTCATAGCTGTCTCCTGACGCTGCCGACCGATGCGTCGATCCCGGCCTGGGCCAACCGCTCTGTGTACCGAACCGCCAGGTATTGCGACCCCCTGTCCGAATGGTGAATGAGCCCGTCTGCCTGTGATGGTATTCGTTGGCAGATCGCCTGGTTCAGCGCGTCCAGCACGAAGCTGGTGGTCATGGACGTGGACACCCGCCAGCCCACGATCTTGCGCGCAAAGACATCAATGACAAAGGCCACGTAGACCATCCCGGCCCAGGTCGACACATAGGTGAAGTCGGAGACCCAGAGCTGGTTTGGTGCGGTGGCCGTGAACGCCGCGATTGACCTTGTCTTCCGGGCAGGCCTGTGCAGGGTCCGGGATCGTGGTCTTCTTCTTGGCCCGCGTGTAACACCCTGCAACCCCATGACTTTCATCAGGCGTTCCACCGTGCAGCGTGCGATGTCATAGCCTTCCCGGCGCAGTTGATGCCATACCTTGCGCGCGCCATAGCGTCCCCCGGCTGGCATCAAAGACGCGCTGGATTTCCCGCGCATCCTTATCGTCCTTCCTGGCCCGATCCGAGGCTTTGTCCGGGCTGCGCCGGATAGACAGACGCGCATAATAGGACGATGGCGCGATCGGCAGCACCCTGCAGATCGACCCCGACACCGAACTCGTCCCGATGATTATCGATGAATGCGATCATTTCCGGAATTGGGCGGTCGAGCTGCGCCTGAGCGAAATACGCAGAGGCCTTCTTCAGGATCTCATTGGCCGCGTGCGCAGTTCCTTGACCTCACGTTCCAGGACTTTCAGACGTGCCTTCTGCTCGCTGGTCAGCCCATCGCGTTCGCCGGCATCGCGCTCCGCCTGCTGGCACCAGACTCTGAGACTGTCCGGCGAGCAGCCGAGCTTTGGCCGGCGATCGCGTGGTAGGCCGCGTTGTCACTGGCGTAATCCGCGCGATGATCTTTATAAAGCCGAACGCCGCGGGCGCGAAACTCAGCCGTGTACTTCGGGGGTGATTTTTTCTTCTCCATAGGGTTCATCCTTTGAGAGTTTTACTCTCCGGTAAACCCGGGGCGGTTCAAGCACATGAACACGCTTGCGAGGCGGAACTTGCTGTCGCTCTGGATCAGATACTCAAGGCTGGCGGCCTGCCTGATCTCGACGATCTGCATGTGCGCTTTGCGCAGAAAACAGAAGCGGATCACCCCGATGTTCCGATCCATATCCCAACC
>CAXXPZ010000025.1:0-25119 GCA_963422555.2 uncultured Ruegeria sp.
CGCTGAACGTCAGCCAAAGATCCTTGCGGTGCAGGCCGCTCAGTGGTGTACCCGTCACCGCTCCAAAGGTTCGATTGCAGGATCGGCAAAGATAGCGTTGCATTCCCCGCGACTTGCCATTGGCCACTGCACCGTGTGCGCCGCAATGCGGGCAGGTCCGGTCTTCTCCAACACCCAGCTCAACTGCCGCAACCGAGGCTTCACCCGCTGGGCGACCGGCCAGAACCTCACCGACCTCTACTTTCTGCGCCTCGCTCAACGTGTCGACCTCCGACAACCAGGCAAGAAAGGCTTTCCGGTCCATAATGCGCATCCTCCTGTATTTCAGACAAAATATAACACATCAATACGATGTGCGAATAGAGCTACATCAAAAAGACCGTCGCCGCCTGTATGATCACGATCATCATCAATGTTGCAGAGAACCCGCGCTTGCGGGTCTTGTGAGAGAACATCCAGCGCCCCAGCACGGCTGCCGGACTGCCTCCAAGCGCCGACAGCCACAATAAACGACGTTCTGGAATGCGCCGTTTTCGGCGTCCAGCGCGAAACTTGTCCAGGCCAAACGCCAGTAATGTCAGGCCATAGATCGCCCAAAGATAGGTCACCGCAATCCACATGGGCGACGCCTATCCTTTGCTGCCCGATCCCGCAAATGAAAAAACGCTTGGAATTTTCACCGATTCGCACCATCGTGAAAATCAGAACATAATTTTCACGAGATTCGGATAGCCGGTGAATAGCCAAGCGCCACAAAAAGCAACTCTCGGAGCGGACATCCGCGCCTTGCGAAAGGCGCGGGGGCTGACCTTGTCCGAGATTGCGGCGCAGCTGGATCGGTCGGTTGGCTGGTTCAGCCAGGTCGAACGTGACTTGTCCGACCCTTCGATTTCCGATCTGCGTCAGATCGCTGAATGTCTGGGTGTGCCGATGTCGATGCTGTTTGCCCATTCCGCCGCCCCGGTGGATGAGCAGGGCTATGTGGTCCGATCCGGCGCGCGACGTCCGATGGGGTCAGGCAAAGAGGGGTTGATCGAAGAATTGCTCTCGCCCGATCTGACCGACGACTTTGAAATGGTGCATTCCACCTTTGAACCCCATTCCAGAATGCAAACTCCGGCCAACCGACCGACACAAGAGGTGGGATATATTGTTTCAGGCCGACTGGACCTGACCATCGGCCAACGCCGCTTTACCGTTGGGCCGGGCGACAGTTTCCGCATCAAACATGAACCCTATCAATGGGCAAACCCCTATGACGAGCCCGCCGTGGCCGTCTGGGTCATTGCCCCACCGGTGTATTGAGGGAGCGTATTGATGAGTTTCGAGGCCTGGACCATATTCGCGCTGTTCTGGGTGGTGTTTGTCACCACGCCGGGGCCGAATGCGGTCAACTGCATCTCGAACGGGATGAGCCTGCCATTTGCCCGCGCGATGCTGGGGGTGCTGGCGATCCTGACGCAGGCCAGCGCATTTCTGATCCTTTCGGCGCTGGGGGTTACCACGCTGATCGCAGCCTCTCCGACCGGGTTCTTTATTGCCAAGCTGATCGGGGCGGGGTTTCTGATCTGGCTGGGCATTCGCGGCTGGATGAACGCGACCAAACCTGCGCCCGCCTCGGAACGACCTGCGCGCCATGTCTATTTGCACGCGCTGGCCGTTGCCACGATCAATCCCAAAAGCGTCGCAGGATACCTGGCCGCCTTTTCTCAATTCGTGCAGCCGGGCGTGCCGATCTGGCAGCAAATGGCGGTGATCATGCCCACTGCTCTGATCATCACGACGCTCAGCTATACCGGGTTCACTCTGCTGGGTGCGCTGATGGGCCGGGCGGCACTGGGGGCGGTTTTCAACGTCTGGGTGCGCCGGATCATGGCCGCCTGTTTCGTCATCTATGGCGTGTTGCTGGGCACCAGCACCGCGCCCGCAACTGGGGAGTAACGTCATGCACAAAGGATCCTGCCTGTGCGGTTCCGTCGCCTTCACGATCGACAGCACGCTTTCAACACCGCTGGCCTGTCACTGCGGCCAATGCCGCAAGCAATCGGGTCATATCTGGGCCTCGGTGGCGACGCATGAAAACAACCTGCACTTCACCGCCAGCGATACGCTGGGCTGGTATCGCGCCTCGGGCATCGCCAAACGCGGATTCTGCAGCAATTGCGGTTCGTTTCTGTTCTGGCAGCACAATGACGAGGACAAGATTGCCGTTTCAATGGGTTCGCTTAATGAACCCACCGGCCTGACCCTTGGCCGCCATGTCTTTGCGGCGGACAAGGGAGATTACTACGACATCACGGACGACTTGCCTCAAGAGGCACAGTGACAGGGAACAACAAGACATGAATGACTTTCCGACAAAGGCCCGCGTGGTCATCATCGGCGGCGGTGTGGTAGGAACCTCAGCGCTGTATCATCTGGCCAAGCGCGGCTGGGCCGATTGCGTTCTGCTGGAAAAGAACGAACTGACCGCCGGGTCCACCTGGCATGCGGCCGGCAATGTGCCGACCTTTTCGACCTCTTGGGCGATCATGAACATGCAGCGCTATTCCACCGAGCTGTATGCGCGCCTGGGGGACGAGGTCGATTATCCGATGAATTACCACCAGACCGGTTCGCTGCGTCTGGCGCATTCCAAGGAACGCATACAGGAGTTTGAACGCGCCTGTGCCATGGGCCGCTATCAGGGCATCGAAATGGAGATGTGGACCCCGGAACAGGCCAAGGCGAAATACCCGTTCCTTGAAACTCACGATCTTGAAGGCGTGCTGTTTGACCCCAGCGACGGTGACATTGACCCGGCCCAGCTGACGCAGGCGCTGGCCAAGGGCGCGCGGGACATGGGCGCACGGATTCTGCGCTTTACCCCGGCGACAGGCGTGACCCAGCATGACGATGGCACATGGACTGTGCAGACCGAAAAGGGCGATATCACCTGCGATTATGTGGTGAACGCTGCCGGATATTATGCGCAGCGCGTGGGTGAATGGTTCAAACCCTATGGCGGGCGCACCGTGCCGATGATGGTGATGAGCCACCAGTATCTGCTGTCCGAAGAAATTCCCGAGATCGAGGCCTGGTCGAAGGAAAACGGCGGCAAGTTGCCCCTGCTGCGGGATGTGGATGTCTCGTATTATCTGCGGCAGGAAAAGAACGGCTTCAACCTTGGACCGTACGAGCCCAACTGCAAGGGCCACTGGATGTCTGATGACGACCAGATGCCGGATGATTTCAGCTTCCAGCTTTGGAATGACGATCTGGACCGGATCGAAGACATCGTGACCGACGCGATGGAGCGGGTGCCGCTGATGGGCACGTCGGGCGTGTCGCGTATCATCAACGGGCCCATTCCCTATGCTCCCGACGGTCTGCCACTGATCGGTCCGATGCCCGGCGTCAAAAACGCGTTCGAGGCCTGCGTCTTTACCTTTGGCATCGCGCAAGGCGGCGGGGCTGGCAAGGTGCTGGCCGAGTGGATTGTCGACGGTCACACCGAATGGGATATGTGGGCAGTCGATCCGAGCCGCTACACCGACTACACCGATCAGGACTACTGCAACCAGAAAGGAATGGAGGTTTATGGCAATGAATATGCCATGCATTTCCCCCATCACGAATGGCCCGCCGCGCGCGACAAGAAGCTGTCGCCGGTCCATGAACGGGTCAGGGAACTGGGCGGAGTCATGGGGGCCTATAACGGCTGGGAACGCGCCAACTGGTTCGCCAAACCTGGCGACGATACCTCGCTTGAGGCGACGCATACCTGGGGCCGATCCGGCCCGTGGGAGCAGCGCGTCAAAGAGGAATGCGAAGCCGTGCGTGACCATTGCGGTGTGCTGGACTTGCCCGGTTTCTCGCGGTTCTGGATCCAAGGCGAAGGTGCCGATGACTGGCTGCGCGGGTTCGTGACGGGTGGCATCCCAAAGGCGGGGCGGATGAACCTTGTCTATGTCTCGGATGTGCGCGGCCGCATTCTGACGGAACTGTCCTGCCTGCGCATGGGCGAGGACAATTTTGTTCTGATCACGGCGGCCACAGCGCAATGGCATGACGGCGATCTGATCCGCAGCGCGTTGCCCGAGGGTCTGACGATCCGCGAAACCACGACCGAGCGCGATGCGCTGATTGTAGCGGGCCCGAAATCGCGGGACGTTTTGTCGGGGATCACCGATGCCGATCTGTCTCAGGGCTGGCTGACCCATCAGCATTGCACTGTTGCCGGGCAAAAAGCGTTCCTGATCCGGGTCTCCTTTGCTGGGGAACTGGGCTGGGAGGTTCACGCCGCCAATGCCGAAATGCCTGCCATTTATGATGCGATCATTGATGCAGGGGCGAAACCCTTTGGCATGTATGCGCTGAACGCCTTGCGCATCGAAAAGGGATACCGGGCGTGGAAGGGCGATCTGTCCACCGATTATTCGTTGCTGGAGGGCGGGCTGGAACGGTTCATCAAGCTGGACAAGCCGGAGGATTTCACCGGAAAGGCGGCGATACTGGCCGAAAAACAGCAGGGCGTCAAAAAACGCTTTGTCACCCTGATCGTCGATGCGGGCGATGCGGATGCGCCTTACATGTCCTGTATCTGGCATGGCGATCAGATCGTGGGCGAAACCACATCGGGTGCCTGGGGTTACCGCGTCAACGCCTCGATCGCGCTGGGCATGGTGCGGGCCGATCTGGCGATGCCGGGAACCGAGCTGCAGGTCGAAATCTACGGTCAGAAGTGCCGCGCTGTGGTACAGGAAGATAAGCCGCTTTGGGACCCCGAGAACGAGCGGCTGCGCGCCTGAGTTCAAACGGGAGACTGCCATGAGCAAACGATATGCCAAATTGGGGCCCGGAGAGGGTCCCAACTATGACTGGGAAAACGACCACACCTTTGTGAAGGTGTCCGGTCAGGACACGGGCGGGGCATACACGCTGATGGAAGACAATCTGAAGGCCAGCTTTGCTCTTGGCCTTCACCGGCACGACACCCATGCGGAAACCTTTTACTTTCTGGAAGGCGCGGTGGATTTCTATGTCGATGGCGACTGGCACCGCTGCACCTGTGGCACAACGATGCATGTGCCAGCGGGTGTGCCGCATGCCTGCCGCGTTGCCGACAACGCCCCGGCGCGGATGTTGATGATTTTCCAACCCTCTGGGTTTGATGGTTTTTTGGCCGAACTGGCCACAATGACCGAGGTGGATTTTGCCGATGAGGGAAAGATGGCCGCGCTGAATGCCCGGTATGACATTGTACCGATGGGTCCCGTTCCGCCCCATCCGGACGACCAAAGCTAGAGGCTGAAACGGATGGCAATTCCTCAAACAATGTCCGGTGTGTACCTGACCCGCCACGGCGGCCCCGAGGCACTGGAATGGCGCGAGGATATCCCGGTGCCAACGCCCGCCCCGGGGCAGGTGCTGGTTCGGGTCGCCGCTGCGGGTGTGAACAACACCGACATCAATACCCGCGTCGGCTGGTATTCCTCGGATGTGACGGGCGCGACGGATGATGTCGATCAGGATGTCGAGGCGGGCGGCTGGGGCGGTGCCTTAAGTTTTCCGCGCATTCAGGGCGGCGATCTCTGCGGGATCGTTGAAGCTGCTGGTCCCGGTGCCGCGTTCAAACCCGGGCAACGCGTGACCTGTCCGATCAATCTGCCACGGCCGCGACCCGGCAACCCGCAAGGCTTTATCGCGCTGGGTTCGGAAATTGACGGAGCCTTTGCGCAATATTGTCTGGTCGAGGCGGATGATTTGTATGACGTCACCACGTCTCCGCTGTCTGATGTTGAAATTGCCGCCATTCCCTGCGCCTTTGGCACGGCTGAAAACCTGCTGACGCGGGCGGGCGTATCCGCCGGGCATAAGGTGCTGATCACCGGGGCTTCGGGGGGTGTGGGTCTGGCTGCGGTTCAATTGGCATCACTTCGCAGCGCGACCGTCTTTGGTGTCACTAGCGCGGCCAAGGCGGAAGTGGTCCAGGCACAGGGCGCGGCGGAAACCTTTGACCGCAACGCGCCATTGCCTGCCGAGGCGTTCGACATCGTGATCGACGTCGTCGGTGGCCCGGCCTGGCCCGACCTGATCCGGGCGTTGAAACCCGGCGGGCATTATGCTGTTTCCGGGGCCATCGCAGGCCCGATTGTTCAGGCTGACCTGCGCGAGATTTACCTGCGCGACATCACGATACACGGCTGCACGCATCAGGCGTTTGAGGTTTTCGGGCGATTGGTGGAACTGATGAACGCAGGCCGCATCAAGCCTTTGATTTCGAAAACGTATCCGCTGCGTGACATCGCTCAGGCGCAGGAGGAATTTCAATCCAAGGCGCTGCCGGGAAAACTGGTTCTGATACCGTAGGGGGGAAAGGCGCATGGCGGATATCACACTTCTGGACGGCTCGATCGGGCAGGAACTGGTCAAACGCAGTGGCGACAAGCCTACGCCGCTGTGGTCGACCCGTGTCATGATGGATCATCCGGATCTGGTCGGGGACGTTCACGCCGAATATTTCCGCCGGGGGGCCACGGTTGCGACGACTAATACCTACGCCGTACACCGCTCGCGGCTGGAACGTGTCGGGTTGGAGGATCAACTGCCGGCGCTGATCGACGCTGCCTTGTCACAGGCCGAACGCGCGCGGGATGGCGGTCAGGGCCGGATTGCGGGCGCGCTTGGTCCCTTGCTGGCATCCTATCGACCAGACCTGAACCCCGACCCTGACGTGGCGGCTGAAAAATTTGCCGAACTGGTTCAGTTGATGACCCATCGTGTCGACCTGTTCCTGATCGAAACCGTGTCGTCAGTGCAAGAGGCCGAAGGCACGCTGCGCGGAACCCAAAACAGTGGCAAACCTGTCTGGCTTGGCTTGTCGGTCATGGATGAGGACGGTACCCGCCTGCGCTCGGGCGAGCCGCTGGGCGATATTGCGCCTCTGGTGGCGCGCTACAGGCCACAGGCGCTTTTGATAAACTGTTCCCGACCCGAAGCGATCCCCGCAGCGTTGGATATCTTCGCCCCGATGGGCTTGCCCTTTGGGGCCTATGCCAACGGGTTTACCGGCATCTCAGACGGGTTTCTGCAGGACGCCCCAACTGTAGACGCATTGGAACACCGGCATGATCTGGGACCAGAGGCTTATGCCGAACACGCCATGAAATGGGTCGCCCAGGGGGCCACGATTGTTGGCGGTTGCTGCGAAGTAGGCCCGGACCATATCGAGGCAATTGCCGACCGTCTGCGTGCCGCCGGGCACGCGATCGTGTGAAGGACCAAGCATGCAGCGCCGCGCAACAGCCGACAAGCCACAAGGCAATCAGACCCATTTCGACATTCTTGTCGCGCCGGGCTATGTGTTGCTGGAACTGGCCTCGCTGGTCGAAGTTCTGCGTCTGGCCAACCGTGTCTGTCCTCAACCGCCGTTCAGCTTTACCTATCGGTCGCAAAAGGGTGGCCCGGTTGAAAGCAGTAGCAATGCAACCATACCGACCGAGCCGATATTGTCCCGCCCAAGAGCCGATTACCTGTTCGTGATCGGCAATTCGGACCCGGATCAGCCAGAGCTGTCGCTTGGGCGGATCGTTTCGGATTACACCTACAATGGCGCGCAGGTGTTTCTACTGGCCGAGGCCGCAAGCCGTTACATCAACGAACAGGGCACTGCCGAGATGGCAACGCATTGGGAAAACGCCTCGTTCCTGCGCGAGCGCGGTGCCCGGTTCGAGGCCAAACTGTCGCTGGCAACCGAACTGGGGGCCGTTGTGACCTGCGCCGGGATGGAGGCCACGACTGATGTGGCATTGGCGGTCATTGGTCGGCACATCTCGGGGCCTGCCAAGATGACGGTCGCCGATATCATGCTGCACGAGAACATCCGGGATTTTTCCTCGCTTCAGCCCTTTTCCGGGTTCAAGAACACCGCAACGGGGGATGCCAAACTGGACCAGTGCATCAAACTGATGCAGGCCAATATCGAAGACCCTCTGCCGATCAATCAGATCGTCGATCTGCTGAACCTGTCAAATCGCTCGCAGGAACGAAAGTTCAGATCGTTCTTTGGAACCACGCCCAACGGGTTCTATCGCGAAATGCGGCTGGCCAAGGCCAACAACCTGCTTTTGAACACCACCATGAGCGTGCGCGAGATCGGCCTGGCCTGTGGTTTTCCAAATGGATTCTCGTCCGTCTACAAAAGCTTTTTCGGTGTGACGCCGTTTGTTCTGCGACGGGAAAAGAGACAGTCGGCGCAAAGGTGATAATTGCGGCGGTTGTGACGTTTTCCGTGCATTGCGCGTCGATCCTGTGTGCCAATTTGGGCAAAACCTGAAAAATCGGAGTCATCAGAATGGCTGATCTTCCTAACAAGGCCCGCGTGGTCATCATCGGTGGCGGTGTGATCGGATGTTCGGTTGCCTATCATCTGACCAAAAAGGGCTGGACGGATGTAGTGCTGTTGGAGCGTAAGCAGTTGACCAGCGGCACAACGTGGCACGCGGCGGGTCTGATCGCACAGCTGCGCGCCACAGCGAACATGACCAAGCTGGCCAAGTACAGTCAGGAACTTTACGGCTCGCTTGAGGAAGAAACCGGAGTGGCCACCGGTTTCAAGCGCTGCGGATCGATCACCGTAGCCCTGTCCGACGAGCGCAAGGAAGAGATTTACCGTCAGGCCGCCATGGCCCGCGCCTTTGGTGTCGAGGTCGAAGAGATTTCCAACGAGCGTGTGGCCGAGCTGTATCCGCATATCAACCTCGAAGGCGTCAAAGGGGCAGTATACCTGCCGCTGGACGGGCAGGGCGATCCGGCCAATATCGCACTGGCGCTGGCCAAGGGCGCGCGTCAGCGCGGCGGCATCGTCAAGGAACGCGTGAAAGTCACGGAAATCGTCAAACAGGGCCGCACGGTAACTGGCGTGGATTGGGTTTCGGATGACGGCAGTGCCTCGGGTCATATCGAGTGCGATATGGTGGTGAACTGCGCCGGTATGTGGGGCCACGAGGTGGGTCGAATGGCGGGCGTCAACGTCCCGCTGCACGCCTGTGAACATTTCTATATTGTGACCGAGAATATCGACGGCCTGACGCAATTGCCGGTGCTGCGCGTGCCGGATGAATGCGCCTATTACAAGGAAGATGCCGGTAAGATCCTGTTGGGGGCGTTTGAACCCAATGCCAAACCATGGGCCATGAACGGCATCCCGGACACGTTCGAATTCGATCAGCTGCCCGAGGATTTCGATCATTTCGAGCCCATTCTGGAAGCCGCCTGCAACCGGATGCCGATGCTGGCCGAGGCCGGAATCCATACCTTCTTTAACGGCCCCGAAAGCTTTACCCCCGATGATGCCTATCATCTGGGTCTTGCGCCCGAGATGGACAATGTCTGGGTTGCGGCGGGTTTCAACTCGATCGGTATCCAGTCTGCCGGTGGTGCAGGCATGGCGCTGGCCGAATGGATGGACACGGGCGAGAAACCCTTTGATCTGGGCGACGTTGATGTCAGCCGGATGCAGCCGTTTCAGGGCAACAAACAGTATCTGTTCGAACGCTCCAAGGAAACTCTGGGTCTGCTGTATGCCGATCACTACCCCTATCGCCAGAAGGCCACCGCGCGGGGTGTGCGCCGCACTCCTTTCCACCACCACCTGCTGGAACAGGGCGCGGTCATGGGTGAAATCGCCGGTTGGGAACGCGCTAACTGGTTCGCGAATGAGGGCCAGGAACGCGAATACCAATACAGCTGGAAGCACCAGAACTGGTTCGAGAACTCGGCCGCCGAACACCGCGCCGTGCGCGAGAATGTGGGCATGTACGACATGTCATCCTTCGGCAAGATCCGGGTCGAAGGTCCGGATGCCGAGGCGTTCCTGAACTATGTGGGTGGCGGAGACTATTCGGTGCCCAACGGCAAGATCGTCTATACCCAGTTCCTGAATCGCACCGGCGGGATCGAGGCGGATGTGACCGTCACCCGCTTGTCCGAGACCGCCTATCTGGTGGTCACCCCTGCCGCGACCCGGTTGGCGGATCAGACCTGGATGATGCGCCACGCGGGCAATTTCAATGTGGTCATTACCGACGTGACGGCAGGTGAGGGCGTGTTGGCCATCATGGGCCCTAATGCGCGCGCGTTGCTGGAGAAAGTCTCGCCCAATGACTTCACTAATGCCACCAACCCGTTTGGCACGGCGCAGGAGATCGAGATTGGCATGGGTCTGGCCCGCGCCCATCGCGTGACCTATGTGGGCGAGCTTGGTTGGGAAATCTATACCTCGTCCGACATGGCGGGCCATGTGTTCGAAACCCTGCATGAGGCGGGTCAGGACATGGGCCTCAAGCTTTGCGGTATGCACATGATGGACAGTTGCCGCATCGAAAAGGGCTTTCGCCATTTCGGCCATGACATCACTTGCGAGGATCACGTGGTCGATGCGGGGCTGGGCTTTGCCGTCAAGGTCGACAAGGGCTGCGACTTCATCGGGCGCGAGGCTGTGATTGCGCGCAAGGAAAGCGGGCCCAAAAACCGTCTGGTGCAATTCAGACTGACCGATCCCGAACCGCTGCTGTTCCACAACGAGCCGATTATTCGCGACGGCGAATATGTCGGTTATCTGAGTTCAGGCAATTACGGCCACACGATGGGCGGCGCAATAGGTCTGGGTTATGTGCCCTGCGAGGGAGAGAAGGCCGCCAATGTTCTGGCGTTGAGCTATGAGATTGACGTGTGTGGCGTGAAGGTCAAGGCCGAGGCCTCGCTGAAACCGATGTATGACCCGAAATCAGAACGGGTCAAAGTCTGATCAAGGGGCGGAGGGGGCGCTGCCCCCGCCGCGGCAAGCCGCGACTCCCCCGAGGTATTTATTGGCCAGATGAATTAACCTTGATTCCGCAGTTGGAGTTTGTTTCCGGCCAATTTCGGCAGGTGCGTTCGCGTTCTGGTTGTGCAATTTTGGCCTATCAACAGGCCGGCAACACATTGGGAGGTGGCTTTGGGTTGCGCCCATGCAGGAATTTTGCGAGAGCGCGGCCAAGAATCCGGCACCAACGCTCAATGGCGGTCAACTGCGGCGCAGATTGCAGGTTACGCAAGAACCGTGTCATGTCCGTCAGTTTCGACCGGATCTGCCGCGTTTGCCCATGGCTGCTGTTCAGGAACAGCGTTGTCTGTCCCGCGTGTCTGGTCGCTCGTGCGACACCAGTCAATAACAGCGGACGGCTGGTGATCGCTTCTCGCGATGTCATTGGGTCAACCAGCCGGACAAAAAGCGACCACCAATTGTAAACCAGCGCCGTCATTCGGGCGGTGATCTGCGTACGCTTCAGATCCTGCGTTGTGAACCCGCCCCACCCCCATTGGTTCTTCAGTTCGTCAAACGCGTTTTCCGCATCAGCCCGATCCCGGTAGAGCTGTGCCAGGGTGAGGCCCTCGCAATCCAGCGAGGTCACCAGAACGCTGTACTCCCAAAGCGCCGCCTGAGCCGGGACCACCTCGGCGAGGCCCAGAAGAAGTTGCTCATTCTCTTCACCAATCGGCGCTGTCAGCGCCACGTCCTTTGGCACCCGACGGCGCAGAACAACAACACGGCGTTTGCGACTCCAGCCCATCAATTGCAATTCCGATGCCGCCGCCTGCCAGCCGCGACCTGCCTCAGTCCAGCCGGTTTTTGCAGCAAGTTTTGACGCCAGTTCCTTCACCCGTTTCGTCATGCGTAGCTTGAAAAGATAGGGCTGAGCCCGCTCTTCAAGCGCAGACATCACCGTTTCATTGCCATAGCTGCTGTCACCACGAACAAGATACGGCCGTGCGGCAGGGGCGAGGCCATCCAGAATTTCCAGCAGACCAGAAAGACCATGCGTGCCGTGATGTTCATTGCCCGCGGTGACCTCAACGCCCAGGATCAGCCGCAGGTTTGCGATCATAAAGCTGTGGTAACAATGAGAGGGTCGACCGGGTTTGTGGGGATTGTAGCCCACAACTGCACCTTCCTGTTTGCCATAGATCGGTTTGACCGTGGTGTCCGCGTCCAGGATCCAGTCTTCCTGCATCACTGGATGCAGCGGGAATGTCAGATGGTGCTTCAGCCAGATGTCCGCTTCTCGCTGATCAAGGGTCGCCAAAGCCCGCCGAACCGAGTCGTCGCTGCAGATTTTGCTCAGCCCCAGAAACGCCGGATTGATCCCATCGTGCCGCAGCGCATTCACATGCGCATAGCGCCGACCGCCGGTCACGATCGACAGAACCATCGTGCCCAGAACATCCCGAACCTTTGGCGCATTGGGGCTGCTGAACCGCAACGGGCAATCCGCAACAAAGGGATCAAACAGATCGGCCTGCTTCAGATAATCGATGAAGAACGGCAACTGGCCCAGCGGAGTGACGGCTTCGTCCGGAGACCAGCGAACATGAACCTGACCGCTGAAACTGTCCAGCGCAACGGGCTCATTCGAATGCGCTTGTTCAACCTCAGCGCGATCACCAAATGGGTGAGCCAATTGTAAACCCTCCAACGGCTATTCTTAACTGGACCTCAACAGTTTACCCGATATCGCCTCCGCGCCTACTGCGGAATTAAGGATTAAGGATCCCCTGCTTCATCTGGCCGAAAATCCCTCGGAGCACGAGGCAGAGCCTCGCAAAATATGGCGCTGTCCGCAGGTGCCGTCAGCGCGGAAGTGTCATCCATCAAAATCTGTGATGGAGCGGCGCACGTTTTGAAAGTTTTCACAGTATCCCGGTTTGCTCTAGACATGCCGACATCAAGGGGCGTGGCCGGGTGACCGCAATATCAACTTCAATAGAAAACAGGGATTCCTCCAAAGGGTTGGCCCTGGCAGTGGTTGCCTACACCATGTGGGGTTTCCTGCCCTTGTATCTCAAGCTAGTTTCGCATGTCGGACCGGTCGAGATTGTGGCCCATCGCATCATCTGGTCGGTGCCGCTGGCGGCGCTGTTGCTGGTGGTGTTGGGGCGTACCAATGACCTCATGATTGCGCTTCGCAGCCCGCGCATGCTGGGTATGGCCTGTCTGACCGCCGCATTGATCTCGGCGAATTGGGCCATTTTCGTCTGGGCGATTGCCAACGACAGAGCGCTGGATGCAGCGCTTGGGTATTATATCAATCCGTTATTCAGCATTTTGCTGGGGGCTGTTTTGCTGCGCGAACCCTTAAGCCGGACGCAACTGGTGGCGGTCGGATTGGCAGCGGTCGGCGTGCTGGCACTTATCCTTGAGGCGGGAAAGGTGCCCTGGCCTGCGCTGGGCATGATGTTCTCCTGGGGATTTTACGCCTTTTTCAAGCGCAAGTTGCCCATCGGCCCCAACCAGGGCTTTCTGCTTGAGGTTCTGATCCTGCTGATCCCCGCGACGGCCTATGTCATCTGGTTGGGCGTGACCGGAGAGGGACAGTTTGGCATCACGGTCGAGAGTTCGATGTTACTGATCTTCGCTGGTGTCGTGACGGCTGTTCCGCTTGTGATCTACGCCAATGGGGCAAAGCTGTTGCGGCTGTCGACCATTGGAATTTTGCAATATATTGCCCCAACGATCGTTTTCATTCTTGCGGTCACCGTATTTGGCGAACAGATCGACCGGGGGCGCATGATCGCATTCCCGCTGATCTGGGCGGCATTGATCGTCTATACTGTTCCGATGATCCAAAGGATGCGGGATCAGCCCTGACGCAACAGCCGGGCGGCGGCGTCGGCCCAGATTTGATAGGCTTTGGGGCTGGGGTGATACCCGTCCGGCGCGGCAAACGCCGGGTTTTCGGGCAAATCCAATGTCAGGTGCCGGGCTTGTGGGAAGCTTTGAATAACATGCTGCAGGCCCTGATCCAGCCGGGCTGCCTGCTGACCAAGCGCCCAGGCCAGCGGCTGCGGCAGGGCCGGAAAGCGGTGCATTTGCGGAACGGCGGTCGCCACAATCCGCTTTGCGCCCAAAGGACCGGTCAAAAGCTGCAGCAGGCGCGTTTGTCGCGCCATAAACTGCTGTTGCGTCACCGCGCGGGTCACATCATTGACGCCCAGCGCCGTTACTGCGGCATCAAAGGTGCCGTCCAGTTTTTCCAGACGATTTAGCGTGTCTTGTGTCGTGTGCCCGGTTGTCGCCTCCAACCGCCATTCGACGTTGTAGTGCCGGGCCAGACCCGCGATCAGAAATCCAGACAATGCCTGTTGCTGCGTTCCCGCACCGACCCCAGCGGTTGAGCTGTCACCCGTGATCAGAAGGCGCAGGCGGGGACCGCGCCCTACGCGCCCTTCGCGCGGGCCGGTCGGCTCAGGCAGCAACTGGGCGTTTCGGCGCACGAACAGAGCCTGCACCGCCAGAATTGGCAGCAGGGGTACACGCAAAATCTGATCTGCTGCAATCGGGCCGGGCATGATCAGCTAAGTGCGTTTTTGAACTCGAGAAATCTTGGATCCGACATCACCCGCGCCACCATCGCCTCGCGCAATGCGCCGACGGTTTTATGCGGGCGCATGACCACCTCGAACTCTTGAATCAGGCCGTCATCGTTCAGGGTGATCAGATCGACGCCAACACCGTCCAGCTTTCTGACCTTGCACTGAAACTCCTGACTTCATAGGTTTTGGGATTTACGAGTGGATTTTCCGTTTGTTTTCAAAGGGGGTTTCTGAAAGTGGTGTTGTGCTGCCCATGATCGGAATGGTTGAGATGCATGTTCCGGCACTGCGCGTTATTGTGGCCCCATGTATATCCGCACCAAACCCGTTGGCGACACCGGTCGCACCCGTGTTCAGATCGTCAAGTCCATCCGGACCGGCGATAAAGTCAGCCAGAAGATCATCCGGCATGTCGGCATAGCCCATGACGGCACAGAGCTTCAGGAAATGAACCGGTTGGCCCTGTTGATCCTGGAAAAACTGCGGGTGGCCTTGTCGCCGCAGGCGGAACTGTTCACACCAGAAGAATATTGCGATCTTTCGGACCTGGTCTACAGGACCCCGCGTCCGGACAAACTGGAGGTCGGTCTGGGCGATTGCCGCGAAGAAATCGCGTCTGTCGCTTGGCCTGCGCGACGTGATGGGCGAGGTCTATTCCGAATTTGGCTGGAACAGCCTTCTGGGCTCCGGACGCAAGAAGGGCAACACGATCCTGCGCGAACTGGTTCTGGCGCGGCTGTCGCAGCCCGAGAGCAAGCGGGCAACAGTGGAGGCTCTGGCCAACCGGGTCGGCATTACGCTCAGTCTCAACCAGGTCTATCAGACCATGGATTATCTGGATGACGAGACGATCGGGCACCTTTGCCGGATGTCACACGGGGCGGCGGAAAAGCTGCTTGGGGGGCCGGTCGATGTGCTGTTCTACGACTGCACGACGCTGGCTTTCGATAGCGAGCGGGAAGATGCGGAGGACGGCTCCGACCGCCTGCTGGCCAAGGGCTACAGCAAGGACGGCAAGCACCATCGCAGCCAGGTCATGCTGGCGTTGATGGTGACGGCGGATGGTCTTCCGGTCGGCTATGAGATGTTTGCAGGCAATACCTGGGAGGGACATACGCTCGAAGAGGCCATCAAGTCGATTGAAAAGCGTTTCCAGATCGACAAGGTCACGGTTGTGGCCGACGCGGCCATGCTGAGCAGGGACAACCGGAACATGCTGAGCGACAAGGGTCTGCCCTGCATTCTCGGCTATCGCATGAAATCGGCCCCGGCGGTCGTGAAGGCGCAAATCCTGAGATCTGAGGGCTCTCAACCCTGGGCCGGGCATAGTCCCGACGACAAGACCGAAGAAGGCTGGTACAAGGTCATCGAACATGAAGGGGCGAGGATCATCGTGACCTGGTCGCCAAGTCGGGCCCGCAATGATGCTTACAAGCGCGACAAGGCCATTGAAAAGCTGCGCAAGAAGTTCAAACAAAGTCGCAACCCTGCCAACTTCAGCCGCCGCGGATATGCCCGGTTTCTGTCCTTCCCCGATGCGGGTGATGTTCAGATCGACGAGGACAAGATCAAGGATGCGGCCAGGTGGGACGGGTTGCATGCTATTCTGGTCCACGGTGCGGATGATCTGAGACCGCAGGACGCCATTGCCCGGTACCATCAGCTCTGGCAAATCGAAGCCTGCTTCCGGACCAACAAGCACGACCTGAAGATCCGCCCCGTCTATCACTGGACGCCGCGTCGTGTTCGGGCCCATATCGCCATTTGCTACATGGCCTTCTGCTGCCTGCAACACCTGCGCAAGCGCCTTGAGATGCTGGGCCATCCGATGAGTCCCGCCCGGATCCGCCGCGAACTTGATGCCCTGCAAATCTCGATCCTGCGCCACAAGGACACCGATGAGCGCTATGCCATGCCAAGCCCCGTCACCACGGACGCAAGGCGCATCCTGAATTGCGTCGGCCTGACCTGGGATGAGGCACCGTTCCAGATGCCGCCGCAAACAAAGCGTAAACGCTCAAAATCAACAGGCTGACCAGCCTCCCCCGAAAACCTGAAACCATCGCCCGGAACAGGCGATGTAGTGCCCTTTCCAAAGGGGGGGGTCAATCATATCAATGCTTTACAGCGGAAAACCTATGAAGTCAGGAGGGTGATCAGATCGACGCCAACACCGTCCAGCTTTCTGACCTTGCACTGAAACTCCAGCGCCCAATCGTTGCCTTCACCCATGACACGGCGATAGCGAAAATCTGAGAAAACCTGACCGACATGGCCCAGCACTGCCGCAACCGGCGCGCGCCCGGTCCAGGTGCTGTAATAGGTTGGCGGCAAAAATCGCACATCTTCGGCCAGCAAACCGTGGATCAAGGATTCGTCGCCCTTGGCGACCACCTCGTGCATACGTTCGATCGTTGGGTGCATGTCCCCTCTCCTTCGTTGCCGTCAGAGTTGCCGAACCCTGACATGCAGGCAAGGACGACGTTGCGGGAGGTCGGGCGCTGCGATAGGCAGGCGCGCATGAGCGAGACTTATGATCCCCCGAACACGCCGTTGGATGTGCTGCACGAAGATGCGCAGCTGATCGTAGTAAACAAACCCCCGGGCCTGCTGTCGGTGCCGGGGCGGGGCGAGCAACTGGCGGATTGCCTGCTGACACGGGTGCAGGCGGTTTTTCCGCAGGCGTTGCTGGTGCATCGGCTGGATCGCGATACATCTGGCGTCATGGTGTTTGCCCAGACCCCGCATGCGCAGCGTCACCTGGGTCTGCAATTCGAAAACCGTCAGACCCGCAAGACCTATGTCGCGCGTGTCCGGGGGCATGTTTCGCCCAAGACGGGAACGGTGGATCTTCCTTTGATCGTGGACTGGCCGAACCGACCGCGTCAGATGGTGTGCCATGACACCGGAAAAGCGGCAGTGACTGATTGGCGCGTGGTTCGATACGAAGGGGATGACACGCGCATTCGGCTGTTTCCCAAAACGGGCCGGTCACATCAGTTGCGTGTGCACATGCTGGCGCTGGGCCACCCGATACTGGGTGACCCGTTCTATGCGGACGGCGTGGCCCGCGATTTTCCGCGGCTGATGTTGCATTCCGAGGAATTGCGCCTCAAGAACCCGGAAGGCGGCATTGCAATGAAACTCCGGGCCGCTGCCGGGTTCTGACGTCAGGCCCAACTGATCCACAACGTCTTGAGGTTGCCCAGCGAAAAACGCCGCGTTCGCTTTTTGGTACGCGTGTTGGTGCGATGCCGGGCGGCGGCAAGCTCGCGCTCGATTTCAAAGCCGCGCAGGGTGTGATCCTGCGCCCAACGGCCCAGTTTCAGCGTCATCATCACGTGGTTGTCGCGGTATGGCATGGCGATCTCCTTTGGTCTGATCTCTGGTTCAGCGTCGCCCATTCCTCCTGACACCACGTTGTCAGGGGGATGTGCTAGAGTGTCAGGAGACCGCAAGGAGGCCATAATGCGCCGTTCATCCCGCTTGTTTGAAATCATTCAGATTCTGCGTGCCGCCGATGGGCCTGTCACGGCCGAGGCGCTAGCCGCCAAGCTCGAAATCTCTGTCCGTACGGTCTATCGCGACATCGCGGCCTTGCAGGCTCAGCGCACCCCGATCGAAGGCGAGGCCGGTGTCGGCTACCTGATGCGGCGCGGCTATGACCTGCCGCCGTTGAATTTTGACGCCGAAGAGGTCGAGGCCTTGTGGGTTGGCCTGTCGATGCTGGCGCGTACCGGCGACAGCACGTTGCAGCAGGCAGCAGACCGGGTGTGTCGCAAGATCGAGGCCCTGCGTGCCCCTGCCGACTGGCTGCAGGTCGCCCCCTGGGGGGCACCCTACTCGATTCACACATTTCCAGCGATCCCATATCCGAGTTGGATTGACCTAAATTGATAGAGACCGCGCAACATAACCACGGGGCCCGGTTTCCCATAATATCCGGTCCAGCCACCGAGACGGGCGCACACCCAGGCTGCAAAGGCGAGCGACCCCTTTGGATGCGGGTTTTTCTGCTTTTCGGTCTTACCTTCAAGCGAAGCGGATACGGCCTCAAGGACCGGTTGATCCTGCGCCTCGAATACATCCTCCAGCGGGCGTTTGCCTGCGCCATCCCGGTCCTGCACGAGCTGCATGCAGGATATCCCCGCGATAAGCGTCATTGCGCAAAGAGTTTTGAAGGGTGCGGGCTCCATAGACACGTTTTCGATGTCGAAACCTTTGGTCTTAATGGTCCGGAAAACCTGCTCAATGACCCAGCGCCGACGGTAGAGTTGAGTGATCCATCGTGCCTGTTCGAATGTTTCGACCCGATGGCTGGTCAGCAGGCACCAACGTGCAGGCTGCACACCTACTGGCGGGTCGATTTCTCGCGCCTCAACGATGTAGACGGACGTGCTGGCGGGAACGCCTTGTTCAATCGGTCTGTTTTTGGGGTGCGGCAGGGTAACGCAAGCGAAACGAACGCCAATCCGGGCCGTGCGCTTCTTCTGCCCGGGTCGCGCGGGCAACTCGACCGTATGTTCTTGCTGCGGCGTGCCCTCAAGGCTGAAAAAGAGCTTGCCTGTATCATCGGAAAGATTGCGATCATGGGACGCTCGGACCAGGACGTCCACGCCTTTTGGGCGGCATGCAAACATCTCGAAGATGTCCCCTTCACGGTCGGCTATAACCGTGACATTCGCAGCCGCGTTCAGAACGGCGGCACTTGTTTGCATGCTTTCAAGCCAGCGATAGCTCTCTTTTTCACGAAGAGGTCGATTTTTGGGCGGCTTCTTGCGGCCGCCAGAGCGTTCAATGAGTTGCATGTCAACCGCTCCGAGCAACGTGCCCTGTTCGGCCTCCACCGCGATCGTAGCATGGCCGACAATGCAGTTTCCCGACCCATCATCACGAAAGCTCGTTGTGTCTTGAATCGCCAGAACATGCAGACCGTCAACGCGCCCGGACGTGACCTTCCCGGCCTTTTCAACAATCTTTTTCACTGTCACCTTCTCGTTCCTCAAAAACCGACCAAAGCGAACCTCACCTGCGCGATTGCCGCCGACGCTACGCACCGAAATACCACGAGGACCGACCTCGACAAGACGACCATGCAAAAAGCGTTCAGCCTGATCCAAACGACAATCACCAAAATGCGAACTCGAGTTTTGCATCTCTACCCCCTTGAAACAGCAAGACAGGAGATAGAACCGATATGACAAAACGGCAAGGTTCAGAACCTAATTCCGCGTGCGGGAAAAGATGTGTGCATACAGTAGGGGGGGCACCACCGGACGATCCCGCCAAAGGGTGCATATCGATTGCGACCTATCGCGAGGCCATTCGGGCCGAGCAGAAAATCCGCATAACCTACCAGAACTCGGACGATATCCGCACAGACCGGATCGTGCGGCCCGTGGCGCTGATCTATCATATCGAATGCACGATGCTGGCCGGGTGGTGCGAGTTGCGCAACGGACTTCGCCATTTTCGGACTGACCGCATCTGGGCCTGCGATCTGGTCGACGATCACTTTTGCGGTCAGGGCGAACCCTTGCGCGCGATCTGGAGCGAGCAGAACCGCTGGGATGCGTCCTCTGGCGCGGCTTAAGTGGCGGGTATTCGCCGATTTCACTGATTTGTTGCTTGAGACCCTATGCGGCGGCGATGTTATACTGCGCCAAACGAAGCAAACCCGGCGAACAGGTATCGGAGCAGAAGGTGAATTCATGACCATTTCCAAGTTTGTCTTGTCCGTGGGGCTGTGTTCTGCGCTGGCACTGGGTGCCTGTACGGATCCGGGGACGCTGAACCTGCCAAATGATCCCAACCAGAACGCCAAACAGGGCGCTATTCTGGGCGGTCTTGTTGGTGCAGGTGTGGGTGCCATTGCCAATGATTCAGACCCTCTGCTGGGCGCGCTGGCCGGGGGGGGGCCATCGGTGCCGCAGGTGGCGGGCTGATCGGCAACCAGCTGGACCGGTAGGCCGCCGAACTGCGCCAGCAGTTGGCCAATGACGGCATCACCATCGTCAATACCGGCGATCGGCTGATCGTCACGGTGCCCAATGACATCACCTTTGACACCGACAGCTCGACTGTGCGTCCGGCGCTGCGGGCCGATCTGGCCAAGGTCGGACAGAATTTGGTCAATTACCCGAATTCGGACGTTCAGATATTCGGTCATACCGACAGTGATGGCGATGCCGCCTATAATCAGGGCCTATCCGTGCGGCGCGCCAATGCAGTGGCCGATGTCCTGCAGGCCAACGGTGTCAACTTTGGCCGGATCACTACCGTCGGTCAGGGTGAGAACAATCCCATCGCATCGAACCTGACGCCCGAAGGCAAGGCGCAGAACCGCCGGGTCGAGATTGTCATCGTGCCCAGCGGCAGCGCCTGACTTTTTTCATAGCGATACAGGGCTCGACCCGCGCAGGTCCTGTTTTTTGCGCAATGACTGTGCGTCAACCGGTCTTTGGTTCCGGCGAAACTCGGACTAACGTCTGGCCAGCACCAAAGCAGAGGTTGTCTTATGTCCGAACCGATCCTTCTTGGCCTGTCCGGGTCGCTGCGCCAGAACGCCACCAACCGCAAGCTGCTGCGCGAAGCCGCGCGGTTGTTTGAGCCCGGCAGTTTCATCGAAGCGGACCTGAACCTGCCGCTGTATGACGGTGATGTGGAAGAGGGCGAAGGCATCCCCGCCGCTGTTCACACGCTTGCCGAACAGATCGCTCAGGCACATGCGGTGATCATTTCGACACCGGAATACAACAAGGGCCCATCGGGTGTTTTGAAGAATGCCCTGGATTGGGTCAGCAGAACCAAGGGTAACCCGTGGGCAAACAAACCCGTGGCCGTGATGTCCGCTGCTGCGGGCCGGGCCGGAGGAGAGCGTGCACAGATGATCCTGCGGGCTTTTATGGTGCCGTTTCAGCCGTGCATCCTGCAGGGCCCGGAAATTCACCTCGCCAGCAGCTCTGGCGAGTTTGACGAAGACGGCAGGCTGAGCAACGAACGGTATTAGGCCAGCCTGCGCAAGCTGATGGAAAAACTGAGGGCCGGGGCCGGGGCCTGACCCCACGCTTGTTCAGAAAACCCGCGCCGCCTAGGGTGTCGGCATGACGGTGGACATGCAGACTGAAACCCTGCGGGATGAGATGGATCCGGCACGTGCCGCCGCGCTTTTGGCGGCGCTGTCGATGGATGCAATGATCACGGCTGGCATGCCCTTGCCGCCCTTCTTTCACCAGCTGTATTTTTGGTCACCGCAGTCGCCGGACGGGTTGGGGCGTGATGGGCATCCTAAAGTCGGGCGCGGGCTAATTCCCGATATGGGGCTGCCACGGCGCATGTGGGCTGGTGGCCGTTTGCGATTCCATTCGCCTCTGGTCGCCGGGACCGAAGCGCAGCGCCTGTCCATTCTGGAAAATGCGCAGTCAAAGACCGGGCGCACCGGACCGCTTGGATTTGTAACACTCAAGCATGAATTTCGGCAGGGCGACAGGCTGTGTGTGACCGAATGGCAGGACCTTGTGTATCGCGAGGATCCCTCGGCCACCGAAACCAGACCGACGCCGCCCCGGGCCAGAACGGACGAGACACATCGCAAGAACGCCGCGTTCGATTCCACGCTGTTGTTCCGCTATTCGGCGCTGACATTCAACGGCCACCGGATTCACTATGATCTGGATTATGCCCGCGAGGTCGAGGGCTATGCCGGTCTGGTGGTTCATGGCCCGCTTTTGGCGCAGCTCTTGCTGTTGTATGCCACCGAATTGATGGGTCCGCTGTCCGAGTTTTCGTTCCGCGCCTCATCTCCGCTGATGCATTTCGAAACCGCAACGTTGTGCCGACTTGGCACTGATCTGTGGGTTCGCGGGCCCGACGGGCGGCAATGCATGCAGGCCCGCGCCACGCAAATGTCAGAGTGACGCCTCTGGCCGGAAATCCTCAGGGATCGTATCGCGGCCATCCAGGATCAGATCGGCCATGACTTCGGCCACTTTCGGTGCCATGCCAAACCCGATCTTGAAGCCGCCATTGGCGATGAACTGACCCGCGTGCATTGGATGCGCGCCCAGCATCGGGGCCCGGCTTTTGCTGCGGGGGCGGACCCCGGCCCAGCGTTCGATCACCTCGGCCCCGTGCAGAACCGGAACCGCGCGCATGGCGTGGTCGATCAATTCGTCCAGCATGGCATCGGTGCTGGTCGGGTCGTCATATTCGCGTTCCGACGTTGATCCGATCGCCAGCGTGCCATCCGCATGCGGCACGATATGGATCGCGTCGGCAAACAGCTGCGGAACCGCCCCGGCATCAAAGCGCAGCAAAGCCGCCTGACCCTTGACGCCATTGCCCACCGTTTTGCCAAAGCTTTGACTGAGTTCCAGCAGCCCGGACACGCCCGTCGCGTGGACAACCTGACCTTTGTCAGAAGCCTCGGCAACAATCTCGACACCCATGACGCCCAATGCGGCCTCCAATGCGGCGCAGGCGCGGCGGGGATGTATTCGCGCGGTCAGAGTATCGTGGATCACATAGCCGGTTGGGCTGGGCGGGCACCACGCGCCGACTGCATCGACCGGCCTGACCCGCCATTCCGCGCGGCCCTGCCAAAGCTCTTCGGCGGTGATTTCCCGTGCCCCTGCCAAATCCAGCGTGCGTTGGTCCGCGATAGGCTGGATGCGACCCAAACGGCCATATCCCGGGGACACGCCGCCCGTGGCCTCGACCTGTTTCCAGAAAGGCTCGGCCATGATCAGGCTGTCGAATTGAAACGCCTTCTTGGCGTTCCAGTTTTCGGGCACATGCGGGGCAAGCGCGCCGACCAGACCGCCGCTGGATCCTGCCCCGGCGCCATAGGGGTCGACCACTTGAACCTTGGCGCCGCGCCGGGCGCAGGTCCAGGCGATAGACAGGCCAAATATCCCTGCGCCACGCACCGTCACATCGACCATTGCCAATCCCCTTATCCTTGTTCAGTGTCGCGCCGCTTAGCTACAGGATTCCCCGATGGCAGACCAGCGCGCCAAACTGACCTGGAAAGAGGATCGTATCCCGGTCTCGGACCGGTTCGATGACCCTTATTTCTCGTTGCAGAACGGGTTGGAGGAGACGCGGCATGTCTTTCTGGCGGGCAATGATCTGCCCGCGCGGTTCGCACCCGGTTTCCACATTGCCGAGCTGGGGTTCGGCACCGGCCTGAATATGTTGGCGGTCTGGGCAGAATGGGAAAAATCGGACCAGACCACGCCCCTGACCTTCACCAGTTTCGAAGCCTTTCCGATGGCGCGCGACGATATGGCCCGCGCATTGGACAGCTTTCCTGAACTGGCTGAGTGGAGCGCTCGGTTTCTGGCAAACTGGCGCGGTGGGAACTGCGATCTGGGTAGCTTGCGATTGCAGGTTATCGAAGGCGATGCCCGTCAAACACTGCCGGATTGGGCAGGCGTTGCGGATGCCTGGTTTCTGGATGGATTCTCACCCGCCAAAAACCCCGAGCTTTGGGGGGCGGGCTTGTTGCAGCAAGTCGCGGATCATACCGCGCTCGGCGGTACGGCTGCCACCTATACTGCCGCCGGGTTCGTGCGTCGCGGGTTGGAAGAGGCCGGGTTCACCGTTACACGCGCGCCGGGCTATGGCCGTAAACGGCATATGACGCGGGCGATAAAGGCATGACGCAACAAAACAATGTCCGGGCCGGGATCGCGCTGATGATCGCGGCGACGATTGTCTTTGCCTTGCAGGACGGTATCTCGCGCCATCTGGCGGGGACCTATAACACCTACATGGTGGTGATGATCCGCTATTGGTTCTTTGCGGCCTTTGTCATCGCATTGGCGATGCGCGCATCGGGTGGCATCAGGGCGACGGCGCGCACCAGCCAGCTGGGCCTGCAGGTAGGGCGCGGCGTTCTTTTAGCGGTCGAGGTCTGCGTCGCCGTCTATGCCTTTACGATCCTCGGGCTGATCGAAAGCCAGGCGGTGTTCATCTGCTATCCCCTTTTGATCGCCGCCCTTAGCGGGCCGGTTCTGGGGGAAAAAGTCGGCTGGCGGCGATGGTCGGCTATTGGTGTCGGGTGCATTGGCGTCCTGATCATTCTGCAACCGGGCGTCGGCGTCTTTAACCCGTGGGCCGTAATCCCGCTGATATCCGCGCTGATGTTTGCGGTTTACGGGCTGCTGACGCGCTATGCCGCGCGGCGCGACAGCACCGCGACCAGTTTCTTTTGGACCGGAATTGCCGGGGCCGTAACCATGACCCTGATCGGAGTGTGGTTCTGGGAACCGATGCAAAGCCGCGACTGGTTCTGGATGGCACTGCTGTGCGTCAGTGGTGTGCTGGGTCACTGGCTGCTGATCAAGTGCTATGAAATGGCCGAGGCCAGCGCCGTACAGCCTTTCGCCTATTTCCACCTGATGTGGAGCGCGATACTGGGTATCTCGATCTTTGGTGAGACGCTGCGCCCGGCGGTCATCGTGGGCGCAGCTTTGGTGGTTGCTGCGGGTTTGTTCACCCTATGGCGCGAACGCCGCCAGGGTTGAGCCCGTCAGTTCCTGTGAGAACGGCACCGGCAGGGCAGGTTTGCCCAGCCGGGCGCGATAAACCGGCAGGCTTTCGGCCACGCGCATCACATAATTGCGGGTCTCGGTAAAGGGGATGGTCTCGATCCAGTCGATCACATCCACCTCGCCGCGTCGCGGGTCGCCAAATCGGTCCATCCACGAAATTGGCCGACCT
>CAXXPZ010000026.1:0-10234 GCA_963422555.2 uncultured Ruegeria sp.
GACGAGGAAATCGCCGGAATACGCGGTGTTCCCGTACATCAGGACGTGATCTCTCCGCCGATCCATTCGGCCTTTGACGGGCCAACAGGTCTGATGGAGTTTGTGCAGCATCTGCGTGAGATGTCGGGTGGTAAGCCCGTTGGCTTTAAGCTGTGTATCGGCAAACCGTCCGAATTCATGGCGATCTGCAAAGCGATGCTGCACACCGGCATCCTGCCCGATTTCATCACCGTGGATGGGGCCGAAGGCGGCACAGGTGCTGCGCCGGTGGAATTTACCAACCGTTTGGGCGTACCGCTAAACGAGGCGTTGATATTCGTGAGCAACTGCCTGCGTGGCATCGGTGTACGGGACAAGGTACGCGTGATCTGTTCCGGCAAGGTAGCCACCGGTTTCGACATGGTCGAGAAATTCGCGCTGGGGGCCGATATGTGCAACGCAGCCCGCGCGATGATGTTTGCCGTGGGCTGCATTCAAGCCCTGCACTGCAACACCAACCGCTGCCCATCCGGCGTGGCCACACAAGACCCGGTCAGAGGTAAGGCGGTGAACGTGCCGCAAAAACGCCAGCGGGTGCATCGCTTTCACGACGCCACGCTGGAAAGCTTTCGCGAGATTTTGGGGGCCATGGGCAAGGAAACCGTATCCGAACTGCGACCCTCGGATATTCGTCGCCGCATGGCCGACGAAGGCGAAAGATCTTATGCCGAGATGTATGAATTTCTCGATGACGGTGCGCTTTTGGGCAAGAAAATCCCCCCTCGGTTTGCCACCGATTGGAATGCGGCCACGGCGGCTCAGTTCTGATCTGTCAAAAAAATTTCGCTGCGCGCCAAGGATTGGCACCCGGCCTGCGTCTTATAATCTGAGATGCGCATGATGACTTCGGACGAAGATCTGGCCCACACGGCTGCAAATGGCGACGCGGATGCGTTCGCCACCTTGTTGGCGCGCCATTATGACCGCATTTACCGGATGGCTTTTCGCCTGACCGGTCAGGCGGATGTGGCCGAAGACCTGACACAGGATATCTGCGCGGCCCTGCCGTCTAAAATGTCGGGGTATCGCGCGCAGGCCCGGTTCACGACATGGCTGTACCGGGTTGTGGTCAATGCAGCTTGGGACATGCGCCGCAGACGGTCGGCTTACGACCGGGCCGCCGCCGGTTGGGGAGATGTCGAGCAGATGCGCCGGGCAGAAGCCGCCGAAACTGCCGAAGCTCTGGACTGGTTGCAACGCGCGATGCAGGCATTGCCCGAAGACTTGCGCGACACGCTCGCCCTGACGCTGGATCAGGACATGACACATGCCCAGGCGGCTGACGTACTGGGCGTGTCAGAAGGCACCATATCCTGGCGTCTGTCCGACATTCGAAAACGCCTGCGGGCGATAAAGGAAAAGGAGCTTGCCCAATGAGTGATGATCTCGACGATCTGAAAACCGTGATGGATGCGGCCGCACCGGAACCGGATGCGCGGCGCAAGGCTCACAATCTGACACAAGCGCAGGAAATTTTTGCACGCAGCCAAGGATCGCAGCATTCGGCGCGTCCTACTGACAAGCGCGGCCCATTGGCCCGCCTGACAGAAGGAGCGAAATCCATGTTGAATGCCTTGTCCCATCGCGGCGCCCTGACCGCGACCACCGCTATTGTTGCGGTTGCCCTTGTCATGATTGTCCCGCAGATGCGGGATGTCAGTGTAACACCACCAACGCGCAGCGAAAGCAGAGCCCAGCCGCAGCCCTCGTCCGAGGCGGACAGTATCGTTGCATCTGAGGCGCCAGCAGCCGTCGAAGAAGAGGTTTTGCAGGCCGTGCCCACAGCACCGGCGTCCAATCTGCATTCCGACGATGTGATAAGGAAAAGAAGCGCTCAGCAGGGGCTTTCGAATGGAGCATTATACGACAGTGCCGTGCCTGCATTGGGGGCAGCAGCAGAACCCCGGATCGCGCCCGAACCAGATACTGAAGCCTTCGCCAATGCCGACACAAACCCGCTGAAAGTCACTGCCGACGAGCCGGTTTCGACATTTTCGATTGATGTCGACACGGCTTCATACTCGATCGTTCGGTCGTCGCTGATGCAGGGCTATCTGCCGCCCAAGGATGCTGTGCGGGTCGAAGAAATGGTGAATTATTTCCCCTACTCCTATCCTGCCCCGGACGGCGCCGCGCCGTTTCGCCCAACGATCACCGTCACTCCGACACCCTGGAATGCGGGGACGCAACTGGTCCATATCGGCATTCAGGGGGCGTTGCCGGACATTGCGGATCGCCCGCCGCTGAATCTGGTCTTTTTGATCGATACATCCGGGTCGATGCAGAACCCCGACAAATTGCCTCTGCTCAAACAGTCCTTCCGCTTGTTGCTGTCTGAACTGCGACCAGAGGATCAGGTGTCGATCGTCACCTACGCGGGCAGTGCGGGGCAGGTTCTGGAACCAACACCGGCAGCAGATCGCAGCAGGATACTTGCGGCGCTGGATCAGCTAGAGGCTGGCGGCTCCACCGCAGGTCAGGCGGGGCTGCAACAGGCCTATCAGGTGGCCGAGGGCATGGCGGATCAGGGCGACGTGACCCGCGTGATCCTGGCGACGGATGGTGATTTCAACGTCGGTCTGTCGGACCCCGAGGCGCTGAAGGATTTTATCGCGCATAAGCGGGACAATGGCACCTATCTCAGCGTTCTGGGCTTTGGCCGCGGCAATCTGGATGATGCAACGATGCAGGCTCTGGCGCAGAACGGCAACGGGCAGGCCGCTTATAGCGACACCTTGGGCGAGGCGCGCAAGGTGCTGGTGGATCAATTGACCGGCGCGCTGTTTCCGATTGCCGATGACGTCAAGATTCAGGTGGAATTCAATCCGGCGCAAATTGCCGAGTATCGTCTGATCGGATACGAAACCCGTTCCCTGCGGCGCGAGGATTTCAACAATGACAAGATCGACGCCGGAGAAATCGGTGCGGGTCACACTGTAACTGCCATCTATGAGGTGACGCCCGTCGGTTCGGACGCCATACGCAACGACCCATTGCGCTATGCCACCGCTGATACGCCAGAGCGATCAGACGAACTCGGCTTTTTCAGACTGCGGTATAAAGAACCCGGCGCAACCGAAAGTCAGTTGATCGAACAACCGATCCTGCAAGGGCAGGGTGAGGCGACCGGCGATATTCGGTTTGCCTATGCCATTGCAGGGTTTGGTCAGATGTTGCGTGGCGGTGAATATCTGGGCGATTGGTTGTATCAAGACGCCATCGCCCTGGCCAATGGTGCCAAAGGTGGCGACCCGTTTGGCTACCGGGCAGAGGCGGTCACGCTGATGCGCCTTGCAGACACTCTTTCGCGCTAAAGCAAATCTTAACGGCGGGTATCTCTGGGTGTGTTGACGCTGTGGCTGTGGATTCTGCGGATACTCCACTCCACAGCGTCGCGCATGGTGTCCCCCAGCGCCTCGTCAAAGGCAACCACCAGGTCCGGCGTCTTGTCCGATTTCGCCACAACGTTTTCCTCGAACGAGGACGAAGCAATGATCTTGTCGTCATATTCGTCGATGATTTTGATGTTGATCCGCACCTTGATCTGCACGGTCTTTCCCTCGGCGGTCTCGCTGATCACATGACCCTGAAATTCACGCAAATCGGGTGAAACCACATAATCCGCCCGCAAGCCGGCGGTTGAACGCCCGACAGCCGCAACCTTGTTCGAGTTTTCGAAGCTCTCGATCAGCAATGACTGAACAATGATCGGTGCCCGATCCGCCCATCTGGCACGAGGCAGGTACTGAACCTGCAGAGGGGTCGGTTGAACCGCGATCTGGTCCGTGTTGACGGCGGCGGTCGCGCTTGGCTCTTGCACTACAATCTGTTTTTGCACCCGTGGCAGCGACGAAGAGAACGTGCTTTTGGGTGTCAGCAGATACAGATCGTTCGGCTTTGAGGCCTGTCGCAACGTTCCCAACCCCGCACATCCGGACAGAACGGCCAAAGCCGCAATCACAAAGAAAGGCCGGATCATTGACGAAACTCCGATGCTTGGGTGCCTAACAGAAAACGGGCCGGGTCGCGTTCGACCTTGTCAACCAGCCGGTCCATGCTGATGACTAGACGTTGGGATTCTTCGACAAACCGGACAAATTGCGGCAAGCCGATCCGCAGAAAATCAGAGACCTGCCGCCGATTGTCCTGAACGATTCCGTCCACCGTGCCCAACAGTTCCGACGCGGATTTTGACGCGCTGAGTATGTCATCCGCGATTTCGTCGATCTTCTTGGTGACGTTCGAAACGGTATCCGCCACCTGTTTGGCCGCGTTACTCACATCTTCGGCGACTGACGAGATATCGGTGTCCAGCACCCGATTGGCCGAGTCGAACGCTTTTTCAGCGGATGACAGCGTGCCCTTGGCGCTGTCCATGGTCGAGGTGATTGCATCGAGCGTTTTGCCAGCATTGGTAACGGTTTCCGTGACCACACCCAGCGTATAGCTGCCTTCTTCAGACAAAGCCGACAGCCGTTCGGCCAATTGCGTTCCCTTTTCGATAAAGGGCCGGATATCCTGTTGAATGATCTGATCCGCGTTCGAAATCGTGGTATTGGCGGTTTCCAATGTGGTTTTGGCGGATTCCGAAGCTTCCTTGATGCTTGTGAGCGTATCCGCACCCGCCGTCAAAGTCGTTTCGGCTTTGGTCACCAGCGGGTCCAGTTTTTTCGTAAATTCCCCGATTTCGCTGGCCGCATTGCCCAAATCACTGGACAGGGATTCAAAATCGGACAGCGTCTTTTCCAGCTTGCCCGAGGCTGATGCCAAATTCCCAAGAATATCGGATACCGCCTTGCGGTTGTCGTCATCCACGATCTTGTTCAGGTCTTCCAGCAGGGAAAGAGCCTTGTCCAGAACCTGCGGCGCGCCTTCCAACAGCGACTGGATCGGGCTGCGTTTACTCGGGATCACGCTGTTTTGCGGCAGGCGGTCCGCGTCGACCGATCCGCCCGACAGTTCTACATAAGCGACGCCAGTCACCCCCAGCGATTGCAACTGCGCGATGGTTTTTTTGGTGACAGGAATATCGGCATCAACCTCAAGCCGCACCCGCACTTTCGATGGATCGTCGTCATCCAGTTTCAGCGAGATAACCTGTCCGACCGGCAAACCGTTGTAATTGACACCACCCGCTGCCGACAGGCCCGAAACGTTGTCGAACAGCACGTCGTAATAGGCGTATTGCCTGCTCACCTCGAACTTGGCGAGCCATAGGAAAAAGCCAAAGACGCCCAGAATACCTGCAAGGGTAAACACGCCGATCAGAATGTAGTTTGCCCGGGTTTCCATCGCCTCTACCTGTCCTGCCCCTTTTGTTGCGCCGCGCGGGCCCGGGGGCCGGTGAAATATTCCTGCACCCAAGGGTGATCGACCTTGGTCATGTCTTCTATCGGACCTTCAACCAACACGCGTTTTTCCGCAAGCACGGCAATTCGGTCGCAAATGGCATAAAGACTGTCCAGATCATGTGTCACCATGAATACGGTCAGCCCCAGCGCCTGCTGCAATTCCCCGATCAGATCATCATAAGCTGCTGCACCGATGGGGTCCAATCCTGCGGTCGGCTCATCCAGAAACACAATTTCCGGGTCCAGTGACAATGCACGGGCCAGCGCCGCGCGCTTGCGCATGCCGCCAGACAGTTCCGATGGGAACTTGCTGCAGCTCAGTTGCGGCAATCCGACCAGGCTGATCTTAAGCCCACCAAGCGCCTCCATCAGGCTTTCGCTTAGGCCGGTATGTTCGCGCAAAGGGGCCATCACGTTCTGCAGTACCGTCAGCGACGAAAACAACGCCCCGTCCTGAAAGGCAACGCCCCAGCATTTCTCGATCCGTTTGCGCTCTTCCTCGGGGCCGTTCAGAACATCGACGCCCAGCACCTCGATACTGCCCGCAGCGGGTTGGTTCAGACCGACAATAGTACGCAGCAAAACCGATTTGCCGGTGCCCGAGCCGCCGACAACGCCCAGGACCTCTCCGCGCCAGACATCCAGGTTCAGGTTGTCGTGCACAACCTGCTCGCCAAATCGGTTGGTCAGGTTGCGCACTCGGATGACGGCCTCGCGCTGCGCATCGGTTTTGGTGTCCTGCTGCAGGGTCGTGCCGTCCATGTCAGATCCCCAGTTCCGAGAAAAAGATCGAAAACATTGCATCGATGGCGATCACCATAAAGATGGACTGCACGACCGAGGCCGTCGTGCGCTGGCCCACGCTTTCGGATGACCCCTTGACCTGCATCGCCTGCCAACAGGCAACCACCCCGATCACCAGCGCAAAGAACGGCGCCTTTATCAGCCCGATGGCCAATTGCCAGACATCGGTGTTTTCCTTCAGACGCGTCACAAACATGCCGGGGCTGACGCCCAGATCGATCCAGCTCATCAATGCGCCACCGATCAAACCGGCCATATCGGCGACAAAGCCAAGGATCGGCAACATGATCAGCAACGCCAATACGCGCGGCACCACCAGCACCTCGATGGGGTCCAGCCCCAGTGTGCGCATGGCGTCAATCTCTTCCTGAACCTTCATCGAACCGATTGATGCGGTAAAGGCCGAGCCGGATCGACCGGCGACAATAATGGCGGTCAGCAAAATTCCAAGCTCACGCAGAATCGAGATCGAGATCAGTTCGACCACAAAAATCTCGGCGCCGAACTGTTTCATCTGTGTGGTGCCCTGAAAGGCCAGAACTACGCCAATCAGAAACCCCATAAGCGAAACGATGGGCAGGGCCTTGAATCCGGTCTGCTCCATCTGCGACACCAACGCAGCCCGACGCAGCCGCCATGGCATGATCAGTGTGCGTGCCAGCCGGTGCAGCGTCAGCCCGAAGAAGCCGATAATTGACAGCGTGTCCTGCCAGGCGCTTGCGGTGCGCTCACCCAAGCGCGCGACCGATTCAACCAACCCGCGCGGCGGGGCTTGCTGTCCTGCCTCCTCGGGCATGTTCTCGGAAACTGTTTCGATCAATGAGGCATGGGCATCGCGCGCGCCCTCAAGCCGGACCTGCGCACCCCCCGCGCGGATCCGTTGTTCCAGATCGGCAATCAACCACGCGCCGCCAGTATCCATTGACTGCACCCCGGACAGATCGACGGTTACATCAGCGCCATCGGGACCAAGGGTTTTGAACGTGCCCTCGACCAGATCCAGCGACTGCGTCCGCAGGTCGCCTGCAATCCGGATGCAGACGCCTTCGGCGTTCCGATCAGAGGTAACCGTTGGCTGTGTCATGAGCGTATGTGATGTGAAAAGATCAGTCGCCGCAATGGGTTTGTGCAACCGGACCGGGATTTCATCGTAAGAATTGCCGCCACGTAACAATCGGGCCTGCATTGTCAGGATCAGCAGTAAATCTGACCCCATCCAAAGAAATGGTCATCACGCACAAATCGGTTACGCGAACCGGGCAACCTCTACACCTGCGCCGGATGTGATGCTAGGCATGGGCGCGGGGAGGATCGAATTGGATATCAGCGAACAGCGCATCAAGGCGATGACGACGGCTGGCCTGAACCTGATCGGGCAGGCCCTGTCGATCTATGACAGCATGCTTCGGCTGGTTCTGTGCAATGCGCGCTTTCAGGAAATGTTCGATCTGCCAGACGAACTAGTCCAACCGGGCGCGCGGTTTCACGACACCATCCATTTTCTCGCCAGCCGCAGCGAATACGGTGTTGTTGAGCATGTCGATGAACTGGTCCGCCAGCGCGTCGAACAGGCCCTCGCGTTTGAGCCGCATTATATCGAACGGACCCGGCCCAACGGTCAGGTGATTTCGGTCGAAGGTGCCCCCTTGCCAACCGGCGGCTGGGTCGCCGTCTACACGGATATTACCCGTACAAAACAGGCCGAAGACCTGCTGCGCGCACGGTCCGAAGAATTATCCGAACAACTGCTTGGCCGGGCAGAAGAATTATCCGCCACCAACCGAAAACTGGCCGCCACCATTACCGCCCTCGAAGAGGCAAAGCGCCAACTGACCGAGATCGAGGCACGCACGCGTCTGACCACCGAGATGATGCCAGCACATATCGCCCATCTTGGCGCGGATGGCCGCTATGACTACTCGAACCGTCGCCTCAGTTCTGTGATGCCGGGCCGCCCGTCCGAGATTCTGGGTTTGCACATCTCACTGGCTTTGGGAGAAACCGCATTTCAACGGGTCGAGCCCCATCTGCAGCGCACCTATGACGGCTATACATCCGTGTTTGAATTTACCGAGGATCAGGACGCCCGCCGCCTGCGGGTTTCCTTTACCCCGGATGGTTCGGGCGGGGTTTATGTGATGTCGGTCGACATCACCGAAGAAACTCAGGCGCGCGTTGCGTTGCAGCAGACCCGCCGCCGGGCCATGGCCGCCCAGATGACCAGCGGGCTGGCGCATGATTTTTCCAATCTTCTGACCATTATCCTTGGAATGCAGGCCCGGCTGGACAAGATGGGCCTGCCGGACGAAGCGCGTGAACTCGTGGCGGCGACGCAATCCACCGCGCGCCGGGGCGGGCAGTTACTGAACCGGATCGCCGATATGACCGGCAGCCGAACACCGCAACCCAAGGCCACGGATATGCGCGGATTGCTCGAAGATCTGCGTATTCTCGCCTCACCCTCCCTGCCGCGAGGCGTGGGGTTGTCGGTGGTCAACACTTTGCCGGACGATATGCTTTTGCTGGACCCGGGCATGGTGCAGGACGCGCTGCTGAACCTTGTTCTGAATGCCCGCGACGCCTGCGGCACTTCAGGCCAGATTACTATCAGCGCCCATGCGATCGGCGCGATATGGGTCGAAATCACGGTGTCAGATACCGGCACCGGATTCTCGCCCGAGGCCCTTGAAAAGGCCCTTAACCCGTTCTTTACCACCAAAGGCAGTGACGGGTCCGGCCTTGGCCTTCCCATGGTTTACGACACGGTCAAACTGGCAGGCGGCGATTTGAGCCTGCGCAACACGCCGTCCGGCGCGTCCGTTGTTCTGCGTCTGCCCTATCGTCCGGCCCCACCTGCGCGTGAAGGGCTGGTCCTGTTGGTCGAAGACAGTGACGAGCTGCGCAGCCAGTTCCGGGACATGCTGGTCGATCTCGGATTTGCGGTGATCGAGGCGACCTCAGCCGAGGAAGCGCAAGGTTTGATCTTGGACATCGATGACATTGCATTGGTTCTTTCGGATATCAGGCTGGAAGGCGCAGACACCGGACTTGATCTGCTGGAGTGGCTAAAACCCGGCTTGCCGTGCGTTCTGATGACGTCGCTGCCCTATTCCGATCCGCTGCATCGGCAGGCGCTTGCTTTGGCACCAGTCTTGCGTAAACCGTTTTCTCGGGCGCAACTGTCCGTCCTGATCCGAACTGATGCCGCCTGATGACCCAACCGCTGGTGACCATCCTTGACGATGAACCCGAAATCCGGCGCATTCTAACCGATACGCTGGAAGAGGCCGGGTTTCGCACCCAGAGTTTCGCTCGCGCCCGCGAATTCGAGGCCTCATTGAACCGCGTGACACCGGATGTCTGTCTGGTGGACCTGTCATTGCCCGACACGGACGGTCTGGCGCTGGTGCATCGGCTCGCTCTGGAACAGGGAGCTGCCGTCATCATCATCTCCGGACGTGCGCAGGTGCAGGACCGGGTTACCGGGTTGGAGCTGGGGGCGGATGATTACATCACCAAACCCTTCGACCCGGCCGAAGTGGTGGCCCGTATCCGCGCCCGGCTGCGATCCTCGCGACCGGCAGTTCAAAGTTCCGAGGTTGCCGGATTCAACGGCTGGACCGCCCATTTCGACCGCTACGTTCTGATCGATGCCGCAGGAGTCGAAACGCAGTTCAGCCATGCCGAGGGCGAAGTGTTGCGCCTGTTTCTGGAAAGCCCGAAACGTCTGATCAGTCGCGCGCGCATGCAGGAATCATTGGGTGGCGGCGCAGGAGACAGCTTTGACCGGGCAATGGATGTACGTATCTCGCGCCTGCGGACAAAGCTGGGAGAGGACCCCAAAAACCCGCGCCTGATCAAAACAATCTACGGGGCTGGATATATTTTTCTGGGCGACGTTGAATGGTTTTGATCCGGGCGCGTGCCCAGCATCATTCTCGCAGGGCCTCATCCTTGATTTTCAAAACTGGCTGGATCAGGTAGTCCAACACGGATTTGCGCCCCGAAAGAATGTCAACCTCGGCGATCATTCCCGGAAT
>CAXXPZ010000027.1:0-9364 GCA_963422555.2 uncultured Ruegeria sp.
GATACCGGCGCTGCGTTGCTGCTGGTCACACACTCTCCTCAGATCGCGGCGCGGCTGGACCACCGTGCGCATCTGTCCGGCGGCCGGATCGCATGACGGGTCAGATCGTTCAGATCCTGTTGTCGCATTGGCGCGCGCACCGGCTGCAGCTGATCACTCTGCTGACCGGTATCGCGCTGGCCACGGGGTTGTGGTCTGCGGTGCAAGCCATCAACGCCGAGGCGCGGGCCAGCTATGCACGTGCCAGTGACCAGCTTGCGCTGGGGCAATTTGACGAGATACGCGACCCCTCGGGTTCCATCCCGCTGTCGCGGTACGTCAATCTCAGGCGGGCGGGATGGCAGGTCGCGGCGGTTCTGGACGGGTCCATGCGCGTTGGCGGGCGTTCCGTTCGGGTGATGGGGATCGACATGGTTTCGGCCCCGGCCCTGCCCGCCGTGACCCAAACGGAACAAAGCGCCACCCCGCCCGATCCATCAGACATTCTGACCGCCCCCGGTCGCTTGCTGATTTCACCCGATCTGGCAAACACATTTGACGATCAGGACGGTTTCCCCCCGGTGATCGTAAGCAGCGCGCTGCCCCCCGGCTTTGGTCTGACCGATATCGGCGTGGCCGAAGGTCTGTTGAACCGTCCCGGCCAGATCTCGCGCCTGCTGGTGCTGCCTGGCCAGCCCACGGGGATAGCGCCCTTGTCCGACGTGGCACCGGAGCTCATACACACCAGCCCCTCGGCGCAGATGGATACGGCGCGGCTGACGGACAGCTTTCACCTCAATCTGTCGGGCTTTGGCCTGCTGTCCTTTGCCGTCGGGCTGTTCATTGTGCACGGCACAGTCGGGCTGGCCTTTGCCCAGAGGCGCGGCATGATCCGAACCCTGCGCGCGCTGGGTGTGCCGATGCGGGCTTTGGTACAGATCATATTGGCCGAGCTTGTTTTGCTGGCGCTGTTGGGTGGTATTCTGGGGTTGGCGCTGGGGTATTTTATCGCAGGTGCCCTGCTACCGGACGTCGCCGCGACCCTGCGCGGGTTATACGGAGCCCCGGTCGATGGGCAGCTGTCGCTGCGACCGACCTGGTTACTGACGGGTCTGGCGATGGCGATCGGCGGAACGCTGGTGGCCAGCGGACAGGCCTTGTGGCGGCTGTCAGCCATGCCCTTGCTGTCAGGTCCCGGACTGCAAGCCTGGCGCGGCAGCGCCGTTTCCTGGCGCGTGACCGCCATGGCCGGGGCGGTTCTGATCGGTGGTGGTATCCTTTTGTTTGTCACCATCGGGGGATTGCTGGCCGGGTTTGCCATGCTGGCGGGATTGCTGACCGGGGCGGCGTTGCTGCTGCCCCTGTTGTTGTCGGCTGTGCTGGCGCTGGCGGCACGGCGGGCCCGTGGTGCGGTGGCGCAATGGGTCTGGGCGGATATGCGGTCGCAACTGCCGGGGCTGTCGCTGGCTCTGATGGCCCTCATGCTGGCGCTGGCTGCCAATATCGGAGTGGGCACCATGGTCTCCAGCTTTCGGCTGACCTTTACCGGCTGGCTGGATCAGCGCCTGACTTCGGACTTGTACCTAACCGCCGCTGACGAGGATCAGGGAGCACGGATCACCGAATGGCTGACCCCGCAGGTCGAGGCCATTCTGCCCCTGCGCCGCATTGAACTGTCGCATGAGACTGGCCCGTTATTCCTGTACGGCGTTGTTGATGATCAGGCCTATCGCCAGCACTGGCCCCTGATTGCACGCGGGCCTGAGGCGTGGGGCCAGGTGATCGATCACTCTGCCGTGCTGATCAACGAACAACTGGCGCGCCGCGCTGATCTGTGGCCCGGCGATTACCTGACATTGACGCCCGAACATGTGTTGCCCATTGCGGGGGTCTATTCCGACTATGGCAACCCAACCGGACAGGCCATTGTCGCCATGCCACTTTTCGACAGGATCGCCCCATCGGTGCCAGCGCGCCGGTTCGGGATTCGCACCAAACCGGACAGTGCCGCGAATTTGGCGGTGGCGATGCGAGATCGTTTCGACCTTCCGCCCTCAGCCGTGATACGGCAGGACGCGATGAAGGCACAGTCGCTGGCGGTATTTGAAAACACCTTTGTAGTGACCTCGGCGCTGAACGTGCTGACGTTGGGGGTCGCGGGGTTTGCCATCCTCACCAGCCTGCTGACGCTGTGGACACAACGCCTGCCACAGGTGGCACCGGTCTGGGCGCTGGGTCTGACCCGGTCGGAACTGGCCCGGCTTGAGCTGTTGCGCAGCGTTCTGCTGGCGGCGCTGACCGCGTGTCTTGCGCTGCCGCTTGGCCTGGCCCTGGCTTGGGTCCTGCTGGCCGTCATAAATGTTGAGGCTTTTGGCTGGCGATTGCCGATGTATCTGTTCCCCGCAGACTGGCTGCGGCTGTTTGCGTTGACTATTATTGCCGCCGTCGTTGCCGCCGCCTTGCCTGCTTTGCGTTTGATGCGCTTGCCCCCTGTGGATCTGCTGAAGGTGTTTGCCAATGAACGTTAAGGCTTTTCTGCTGTTTGCGCTGCTGCCGCTAGGCGCCTGGGCGCAGGGTTACGCCGGTCTTGGCAGCACGGCCGAGGGGTTCGACGTGCCCGAACGCGGATATCAGTTTGAATTCCCGCAAGATCACGGCCCCCATCCGGAATTTCGCATCGAATGGTGGTATCTGACCGCAAACCTCAAAGGGGAAGACGGGCGCGATTACGGCATTCAGTGGACCTTGTTTCGGTCTGCGTTGAAGCCGTTTGAGCACGAAGGCTGGCAGAGCCCCCAGATTTGGATGGGTCACGCTGCGGTCACCACCCCCGACGCCCACTATTTCGCCGAGCGTCTGTCACGCGGCGGCATCGGTCAAGCCGGTGTTCGCGCGGACCCGTTCGAAGCATGGATCGACGAATGGCACATGCGCGGCGACGATTTCGATACGCTGGCCCTGTCCGCCAGCGGGGCCGACTTCAGCTATGACCTGTCACTGGATGCCACCGGCCCATTGGTCTTTCACGGCGACAACGGGTATTCGGTCAAATCCGCCGATGGGCAGGCCAGCTTTTACTATTCTCAACCCGCCTACAGTGTGCAGGGTGTGTTGCACCTGCCAACAGGCGACGTGCCGGTAACCGGTCAGGGATGGCTGGATCGTGAATGGTCGTCGCAGCCATTGTCATCGGATCAAAGCGGATGGGATTGGTTCTCGCTCAGCTTTGAGGACGGACAAAAGCTGATGGCGTTCCGCTTGCGCGGCGCGCGCGCCGAATTCACATCGGCCACATGGATCGATGCGGATGGCCGCACCACCGCGTTGCCTGACGGATCGGCGCAATTCACACCGCTGCAGACCAATGAAGTGGCGGGGCGGGACATACCAACCCGCTGGCGCGTGTCCCTGCCGGACCGGGATCTTGATATCAAGGTCGACGCCCTGACACACCAGTCCTGGATGGGCACACGGTTTGAATATTGGGAAGGACCGGTCAGTGTATCGGGTACCCACACAGGGCGCGGATACCTTGAAATGACCGGTTATTAGCGGGCGGTCGGCTCGGGTTTCATTGTGCCGCCTCAAAAACAGCCCCGGCGCGATTGAGACAGTGAGTCTGGCCACCCATCGGGTGGGCCAAACTCAGATAACTGCCCCTAGCGCACCACGTAGACCGAAACGGTTGAGTGTCGCACCACGCGGGCGGCATTGGGCCCCAGAAGATAATCCTTGAAATCCGGCTTATGCGCCCCGATCACAATCAGATCGCTGCCCGCGCTCTCAGCGGTTTTCAGGATTTCCTGATAGGCCGTTCCGGTGGCCACCACATGGCGGATGGATGCATTGCGTTCCTCTCCCAGCGTTGAAACGCAAAGCCGGGTCAGCATGTCCTGCGTCTCTTCCATGGCCTGTTCGTGGTGATGCGGTTCAAAGAAACTGCTCACGAAGGACTCGCCGAAATCGGGCAGCACTGTCACAACGTCCAGCCCGGCCCCTTCGGCATCGGCCAGTTCCGCCGCCCGTTTCAGGACATGCGCATCCAGGTCTCCGTTGCTGGTATCGACGGCGCAAAGAATGGACTTGGTCATGCGGGCACCTCTTCTTGTCTGGCGGCACGGCCGCGTTGCAGGAAGGCGATCAGACCCAACAGGATCATTGCCGGGATATAGATAAGTTGCTTGGGTGGCTGGCTGGACGGCAGGCTGACCGAGGTCAGGCGCACGGCCTCATCCCCGTAATAGTCAAAGATATCCAGATCATCCGCGACCGGTGAGCCGAACATCGGTTCTTCCAGTTTGACCAATCCGTCCTCTTCCATCAGCAGCAGGCCCATGGCCTCGACCCGGGCTGCGCCACCCTCTTCGGTGCCGACCGGGACAACAACCGTTGTATCGGTCATCTCAAGCGTATCGAAATCCGGCCCACTGATGACCATTCGCACCTCGGTACCTGGTGGCGTTTCGCCGATGGATTCGACAAAGGCCGACGGCTCGACATTTGTAAACGGCGGCGAGATGCGATCCATGAAATAATCGGGCCTGAACAGGGCAAAGGCCACAAAGATCAGCGCGATGCTTTCATAGATACGGCTGTGGGTCAGGAAGTAACCCATTGTTCCGGCCGTAAAGACAAGGATGGCAATGGTCGCGAATATGGCGACGATTATCCCCTCGACCCAGGTCACATCAATCAACAGCAGGTCGGTGTTGAAGATGAACACAAATGGCAGCGCCACGGTGCGCAAGCTGTAGAAGAACGCCGTGAAACCTGTCTTGATCGCATCCCCACCCGAGACTGCAGCAGCCGCAAAGCTGGCCAGCCCCACAGGCGGCGTTACATCCGCCATGATCCCAAAGTAGAACACGAATAGATGCACCGCGATCAGCGGCACGATCAGGCCGCTTTGCGCGCCCAGTTCGACAACCACGCCCGCCATCAGAGAACTGACAACGATGTAGTTCGCCGTGGTCGGCAGGCCCATGCCCAGAATCAGGCTGAGGATACCCACCATCACCAGCATCAGGATCAGGTTACCGCCCGACAGGAACTCGACCAGATCGGCCATTACCTGCCCGACACCAGTCAGCGTCACGGTGCCGACGATCACACCAGCGGTGGCGGTGGCCAGCGCGATGCCGATCATGTTGCGCGCGCCGTCGATCATGCCCTGCCACAGGTCGGCAACGCCATCAATAAAGGTGTTATACAGATTGCTTTGACCCCGGAAGATCGCCTTGAGCGGTTTTTGCGTCAGCAAGATCACAAACAATAGCGCCGTAGCCCAGAAGGCCGACAAGCCCGGTGATTTCTGTTCGATCATCAGGAAGTAGACCAACACGATGATCGGTAGCAGATAATGCAAACCGGCCTTGTAGATATCAGCGATCACCGGCAGCGTCACCTCTTTGGCGTTTGGATCATCCGGTTCCAGATCAGGCACCTGCGCGGCCAGATACAGCAGCCCCACATAAACGGCGCAGACGATCAGGCTAAGGACCAGACCCGCCGCCGATGGCACCCATGCGGTCACCGCATCGACCGGGAGTTGCGAGCCATAGCACAGCGCGGCAAAGACCAGGAAAAACGACAGCATCCCCAACACGGTCCGCGCCAGATGCACGTCGCGGTCGCCCAGCGTCGGCATGTTCCGCTTCACGGCCTCAAGATGCACGATGTAGACCAGCGCGATGTAGGAAATCGCCGCAGGCAGGAAGGCGTGGGTGATCACCTCGACATAAGAAATGCCGACATATTCCACCATCAGGAAGGCCGCGGCCCCCATCACAGGTGGCATGATCTGTCCGTTCACGGAACTTGCAACCTCGACCGAGCCTGCCTGTTCACTGCTAAAGCCTACCCGCTTCATCAAGGGGATAGTGAATGTACCGGTGGTCACAACGTTGGCGATGGATGAGCCCGAGATCAGGCCGGTCGCTGCCGACCCGACAACCGCCGCTTTTGCGGGGCCGCCACGCAGGTGACCCAGCGCGCCGAACGCCATCTTGATGAAATAGTTCCCGGCCCCGGCCTTATCCAGCAAGGCCCCGAACAGAACAAACAGGAAGACGAATTTGGTGGACACACCCAAGGCGATGCCGAACACACCCTCGGAGGTGATCCACATGTGGCTCATGGCCTTTTTCAGGCTGGCGCCCTTCCAACGGATAACCTCGGGCACCCATTCGGATGAGCCGAAGAACACATATGCCAGAAAAATCGTCGCGATGATCGCCATTGCCGGGCCAAGCGCGCGCCGCGCAGCCTCGAACAGAAGGATCAAGCCACCCAGAGCAATCCATTTGTCCGTATTATCAGCAAGACCGCCCGCATCGACGATTTTGGTATAGAAGAAATAGCCGTACAGCGCGACAAACGCGCCCAGCACACCCATGATCCAATCCTGAACCGGGATATAGTCGCGAGGGCTGGATTTCAGCGCCGGATAGGCCGCAAAGGCAAGAAACATGGCAAAGGCCAAATGAAACTGGCGCGAGTTGTTAACAACGCTGCCGGGCAGCACGTAATTCGCTATTGGCGAGGCCAGAACGACCTGAAAGATCGACCAGATTGCCGCCACGATGGCCAGGAAAATCCCGACATTGCCGACCGGATTACGTCCGCCCGCATCGGATGATGCCACAAGATCCTGCAGCTCTTCTTCGGATAGCGGACGATTGGATTGTGTGTCGGAACTCATAAATTCTCTCCCCGTCGCGGCCATTTTTGGCCTTCTGAATCACCCGTTTGAAACGGGTTTGGGTGGCAGGGCGCCCATGGGCACCCTGCGTCAGGTCTGGTTTACTGAATCCAGCCTTTTTCTTTGTAATACTTCTCGGCACCCGGATGCAGCGGCGCCGACAGGCCGTCCGCAATCATTTCTTCAGGCTTGAGATTGGCAAATGCCGGGTGCAGCTTCTTGAAGTCATCGAAGTTCTCGAAGACCGAGCTGACGACCGCATAAACCGCGTCTTCCGACACGTCCGACGAGGTCACAAAGGTTGCACCAACACCAAAGGTTGCGGTGTCACCGTCCGAGCCGCGATACATGCCACCCGGAATGGTGGCGGTGCGGTAGAACGAGTTGTCGTCGACCAGTTTGCTGACCGCATCGCCGCTGACATTCACCAGAACCGAATCGCAAGCGGTTGTGGCTTCCTGGATCGAACCCGAGGGGTGACCGACCGTATAGACCATGGCATCGATCTGGTTGTCACACAGAGCAGCGGACTGTTCTGCCGCCTTCAGCTCGGTCGCCAGTTCGAAATCGCCCGTGGTCCAGCCCATTTCACCCAGCAAAACCTCCATCGTTCCGCGCTGACCGGAACCGGGGTTGCCGATATTAACGCGCTTGCCCTTGAGGTCCTCAAAATTGGTGATGCCAGAATCGGCACGTGCCACAACGGTGAACGGTTCGGGGTGAACCGAGAAGACCGCGCGCAGGTTTTCAAAGGGACCGGCTTCTTCGAACTTTGAGCTGCCGTTGAACGCATGGTACTGCCAGTCGGACTGCGCCACACCAAACTCCAACTCGCCTTCGCGAATGGTGTTGATGTTGTAGACCGAGCCGCCGGTCGATTCGACCGAGCAGCGCACGCCATGTTCCTTGCGCCCTTTGTTCACCAGACGGCAGATCGCACCGCCGGTCGGATAATACACACCGGTCACACCGCCGGTGCCAATGGTGATGAACTCTTCGGCGTAGGCCGCAGGCGCCATCAGGGCCGCTGTTACGACCGCGCCGAGGCTGAGCTTGGTTTTGGTTTTCATCTAAACACTCCCAAATTTTTTGCGTTGGCGGAAGAAAGGACCGAACGCCCCCTTTTCAACAGAGGCCTGCCGACATGGCAGCAGCACCCGCCTTGCGGCCTACTCGATTCACACATTTCCAGCGATCCCATATCCGAGTTGGATTGACCTAAATTGATAGAGACCGCGCAACATAACCACGGGGCCCGGTTTCCCATAATATCCGGTCCAGCCACCGAGACGGGCGCACACCCAGGCTGCAAAGGCGAGCGACCCCTTTGGATGCGGGTTTTTCTGCTTTTCGGTCTTACCTTCAAGCGAAGCGGATACGGCCTCAAGGACCGGTTGATCCTGCGCCTCGAATACATCCTCCAGCGGGCGTTTGCCTGCGCCATCCCGGTCCTGCACGAGCTGCATGCAGGATATCCCCGCGATAAGCGTCATTGCGCAAAGAGTTTTGAAGGGTGCGGGCTCCATAGACACGTTTTCGATGTCGAAACCTTTGGTCTTAATGGTCCGGAAAACCTGCTCAATGACCCAGCGCCGACGGTAGAGTTGAGTGATCCATCGTGCCTGTTCGAATGTTTCGACCCGATGGCTGGTCAGCAGGCGCCAACGTGCAGGCTGCACACCTACTGGCGGGTCGATTTCTCGCGCCTCAACGATGTAGACGGACGTGCTGGCGGGAACGCCTTGTTCAATCGGTCTGTTTTTGGGGTGCGGCAGGGTAACGCAAGCGAAACGAACGCCAATCCGGGCCGTGCGCTTCTTCTGCCCGGGTCGCGCGGGCAACTCGACCGTATGTTCTTGCTGCGGCGTGCCCTCAAGGCTGAAAAAGAGCTTGCCTGTATCATCGGAAAGATTGCGATCATGGGACGCTCGGACCAGGACGTCCACGCCTTTTGGGCGGCATGCAAACATCTCGAAGATGTCCCCTTCACGGTCGGCTATAACCGTGACATTCGCAGCCGCGTTCAGAACGGCGGCACTAGTTTGCATGCTTTCAAGCCAGCGATAGCTCTCTTTTTCACGAAGAGGTCGATTTTTGGGCGGCTTCTTGCGGCCGCCAGAGCGTTCAATGAGTTGCATGTCAACCGCTCCGAGCAACGTGCCCTGTTCGGCCTCCACCGCGATCGTAGCATGGCCGACAATGCAGTTTCCCGACCCATCATCACGAAAGCTCGTTGTGTCTTGAATCGCCAGAACATGCAGACCGTCAACGCGCCCGGACGTGACCTTCCCGGCCTTTTCGACAATCTTTTTCACTGTCACCTTCTCGTTCCTCAAAAACCGACCAAAGCGAACCTCACCTGCGCGATTGCCGCCGACGCTACGCACCGAAATACCACGAGGACCGACCTCGACAAGACGACCATGCAAAAAGCGTTCAGCCTGATCCAAACGACAATCACCAAAATGCGAACTCGAGTTTTGCATCTCTACCCCCTTGAAACAGCAAGACAGGAGATAGAACCGATATGACAAAACGGCAAGGTTCAGAACCTAATTCCGCGTGCGGGAAAAGATGTGTGCATACAGTAGGCCTTGCGGCGGGGCATTTTTTCGGATTTCCAAAACTCTCCCAACATGTTCGACGTTTCATTTCGAGATCACACTTGTCAAGGCCAGAGCCGCG
>CAXXPZ010000028.1:0-23753 GCA_963422555.2 uncultured Ruegeria sp.
TGGCCGTGGTCCGGGTTCCGGCAAAGGTAAGATGGGTGGCTGCGGTATCAAAGGTCAGAAATCCCGCTCGGGTGTGGCCATCAACGGCTACGAAGGCGGCCAGATGCCTCTGTACCAGCGTCTTCCCAAGCGTGGCTTTAGCAAGCCGAACCGCAAGGAATTCGCTGTTATCAACCTGGGCCTGATCCAGAAATTCGTCGACGCCGGCAAGCTGGATGCCAAGGCTGCGATCACCGAGGACGTGCTGGTTGCCAGCGGTCTGGTGCGCCGTAAGCTGGACGGTGTCCGCGTTCTGGCCAAAGGCGAAATCAGCGCCAAAGTGAAGCTGGAAGTGACCGGAGCATCGAAATCTGCCGTTGAGGCAGTCGAAAAAGCGGGCGGTTCACTGAAAGTCACAAAAGCTGCTGCGGCAGAGTAAGCGCTTGTGAGTGGCGTCAGAGCCGCTTACATAGACTTCAGAGTTTTCCAAGACGCCGCCCGAGCCGGAAAACGGTTCCGGGCGGCGTTTACATAAGAGAGACCGATTTATGGTATCAGCAGCAGAACAAATGGCAGCCAACACAAGCTGGTCTGCCCTTGGCAAAGCCACCGATCTGCGCAACCGCATCCTGTTCACGCTGGGCTTGCTGATCGTCTATCGTCTGGGCACCTTCATTCCGGTGCCGGGCATTGACGGGCAAGCGCTGCGCGAATTCATGGAGCAGGCGGGGCAAGGCATCGGCGGCATGGTTTCGATGTTCACCGGCGGGGCGCTGGGTCGAATGGGTATCTTCGCCCTCGGCATCATGCCCTACATTTCGGCATCGATCATCGTGCAGCTGCTGACATCCATGGTTCCCGCGCTCGAACAACTCAAGAAAGAGGGCGAGCAGGGGCGCAAGAAGATCAACCAATACACCCGCTTTGGTACTGTCGCTCTGGCGACAGTCCAGGCCTATGGACTGGCCGTTTCTCTGGAATCGGGGGATTTGGCCACTGATCCGGGCCTCTATTTCCGTATGTCCACCATGATCACGCTGGTCGGTGGCACCATGTTCCTGATGTGGCTGGGTGAACAGATCACCGCACGTGGCATTGGCAACGGTATCTCTCTGATCATCTTTGTCGGCATCATTGCCGAAGTTCCGGCGGCACTGGCGCAGTTCTTTGCCAGCGGACGCAGCGGCGCAATCAGCCCTGCCGTGATCGTCGGCGTCATCATCATGGTCATCGCCGTGATTACCTTCGTAGTGTTCATGGAGCGCGCTCTGCGCAAGATCCATATTCAATACCCGCGCCGTCAGGCCGGTATGAAAGTCTACGAAGGCGGTTCCAGCCACCTGCCGGTCAAAGTGAACCCGGCCGGTGTTATCCCGGCGATCTTTGCCAGTTCGCTGCTGCTGTTGCCGGTGACGATCTCAACCTTCTCGTCGGGCGCGACGAACGGCCCTGTGATGTCCTGGTTGCTGGCCAACTTTGGCCCCGGACAGCCGCTGTACCTGCTGTTCTTCGCCTCGATGATCGTGTTCTTTGCCTATTTCTATACGTTCAACGTGTCGTTCAAACCGGACGATGTGGCGGACAACCTGAAAAAACAGAATGGCTTTGTGCCAGGCATTCGCCCCGGCAAGAAAACCTCGGAATATCTGGAATACGTGGTCAACCGCGTGCTGGTTCTGGGCTCGGCCTATCTGGCGGCGGTCTGTCTGTTGCCCGAAATTCTGCGGGGCCAGTTTGCCATCCCGTTCTATTTCGGCGGCACCTCGGTTCTGATTATTGTCTCTGTGACCATGGACACGATCCAGCAGGTTCAGAGCCATCTGTTGGCGCACCAATACGAAGGTCTTATTGAAAAGTCCCAGCTGCGCGGCAAAAGCAAGAAACGCGGCAGGAAGGGACCCTCTCGTCGATGAATATCATTTTGTTGGGCCCGCCGGGTGCGGGCAAAGGTACGCAAGCGCGTCATCTGGTTGAAATGCGTGGCATAGTTCAGTTGAGCACCGGCGATATGCTGCGAGAGGCCAAGGACAGCGGCACCGAAATGGGCAACCGCGTGGCCGACGTGATGGCCAAGGGCGAACTGGTCACCGATGAGATCGTGATCGGCCTGATCCGCGAAAAGCTGGAACAGGGCACCAAGGGTGGTTTCATCTTCGACGGCTTCCCCCGCACGCTAGCGCAAGCCGACGCACTGGGAGAGCTGCTGGACAGCACCGGTGAACGTCTGGACGCCGTCATCGCGATGGAGGTCAACGACGACGCGCTGGTCGAACGGATCACCGCGCGCTCGACCTGTTCGGGCTGTGGCGAAGTCTACAACGACATCACCAAACCGATCCCGGCAGATGGCGTTTGCACCAACTGCGGTCAGAAGAAAGAGTTCAAACGTCGGGCTGACGACAACGAGGAAAGCCTCAAGACCCGCCTGATGGAATATTACAAGAAAACCTCGATGCTGATCGGCTATTACCACGCCAAGGGCAACCTGTCCTGGGTCGATGGTCTGGGTGAAATCGAAAAGGTTCAGGGCGCGATCGCAGCGGTTCTAGACGCCTGAGCGATGACCCCGGCAGTTTCGTAAAAGGCGTGGATCAGGGTCCGCGCCTTTTTTATTGCGGATTACGTAGCAGTTTTGACCACTCTTTCATAAGAAGATTAATGCTAATATCACACAACTATTGATTGATTTCGATGGTGATGCTATCCGCGCTGTGTCGTGGATTCGTCGGCTGAAGTTACTGGAGAAAATAATGAAAATACGCTTGATCGCGTTGGCTTCCATTGCAATGTTGGCTCTGGCGGCCTGTGATGTCAGTGAAAACGGCCACTACAACCTCACTACAGGACCTGACAAGGTAACAGAGGATTCACCGACTAGCCCGGATCAGGTGCAAATTTACGAAGGAACGCCAGATCTGGATTACACCGATTTGGGGCCAATAAGTGTAGGTGTGAGCAAGCTGACCGCATTTCACTCGAACCCATCCCGTGAGGACGCTTTAACCGCGCTCAAGGAAGAAGCCGCATCACGCGGCGCGAACGGTGTGATCAATGTGACCGTCGGTGACGTGAAGGTAACGCCTCTCAGCTGGGGTGCACGTAAGATCAGCGGGACTGCGGTAAAATTCTGAGCGTTTCAAGCGGATTGCGTGTTTTTTCCGAATACAGGTAATACGAAAGCCCTTAAAGGCTTGACCAATTCGCGAAAACCCCATATCGACCCACATCCCTATGGGAATCAAGATTGCATGCGGGATTCGTCCCGTTTGCCCCGACCACCTCGTAAAAATGCTGGACCCTCTGGCGTCACTGCCACGGTCAAGTGTTGTGAAAAAAGGTTCCGGAGCTACGGAACCGCAACAAAAAGGAAAGTGACACGTGGCACGTATTGCCGGCGTAAACATCCCGACTGCAAAGCGGGTACCAATCGCCCTCACATATATCACCGGTATCGGCAACACTTCGGCGCAGGCGATCTGCGAAGCCGTGGGCATTGATGCGGCTCGTCGCGTCAATGAGCTGTCGGATGCCGAAGTTCTGGCCATTCGCGAATATATCGACGCAAACTTCACTGTTGAAGGTGACCTGCGTCGCGAAGTTCAGATGAACGTCAAGCGCCTGATGGATCTGGGCTGCTATCGCGGCCTGCGTCACCGCCGCAACCTTCCGGTTCGCGGTCAGCGTACCCACACCAACGCTCGTACTCGCAAAGGCCCCGCAAAGGCCATTGCCGGTAAGAAGAAATAAGGAGGGTCTGACCGATGGCACGCGAAAAGACTCGCACGAAGAAAAAAGAGCGCAAGAATATCGCATCGGGCGTCGCCCATGTGAATTCGACCTTCAATAACACCAAGATCTTGATCTCGGACGTACAGGGCAACGCCATTGCATGGTCGTCTGCTGGTACCATGGGTTTCAAAGGGTCGCGGAAATCGACACCCTACGCCGCTCAGATGGCTGCGGAAGACGCAGGCAAGAAGGCGCAGGATCATGGCGTCAAGACGCTGGAAGTCGAAGTTCAGGGCCCCGGTTCGGGTCGTGAATCGGCTCTGCGCGCGCTGGCAGCCGTGGGCTTCAACATCACGTCGATCCGTGACGTGACCCCGATTGCTCACAACGGTTGCCGCCCGCCGAAGCGCCGCCGCGTCTAAGCGATTTTGAATTGAGCTGGGGCCCGCGTTTTCGCACGGCCCCAGCACGTCATTTTAAACCTCGGGCGTCTGCACCTTGTTGGTCATGGGGCGCGGACAGGAATGGAGGGATTACATGATCCATAAGAATTGGGCAGAATTGATCAAACCGACCCAGCTGGATGGCAAGCCGGGCAATGATCCTGCGCGTCAGGCGACTCTGGTTGCCGAGCCGTTGGAGCGTGGCTTTGGTCTGACACTGGGCAACGCGCTGCGCCGCGTTCTGATGAGCTCGCTGCAGGGTGCAGCCATCACCAGCGTTCAGATCGACAACGTCCTGCACGAGTTCTCGTCGGTTGCGGGCGTTCGTGAAGACGTCACAGACATCATCCTGAACCTCAAGCAGGTCGCCCTGCGCATGGAAGTCGAAGGCCCCAAGCGTCTGTCGATCAATGCCAAGGGTCCGGCGGTTGTCACCGCAGGCGACATCAGCGAAAGCGCCGGTATCGAGGTTCTGAACCGCGATCACGTCATCTGCCACTTGGACGATGGCGCCGACTTGTTCATGGAACTGACCGTCAACACCGGCAAGGGTTACGTCTCGGCTGAAAAGAACAAGCCCGAAGATGCACCCATCGGCCTGATCCCGATCGACGCGATCTATTCGCCGGTCAAAAAGGTTGCCTATGACGTTCAACCGACCCGTGAAGGTCAGGTTCTGGACTATGACAAGCTGACCCTGAAGATCGAAACCGACGGTTCGATCACACCGGAAGACGCGCTGGCTTTTGCTGCACGTATCCTGCAGGATCAACTGTCGATCTTCGTCAACTTTGACGAGCCAGAATCGGCTGGCCGCCAGGACGAGGACGATGGTCTGGAGTTCAACCCGCTGCTGCTGAAGAAAGTGGATGAGCTGGAACTGTCGGTCCGTTCGGCAAACTGCCTGAAGAACGACAACATCGTTTACATCGGCGACCTGATCCAGAAGACCGAAGCCGAGATGCTGCGCACCCCGAACTTTGGCCGCAAGTCGCTGAACGAGATCAAGGAAGTGCTGTCCGGTATGGGTCTGCACCTCGGCATGGATGTCGAGGACTGGCCGCCCGACAACATCGAAGATCTGGCTAAGAAATTCGAAGACGCGTTTTAAACGCGTCTTCCCCAATGCCCGGCCTGATTTAGGACTATCCGGGGAATACAAGGGCGATCATGCCCCAAGGAGAGCCAGTGACACGCATCGCTGGCCAGACAAAGCAAAACGCTGAAGAAGGAACTAGAAAATGCGTCACGCACGTGGTTACCGCCGCCTGAACCGTACTCATGAGCACCGTAAAGCTCTGTTTGCGAACATGGCTGGCTCGCTCATTGAGCATGAGCAAATCAAAACAACGCTGCCCAAGGCAAAAGAACTGCGCCCGATCATCGAAAAGCTGATCACTCTGGGCAAGCGCGGCGACCTGCACGCCCGCCGTCAGGCCGCATCGCAGCTGAAACAAGACAAAGATGTAGCCAAGCTGTTCGAGGTTCTGGGCCCCCGCTACGCTGAGCGTCAGGGCGGCTATGTCCGCATCCTGAAAGCAGGCTTCCGCTATGGCGACATGGCCCCGATGGCGATCATCGAATTCGTTGATCGTGATCTGGATGCCAAAGGCGCGGCTGACAAAGCCCGCGTTGCTGCCGAAGAGGCCGCAGAAGACTAATAAGAAAGCCCTGCTTTCCGATTTTGACCCCCGCGTCCCCGGACGTGGGGGTTTTTCGTTCCGGGAAGGCGACATGGCAGAGCCCGTTCGGTACGCACCTTTCGACTAACCGCGCTTGCAATACAGTGGCCTTAGACGCATATCCACCAGAGCTTTGTAGGTTGAGGTACCCATGTTTCGCGCGACACTCATCTCTATTATTCTGGCATGTGCAACCACGGCTACGGCGGACACCCGTGTGCCGCAATCACAAGCCGAGATTTCACTGGGATTTGCGCCGGTCGTCAAACAGGCGGCTCCGGCGGTCGTTAATATCTATGCCAAGATTGTCCGGCAGGGGCGGGCAAATCCGTTCTTCTCGGACCCGTTCTTTCAGGAGTTTTTTGGCGAAAATTTTGGTGCACCGCGCCCGCGGGTACAGAACTCGCTGGGGTCCGGCGTGATCCTGTCTGGCGACGGGTATGTGGTTTCAAACTATCATGTTGTCGGCACGGCCACCGAAATACGGGTGGTCACGACGGATCGACGCGAGTTTTCCGCGCAGGTGGTTTTGGGTGATAAGGAAAGCGACATCGCCATTCTGCGGCTGGAAGAGGCCGGTGACCTGCCACACCTGAAACTGCGCGACTCGGACCATGTTGAGGTGGGCGAGCTGGCGCTGGCCATCGGCAACCCGTTCGGGGTGGGGCAGACGGTATCGTCGGGCATCATCTCGGGACTGGCGCGGACGGGAACGGCGACGGGCAACGCGCGCGGCTATTTCATTCAAACGGATGCCGCGATCAATCCGGGCAATTCCGGTGGTGCGCTGATCGACGTGAATGGGGATCTGATCGGCATCAATACTTCGATCCTGACGCGGTCCGGCGGCTCAAACGGTATCGGGTTCGCCATTCCGGCCAATCTGGTCGCGGAGTTCCTGCGACAGGCGCGCGCAGGGAATGAGGCTTTCGTCAGCCCGTGGGCAGGTATGGCCGGGCAGCACATGAGCGCTGATATCGCCGAGTCGCTGGGTCTGGTCATCCCGCAAGGGGTGGTCATCTCTGACCTGCACGCCCTCAGCCCGCTGGCTGAGGCAGGGTTGCGCGTGGGCGATGTGGTGACACATGTTGATGGGGATGAGGTGAACTCGCCCGCTGAAATGAAATTTCGCATGTCGGTGGCCGGTGTCGGAGGTTCATCCATTCTGACCCGGATGCGCGGTGAGACGCGCGAGGATGTCGAGGTCGCGCTGATCAAGGCGCCGGATACTCCGGCGGCCGAGGAAACGACCTTGGATGAAAACACCGTGATGCCAGAATTGACCGTCGCGCGTGTCAATCCGGCCATCATTACCCGACTGGGGTTGGCCCTGTCGCAATCCGGTGTGGTTGTGGTTGATCCGGGCCGATATGGCGGTCGTGCGGGATTGCGCGTCGGCGACGTTCTGAACGTTATCAATGGCGATGATATGGAACGACCTGCCGACGTGGTGAAGGCACTGACCGATCCGGGCCGCAGGCTGAACATGAGTGTTTTGCGCGGTGGGCGGTCTGTATCCCTTCGGTTCCGGTTATGACCCATGGCTGATCTGTTCGATACCGGAGCGTCCGAGCCCGCCGATGCCCCGAATCGGCCGTTGGCCGACCGGCTGCGGCCGCAATCGCTGGCTGAGGTAATCGGACAAGAACAGGTTTTGGGACCGGACGCACCGCTGGGCGTGATGCTGGCATCAGGCAGCCTGTCCAGCCTGATTTTCTGGGGGCCGCCGGGTGTTGGAAAAACCACCATCGCCCGCCTTCTGGCCCGGGAAACCGATCTGCATTTCATCCAGATCAGTGCGATATTCACTGGTGTGCCGGATCTGAAAAAGGTCTTTGAAGCGGCGAAAATCCGTCGGCAGAACGGGCAGGGGACGTTGCTGTTCGTCGACGAAATCCACCGGTTCAACAAGGCGCAGCAGGATGGTTTTCTGCCGCATATGGAGGATGGAACCATCCTTTTGGTGGGGGCCCACGACCGAAAACCCCTCGTTCGAGCTGAACGCAGCTGTGCTGAGCCGGGCACAGGTTCTGGTTCTGGAGCGTCTCAGCCTTGCGGATCTGGAACGCCTGACACAGCGGGCCGAGAATGAGCTGAACCGCGCCCTGCCTTTGACGCCTGGGGCGCGGGATGCGTTGCAGGAAATGGCAGATGGCGACGGGCGGGCACTGCTAAATCTGATCGAACAGATCGCGGCGTGGGATGAAGATACGCCCCTGGACACAGACACTCTGTCCACGCGGTTAATGCGTCGTGCGGCAAAATACGACAAATCGGGTGATGCGCATTACAATCTGATCTCGGCGCTGCACAAATCTGTGCGTGGGTCCGATCCGGATGCGGCGCTGTATTGGTTTGCTCGAATGTTGGAGGGGGGCGAGGACCCCCGCTATATCGCCCGGCGTCTCACCATTATGGCGGTCGAGGATATCAGTCTGGCCGACCCGCAGGCACAGGCATTGGCCTTGCACGCATGGGAAGTTTATGAGCGGATCGGCAGCCCTGAGGGAGAGTTGGCTCTGGCTCAGGCGGTGGTCTATCTGGCGTTGGCACCCAAATCGAACGGGGCATATGCCGGATACAAGGCGGCCCGGGACCTGGCCCGCAGTTCGGGCAGTGAACCGCCGCGCATGCATATCCTGAACGCGCCCACGATGCTGATGACGGGTTCTCGGGCCAGAACTATTTCCCGGACGGCATGAAACGCCCGGCTTTGTATCAACCTGTCGAACGTGGGTTTGAACGTGAACTGAAAAAGCGGTTGGAGTATTTCAGCAAGTTACGCGCGCAGCGCAATCCGGACTAGGGCTGGCTTGACTCTTTGTGCGAGGCGCGCGACAGACGCGCGTGTTTTCTAAGGCACTGACACAGATGCAATCCGGGCAGACCTGCCGTCCGGGGCAAGGGGCAATGGCATGAGTGGCGTACAGATGATCACCGTCGCAGAAGGCGACAGCGACCAGCGGATTGACCGCTGGCTGCGCCGTTTGTTTCCGCATGTCGGTCAGGGCCGCATCGAAAAGATGTGCCGCAAGGGTGAGCTTCGCGTAGACGGGGGCCGGGTGAAGGCCTCGACCCGGCTGGAAACTGGGCAGGTAGTACGTGTCCCGCCGCTGCCGGACGCCGACCACAAGCCGGTCGAGGTCAAGCGCCGGGTTTTGGATGCGGACACCAAGATGATCCAATCCTGCGTGATCTATCGTGATGATCACATTCTGGCGCTGAACAAGCCTCATGGATTGCCGGTTCAGGGCGGCAGCGGACAAACCCGCCATGTCGACAGCCTGTCCGAGGCGCTGCGCTTTGGCTTTGATGAAAACCCACGGCTGGTGCATCGGCTCGACAAGGACACATCCGGTGTTCTGCTGATGGCCCGCACACGCGAAGCGGCCAAAGGGCTGACCGCCGCCTTCCGCCATCGCAACACGCGCAAGATCTACTGGGCGCTGGTGGCAGGGGTTCCGACGCCTTATCTGGGTGAAATCAAGACCGGGCTGGTCAAGGCATCGGGTCACGGCGCGCAAGGCGAGGGTGAAAAGATGATCGCCCTGCATCTGAACGAAGTGGACAGCACGCCCGGCGCAAAGCGTGCCCATACGCTTTATGCCACTCTCTATCGTGTCGCGTCTCGCGCGGCTTGGGTGGCGATGGAGCCGGTTACGGGCCGCACGCACCAATTGCGCGCGCATATGGCCGCGATTGGCCATCCGATTGTTGGTGATGGAAAATACGGCGGCTCAGGTCAGGAAAACCTTGGCGATGGTTGGGGCGCGCAGTTGGGCGGAATCATCAGCCGCAAACTGCATCTGCATGCGCGGCGACTGTCTTTTAAACACCCTGTAACGCACAAGCCAGTGGCCATCACCGCGCGCCTGCCGGATCACATGAAAGACAGCTGGGGCACGCTGGGCTGGAGCGAAGATCTGGCGTCGGATGACCCGTTCGAGACACTGCAATGAACGCACCCCTGCGGCTTGTGCTGTTTGACGTGGACGGCACTCTGGTCGACAGTCAGGGCAGCATCGTCTCGGCCATGACAGCATGTTTCGAGTCGCTGCCCGCCCCAGCCCAGTCCGCGACCTTGTCGATCGTGGGGCTGTCATTGCCTCAGGCCCTGGCCCGATTGGCGCCAGAGCAGTCTGCTGACGTTCAGGCGCGTTTGGTCGAAGGGTACAAAGAGGCCTATCACGCACACCGGTTGCAGCAGGGTGCTGCCAGTTCACCGCTATATCCGGGCGCGCGCGACGTGATTGAGGCGCTGCATTCCAAACCCGAGGTTCTGCTGGGCGTTGCCACCGGCAAATCGCAACGTGGGTTGGATGCATTGCTGGAGGCGCACGGTCTGCGCCCGTATTTTGTGACCCGCCAAGTGGCGGATCATCACCCGTCGAAACCACATCCATCGATGATCGAATCCGCGCTGGCGGAGACCGGTGTTGCGACCGCAGATGCGGTCATGATCGGCGGCACCAGCTTTGACATGGACATGGCCGCAGCTGCGGGGGTGACGGGTATTGGCGTCAGCTGGGGCTATCACAACCGCTCGGCGTTGGCTGCGGCCAGATGCGTGATCGACAGATTTGACCACTTGCCGGACGCGCTGGCCGACCTTTGGGACTGAATGATATGAGCGACTGGAAACCAAAACGCTTTTGGACCAACTGCGCGGTTGTCGAGGTTGACGGTGGCTATACCGTTGAACTGGACGGCCGGCGTGTCAAAACACCCGCAAAGGCTGGGTTGATCTTGCCGACCCGGGCCATGGCTCAGGCCGTGGCGTCAGAATGGGATGTGCAGGAAAATAACGTCGATCCGACCACGATGCCCTTTACCCGATCTGCCAATGCCGCGATCGACAAGGTGCGTCAGCAACATGCTGAGGTCGCGGATATGCTGGCGGAATACGGCGATTCGGATCTGCTATGCTATCGCGCTACATACCCTGAGGCCCTGCAACAGCGTCAGGCTGAACAGTGGGACCCGGCGCTGAACTGGGCGGCCGAGTCCCTGGGCGCGCGTCTGGTTCCGGTTGTCGGGGTGCTGCATCAGCCGCAGCCGGTCGCTGCGGTTCAAACTCTACGGCAGCAAGTTCACGCAATGGATGCGTTTCAGCTTGCCGCCTTTCATGACCTTGTCAGCCTTTCAGGATCATTGATTTTGGGCTTTGCAGCCGCGCAAAACTGGCGGGATGTATCGGAAATCTGGGCTATCTCGCGGCTGGACGAGATCTGGCAGATTGAACAATGGGGCCACGATGAAGAGGCCAATGCAGCCGCAGAAACGAAAAAGGCGGCTTTTTTGCACGCTAAACGCTTCTTTGATCTATCGTTTTGATCCTTGTCGCCTGAAATTAGGGCGTGACAACAAAAACCTGCGCTCCTGACCCATCGTTTTACCTGATCCCACCCTTGACGTTTGTCGATGAATGCGCCCAAACTCAGGCCACTAAAGGGGAGACACCTTTTGGGTAACCTTTCCGGCAAGGGAGTGCCGGATCGAACTGTCCCTTGAGGGATAGAAAATCAGGAAGAGGTAAAAATGAAAAAATCCGTAATCTTGGGCGCGGTAACGATTGCCGGTCTGGCTGCAGGCGCAGCCGCGGCAGGGACCGTTGACGACGTTAAAGCGCGCGGCAAGCTGAACTGCGGTGTAACAACCGGTCTTGTTGGCTTTGCTGCACCCGACGCAAATGGCGAATGGAAAGGCTTTGACGTTTCGCTTTGCCGCGCCGTCGCAGCCGCTGTACTGGGCGACGCAAGCGCCGTTGAATTTGTTCCGACCACCGGCAAGACACGCTTTACCGCGCTGGCTTCGGGTGAGATCGACATGCTGGCCCGTAACACCACCTGGACCTTCAGCCGTGATGTCGACCTGAAATTCGAATTCGTGGGCGTCAACTATTATGACGGTCAGGGCTTTATGGTTCCCAAGGCACTGGGCGTAAGCTCGGCCAAGGAACTGGACGGCGCAACCGTCTGCATCCAGACCGGCACCACGACCGAGCTGAACCTGGCGGATTTCTTCCGCTCGAACAATATCAGCTATGAGCCGGTTCCGATCGAGACCAACGCAGAAGCGCAGCAGCAGTATCTGGCTGGCGCATGTGACGTTTACACCACCGATGCTTCGGGTCTGGCCGCAACTCGCGCCACGTTCGAAAACCCCGATGATCACGTGCTGCTGCCCGAGATCATCTCGAAAGAGCCGCTGGGCCCGCTGGTCCGTCACGGCGATCACGAATGGGGCGACGTTGTCCGCTGGACTCTGAACGCACTGGTTTCGGCTGAAGAGCTGGGCGTGACCTCGGCGAATATCGACGAGATGTCGGCTGGCACAGACAACCCCGAAGTCAACCGCCTGCTGGGTACCGAAGGCACCCTGGGCGAGATGCTGGGGCTGGATGCCGGCTGGGCTGCCAATGCGATTAAGGCGGGTGGCAATTACGGTGAGGTCTTCGCCACCAATATCGGTGAAGAAACACCGATCGGTCTCGCACGCGGTCTGAACGCGCAGTGGACCGATGGCGGCCTGCTGTATTCGCCGCCGTTCCGCTAAGACACCAACGGAAAGGGGCGCGGGGCAACTCGCGCCCCTTTCCTAAATAATTGCTGCGGACAGATGCAGAGTGGGGACAAACCCACCAAGACAGAAGAATCCGCAAGCCACGGGGATCCCAAAATATGTCGACTATGACTGACCCGCCGAAATCTGATTTTCGGTTGACGATGCTCATAAACGATACCCGCTATCGCTCGTTAACATTTCAAGTGATCGCGGCCATCGTCATTGCGCTATCCATCTGGTATCTGGGCAACAACCTGATCCAGAACCTCCGGGCCGCAGGGCTCAATATTTCTTATTCATTTCTTGGCGACGCGGCCGGGTATGACATCAACCAACGTCTGGTCGAGTATGACAGCCAGTCCTCGCATGGACGCGCGGCACTGGTGGGTCTTCTCAATACGCTGCTGGTTGCCTTTCTGGCCTGCATAACCGCCACGATATTTGGCGTGATCGCAGGTGTTCTGCGGTTGTCGAACAACTGGCTCGTGTCAAAATTGATGGCGGTTTATGTCGAGATCTTCCGGAACATCCCGGTTCTGATCTGGATCATCATCATCTTTACCATCATGACGGCGGTGCTGCCGGGGCCACGTGCGTTCCGAGGCGACAATCCGACATCGAGCATGCTTTTGGATCTGTTCGCCTTTACCAATCGCGGTGTTTATGTTCCGCGGCCCGAATTTGCGAACGGATTGTTTGGTGCAGCGGTGCTCAACTGGCTGTTGGTCATTGCTGTGCTGGTTGGATCGTGGTTCGTAACCCGCGAAATCAATAATCGCGCGATGAAGACGCAAGAAGAAACGGGCGAAAGGCCCAACACCATGCTGCTGAATCTGGCAGTTTGGCTTGTGCCTTTTGTTATCCTGATGTTCCTCATGGGGCTGACTTGGAATGTACCTGCCCTGAAAGGGTTCAATTTCAGCGGCGGCATCAAGGTCGGCGGACCGCTGATCGCACTGTGGTTTGCGCTGTCGATTTATACAGGCGCCTTTATTGCAGAAAACGTGCGCGCAGGTATTCAGGCGGTTTCGAAAGGCCAGACCGAGGCCGCGGCTGCGCTGGGCTTGCGTCAGGGGCGGATTATGAATCTGGTGATCCTGCCGCAAGCACTGCGGGTGATTATCCCGCCGCTGATTTCGCAGTATCTGAACATCACCAAGAACTCGTCTTTGGCCATTGCCGTCGGTTATGCGGACATCACCGCGACACTGGGTGGTATCACATTGAACCAGACGGGCCGTGCAATCGAATGCGTTCTGCTGCTGATGCTGTTTTATCTGACGGCTTCGCTGCTGATCTCGATGGTGATGAACGTTTACAACGCATCCGTCAAGTTGAAGGAGCGCTGAGCCATGGCCGATCAAACAACCAACCCGATCGCATTTGTGGCCGAGGGCACAATTCCCCCCTCGCCACCGCCGGGAAATGAAACTGGCGTGATCAAATGGCTGCGCGAGAATCTGTTCTCTGGTGTTGCCAACACCCTCCTGACCGTTTTGTCGTTGATGTTGATTTACGTTCTGCTCAAAAACACGTTGCCGTGGATTTTGAACGGGGTGTGGGATGCAAACTCGTTGGCGGAATGTCGCGAGATTCTGGACGGAATGACCGGGGCCTGTTTTGCTGTTCTGACTGAACGGTGGCCTCAGCTGATCTATGGCTTCAAATATCCTACTGATGCGTATTGGCGTCCAAATCTGGCCTTTGTGCTGATGCTGGTTGCTTTTGCTCCGGTCTTGTTCTTTGACCTGCCACGCAAGCTTTTGCTGTTCACTGCGGCTTTCCCTTTCATTGCCTTCTGGCTCATTTGGGGCGGTACAATTCTGGTGCCCATTGTCGCCTTAATTGGCATCGTGGCCGCTGCGACCGTTTTTCAGAAGCTGGGTCGCAACAGCTTTGCCGCGGGTTTCTTTGGCACCATTGTTACCGCGTTGGTTGTCTGGAACGTGGGCGGTGCGCTGATCCCCGATGGTGCGTCCGAGAGCGCATGGCTTTCGCCTGTGCCCAGCCGTGATCTGGGTGGTTTCATGCTGAACATGATGCTTGGTGTGACCTGCGTGTCTCTGTCGATTCCTCTTGGGATCGCATTGGCGCTGGGGCGTCAGTCGGACATGCCACTGATCAAGTGGGTCTGCGTGATTTTCATTGAGTTCATCCGTGGCGTACCTCTGATCACGTTGCTGTTTGTGGCGTCAGTGATGCTGTCCTATTTCTTCCCTCCAGAAAGCACGGTCGACCTGTTCCTGCGCGTCGTGATCATGATCACCATGTTCTCGGCAGCCTATATCGCCGAGGTGATCCGCGGCGGTCTGGCCGCCTTGCCACGTGGACAGTACGAAGCAGCAGACAGTTTGGGCCTTGATTACCCTCAAGCGATGCGGCTGATCATCTTGCCGCAGGCATTGAAGATCTCGATCCCGGGTATCGTGAACGTGGCGGTTGGCCTGTTCAAGGACACCACACTGGTTTCGGTTATCTCGATGTTCGATCTGGTGGGCATGATCCGAGGACCCATCCTGGCGTCGACCGAATGGAACGGCGTCTATTGGGAGCTTCTGGGCTTTGCCGCGCTTCTGTTCTTTGTCGTCTGTTACGGCATTTCTCAATATTCACAGTGGCTCGAGCGTCGCCTTGCCACCGATCATCATTAAGGAGTTCAACATATGTCTGAACTTGCAATCGAACGCGAAATCGACCGCTCCAAAATGCAGGTGAGCGACGAAGTCGCCATCGACATAAACAGCATGAACAAATGGTACGGGGCGTTCCACGTGCTGCGTGACATCAATCTGACTGTCAATCAGGGCGAGCGCATTGTGATCGCGGGTCCATCGGGATCGGGAAAATCTACCCTGATCCGCTGCCTGAACGCGCTGGAGGAACACCAGCATGGCACGATCGTTGTGGACGGAATCGATCTGTCGAATGACCTCAAAAACATCGACAAGATCCGGTCCGAGGTTGGGATGGTGTTCCAGCACTTCAACCTGTTCCCGCACCTGACCATTCTGGAGAACTGCACGTTGGCCCCGATCTGGGTGCGCAAGACGCCCAAGAAAGAGGCCGAAGAGCGCGCGATGCATTTCCTGGAAAAAGTGAAAATCCCGGAACAGGCCGATAAGTATCCCGGTCAGCTTTCGGGTGGTCAGCAGCAGCGTGTGGCGATTGCCCGAAGCTTGTGCATGATGCCGCGGATCATGTTGTTCGATGAACCGACCTCGGCACTTGATCCCGAGATGATCAAAGAGGTTCTCGACACCATGATCGAACTGGCCGAGGAAGGCATGACCATGCTGTGCGTGACGCACGAGATGGGCTTTGCCCGTCAGGTTGCCAACCGCGTGATCTTTATGGACGCAGGACAGATCGTGGAACAGAACGAACCGGAAGAGTTCTTTAACAACCCACAGAGCGAGCGGACCAAGCTGTTCCTTAGCCAGATTCTGGGGCACTGATCCAGGTCAGATTTATCTGAGAGGCGGGGTTCAGCCCCGCCTTTTTTATTTCAGCAAGTCACGCGGGATCGTAAATCCCAGAACTTTGCCGCTGCGCCAGCCTATGTGCGACCAGTCATCTATGTCGAACCGGATCACCGAGGTGGCACAGGTCGGGTAGTCGTAGAAGCGGGCATGCGCTGGGGCCTGTTGCACGATCATATTGGCGAATTCCGCAATCCCCGGATTATGCCCGAGCATCAGCACGGTTTCGCCTGCCGCCATCGCAAGCTGCGCCTGCATGTCTTCTGGATCAGCTAAATACAGAGCGCGGGTAAAGGTGACGTCGGAGGTCGACAGGCCCATCCTGTCCCATGTTTCGCGCGTCCTGGCTGCGGACGAGCTGAGAACCTGATCAGGCACCCAGCCATGGTCCTGCAACCATGCGCCGATTTCCGGTGCGGATTTGCGGCCGCGTTTGTTCAACGGGCGGTCATGATCACTTAACGCCGGGGTGTCCCAACTGGATTTTGCATGCCGGGTCAGTATCAAGGTTCGGGTCATGTTGGATGAAAGGCCTTCATGTGATGTGCGGATTGTTCTGCCTGCCGTCCGGAGCCTGCGCTCAGCGGGCAGGCGAGGCGGGCCAGGCAACCACCTGTCATGCAGGTCTGGCCTTGCACCGTGCCAAGGTGTCCGTGGCAGGCGTCCACGTTGTAAAAACTGTCAGCGTTCAACGCGCCGACAGGACAGGCCGTTGTGCACGGGGCCGGGCATGTGGTGCAGGGCGACGCCTCCGATGTTTCGGGAACCGGGAATTCATCGGTAAAATGCAGCGCCCCCCGGAATGAGATCATCATGCCCACATCGTCGTGCACCAGCGCTCCAACCGGGCTGCTGAACGTGCGCCCGGATTTCAACGCCCAATCAATGAAAGGGGCATAGGGCGGGCCGCCAAACGGGAAATGCACCTGTGCGCCCAGATCTTCGGCCAACGCTTCGATGACGCGCGTAGACCAGCGATCAACCGGATCGGGCTGTGCGTCTTGCCACTCGGGAGAGGAGGTCAGGGCAGGCCAAAATGCACTCCCGGCGCCCAACAGAACCAATGTTCCGCCCTCAAGCTGATTTGCCTGCACCAGCCGGGGTAGAAACGCGCCCATGACGATCAGCCCGGTGGCTTGGGCAGCCTGTTCAATGTGTTCGAAAGTGTCGCCGGAAGCGGCAGTATTGGTTTTGTCAGCCATGTCTCCCTCCGCCTTGTGGCTGATCAGTCAGGGCGGATCAGCGATCCTGCACCATGTTCGGTATAAAGCTCCAGCAGCACCGCATTAGGGGCTCGCCCATCCAGAATGACCACGGCGCGCACGCCACTGTGCAGCGCGTCTAGCGCCGTTTCAGTTTTTGGGATCATACCGCCAGCAATGGTGCCCGCCAACGTCATCTCGCGGATCTGACCTGCTGTAAGCTCGGTCACCACCTCACCAGCTGCGTTCTTGACGCCTGAGACATCCGTCAGCAGCAACAGGCGATCCGCTTCCAGCGCGGCGGCAATCGCCCCTGCGGCGGTATCGCCGTTGATATTAAAGGTTTCCCCATTCTTGCCCGCACCCAGCGGGGCAATTACCGGGATCACGTCATGCGTAAACAGATCGTGCAGGATCTGCGGGTTCATTTCGGACGGTGAGCCGACAAACCCCAGCGAGGCATCAGTCTGTTCGCACACCATCAGATGCGCGTCCTTGCCTGACAGGCCGACGGCCATTCCGCCTTGCGAGTTGATTGCCTGCACAATGCGCTTGTTGACCAGACCGGATAGCACCATCTCGACCACTTCGACCGTCGCCTTGTCGGTCACGCGTTTGCCGTTGACGAATTCGGACTGGATGTCCAAATTGTCGAGCATCGCGTTGATCATCGGCCCGCCGCCATGCACGACCACCGGGTTCACGCCAACCTGCCGCATCAGCACGACATCGCGGGCAAAGCTCTCCATCGCCTCGTCGCTGCCCATGGCATGACCACCCAGCTTGATGACGACAATGGCGCCATCGTACCGTTGCAGATAAGGAAGCGCGCTGTTCAGCGTGGCGGCGGTTGCGATCCAATCCCGGTTCATATCTCTTGTCTTCATGGCTAAGGTCCCTTTGGCGATCTGTGTTAGGACCTTTGCGTGACGCTGCCAAGGGCCAAGCTATTCCAGATGCGCGATGATTGATCGCAGCGTCGGAATACCATCCCCCTTTTCGGACGAGGTCAGCACAATTTCAGGGAAAGCGGCGGGGTGTTTGGACAATGCACCGCGAACCTGATCCAAGACTTTGTCACGCTCGTTGATCTTGACCTTGTCGGCCTTGGTCAGGACGCATTGAAACGTCACTGCGCTGCTGTCCAGCAGCTTCATGATCTCGTCATCCACCGGTTTCACACCATGGCGCGCATCGATCAGAACAAAGGCCCGGCGCAGGGTCTGACGGCCGCTTAGGTATTGTTTCAGCAGCCGCTGCCATTTCTCTACCACCTTGACCGGCGCATTGGCATAGCCATAGCCCGGAAGGTCCACCAGATAAAGCTCGGGGCCTTGCGTGAAAAAGTTGATCTCTTGTGTGCGGCCAGGTGTGTTCGAGGCACGGGCCAGCCCTTTGGTGCCCGTCAGCGCGTTGATAAGACTGGATTTGCCGACGTTCGACCGACCGGCGAAACACACTTCTAACCGGTCGGGGGCCGGCAGGCCGTTCATGGCGACCACGCCTTTGACGAATTCCGACTGCCCGGCAAACAGTTTGCGCCCGGTTTCCAGCGCAAACGCGTCCGGATTTTCAGCAAAAGGGAAGGGGAGAGTTGTCATAGAACCTGAACCCTGTCGCCAAGTTGGATTTCACCGCCTTCAAGCACCTCGGCATAGATGCCGAAATCCTGATGACCCCAGTTTTTCAATGTCCCCAATGTGTCCGCATCCCGCTGACCGGTTTCGGGGTTGGCCGTGGTGGCCATGCATCGGGTGATGCGTTCGCGCACGCGGAATACGGTCTGACCAATCCGAACGTCGCGCCCGATCCAGTCAAACTCCTCCCACAGCGGCAGCCCGTCGAACCATATGTTCCCGCGCCAGCGGCAGATCGAAAGATCCTGCCCAAGTTTTTGTTCAACCGCGCGGTGCGAGGCCATGTTGCACAGGCTGACCGAGGGGAAATCGCTGTCTGTCATGCCGCGTCCGGGGACACGGATGATGCGTACAGACGCGGCCCTGTCCGCAGGCATCAGGGGTTTGACCCAGTCCAGAAAAACGTCCGGCTGCGTGTCGGGTTGGAAAGTCAGGTCAGGGCGTTGCGGATGGCTGAGCGTGACCTGTTCGCCCTGCATCTGCGCCGAAATCGCCATCAGCCCGGGCACTTTCGCGCAGCGGCTGAAATTGGCACATGGCGCCCATTCCGATCCGTCCACTGTCGATGCCTCATGCGCGACCGCCCAAACACGATCCCCGGGCAGTGTCTGCCCGGGGGTCACGGTTACGTCAGTCAGGGATTCTCGCCCGTGGCTTTTGATCGGATGCCGCCACAGGCTGGTGACCTGTCCACTCATTTGTCATCCGTCTTTGGCGTTCGCTTGAAGCCGGATTTGATATTTCCGAACACATCCGGTTTATAGCCCTGACTTCGCATGATCAGATACTGCTGCGTGAACGTGATCGTGTTGTTCGCAATCCAGTAGACGACCAGACCGCTGGCGAAGCTGCCCAGCATGAACATGAAAACCCACGGCATCCAGGCAAAGATCATCGCCTGTGTCGGATCGGTTGGTGCCGGGTTCAGTTTCTGCTGCAGCCACATCGAGATACCCAGCAACAGCGGCAGGATGCCCAGGAAAACGGTCGCCATCAGCGTGCCGGGTTCAGGCCCCGCCCAGGGCAGCCAGCCAAAGAAGTTCATGATCGATGTCGGATCAGGTGCGCTGAGATCGCGGAACGGGCCGAACCACGGAGCCTGACGCAATTCGATGGTGACAAAGATCACTTTGTACAGTGAGAAGAAGATGGGGATCTGCATCAGGATCGGCAAACAACCGGCGGCCGGGTTCACCTTTTCCTTTTTATACAGCTCCATCATCCCTTGCTGCATCTTCTGGCGGTCGTCGCCGGCAGCCTCTTTCATGGCTTCCATCTGCGGCTGCAATTCCTTCATCTTGGCCATCGAGACGTAGGATTTGTACGCCAGCGGGAATAGGATCGCCTTGATGATCAGGGTCAGGCCGATGATCGACCAGCCCATGTTGCCGATCAGAACGTTGATATTGTGCAGCAGCCAGAAAATCGGCTTGGTCAGGAAGAAAAACCAGCCCCAGTCGATGCTGTCGATGAATTTCTGGACGCCTTCGGATTGATACTCGCGAATAGCGCCCCATTCCTTGGCCCCGGCAAACAGGCGGGTGGTGACCTCGGCGGTCTGGCCCGGTGCCACGGTCAATGTCGGCAGAACGGTTTCGGTCTGATAGATTTTGCGGCGCTCATCGTATTTGGCCGCGGCTTTGAACGCCGAACCGGGTTCGGGGATCAGGGTGGTCATCCAGTAGTGGTCGGTAAAGCCGATCCAGCCGTCTTCATTGACCTGAAACACCTCAGCCTGGGCGCGCTCACTTGGATCGATGTCGAAATCCCGCACATCGCCATAATCAACTTCGGCTAGCGTGCCGTCGGCCATGCCGATCACGCCCTCGTGCAAGATGAAAAAGTTTTTGAGACCGGGCAGATCGCCATCTTCGCCAATGCCGTGACGGGCCAGAATGCCGTATGGTGCCATGCCAACTTCGGCCTCGGTGGCGTTTTCAACCGATTGAGTGACCGAAAACATATAGTTTTCGTCGACCGAGATTGTGCGGCGGAAAGTCAGGCCGTTGCCATTGTCCCATGCCAGAGTGATCGGGCTGTCGACACCCAGGGTCTCGCCCTGTTCGATGGCCCACATCGTGTTGGGGCCCGGAACATCTGTGCCCGCCAGCCCTGAACCGGGGGCCCAGCCGTAAAGCGCGTAATAGGCCGAGTCCGAGCCGACGGGCGACAACAGTTCGACAATCGGGGCGTCGTCTGCCAGCGAGACCTTGTAATCTTTCAGAAACAGTTCATCGATGCGACCGCCCGACAGGGACAGGCTGCCCGACAGGCGTGGGGTGTCGATCTGAATGCGGGGTGCCTGCGTTTCCGGTTGCGCATCCGATGCAGCCGCCGTCGCCTCGCCCACTGTGGTTGTACCGGCAGCGCTGGGCGTCTGAACTTCATCACCTTCGATGGCACTGATTTCAGCGGGTTCCTGGGTCGTGGTTTGCTCCGGCGGAGGAAACAGCACGAACCACACAAGGATCACCAGAAAGCTGAGTGCGGTTGCGAGGATAAGATTCTTGTTCTGATCGTCCATCGGGGACAGCCACCTTGCGCAGTGAAAGACACCCGCTGGGTTCAACAGAGTGCAGCCCAAAAGGTCAAGTGGAATCGCCCGTGAATCCGTCGTGACACAGGGTTCCACGCCATTGAGGGACGAATTCTATCCGGTTTTGCGTCCGATTTGGGGGGCACCCTTGAGTTTTGCCTGATATGAGCTGATCCAGCCTTGGGTTTTTTCGAACGGCATCGGTTTGCCAATTCCAAATCCCTGGACGTGATCCGAACCCAACTGCGCCATAAGCGCGTGCTCACCTGCGGTCTCGACCCCTTCGGCCAGGGTTTCCAGATTCAGACGTTCCGCCATGGTCAGGATGGCGCTGACAAGCTGTTGCTGGCTGGGGTCCTGATCGGCCTTGGCCACGAAAGTTCGGTCGATTTTGATGCGTGACACGTCAAAGCGTTTGATCGATGCAATCGAGGCGTGCCCGGTGCCGAAGTCATCCAGATCTATGCAACAGCCAAGTGCTGCCAATCCTGTGACATTTCGGGTGATGACATCGTCTGGCCGCCGCGAGAATACGGTTTCAAGAATTTCGACTGCCAGCCTGTCCGGTGTTAGGTCGAACTGGTCCAGTTCCCACTTGAGCCGGTCGATCAGGCCCGGGTTGCGCAGCTCGTCCGAGGCGAAATTTACGCCGATCCGGGGGATCGTTATGCCCGCCATGTCCCATGCATGAATGGCGGTAAAGGCGTGGTGGCGCATGACCTGTCCAAGGCGCTCCATCAGATCGGCCTGCTCGGCAAATGGCAGAAAGACCTGTGGTCCCATGATGCCTTTTGCCGGGTGCTCCCAGCGGGCCAGCGCCTCGAACCCGGTTATGTTGCCGGTATCTGTTGACACCTGAGGCTGAAACCACGGGCGGATATCACCATTGTCGAGGGCGGCCACAAATTCCTTGCGCAAGTTCGCCCGCACCAGCGTCCTGCGGCGCGTTTCCGTGGAATAGGCGCGAATCGTCGATGGCCCGTTGCGCTGCGCCTCGGCCAGCGCGGCGTTGGCGGCTTCGATCCAGTCCTGTGTATCGGCGTCAGGCAGGCTGGAATGCAGGCAGAATCCAATTGAGCAGGACAGATAGACGCTGGCCCCGTTCAGCAGGAACGGTTCTTCGACCGCGGCTTGAATGCGGCCCGACATCTGAACACAGGCTTCCAGATCCAGTTGTGATGACGGGTGCAGACCGATCAGAAACCGGTTCTGACTGACCTGAGTGAAAATGTCCTGGCTGCGGATCATGGCGAGAATCCGGTCGCCGAATTGCAATGTTACATGCGTGGCTGCGGCGTGGCCGTGCAGGTCCAGAATCCCGGCATAATCGTCAAACGACACAGCGACGCAAGCAGCATTCTCGCAGTTCTTTTGGGCGTCCAGCCCGATGGACTGAATCTCATCCAGAAAAACTTCGCCCGAAACCGATCCGCTGGGGCGCGCGCCTGCAGCTTTGGCGGTTAGCGAGCGGCTGCCCGCGGTGCCCATGACTGCAAATGCCAGCGGCAATCCCAGCGCGGTGCCCATCAGCGCAACCTCGCCCCCCAGCCAAAATGCGGACAGGCAGGCGGCAGGTACAAAGGCTAAGGCAGGCGGGCCGGTCAGGGCCATGTGACACGTCAGAAATAATGATCAATGCGGGACTATGCCGGACTACCCCGGATCGGGCGGATGAAAGTCGCCCAAATCCTTTATAACATTGAGTCTGGACGTTGATCCGGGCAGCCAGACCAGAAGTGCGGTCGATACCGCCCGCGACAGAGAAAATGATCATTCAAGCGCGTTGCAGGGGCGTTTCACGGCCGAAAACCGGGTTTTTTACTCGCCAAAAACGGGCTTTGAACGGCCCTTAAATCCGCGTGCGAATCCGGTGGTTCCGGATGTGCGCAATCAGGCTGTTTTGGCGGGGGTTCCCCAGTAGTCCGGCGCGGTCATTCCGAGCTCATCCCAAGGCGGCGTCCAGCCTGTGCCGGTCTCGTCCGGCCAACCCTGACGGGCGGCGGTATCTTCCTCGGACGTGTTGATCCTGTCGATCCCGTGGCGTGCAACCCAGCCTTCAATGTGGGTAATGGCCTCATCAAGGGCGGAGCGCAGGCGATTGACCTCTTCCGGCGATGGTTTGTCCTCACCATAGATGAAGCCTAATTCATTACGCAGGAATGCGATGCGTGATCTCAGACAAGCGGCGAATGTGGAATGGGACGAAACAGGTGCGCCAACCGCAATAACGTTGCACAGTACGTTGATGGCATGGCGCGTGGTGTCTGGCTGCTGTCCGAACATATGCGGAAACAGCTTTCCGTCCAGAAGTTGACGGTCGTATTCCGTAAGGCTGTGCCTTACCGGCTTGTTCCGCTTCACAGCCCCGGCCATTGCATCAACTCCGCGATCAGTTGCTCCATCCTGTCTTCCCCGAAGTGCATGAGATTGATACGGCTGCCTCCGACGATGGCGTAAGCATAGTCCACGTAGCCTGCCCGGTCCAGCGAGCTTGCGGCGGCG
>CAXXPZ010000029.1:0-16313 GCA_963422555.2 uncultured Ruegeria sp.
ATGCGCGCCTCGGCACGCCACTGGGCGAGAATGGCCAGCCGACCATAAGCTTTGCTGCCGGGCTGTGCGACGATACGCTCGGCAACCTCGCGTTGGAACATCAATGTCAGGCTTTGCCAAAAGGGCGGCCATTCGGGCGGGGTCAGCCAGCGGACCAGCAATTCGGTTCCCACGTTATACGGCAGGTTCGCCGCGATGCGGATGGGCGGTGTCAGATGGGCCAGAGGGTCGATATCCAGCGCATCGCCGTTAATGACCTCCAGCCGCCCGGGATAGGCGGCAGCGATGTCGTTCAGCGCCGGGATGCAGCGGGTGTCTTTTTCAACCGCCACGACCTTGCGCGCGCCCTCAGACAACAACCCGCGGGTCAATCCGCCGGGGCCAGGGCCGATTTCCAGAACGTCGCATTCCGCAAGATCACCAGCTTGACGGGCGATCTTGGCCGTCAGATTGAGATCCAGCAGAAAGTTCTGGCCCAGCGATTTGCGGGCCGACAACTGATGGGTCGCGATGACCTCGCGCAGTGGGGGAAGGGTGTCGATAGCGCTCATGTTCCGATCACCGTGGCGCGGGAATGCGGCACTGCGCCAGAGATTTTTTGCCTCCGGCGGAGGTATTTTTGGCCAGATGAAGGATCACAGGGTCTGTGCCATCTTTTGTGCAAGCCGCAGGGCTTGGGTCAAGCTGGTAGGATTGGCGATGCCTTGCCCGGCGATGTCCAGCGCCGTGCCGTGATCGGGCGAGGTGCGGATGAAGGGCAGGCCCAGCGTGACGTTGACGCTGCGGTCGAAATCCAGCGTTTTGATCGGGATCAGGGCCTGATCGTGATACATCGCAATTGCCGCATCATAGCGGGCGCGGGCGGCAGAGTGGAACAGCGTGTCTGCCGGATGCGGGCCCGTCACGCTGTAGCCATTGGGAGTGAGGTCAGCCAAAAGTGGGGCGATCCAGTCCAGCTCCTCGGTGCCCATTTTGCCACCTTCGCCCGCATGCGGGTTCAGCCCGGCAACCGCGATGCGGGGATGGTCCAGACCCAACTGGGTTTGCAGCCCCCGAGCGGTAATTTCGATGGTCTCGCGAAGTACATCCGGGGTAAGCGCGGCGGGAACGCGCGACAGGGGAATGTGGATCGTGGCCGGAACCACGCGCAACTGATCGCTGGCCAGCATCATGACCACGCGGTTCTGCCCCGTCAGCGCAGCCAGAAATTCGGTATGCCCGGGATAGGGGAATCCAGCGCCGTCGATCAGTGCTTGTTTATGGATCGGCGCGGTGCACAGGGCCGAGGCGGACCCGGATTGTACCAGAGCGACACCCGTTTCGATTGCATCGATTACGCCCGGCGCATTGGCCGGGTCCAGATGGCCGGGTGCGTTGGGGGCCGGGAAATCCTGTTGCAGCACGGGCAGCGCGTGGCGGCTGATGTCCAGCGCCTGTGATGGATCGCTGATAAGCTCTGTCGGGGTGCCTGCCGGTAAATGGCTTGCGTCGCCGATATAGAAAAAGGGGCAGCTGTCACGTAACGCATCCCATGCTTTGGCAGCGATCTCGGGTCCGACCCCGGACGGCTCACCGCAGCTGAGCGCGATGGGGCGTGTCATTGCTCGACGATGACCGCATCGGCGCGCAGTTGCTGCAGCAAGCTGTCGGCAAACGCCTGCAACCGCTGTTGGGTCAGCGCGTTGGCCACGTCGGTGCGCGAGGTTTCCTCGCCCAGATCCCGGGTCCGGCTGCACATCATCAGAAATACCAGCGTCTGTCCGCCGTTGCGGGTCAGGGTCGTCGAGACCTCATTCGCGTCCAGCTTGGCCAGTTCCAGCGACACGTCACGCGGGATTTCCGATGGGCTCGCCGAGAGCCGTTCAAGCGCGCCGACCGGTTGGTCTTTGGCAACGCCATAAAGGTCGTCACAGGTGTCGATGTTTTCTTTCAGTTCTGCGGCCCGGGCCAGGCTTTCCGCGCTGCGCCCGCCGGGCATGAAATACATCGCGTAGTCGATCTTGGAATAACGCGGTGCGCTGGTTGCAACTTCGCGAATGCCGCGCATCTGAAACAGGGCGATGGCATTGGGCAAGGTCAGCGGGTCGGTGATCTGGCCTGTTTGCAGGCCCAGAATGACAGGTTGCAGAGCAGGGGGCAGGTTGCTGATCGCCAGCCAGTCCAGCCGCCCGCCATTATCCCGCGTCCCGGCGGCGGAATATTGCGTCACTGCGGCAGAAAACGCGTCTTGCCCCGAGACCTGGGCAATCTCATCGGCCAGCGCCTCGGCCTGGGCCAGCGTTTGGGGTGTCACCGGGATAATGATCTCGGACAGCAGAACCTGAAGGCCGCCGCCGCCGCCCTGTCCAAGGGCACGGTCGATTTCCTCTTCGGTCGGGCGGGCCTGCGAGATAAAGCGAGAGCTGACAAAATCACGCCACGAAATCTGATCGGCAATGAAATCGCGCACGGTTTCCTGACCGATTCCCGCCTCGCCCAACAATTGCAGGAACTGCTCCGATGACAGGTTGCCGCGTGCGGCAAATTCGTCGATCCCATTCTGGACGTCCTCGGGGGCGGCCTGAATACCGGCATCCCGCATCGCCTGTTTGCGCAGGCGATCATCAATCAGCGCCTGGCGCACGTCGGCCTCATCACTGCCGGGCACGCCCAGAAGTTCAAGAAACTGTTGCCGTTGCTCCAGTTCGTACCACGTCACGATGTCCTGATTGACCCGGATCGCGGGTGCAAACAGGCTTTGGCCCTGTGCGTGCGATGTCGCAAACGGCAACAGGGCGACGGCAAGCATCGGCAATACCGGCGCATGGCACCAACGGCGGAGTGTATTCGTGAAACCTGAGATCAGCTGCATGTCTTCTTGTACTTCTTACCACCGCTTTCGACAGAGTATCCGGTCAGGGCTAGGGTAAAGCCGAATTCTGTCGAAGGCTCAATACTTGATGTTGATGTAAAGCGTCTGTTGGCATTTACGCCAAATTGCACGCATTCGTTAGTATAAGTTATGCCCAGCCCGGCCCGGATCGGCTCAGATTCGCTGAAATCATAACGGCCAAAGGCACTGGTCCGCCAGTTCTGGTTGACTTGGTAACGTCCGGTCAACCAAAACTCAGAGATTTCATCGCCGCCGGTTTCCGCCGGGTCCGGTTCCAGCCATACATAGCTGCCGGTCAGCCCGAAGTTGTCTTTTGCCCAGGCTGTGCGCAGTTCAGCCGTGCTAAAACTGAAATCACTGTTGAGCAGACCGCGCGCAGCAACGGACAACCCTTTGCCGTTGCTCAATTGCCCCGCCAGCAGCAGGTCGGAGGATGTCCCCTGCAGGCCCGAGGTCAGAGTAAAGGCGGAATCGGCACTTGTGCGGTACACTTGCCCGACAGTGGCCAGCGCCTCCCACCCATTTGGGTGATACCGGGCCCAGTTCAGGCCCACAACGGCCGTTGCGGCATCTTCACGGCGATCCTCGGCAGGAAAACGCGACAGGGACAACAGGTTGCCCTGATCGAATTCCTGAAATGTGCTTTCATCATTGGGAACATCTGTGTTCGACACATGGGCCCATCCGATTTGGGCGATCGGCTCCAGAAACTGCGTTGCGCCACCCTGTTCACGCCGCACCACCGGGTATCGCAGGGTCAGGGCTGCGCGCGGTGTTGTGCGGGTCACATTGCTGGGAAAGGCGCTGTCATCCTGGATGTCGAACGTGTCGACCGATGCGCCAAACCGTGCGTCTGCCCGGAGGCCGGTGGCAAATGTCCAGCTGCGCAGCCATTCGGCATCAAAGGTGGCCCGGGCCACATCGCGGCCGATGATATCTTCGTTGCTGGTGCGCTGATGCGCATGGCCGATAAAGGCCAGCCGAACCTCACCCCCCGCAGCTTTGGGAAAGTACCGTTTGCGGTAATTCAGATCAAAGACGCGAGACGGGATTTCATCCTGAGGTTCACGGTCGCGCAGCGATTTATAGTGGATGAATCCAGTCCGAAAAGCAGTAACACGCTTGATCCGTTCGACCGCGATTTCACTACGCAGACGGTCGACGTTGCGCAGGCCATAATCGGCAAAATAAGAATCATCCGAAGTAGTCCGAATATCGAATGTCAGCCGGTACCCATTGCCAAGACCAAATTGGCCGTCTGCAAAGAAAAAACCTCGGTCATCATTGGGTCGCAGATCGTCACGTGTATACGCACCGCGAAGCCGGATACGCCCCCGTTTGAACGCCTGCCGATAGCGAAAGTTTAGTGTGTTGGTGCTGGTCGATACATATGGCGTCAGTGTCAGGTCTTTGTGATCTCCGATCCGGATGAAATACGGGATCTGCACTCCGGTTCCCAGTTGCGTGGTGGTCCGGATTGACGGGACCAGAAAACCCGTGGCGCGCTCCAGCGTCGGGTCGGGCAGACGCAAAACCGGGAAATAGAAAAGAGGCACGTCTAAAACGCGGAACTGGGCGCCTTCGAAGTACAACTGACGTTCGATCTGATCGTGGGTCACCTTGCGGGCTCTGATCTGCCATAACGGCGGACGACCATTGGCACAGACATGGCACGAAGTTGCCGAGACCTTGCTGAATTGCGTGTACCGCCCGGCGGCACGTGTTGCCTGCACTGAGGCGATTTGCACCTGCTGATCAAACACCATCCGTGCGCCAGTCAGCAGACCGTTCTGAAACCCATCGTCAAGTTCAGCGGAATCGGCCAGCAGGGTCGATTCCCCGGCCTGATCGATACGGATCGGTCCGGTCAGCGTCAGCGATCCCGTTTCGCGGTCGTAAACAACGCTGTCGGCGGTCATTTTGATGTCGCCCTGATAGGCCTCGACATTGCCTTCGGCGACCAGCTTGTTGTCTGGCGTGATAAAAACCTTGTCCGCCACTAGCAGCGCCGGTGCGTCCTCTCTCACCGGTGTCTCCGGTTGCGCATCGGCTTGTTCCGGGTCGGCAGCGTCTGATTGGGCCAAAACCTCAGTAGGCAGCGACAGGATCAGGGCCGTACCCAGCAGCAACGACAGCAGTGCACGCATCAGCCGTCCTCCGCGTGCAGCAAGAGCCCAAGCGACAGCATGATACCGGCAACGGGTGGTGCCCAGGCCGCAACCATGATTGGCAATTGCCCGTTCTCGCCCAGAATCTGCGCAAAGTTACGCACGAAATAGACGGCAAAACCCAGCAACACGGCGGTCAGCACTGCAACGCCAGTGCCGCCGAACCGAACGTGGCGCATGGTAAAGGCGGCCCCGATCAGAACCATCGACACCAGAAACAGTGGCCTGGCCAACTGTGCCTGCAGCCAGACCTCGTATTGCTTGGTCGAGAACCCCGCCTCGCGTAGATCGCGAATCAACTGCGGCAGATCATAGATCGACACCGAACCCTGCTGACCCAGCGTGTCGATGATCTTGTCGCGCGTCAGTGTGGTGGGCAGGCTCAGGGTTTCATGGCTGACAGAATTGGTTTCGGGGTTCAGATCGTCCTGAATGGTCCAGACCTTGGCTCGGGTCAGCGCCCAATGACCGTCTTCAAGCACAGCTCTCTTGGCCGAAATCTGCTGGGTCGGGATGCCGTCGGGACCAAATGCGATAATCGTTACACGGCGCAGTCCGAACTTGTCGCCGTTCAATGTTCCGCGCGCGTGAATCACCGACTGCCCTGTGTCGGTGCCCTGGCGCAGCCACAGCCCTTCGCGGCTGATGGACAAGGCCGATTCGCCATTGTTGCGGTATCTGTCTGACAGCCGCTGAAACTCTTCCGACGTGGCCGCTGCGATCGGGTTCAGCAGCGCAACCGCACCGGCACCGATAATCAAAGCCAGCATCACGGGCGCCACAAGCGCGCGGATACCGGACCGGCCGATCGCTCGGGTGACGACAAGCTCTGAACTGCGGGCCAGGCCGACAAACAGGGCAATCGTCGTCAGGATCACCAGCAGCGGCAGCATCTCACTTATCGCCGCTGGCGTGTTCAGCAGGGTCAACTGCAGCAACTGGCCAAATGACAGGTTGGCGTCGTCGAACCGGCGCACCTGTTCGACCAGATCAATCAGCAAAATCAATGTAAGAAAAATCCCGCCGATCACAAAAAAGTTCTGCAGGAACCGACGAGCAAAGTAACGGTCTAGGATCACGCAGGTGCCCCCGAAACTGAATGGGCTTCGGGAATCGTCCAGAGATCGTCCCGGCATGTACACATGCGCGAGGGCCTATGCCTGCCGATTGGTCTCAATATTCTTCCCCCGAGCCTGCCGGTTATTTTCGGGCGACCTTAATGCAATTGCCGGGCGGGGAAAACTGCTATCTGGTCAACTGCGGCAGCGCGGGCTAGGTCTTGGACAACATATTTTTCAGGAGCACGATATGAGCAATCTGGTACCGGTCCGTTTTCAACCTTTTGATTTGGAATTGATTGCGCAGGCCAGCGGTCGCGTTGTTGTCATCATCCCGTCCGAGGGGAAAATGGGACCGGCAGCGCGCCGGGCCAATCGCCTGACCAAAGGCGCCGTGGCGCGACTGGTAGAAAGTGATCGTTTTTGCAAGGTCAAGACCGGTGATGTGATCTCACTGGCCTGGCCCGGAGGCATGCAGGCCGTAGCACTGGACATCCTGGTATTGCCGCGCCGCCCTGAAGTTGATGATGCGCGTAAGGCCGGGGCCAAGCTGGCCAAACTGGCAGGGTCCAAGGACGTACTGGTCATGGCCGGCAATCAGAAGCATGCCGAGCATCTGGCCCTTGGCATGGTTCTGCGCGGCTATGATTTCAACGTGCATAAAACCAAGGATTCCGATCCGGTCGGAGAGTTCATCCTCAGCCACAATAAATCCGAAGAGGTCGAGGTTGCATTTGAGCCCTTGAACGCGGTTGCCGATGGCGTGCGCATGACCCGCGATCTGACCAATGAACCGGCCAACGTATTGACCACCACCGAGTTCGCCAACCGCCTGTCCGAGATGCAGGCGCTGGGGCTTGAGGTCGAGGTGCTCGACGAGGACAAGTTGGCCGAACTTGGCATGCGCACATTGTTGTGTGTCGGGCAGGGATCGGTCAGCCCGTCCAAGGTTGTGGTGATGCAGTGGAAAGGCGGCGACGTGGACGATGCGCCGCTGGCGCTGGTCGGCAAGGGGGTCGTATTCGATACCGGCGGCATATCGCTGAAACCTGCCGGTGGTATGGAAGACATGACCATGGATATGGGCGGCGCTGGCGTGGTTGCGGGCACGATGCGTGCCCTGGCCAAGCGCAAGGCCAAGGCCAATGTTGTGGGTCTGGTTGGTCTGGTCGAAAACATGCCCTCGGGCAATGCGACGCGCCCCGGCGACGTGGTCAGATCGATGAAGGGCGACACGGTCGAGATCATCAACACCGATGCTGAGGGCCGTTTGGTTCTGTGTGACGTGATGTGGTACGCGCAGGATCGGTTCAATCCTGTGGGTATGATTGATCTGGCCACGCTGACCGGTGCTATCATCATCGGGCTGGGGCACGAAAACGCTGGCGTCTTTTCCAACAATGACGTGTTCTGCGACGCCTTCCTCAAATCCGCCGGGGCCGAGGGTGAAGGCGCGTGGCGAATGCCATTGGGCAAGGCCTATGACGACCTGCTGAAATCACGCATCGCCGACATGAAGAACGTGGGCGGACGGTCGGCAGGCTCGATCACCGCCGCGCAGTTCCTGCAACGGTTCGTCAAGGATGATACCCCGTGGATTCACCTGGACATTGCCGGTGTCGCCTCAGTGTCGTCCGAGACGTCTTATGCCCCCAAAGGTGCAACCGGTTGGGGCGTGCGGGCGCTGAGCCGCTTTGTTCAGGACAATTTCGAGTAAGCTGATGGGCGCCGTCTATTTCTATCACCTGACCCGCCAGCCGCTGGAACAGACATTGCCGGTTCTGCTGGACAAGGCGCGGCAGGCCGGGTGGCGGATTGCCGTGCGGGGCACCGATCCTGTGCGGCTGGACTGGCTGGATGAAAAGCTGTGGCTGGGCCCCGAAGAGGGGTTTCTGCCGCACGGCCGCGCTGGTGGCGCGCATGATGCGGATCAGCCCATATTACTGACCTCTGACGTGCAGACGGCAAACAACCCGGCCTGCGTGATGACCGTGGACGGTGCTGAGGTCAGCCCCGAAGAGGTCACCGCACTGGAACGTGTCTGTATCCTGTTTGACGGCAATGACGACGCGGCAGTTCAGCACGCGCGTGGCCAGTGGAAGGCGCTGACCGATGCGGGATGTTCGGCGCAATACTGGTCCGAGGCCTCTGGCAGATGGGAGAAGAAGGCCGAGGCTTAGTTCGAAACTTACAAGTATTTTTCAGGAGATATTGGGATGGAAATGAAACCTTTGGGGCGCACCGGTATTATGGTGTCGGATCTTTGCCTTGGCACGATGACTTTCGGAACCCAGACCTCGGAAGCCAGCGCGCATCGGCAGATGGATATGGCGCTGGCAATGGGTATCAACTTTGTCGATGCCGCCGAGATGTACCCGGTCAATCCGGTGACAAAGGAAACCGTCGGACGTACCGAAGAGATTCTGGGAAACTGGAATGCCGCCAACCGGTCGCGCCGGGCAGAGTATATTCTGGCCACCAAACACTCGGGCGCGGGATTCATGCATGCGCGTGACGGCGCGCCGATCACGGGTGAAACCATCCCCGAGGCAATCGAAGGGTCCCTGCGCCGATTGCAGACGGATTGCATCGATCTGTACCAATTCCACTGGCCCAACCGGGGCAGCTATATGTTCCGTCAGAACTGGCACTATGATCCGTCCGGCGGCAACAAGGACACTGTTCTGGCTGAAATGCAAAGCTGCCTTGAGGCGCTGCAGGTGCAGGTCGACAAGGGCAATATCCGGGCTTTTGGTCTGTCCAACGAAAGCGCGTGGGGCACGGCGCAATGGGTGCGGCTGGCCGATGAGATGGATGCCCCGCGGGTGGTGTCGATCCAGAACGAATACTCGCTGGTGTGCCGGTTGTTCGACACCGATCTCGCCGAGCTGTGCCTGTTCGAAGATGTTGGATTGATGGCCTTTTCACCACTGGCTGCCGGGTTTCTGACCGGCAAGTATCAGGGCGGTGCCGTACCTGAAGGGTCCCGTATGTCGTTTGTACCGGATATGGGCGGGCGCAAGTCGGGCCGGGTGTTCGATGCGGTCACTGCTTACCTCGAGATTGCCGACCGCCACGGGTTGGACCCGGTCCATATGGCGCTGGCCTGGTGTCAGGCGCGGCCATTCATGATGTCGGTGATATTCGGGGCGACAACCGAGGCGCAGTTGCAGCATATTCTCGACGGGGCTGACCTGAAACTGTCGGACGAAGTACTGTCCGAGATCACCGAGGCCCACAAGGCGCATCCGATGCCTTATTGATCGGGCGGGCGGGGGCGCTGCCCACGTCGCCTATGGCGACTCCCCCGGAGTATTTTTGAAAAGATGAAGCGTTAGTGGGGTGTTGCCTGGCTGCGTTCCTGTCGCAGATCGCGGGCGGATAGCCCGTGGGCCGTGCGAAAGGCACGGGCAAAGCTGGATTGTGAGGCAAAGCCTGTGGCCTGCGCCACATCCATCAGTGACATATTGGTGTCGGAGACCAGCCGCCGGGCCTCGGCTAGACGCAGGTGCAGATAGTGATCCTGTGGCGTGGTATTGAAGCGCAGCCGGAACTGTTGTTGCAGGGTGCGGGGGCTGGTTTCCAGAGTTGCCGCGATATCCGCCAGCGACAAAGGATCGCTCAACGCGGATTGCATCAGCGTATTTGCCTGCGCCGTCAAAGCGGTATGGCGCAGCGGCGTGTCGGTTTGCGACACCGGTTTTGTTGGGCAGGGCTGGTGTCCTGCTGAAACAGGCTGGAGATACGGGCGGCGAAACCGGCACCCAACCGCGCAGCCATGATTTGCAGCATCAGATCAATTGTCGAGGCGGCACCGCTGGCCGTCAGACGCCGGTCCGAGACGGTAAAGCGGTCCGGGCTGACATCGACCATTGGAAAGCGGGCGGCGAACCCGTCGCGGTCTTCGGGGCGGGGGGCGGACGAGTGACCGTCCAGCAATCCGGCCTCGGCCAGCAGCCATTGTCCGCCATCAATCCCGGCCAGCGTCGCGCCGGTTCCGGCGATACGTCGCAATCCCACCAGCAAGCTGGGAGTCGCCAGGCGGGCCAGTTGGAAACTGGCGACGACAACCAGCAGATCACATCCCTGCAGACGCGCCAGCGGGATGGCGGGCACATGTAGCGCGCTGGTCAGAAGGACGGGCTCTGACGTGGCGCTCACATAGTCCCAATCGAATACCGGGCGGTCGGCCAGTCGGTTGGCCGCGCGCATCGGATCAACCACTGAGGCAAAGCTGAGCGTTGTGCATTCATCCAGTACCAACACCGCCGTTTTAAGAGGGCGATGTTCGGGCTGAAGTATGTTGTTTGCGGATTTCATCAAGTTCGATTCGCATTCTGCCAAGTTACACCGCCAAGGCTGCGTCAGACTCAGGGATGAAGGCAAATCGGATTCGGGGAGAAACCTGGGGAAAACTCGGGTCAAAACCCGGTATTTTCGGAGGATAACCTTGCGTCCGGGATTTATCCATGCGGACAGGGTGCGCGACCCGTGGGTCGCGCTGAGTGTTGATTATCAAAATGGGAAAAGTGTCAGGCCTGATTGGGGCCGCGAATCTGGCGAATGGTCTGACGGACCGCTTGCCAGTCCTGCGCTTGTTTCGGGTTTCCTGCGGCTTCGCATTCGCGCATTTTCCGGGCGGCTTCCGCCTCGGCCTGATCCCCATGCGCTGAATACAATGCGCGCGCGTATTGAGCGGTTTTGAGTGCGTCCATTTCTGTCATCCTCCGTTGCTGGGGCGGATTGCCCGAATGTTCACGCGAGAAGATCATACTACAAGATGCCCGAATTCGCATCAGCGGGGTTATGCCGTGCTCGTGATCTCATGGCGCAGCCGATCAAGATGTGCCGGAAAATCCCGGGCAGTCATGTCAGCTTCGCGCACTAAGGTATCGAAATGATGGGTGAAAACCTCAATCCTGTTGCGATCCCGGAAGGCCATGTAGTGACCGCCTGCATAAAAAGCGCATAACATCGGGCCAAAGATCGTCATCGGTGCGCAATACAGGCGTTTGGCGTCAAACAGATAGATCCGCAGACGGGGATAGAGCTGTTCGCAAAGGTCCAGCATGTGATCGATCTGGTCCAGCCGGTCTTGCAGCGGCAACCCTTCGTAATATCCGGTGGCATGGGCCAGGCTGTGGATTTCATACAGCGGCATGGCGATTTCATAGTCGGACTGGGCGCTGCGCATCCAGGCCAGCCGGTCTGCCGAAGCTCCGATCGCCTGATCCGCTGTGCGCCCCAGATGTGGCGCATATTCCCATTCCAGCACCGCGCGGGTCTTCAGCATGTCGGGCAAGGTGGCAGGGACATAGCGAATTTTGTACCCAGCCGCCTCGCGGTGCCACTCGAATATGCGTTCGTCCACCAACGCGCGTGGGGCCTTGGTCAGGGTCAGGGATCCGGCCAGTAATTCGGCGGCGCTTTCGGGACGGTCAGACAGGCTGAGCAGCCAATCCGCCGACACACCAAGCGCCGACGCGCAAGATCCCACCACATGTGCATTTGGCAGGCGCGCACCGGAATCCGTCAGCAGTTGCGAAACGGTGGACCGGTCCACGCCAATACTGCGGGCCAGAGCGCTTTGGCTGATGTGCCGATCCTCCATGGCCCGGGCCAAACGCAGACGAAACTGCTCGGCACGGTCGCGTTTGTCTATTTTATCTATCATCTGGTGATAAATATCATATTTGATGAGTTTTGTTAATCATATTCAGAATTCTCAACCTCGGGCTCTGTCTGTAACGCTGGTGTAAAGAAAAACAACAAAATGGGGTCCGGAATGGAAACGCGACGCAGATCTGTCGTGAAAGCAATCGTTTGGAATGCGATGGGGTTGGCGGTTATGACGCTGGTCGGCCTGATCGCTACAGGCTCTGCTGCCGTAGGCGGCGCGCTGGCTGTGGTGAACACGGCCATCGGACTGACGATGTATGTCATCTACGAACGCATTTGGGCGGGCATCATGTGGGGTCGCAATGGCTGAATCCACGACACCCAAAGCGCCTGAATGGGGCACCTTCGCCCTGATTGCTGCCTGCTATGCCGCGTGGCTGGCGGTTGTGTTCTGGCTTGCCAGCTGGTCCCTGTGGCTGGCTGTACCGGCTATGGGGCTGGTTGCGGCGCTGCACTCTTCGCTAACGCATGAGGCGCTGCATGGGCACCCGTTCCGCGCCAAGTGGCTGAACGAAGCGTTGATGGCGCTACCGTTGACGCTGTTTATTCCCTTCAACCGGTTTCGTGACCTGCATCTGGCGCATCATCTGGACGCAACCCTGACCGACCCCTATGACGACCCCGAGACGAACTACCTCGATCCGCAGGTCTGGGCGTCTCTGCCCATATGGCGTCAGCGCGTATTTTTGGCAAATAACACGCTTTTTGGGCGTATCGTATTGGGCCCGGCCATCGGACAATGGGCTTTTTTGCGCGCTGAATGGCAAGGCGCACGACGCGGGGACCGGGCGGTCCTGCTGGCCTGGGCGCTGCATCTGCCCGGCGTGGCGGCAGTGTTGTGGATAGCGGCGATGTCGCCAATGCCTGTCTGGGCCTTTGTGCTGTCGGCCTATCTTGGCTTGGGGCTGGTCAAGATCCGCACCTTTCTGGAACACCGCGCGCATGAGAAATCGCGCGCCAGAACCGTGATTGTCGAGGATCGTGGCCTTTTGGCTTTTCTGTTTCTTAACAACAATCTGCACGTCGTTCATCATATGAATCCAGCGACACCCTGGTATCGGCTACCGGCGCTATACCGATCCGGCAAGGACCGGTATCTGGCCTGCAATGAGGCGTATGTCTATCACTCGTATGGTCAGATATTCCGGGAATACCTGTGGCGGGCAAAGGATCCGGTGGCGCATCCGCTCTGGCCAAAGCCCTGATTTGACGACAGAAGGGTTTCCATGAGCTTATGGATTCCCGTCACAATTGCCGCCGCCATGTTCCAAACGGTGCGCTTCATGCTGCAAAAATCGCTGAGCAGTGTGAAGCTGTCTGCGGCAGGCGCCACGTTCGCCCGATTTGCCTATTCGATCCCGCTGGTCCTGTTGGCGCTGGGGATCGCCCTGATGGCGACAGACCATAACCTGCCGACGTTCTCCGCCCGGTTCTGGGTGTTTGCGGTGATTGGCGGGACAACGCAGATTCTGGCCACGATCTGTGTGGTGGCCCTGTTCAAACAGCGCAATTTTGCTGTTGGCATCACCTTTAAGAAAACCGAAGTCATCCAGACCGCGATTGTCGGCTTTCTGATTTTAGGGGATCAGGTGTCAGCGGGTGCTTTGGTCGCCATTGTACTGGGCCTGCTGGCGGTTCTGCTGCTGTCGAAGTCACCCGGAGGCGATGGCGCATGGTGGCAGCATCTGACCAACCCTGCGGCGCGGCTGGGCCTGGGGTCGGGCGTTTTGTTCGCCTTTTCCTCGGTCAGCTATCGCGGTGCCACGTTGGAACTGGGAGAGATCGATGCCTGGTTTCGGGCGCTGGTTACGCTGGCGGCGGTGGTGACGTTCCAATTCCTCAGCATGATGCTGTGGATGTTGTGGCGTGACCGGGCCGAGCTGCGCGCCGTGTGGCAGACCCGTCAAACCGGCATCTTTGTTGGCGTGACCAGCCTGTGCGGATCATTCTGCTGGTTCTTGGCCTTTGCGTTGCAAAACGCGGCCTATGTCAAAGCATTGGGGCAGGTCGAACTGATCTTCAGCCTGATGGCGTCGATCCTGTTCTTTCGAGAAACCATCACCCGGCGCGAGATCGCCGGGATGTCGTTGCTGGGGCTTTCGATTCTTGCGCTGGTTCTGGCGATCTAGCCAGCGCGGCGCTCATCAAAGCTGAGCGCGATAAAGCTGGGCAGGTGATCGCCCATTCCAACCACGGCGGGGCCACCATCGTCGCGACGGCCACGAGGTTTGGAGTCCCTGTCTTTCCTGCGGTCACCCTTTTTGCCATCCAGGGTACGTGGTTTGCGTTCGGGTCTGGGGGTGTCGGGCTTGGGGCTGTCAGCCTTGGGCGTTTCAACCTTGGGCTCTTCGACCGCAACGGGGCTGTCAAGCCGCGGGATTTCTTTCTGGATCAGCTTTTCGATGGCATCCAGCGCCTTTTCGTCCCGTTTCGAGCAGATCGTGATCGCCTTGCCTTCGCGCCCGGCGCGGCCCGTGCGGCCGATCCGGTGCACATAGTCTTCGGCATGGCCGGGAACGTCAAAGTTGAACACGTGGCTGACCGAAGGCACATCCAGTCCACGTGCCGCCACATCCGAGGCTACCAGCAGGCGCAATGTGCCGTCGCGGAACCCGTCCAGTGTTCTCATCCGTTGAGATTGATCCAGATCGCCGTGGATCGCGGCGGCGTCATAGCCGTGTTTCTTCAGCGATTTGGCGCAGATATCCACATCGGTCTTGCGGTTGCAAAAGATGATGGCGTTGGTGCAGGCGTCGCCTTCGGAATCGATCAGCGCACGCAGTACATTGCGCTTGGCGCTGGCCTCGCGGTCGCGGCGACCGCCTTTGAACATCACCACACCCTGTTCGATGGTCTCGGATGCGGTGGCCTGACGTGCAACCTCGACCCGGGCCGGTGCCGACAGGAAGGTGTCGGTGATCCGCTCGATCTCGGACGCCATGGTGGCCGAGAAGAACAGGGTCTGACGGGTGAAGGGCGTCAGCGAGAAAATGCGTTCGATATCGGGAATGAACCCCATATCCAGCATCCGGTCGGCTTCATCCACCACCATGATCTGCACGCCGGTCAGCAACAGCTTGCCACGTTCGAAATGGTCCAGCAGACGGCCGGGTGTTGCGATCAGAACATCGACACCCCGATCGATCAAAGCGTCCTGTTCTTTGAAGCTGACACCGCCGATCAACAGCGCCTTGGTCAGTTTCAGGTGTTTGGAATAGGTGTCGAAGTTTTCGGCCACCTGCGCCGCCAGTTCCCGCGTCGGGCACAGCACCAGCGACCGGGGCATACGAGCCCGCGCGCGCCCTCGTGCCAGCATGGTGATCATCGGCAGGGTAAAGCTGGCGGTTTTGCCGGTGCCAGTCTGGGCGATTCCCAACACGTCACGACCTTCAAGCGCAGGTGGAATCGCGCCTTCCTGGATCGGAGTAGGAGTTTCGTATCCGGCTTCCTCAATGGCTTTGAGGACCTTCGGGTTCAGGTTCAGTTCGTTAAACTTTGTCATGTATGTCCGGTTCATGCGGACACTAGACCTGGCCCGCGCGTCAGAATGGATGCCGGGCCCGGATGGCCACGTACCATGGGCACGCTTCGGCTTGGGCGGACATAACAAAATCGTAGGCAAGGGTCAAATGAAGACAGTTTAACCTAGTGGCAGCGCGACGCCAGCAGGATTTTTTGCAACAATTCATGTAGTTCCGGGAAAGTGTTTCGCCACTTTCTGATCCAAATTCAGCGGGCGGTGCAGCAGCATGCCGTGCTGTTTCAGCCGTTTTGCAACATTCGGGTCGGTCCCGCTGATTTCATCGTAAAAATCCCGCAGGCCGGTCAGGCCGTTTTCCGCCTCGATCCAACTGAGCAGTTCGAACTTGGTCAATCCGCCAAGTTCTCGCGGCAAATTAGGTGTCAGACCGGGCTGATACGAGCCGCGTTCCAGACGAAACCGGTAATGCGACAGCCAGTGGTCCCAATTCGGCGCGTGGCGGTGACAGAGTTCGATCTGGGGAAACTCGGTATTGCTGGGCAGTGGCTGTTTGTTCTGGAACAGGTTGTGGATGCGATTGCTTAACCCGGGCAGTCCGGTCCTGACGATCAGCTTGCCCTGAATGTGGCTGAGAAAACCACCCAGAACGAAGCCACCATATTTGGGGTAAATTTCCTCGACCATGGCCTGCCGGTCGGGCCCTTTTGGGATGAAGGCTTTGTACAGATCCTTGCCACCGGACAGTGCCTCGATCGGTCGGACGCGGACGGCATGAGTGTCGGGTGCAATGTCGGCCAGCAAGTCTGCGACAGGGGCGGCTGGCCACAGGAACTCATCTACATCGATATGCACCAGCCAGTCCAGATCGGTCTGATTGTAGATGAAGTTGGCGTTGGCCGATTGCCGAACCTGGTGTTTATCCGGCCGTTTGCGTCCGCGCCGCTGCCAATAGGCGTCGTTGCAGACCCGTATTTCGATCTTGGGATGTTTGCGCAGCGTCCGAACGGCCTTGCGGTTTGGTTCGTCCAGAAACAGATACAGCCGATCTGCCCCAA
>CAXXPZ010000030.1:0-86552 GCA_963422555.2 uncultured Ruegeria sp.
CCTCAGGAGGTTCGCAAGCGTCAGCCTCGCTGGCGGCTATTGAAGCGAGTGTAGGGGAAGATCGCCCGTGTCCGCATTGCGGCACACCAGGGGCACTCTCGCGGGGCAAGGCCCGAGGCCTGCGGCGATATCAGTGCAAGGGGTGCAAGAAGACATTCATGCCGCGACCGGCACCCCTTTGGCGGGTCTTCACCGCAAAGACAAGTGGCTTGCCTTTGGAACTTGCCTTGCAGATGGGTTGACGGTTCGCCGATCGGCAGAACATTGCGGGTTTGCCGTCACTACTGCATTTCGCTGGCGGCACCGGTTTCTCACCGCAGAAAGCCCGCAGCCCCGCAAGCTCACGGGCATTGTCGAGGCCGACGAAACCTATGTCCTGAAAAGCCGCAAGGGCCAACGGAACTGGGACGCAAAGCGCGACGCCGGGGCGGCAAGGCCAGCAAAAGGGGGCTTTCCAGATGAGCAGGTTCCGGTGCTGGTTGCCGCTGACCGGAGTGGCACGACAGTCAGTGCCGTTCTCCCTGCGGTCAATGCTGACAGCTTGCGGGAGGTCATCGAACCGGTCGTGGACGAGGATATCGTTCTGGTAAGTGATGGTCACCGCGCCTATCCGCCCTGTGCCGCCGTAATCGGTGTGCGCCACGAAGCGTTGAACCTGTCCAGTGGTGAGCGGGTGCGCGACGCCTTTCACATTCAGACAGTCAACAATCGACACAGCCAGTTGAAGGATTTCCTGCGGCGCTACCGGGGGGTCGCAACCAAATATCTCGACAACTACCTGCGATGGTTTCAGCATCTGGAACTGGAAAGCGCCTCACCCCGTGCGTGTCTCGCCAACGCAATCGACAGGCCATGCATACGAATTGGAAACTGAGCCTAGTTTTTCATCACACCCGACATGCCGAGCGACTCTTTTTCGTCGAAAAACATTGGCCTTCCGTCCTGCCACAGCGACTGATGAATATGCGAGGATCTGCCAACCTTGTCGTGATGCCATTTCGGCAGAAATGTCGCCGCATGGCCGTGTTGCCAGGCGATCTCTTTCACCGCGTTCTTGGCGATCGAGTGATACTCGGCCGTGTCCATCGCGGGCGCGTATTTGATGTTCAGTTCTTCCTGCCCGGTCTCGGCCTCAGCCTTGGAATTCTCAACCGGAATACCCGCGTTCCACAGGTGGTTGCGGATCGGGCGCATCACATGCTCTTCCTTGGTGGTTTGAAGGATGTGATAATCCTCGATATAGCCCGAGATCGGCTGCAGATTGCGGAAACCGTCCTTGCGAATCTCGTCAAAGCTTTGCTCGAACAGGAAAAACTCCAGTTCGGTTGCAGTCATCGCCTCATAGCCCATGGATTTCAGACGATTGACCTGTCGTTTCAGGATCGCGCGCGGGGCATGTGGCACGTCTTCATGCGTGTGGTGATCCAGCACATCGCACATCACCATCACTGTCCCTTCAAGCCAGGGCACCGGGCGCAGCGTGCTCAGGTCGGGTTTCATGACGTAATCGCCATATCCTCTTTCCCAACTGGACGAGACGTAACCGTCCGGCGTGGCCATTTCCAGATCGGTGGCCAGCAGATAGTTGCAGCAATGGGTCTCTTCCCAGGCGCCTGCCACAAAGTGTCCTGCATGGAACCGTTTGCCCATCAGGCGGCCCTGCATATCCACAAGGCAAACCAGCACGGTGTCGATCTCACCTGCTGTCACACTTTTTTTCAGCGCGTCAAATGTCAGAACTGCCGTCATGAAACAAACCTTTTGCTGTGGTCAGGGGCGCCGGTTCCCAGCGCCCCCGATCTGGTATCAATCGAAAGTATAAGGCGCACCGGCCTGGTTGATGACGCCGTTGTACTCGCGGAAGATATCGACGATTTGCTGGTGAATTTCGCCTTCCTGTGCGACCTCGTCCCAGAATTCGATTGCGGCGTTTTCAAGCTCTTTCCACTCGGCGGCCGGAACCTGACGCAGTTGCAGCTTGTCGCCATTGGCGCGCAGGGCCGCTTCTCCACCCCAGTACCACTGGTTGCGATAGGTGTGGCCCGCCTCGATACCCGCCAACACCACCGATTTCAGGTGATTGGGCAGATCGGCCCAGCGTTCCTGATTGGCAAACCACGATCCGATCCAGGCGCCCGAGATATTGTTGGTCAGGAAATAGTCGGTCACATCGGCCCAGCCCACGGTGTAGTCTTCGGTGATGCCCGACCAAGCCATGCCGTCAAGCTCACCTGTCTGCACCGCCACTTCGGCATCTTCATACGGGATGTTCACCGGCACTACGCCGAACTTGGCCAAAAAGCGTCCGGCGGTTGGGAACGTATACAACTTCAGCCCGTCCAGATCGCCAAGCGACGTGATTTCCTTTTTGGTGTTGAAGTTGCAGGGGTCCTGACCCGCAGCGGACAGCCACGCGACACCGACCTTGTCATATTCCGAGCGCCAGATATCGGCCAGACCGTACTGGTTGAACAGCACGGGCACATCCAGAATGTGCTTGGTCGCAAACGGGAAATAGCCGCCGAACTGACGGAGCGGGGTTGGCGACGCCATCGAGTCGTCGTCCGAATGCACCCCGTCAATGGTTCCGCGCTGCAGCGCTTGAAACAGCTCACCGGTAGGGACGATCTGATCGGCATAAAACAGCTCGATCTCAAGCTCGCCATTGGCGTTGGCGTTGATGTAGTCGATGACCGGTTTGGTCACATGTTCACCCAATGCGCTGCCGGCGTAAGTCTGAAACCGCCATTTGATTGCGGTTTGCGCTTTGACAATTGCGGGGCTTGCCAACGTGGCCGCCCCGGCCAGCCCGGCGGAACTTAGAAATCTGCGTCTTGTTGTCATTATCTTTCTCCTCTGTTTTATCGTGCTCAATTTCGCCCCTTCCCGGGGTCTTGTGACTTATTTTCCGTAAACATAATTCGGCAGCCAAAGTGCGATTTCGGGGAAGATGATGATAATGGCCAAGGCGCAGGCCATCACCAGAACAAATGGAAGGATCGAGCTGTAGATGTCGCGCAGCGTTATTTCGGGCGGGGCCATCGCGCGCATCAAAAACAGGTTATAGCCGAAGGGCGGCGTCATATAGGCGATCTGAGTGGTGATCGTGTACAGCACGCCGTACCAGATCAGATCAAAGCCCAATTCTCCCACGAGCGGAACGTATAGCGGAGCCACGATCACCAGCATTGCAGTATCGTCCAGAAACGTGCCCATCAGGATAAAGCTGAGCTGCATCAGAACCAAAATCATCCACGGGTTCAGGCCCAGTTTTTCCGTAAACAGGCTTTCGATTGCCTTGACCGCACCCAGCCCGTCGAACACAGCGCCAAAGGCCAGGGCTGCCAGAATGATCCACATGAACATGCAGGAAATGCCCAGGGTGTGGCGCATCGAGTTCTCAAAGACCTGACGCGTCAACCTCCCCTTCAGCACCGCCGCCAGCAACGCTGTGATCGCACCGATGGCTGACGATTCCACCAGCGAGGTCCAGCCATTCACAAACGGAACCATCATGACAAAGAATATACCGACCGGCAGCAATCCGGCCTGTAAGAGACGCAGCTTTTCCCGCAACGGAATGTCGCGTTCTTCCGCAGGCAATACCGGGCCGAGCGATGGCGTGATCCGGCAGCGGATGACGATGTAGATAATGAACATGGCGGCCATCATCAGGCCCGGGAATACTCCGGCCAGCCACAGTTGCCCCACCGGTTGCCGCGCGATCATGGCATAAAGCACCAGAACCACTGATGGAGGCACCAATATCCCTAACGATGACCCGGCCTGTATCACCCCGGTGACCATGCGCTTGTCGTAATTTCGGCGCAGCAGTTCCGGCAAGGCGATGGTGGCCCCGATGGCCATCCCCGCCACCGACAACCCGTTCATCGCCGAAATCAGCACCATCAGCCCGATGGTTCCAACCGCCAGCCCGCCGGACAGCCCACCCATCCAGACATGGAACATCTTGTAAAGATCGTCGGCGATCCGGCTTTCCGACAGGATATATCCCATGAAGATGAACATCGGCAGCGTCAGCAGCGGATACCATTTCATCACCTTGATCGCTGCTGCGAACCCAAGATCATACCCGCCCCGGCCCCCCCACAGGAACAGGGCCGACACTACGGCAACAAAGCCGATCGCGCCAAAGACCCGCTGACCGGTCAGCAGCATCAACATCATCGATGCAAACATCAGCAGGGCAATCATCTCATACGACATCAGGTTACCTCACGCGGGATGTCGTGGCCGCGCAGGCGCAGGACGTCTTTGAAAAACTCGGAAATGGCCTGCAGCAGCATCAGAAAGATGCCGATAACCATGATCAGCTTGACCGGCCAAAGGTACGGACGCCAGATGGTCGCGCTGCGTTCGCCGCCATATTGGAACGAATACATCAGACTGTCCCAACCGCCCCACAGCAGGACGATCAGATAGACGATCAGGAAAAAGACCGTAAACGCATCCGTCCAGGCTTTGCGGCGATGAGACCACTCACCATACAGCAGATCCATCCGCACGTTCGATCCCATCTGGATCGAATAAGGCCCACCCAGCATGTAATAGGCAACCATCGCAAATTGCGCCATCTCCAGCGTCCAGAGTGACGGGGTGAAAAAGGTTTTCGAGATGGAGGACCACAGCAGGATCGCCATCATCCCGAACAGGCCCCACATCATGACGCGCCCGACCCGGCGATTGATCGCATCCACGATCCGCACATATCCGGCCATAAATCTGATCACGCCGAACGCCTTTCGTTTAAGCCCGCCAATGTCCGTCCGATCCATGGTGTCAGGCAGGCAGCCATGGCCTGTTGCTGTGCGGGCGTTTGGATCAGGTCATTGCGGATCTCGATCATCACGTTCAGCAATCCGTTCGGCACGGCCCGAACATCCAGCGTATGCGCCACGCCGTCGACTGCGGAATACGGCTCATTCAACCGGGTGACATAAGGCAAGTCAGGCGGTGCTGTGCCCATCATCGCCTGCGCAAACCTGTCGTCGGCCCCGTGCAGCAGGCCCAGCTCGACTGCACGGTTCTGGCCGCGATAGACCGGGGTGAAGCTGTGCATTGTAACCATCAACTCCAGCGTTTCGCGGTTTTGCGCAATCTCATCCGACAGTGCCGCAGCAAAGGGGCGATAGACTTGCGCCACCCTGTCGGTGCGTTCGTCCGCTGTCATATTGGCATTGGCCGGGACCGGGATATCCTCGCTGCGGGCAGGCATGGCGTCGGCTGCTTCGGGCGGGCGGTTGCAGTCATAGACCAGCCGGGACACGCCGCCATAGATCAGCGAGCCTGACATGCCCTGAGCAATGCCCTGCGCCACCGCCAGCGCGCCGGGGTCCCACGCAATGTGGCTTTGCAGGGCATCCCGGCTCAGCCCCATATCCCCCAGAAATCCGGGCACCCGGTTCGAGGCATGTTCACACACCACCAGCACCGTGGGCCTGCCCCCGGCGGGTGTTTTGTGGACAACCGGCCCGTACGCCGAATTGCCGTCATGCGATTCCATCTGGCTCATGTGGAAAAATCTCTACATTGACTGTTCACCTGTCAATATTTTTCCTGTATGAATTTCAACAGCCTTGTCGTTTCTGTCAAAATTTGCACAAAACGACCCTGCAACCGAGGGAGATGATCCGTGCGGGTGACAGAAAAACTCCTTGCGCATCGCGAAGACATGACCCCGTCCGAGCGTCAATTGGTGAATGTGCTGCTGGATGATTACCCGATGGCGGGTCTGGGCAGCATTACCGAACTGGCGAGCATAGCCTCGGTATCGACGACGACGGTTGCGCGAATGTTGCAAAAGACCGGGTTCGACGGGTATCCGCAGTTTCAGTCCGCCGTGCGCGGTGAGGTCAAAGAGATGATCTCGGGGCCCGAAGACAAGCGCGACGTCTGGCAGAATGACCTGCCCGAAGAACACATCCTGAACCGGTATTCGCGTCAGGCGCTGGAAAATCAGAAACGTTCGATTGACGAAGTCGACGCTGCGGAATTCGACAGCCTCTGCCGCCTGTTATGCGACCCCAAGCGGCGCGTATTCATCACCGGTGGGCGCATCACCGGGACGCTGGCGCGATACCTGTATCTGCACCTGCAGATGATACGCCCGGATGTCAAACTGCTGGCCGATGCCGCGTCGTGGACCCATGATCTGTTGGAGGTGCGCGAGGGGGACGTTCTGGTGGCGCTGGACGTGCGCCGCTATGAAAACACCACCCTGTTGATCGGTCAGCTGTGCCATGAACGCGGCGCTCATGTTGTGCTGCTGACGGATCAATGGCGCTCGCCCATTCATCGGCTGGCAAAACACACATTCGCGGCTCGCATCGCGGTACCATCTGCATGGGATTCCATGGCGGCGCTGCTTGTGCTGTTGGAATGCGTGATCGCGGAAACGCAGGAGCGGCTGTGGGACAGTGTCAAAGAGCGTACCGACGCGCTGGAAAAGGCCTTTGATCGGACCAAACTGTTTCGCAAGTTTGGCCAAAGTTCAGGTTCCTGATCGCGAAAGCTAAAGTTTCGCAGGAAACAACTGCGCGTGAGGACTGTTGCCAGCCCGCACGCAGGACGTACACTTGGCCCCATGACATTTGTTGCCGAAAACCAACTGCCTCTGCTGATCCTGTTCTTTCTGACCGGGTTGATCGGCACCGGTTTTCTGTTTCGCAAACCCGCCGGGCACCGGGCGTGGAAACTGGCCGACCTGGTTTGGGTCGTGCTGGGCGGAATCGGCGCGTTGGTGGCGGTTCTGGCGGGGCTGTATACATCGGACAGTTCGCGGCTGGATCGTCAGATCGATGTCGCATACGCCGCATCGTTGGCTTTTGATCGCGATGCTGCGCGGTTCCGGCTGCGGTTCTGCGACCCGGCCTATGATCCGGACACCGCCGTCCTGTGCGAAAAGGTCGAATTCCTGTCCGCCTCAACCGCCAGCAATGCCGACTTGCCCCTGTTCATCGCCGTCACCAACGAAGTGGTGCCGCTGCAGGGCCTGAATTTTTTGTTCGGTCGCAATTCCAAGGACGATATGGAAGAGGCGCGCGGCATGGCCGCCAAGGCGGATGCCTTCGATCTTGAGCAATTTCTTGTCTTTACCTCTCTGGACGACACCACACAGGCCGCAATCGACAATATGCGACGCAAAGTGCCCGCCATTGCCGGGGATTATCTGATCCTGGCCCAAAGTTATGATGATCTGATCGAACAGGTCGGCAAGCTAAAAAACGAATGGGAAGTCCTGCAGGCCAACGCGCATATTCTGGTCTTGCAGATCATTGCGCTGTGCCTTGTCAGCTTTGCCGCGCCGTTCCGTCTGGGCAAATCGGTGGTAGAGCTGCGCGCCACATTCAGCCGCGGTAAGACTGCGCCAACCGCTCTGGATCCGCCCCCAGAAAATACCGAGCCAGTGTCCAAAGATTCCGAGCACCCCGCCGCACCCAACCCTGACGGGTATAGCGTTCCGCACTCGTAATCGCATCCGCGCCCAGCAGTGCCACGCGTGGCAAGGCCCTGACCAGCGCGACATCCTCCATTAACGGTTGGTCCGGGTAACCTCCGGCGGCCAGATAGTCCTGCCGCCGGACAAGCAGGCCCTGATCGCCGTAAGGAAGACCAAAGACACGGCTGCGCAGGTTCGCCCAACCCGCAACCCAGGACGAGGCCAGACCTGAGGCGCGAAACCGCAGGCGAAAGGCAGCAGGGCGCACGGACGGCAGATGGGCCGCCACAACCTTGGCCCATCCGGCCTGCAATTCTGTATCGGCGTGCAGGATCAGCAGCCAGTCGCCCTTGGCCCCGTCACATCCCCGCCGCAACTGCCCCCCTCGAGATGCTGCGCCGGTTACGATGACGGCCCCGGCCTCTTCGGCCATTTCAAGTGTCAGATCGGTCGATCCGCCATCGCTGACGATCAACTCGCGGATCAGACCGGATTGCAGGCCTTCGAACAGGGCCTGCAACGTTGCGGGCAGCCCATCGGCGGCATTCAGGGTCGGGATCACGATGCTGATGGGGGCTGACACGGATGAAACCCTCTGGTCATGGCGCTGCGATCCCCTATATCACGGTGCCAAGACAATTGACGAGGATCAACCCATGCCCAACCGCCGTATTTTGCGTCTGACCGGGGCGGATACCGACAGTTTCCTGCAAGGGCTGGTCACCAATGACATCAACCGGCTGGATGACGGGTTGGTCTATGCCGCCCTGCTGACCCCACAAGGCAAGTATCTGGCGGATTTCTTTCTGATAAGAGACGACACCGGCGTATTGCTGGACGTGGCGGATGAACTGGCTGACGGGCTGATCAAACGCCTGAGCATGTACAAATTGCGCGCGGACGTAATCATTGAAGGCACGGACCTGAACCTGCAACGCGGGACCGGGGCAGCCCCTGCGCACGGCCTGCCCGATCCGCGCCATCCCGAACTGGGTTGGCGCGCCTATTCCGCCGCATCAGAGGGCCATGATGGAACCGACTGGGATGCAATCCGCGTTCAGCACTGCATCCCGGAAACGGGGATCGAACTGACCCCCGACAGCTATATTCTGGAATCCGGATTCGAGGATCTGAATGGTCTGGATTTCAAAAAGGGTTGCTATGTCGGTCAGGAAGTCACCGCACGCATGAAACACAAGACCGCGTTACGCAAAGGGCTGCGGCAGGTCGCGATTCAGGGTGAGGCACCGGTCGGGGCCGAGATCACCTCGGGCGGGAAACCCGTCGGCACCTTGTTTACACGCTCGGGAGATCGGGCAATCGCCTATCTTCGGTTCGACCGTGCCAGTGACGAGATGCAGGCAGGTGAGGCCACACTCCGGTTGGTTACTGACTGATTTTATTGCCTGCCCGCGCCAGTGTGCAGGATAAGTGCGTTTGACCCGAGCGTTCTGCGCGGTATCACTGAAGTCGGAAAACGGATCAGGAAACACGCATGTTGCGCCTTTATACCGCGATCTGGCGCGCCAGCGCCGGGCGGCAGATCATCCTTATTATTTTGTCACTGGCAATCGCCGCGCTGGCCGCCGTTCCGCTGGAATTTCAGCGTGACATCATCAACCACCTGACAAGCAAGGAAATCGAAACCGATCACCTGATCCTGCTGGGCGCTGGCATGATGGGCGTCATCCTGCTGAGCCTTGTGCTGAAATGGGTGTTGGGGTTTCGCGCCGGAACGCTGGGCGAAGACCTGATCCGCATGATCCGTCAACGCCTGCTGGTCCGGGCCATCGACGTAGACGAAACCGGCAAGAACGTCCGCAAAGGCACAATGACAACCGCCGTCTCGGCCGAGGCCGAAGAACTCGGAAAATTCGCCGGAGGCGCGTTTTCCGATCCGGTTGTGCAGATCGGAACCCTTGTCAGTGTGATCGGCTATATCTCGTCCACCCAACCGGGGCTTGGGATGATCGCCTTTTCCATGATCATTCCGCAAATCGTCATCGTTCTGATATCGCAGCGCAAGGTGAATGTCTTTGTCGCTGAACGGGTGCGCATCCTACGCAGCGCCACAGATCAACTGACGCTGGAGGAAATCAATGACGTGGCGAAAGACATCGAAAATCAGTTTGACGAAATCTTTGAAACTAGACGCAAGATGTTCATCTGGAAACTGTCTGCCAAGTTCCTGCTGAGCGTGATCAACGGCGCCGGAACAGTTGGCGTCCTGATGCTGGGCGGGTGGCTGGTCTTACAGGGCAGAACCGATGTCGGCACCGTCGTGGCCGCCACCAGCGGGCTGAGCCGCATTCAGGGGCCCACGTCTTTCCTGATCGCGTTTTACCGGCAGGTCAGCGCCAACCGGATCAAATACGACCTGTTGCTGGAGCTGTTTGGCGACCATCCCGAACGGTACCGAAGAATAAGACGCCCCTGATAAGAAAGGACCGCCAAAGCGGTCCTTGTATTTGCGTGGTACCAACGATCAGGCGCGTTCGGAATAATCCATGGTTTCGGTGTTCACCACAATCATCTCGTCCTGGCCGACAAAGGGCGGCACCATGACCTTGACCCCGTTGTCCAGAACCGCCGGTTTGAACGAGTTCGCGGCAGTCTGACCTTTGACCACAGGCTCGGTCTCGACGATCTTGCAGATCACCTTTTGCGGCAGCGTCGCGTTCAACGCCTCGCTTTCATAAAATTCCACCACAATGGTCATGCCGTCCTGCAGAAACGGGCGGCGATCCCCTAGCAGGTCAGCGGGCAGTTCGATCTGCTCATAGGTCTCGGTATCCATGAAGACCAGCATGCCGTCGGATTCGTACAGGAACTGCTGATCCTTCTGCTCAAGGCGCACGCGCTCGACCTTGTCAGCCGAGCGGAAACGTTCGTTCAGTTTCGAGCCATTGCGCAGGTTGCGCAGTTCGACCTGTGCAAAAGCACCGCCTTTACCGGGCTTTACATGATCGACCTTGACCGCTGCCCACAGCCCGCCGTTATGCTCAAGCACATTTCCGGGGCAAATTTCGTTCCCATTTATCTTGGGCATTACATAAATCCTTCACAAACGGTTGATGCGTCAGTTGCCGTCCCTATATCTGGCGGGACCACACCTGACAAGACAACGAGACCTAGTGCTGCACCTGCAGCAAGCCATGCAATTGACGCAACGCAACTATGCATTTTAGGTGTATCCGAATCGCACCTAATAGGTCATAAGAGCCGTCATGCCGAAAATGCAAGAGCAAGAACAACAAGGATAACGAGATGAGAGATTTCGTTGACGGCACTGCCTTTAACAATGAGCAAGGCAATCGTGCACGCAAACTTTTCGCGGCCGTTGTGTTGGCTGCGCTGGATGACGCCATCGCCGATGACAAGAAATACGGCAATGGACCTGAACAAATCGCCCGCTGGGCTCGCTCGCGCGATGGTCGCGAGGTGCTGTCTTGCGCGGGTATCGACCCAAACGAACGGGTTGTTGATGGCTTGATGGAGTTCGTGGGCCGCGGTGTCCGGACCTCTGTCGCTTTGTCACGCGAAGAAAGCGAACGTCGAAACGCCGCGCATCAAGCAGAAGCTGCCTGAGCGCATCTGATACCGCATTGAAAAAGCGCGCTCCCTTCACCCGGAGCGCGTTTTTCTTTTGTGCAGATGTCTAGAAAAACAACAGCCACTGCCGGGCCACCCAGATTTCGGCCATCAGCAGCACGGCGAAGAATATCTTTGCACTCAGCGAGATACCGCGCCGCCACAGCACGACGTAAGCCGCCACGCAAAGCGCCATGGATACCGGCGCCACCCACAGCGCGTGATGTGCGCTGTCCCAATAGCTGACCGGGCTGTGAAAGACCCAATCGCTGAACGGCCAGAATTGCGGTCGCCCATCGCCTGCGTGCAGTCCGAAATCCATCGCCAGATGCAAAAGACCGGCAGATGCACCAACGGTCAGAACCCGCCAGCTAAGCCAAACCCCCGCCAGCAGTGCCAGCCCCCAAAGCACAAAGGAATTGTCGATGGCAAAGACCGTTTGCCAGGCAGGCGAAAAGTAAAGCTCGTCGAAAACTACGTGCCCCGGAATACCAAGTATGAATAGCGATGTGCCCGCCAACACATACAATGACAGGTCCGGCAGCAGCGATCCGACAATGGCTGCCCACAGATTACGGCCCCGGGGCGGGCGGGCAAAGGCGGCGGCCCCGATCAAAAGATGGGCTGGCGTATTCAACTTGGGCTTTTCCTTTGCCTGCAAATCAGGTCATCTGCGCCTCAACATAGGAGACAGCCCATGGCGCGGTCCATCATGATTCAGGGCACCGGCAGCAATGTTGGAAAATCGGTACTCGTAGCCGGTCTGGCCCGCGCCTTCACCCGGCGCGGGCTGAAAGTGGCACCGTTCAAACCGCAGAACATGTCCAACAATGCAGCCGTGACCGAAAACGGGGGCGAGATCGGGCGCGCGCAGGCCCTGCAGGCGCGCGCGGCGAAACGCCCGGCGCACACGGATATGAACCCGATCCTGCTCAAGCCCGAAACAGATACCGGCGCGCAGGTCATCGTTCACGGTCAGCGGGCAGGCACGATGCAAGCGGCGGACTACCGCAAGGACAAATCCAAGTTGCTAAGTGCTGCGCTGGAAAGCTTTGACCGCCTGTGCGCCGATGCCGATCTCGTGCTGATCGAAGGCGCCGGCAGCCCGGCCGAGACGAATCTGCGCAAGGACGATGTGGCCAATATGGGTTTTGCCTGTGCTGCCGGTGTTCCCGTTATTCTGGTCGGCGATATCCATCGTGGCGGCGTCATTGCACAGATTGTGGGGACGCAGACGGTGCTGGACCCGGGCGACAACGCTATGATCCGCGGCTTTGCCGTCAACCGGTTCAAGGGCGATGTATCGCTGTTTGACGACGGGCGCGACGATATTGCTGCCCGTACCAATTGGCCCTGTTTGGGCGTGGTGCCCTGGTTTGATGAGGCCTGGAAACTTCCTGCCGAGGATATGATGGATATCCGGTCTCACAGCGGCGGCGCCTGCAAGGTCGTGGTGCCGCAATTGGAGCGTATGGCCAATTTCGATGACCTCGACCCGCTGTCCGCTGAACCCGGGGTCTCGGTCGAGATTGTGCCCGCAGGCCGCGCCCTGCCCGGCGATGCTGATCTGGTTCTGCTGCCCGGCAGCAAGTCGACAATCGGCGATTTGACCTATTTCCGCGCTCAGGGTTGGGATGTGGACCTTTATGCGCATGTGCGGCGCGGCGGGCATGTACTGGGCCTGTGCGGTGGCTATCAGATGCTGGGCAACACGATTTCCGACCCTGATGGTGTTGACGGGCGGCCCGGAATCGTGCCCGGCCTGGGCTTGCTGGATGTCACCACCACAATGGCAGGACAGAAACAGGTGACCTTGCGCAACGCCGTCGCGCACCCGGGCAAGGAACCCGTCAACGGTTACGAAATTCACATGGGTCGAACCGAGGGGCCGGATTGCACCCGGGCATGGCTGGAAATCGACGGACGGCCAGAAGGTGCAGCCAACCCCAGTGGGCGCATTCGCGGCAGCTATCTGCACGGGATTTTTTCGTCAGACGCCTTCCGCGCCAGCTTTCTGAGACAGTTGGGCGTTACATCCGATCTGGCCTACGAAGACGGGGTCGAACAGGTATTGGATGATCTGGCAGAGCACCTGGAACAGCATATGAATCTGGACCTGTTGCTGTCCCTTGCCCAAACCCCACAGCGGGCGTGACCGCTAGGTCGTTTCCCGCGCGGTCAGCGCCTTGTTGATCTCGCGTCGGACCATCTTGCGAATGTTGCGCGTAATCCCTTCGCCCAATGCGCCCTGCAATTCCTGCCGAACGATCTGGGCCACCAATTCGCTAAGCGCATCTTCATCAAGCGTTGCAGAAGCGGCGTGCACTGGAGTGGCGGTGTCTGCGCTGCGCGTAAACATCACTGGCGTCTCCGGGGCCTCTTCGGCGGGCTGTTCTGCAGAGGTCTGAGGCCAATCGACCGTCTTTGTCGGTGTTCCGGCGTAATCGTCGTCACTCTCGCCATCCGGCTCCCACTGATCCTCAGTGCGAGCAATCGCAGCCTCCAGCGCCTCGATCTTGGCGCTCAGGCTACCGGCAAGATCCCGCTTTTCACCACCCTCAACAGCGCCATCGCGCGGCGACTCGGCCACGTTGTCGTCGGTTTTGACATCGCGATTACTCTGGTATTGCTGTGGCTGAACGATGTCACTGGGGTTCAGGCGCATGGGCCCTGCTGTGCTGCCGGGTGCATTTGTTGCGGCTTCCGGGGCCACTTTCGTTGCCCCGGCCTCTGGTACTAGCTTCAAAGGCGCAGGCTTTTCAGCCTCGCCAACCCGAAGCGCTTCGGTCAGAACCAGCCTGCCTGGCTTGCGTGCAGTGGCGGTCGGAATGAAAATAAATTCCGATTCTTCGCGCACTTCTTCACTGACCATTCGCTTCACCGAGGACAGAACATCCTCAACTTTCGCATTCGTGACACTGTCAGTCATTGTTCTCTATCGCTCTTGCCTATGAGGACAAGTGTACCCAATCCAACCAAAGCTCACAACCGGTTGTATCGCCCCTTAGTCGCGCCGCAACGCCTTGAGGACTCGATCCAGATCCCTGCTTTGCTTGCTGACCTGCGACGGTGCCTTTTTGACAAGGTTGTAATACAGCGTCGGATCGTAAATCTGCACCGCAAGCCCCAGACGCTCAGCCGTCAACAAGCCCTGCGCCTGCAGCAGCTGATACGCCGCCAACGACCGTTCGGTACGTGAGGCGACCTCGGCCAGTTGCGCATCCAGCAAATCCTGCTGAGCCGCCAGAACGTCCAACGTCGTCCGTGCACCAAGGGTTGCCTCTTCGCGGATACCTTCGAAGGCAACCTGCGAGGCACGTACCCGCTCGGTCGAGGCGGTCAGACTTGCCGTTGCAGTCTGAAACCGGACATAGGCATCCGTGACGCCCTGCGTGATGTCCTTATGCACATTCAGCAGGTTAGCGCGTGACGCATCCCGTGTTGCCATGGCGCGGCGCACCGATGCGGCCAGACGTCCGCCGGCATAGATCGGCTGCGTCAGGTCCAGTGAAACCGTCGCATCGTTGACATAGTCGTCATTGTCATAGCTTTCGGTGATACCGGCATCTGCGTTCAGCCGGACATTGGGGCCTAGGTTTGACCGCTGCTGCTGAACGATCAGATCAAGCGCTCGCACCTGATGCTGCGCCGAAATAACGGCCGGGTGGTTCCGGCGGGCCAGATCCTGCGCATCCGCTTCGCTGCGTGGCAGGTTCGGCAGACTAGGCTGACCGGCCGTACGACCCGGCAGTTTGCCCACGGCATTCACATATTCCGCCTGCGAAGTGCTCAGATCACCCCGCGCATCGGCCATATCCGCGCGCGAGCTGGCAAGCTGTGATTCGGACAGGGCGACGTCTGTTCGTGTCACCTCGCCCACTTCGAACCGGTCTTGCGAGGCCCTGAGTTCTTCGGCCGACAAATCAACGTTGTTCTGGCGGATCGCTACGGTTTCTTCCTGCAAAAGTACGTTCAGATAAGCACTTGCAGCGCGGAAGAGGATTTGTTGTTCGATATCGATCAGCGCCTGACGGGTCGAAAGAACCGTTTCCTGTGCCGACTGTTTGCCCAAAATGGACGCACCGCCATCATAGATCAGCTGGCTCAGCGTCAGACCGGTAAAGAAATCCGCTGGCTCGTTGGATGTCACAACGCCCCCAGTGCGGGCCCGCGTGAAATCCTGACTGATGCGCGCCGTCCAGTTGATGATTGGCCGTAGCGCGGAAAGCGCGATTGCGACATCTTCGTCGGCTGCCCGCAGCAGCGCCCTGTTCTGTTCCAGCAGGCCGCTGGTGTTATAGGCACCAATGAATGCGTCTGTCAGATTATCTGCCCAGGCAGGCCGCCCCGGCAGGGCCACCAAAGCAATGCTCGCCGACAAAGCAAACGCTTTGACCAGCTTCCTTCTTGCCGTCCCACGCATATCGAAATCCTCTCAAACCAAAATTACGCAGTCTGTCGAACAGTTTGCGTCTTTGTTTTCAAGTAATCAAGGCGACAAATAATTTTGCCAAATGACTATAGCGAAAATGCATACATCGCAGAAAAGGCGTTCAAAACAGGGGCCGATGCGTTGAAAGCGTAACGCCACGTGACGCGCCCTGCCGATTTGTGGCCGATCCTGACGGTGCCCAGATCACCTTCCATGAATATGCAGGCGATCCGCCCCTGATCCTTGAGCTGGTCCAGTATAGCCTCAGATACCTGTTCCACACCACCCTGGATCATGATCACGTCGTAGGGGCCATGCTCGCCCGCGCCCTGCTCTAACGGACCGGTATGGACAATGGCATTGTCGATATCGGCCTCCATCAGAACTGTCTGGGCTTCCGCAGCAAGGTCTTCATCTTCTTCGACTCCAACCACCAGCTGCGCCATGCGCGCGGCAACCGCAGTGGAATACCCAAGCGCCGGGGCGATGTCCAAAATCACCTCGTCATTGGAAATATTCAGCGCATCCAATATCTTGGCAAATGTGCGCGGTTCAAGAATACAGCGCCCATTGCCCAGATCGACGAGGTCCTCGACATAGGCCGCCTCGCGCTGCGCGTCCGGTACAAAGTTTTCGCGTTTGACGGTCAGCATGGCATCAATGATGGGAAATTTCGTCACGTCAGAGGGTCGGACTTGCGTATCAACCATCGTAAGGCGGCGGGTTGCGAAATCGGTCATGGCATCGCTCATTCATGTTCCATCGTTCCTCCGGCTTGTGCCACATCCGCCCCGTTGCGGCAACGGGCGTTACAACCGACGTTGCGCGGTAACAGCTCCAAGGTCCAAATGGTGCCCGATTTAACCGCACCCAAGAGAATTCCCCTCAAACCTCTGGACGTCCCCTCAGAAAGCTGCTAGAACGCCCTCCACACCACGGCAAGTGATTGATTTTACTTACAAAGGCGAGTTGGCGGAGTGGTGACGCAGCGGATTGCAAATCCGTGTACACCGGTTCGATTCCGGTACTCGCCTCCACTTATTTACAAGCACTTAGCAGGTTTTGCGCAATACGCGCACTGCGCGTTTTACAGTTCGTTTTACAGTTTTGTTCACGGTGCACCCCTGCGGTGCTGCGCCAGTTTGACCAAAACGGCGTCGGTTTCATCGGGCGAAACCCGCGCGTAATGCTCAATAACATTCGCCGCATACCGGACAGACCAGCCCATGTGGTTTGCGATTTCGGCCAATGACAGCCCCGAATTCAACAATCTTGTCGCAGCCGTCCCACGGGTGTCCTGTAAACGCAGATCGTACCCAATGTCGTCTGGTGACAGCTTTGCTTTGTCTCGCCACTGGCGCAGCCCTTCGGACGCGCGGTGCGGGGTCAATGCGCCCCCGCTGGCGTTGACCAGGATCAGGAACCGCTCGTCGGGCGTGCTGTCGATGATTTCGGCCATTTGCGGCGTGACGGGGATGTGCGCCAGTCGCTTGCGCTTGTTCGTGCGGACCCGCAACCGTCGCCCTTTCGGCGTGGTTTCGATAGAATTCCTGTTCAGCTTGATCAGATCGCCAACACGCAGCCCTGTTTCGCACGCCGCGCCCAGAAGGCGGCGGACCCATTCCGGCGCGATTTCGCCGAGGGCCTCCTGGTGTGCCGCTGTCCAGACGATTTCGGATCGATCAACTTCATAGTATTTCGCCAGTTTGTGGCAGTGGTGTTGTAACAGCTGGCCGGATTTTACGGCCCAATTCAGAAACCGTGTGGCCGCGCCGACCGCTTCGTCGTGCTGCCGTGGTGAATGGTTCCAGTTGGAACACCAGGCGACAACTTCCCCGCGTGATTCTGGTTCCGTAAACATCGCGATCGGGTCGTCTTTAAAGGCTTCGGCGAAGCGTAGTACCCACTTCCGATAGTCGTCCTGTGTGCGTGGGGCTTTGGTGGTTACGGCGGCGCTGTCCAAATAGGCGTCCACAATGGTCGGGGTCAATTCGCTTTCAGGCTTCGGCAAACTCGCCTTACCGGCCAGCGCGTCCAGATATTCGGGCGTGTTCTTTTCGAACGGGCTGTCACTGTCCCAGAACCTGGGGCCACCACGCCAAGCGTAGTGGTATTCCTTCAATGATCCGTCCGCCACTTTCGCGGTAACGCGATGTATTCCTTTCAAATCAACCCGGACCACGACGTGCCTTTCTCTTGGCTACCAGCCCCCCCGTTTCTGACGATCCTTGTATTTGTTTAGCGTCGTTCAGCCCTTGGGCCTCGTCAAGCCGACGGCGCACCAGCTTCGTGTCATACCACCCCCGCCGCCCTGGAACAGGGGTAATCCGAAGGGACACGCACCATTCACGAAACGCCGAATTGGCACCGGCGTATCCCATTTGCTTCGCCAACATTTCGGTTGGCACAAGCCGAATGACGTGCTGGTCTTCGCTCATGGTCCATCTCCTTCCGTCATGTCTCTCCTATCCGCGTCGGGTGGTATTAGGCGGGAACCCGAAAACCAGCCGCATTTCGATGACCACCGCCGCCGTTCGCTCTGGCGATCTCCGACACGTCCAAGCGGTCATCCCTGCTGCGCAGCGAGTATGTGACGCCTTCCTGGTTCTGGATGACGGCAACCGCAAAGGGCGCATCTGGATACATTGCCAAGAGGGTGTGGCACGTCTCTGAAACAAAGTCGTAAGGGCAGGCATAGGTGACAGCGACACCATCATGGCCTTGGAATGTTTGCGTTCCGGCGTTCTCGCAGATGCCTTTCACGCGCTGGTCATAGAACCGTTTGATGGCCTTTGCTTCGGCCAGGAATTGCTCGGGGTTATCGCTATACAACGCCGCAGCCGCATCCCATTGGTCGAAATCGCGGTCCAGAGACCGCAGGTACATGCTGACCAGTTTTGTATCGGGGCGGTCGAAGCGCCAGAGGTCGCGATCCTCCACGGCAAGGATAAGATCGGGGGTTTCCTCGCCCGGAAATGCAAAGTCCCATGCCATGCGCGCGCCAGATCGTTCCATGTCGAACTCGACAAGGACTTCCTCGCGCCAAGTTCCGGTCATACGGTCAAAGCAAAGGCCCACGTTGTCAATTGTCGGACGGTGGATCTGATGAAGCCCTGACAGCGCCTCCTTGGCCGTCTTGTGGTGATCCAGCATAAGGATGCGGCAACCTTCACCGACCAATTCCTCGCACTGTTCTGGTGGGAAAGAGAAGTCAGCAATAAGGACTTCGTGCTTGCTGTCAGAGTTGAATTTGGGCGCGGGTCGCCCGTAGTTGCAGGGAATGTACTGCAAGCTATCGCCCCATTTCCTGTGGACAGCCCATGCCGCAGCAAAGCCGTCATCACAGTTGTCGTGGTAGATCAGTACGTCAGGTCTATACGTCATCTATCCGTTCCTTCAAATCAACGGTGTGTCGATTTCGAATTTGGTGCGGGAAACCGGATACAAGATCACTTCCCCGTCCACGCTTTCGATCGTGAATGGGCCATCACCGTCGCCGACGATGAACCTGCGGCCGTCCTCTGTTTTCAAGGTGATAGTGCCGTCGATATTTGTTCGTGCCTGCATCTGTCCGTTCCTTTCATTGCTTACGTGCGTGGCCCTGCACACTGACCGAGGGCGAATGATGTGGACCGGGGTGTTCATGCGGAAATCTCTGGTGCACCTATGCCGCTGCAGACAGTCATCCCGATCATCCTGTCGATGTTCCGGGGTGGACGGTGTTCGCGAGTTTGAGCAACACATCGGCATGGCAAAGCTGACCGGGCTTGCACCAACAGGCGAGATTGCGACCGCGCAATGTGTGGATCTGCTCTTTCACATGATCCAGTGTCGCGGACTGCTCGGTGTAATTAGGGCACGGTTGTGAGGCGACGTCGATCAAGCCGCCGATTAGGCGCTGATACTTCCGCACACACTCTGCCGCATCGCCGTGAACCCCAACTTTGAAGGGATTGCCCCACGGGCCCGGGCGCGCAACCACTGTGGTGTTCTCTGGCTTTCGCCAGCCCCTTGTTCGCTGCAACTGGATGCGGATCGGGTGGTCTGTCATTTCGCACCTCCCGTCAGAGCGTCGGGGAAGCCGTTGTGTTCGCGGCCATCCAGCAATCGGCCAGCGACCTTCTTGCCGACACGTCGCATCCACGCCCAGCCGTCACGTGACGAGCTTCCATCAGGGAAGTCGCCGGCCAGAGCGGACGCAGGTACAATCCGCCCCTTTTGGTCCATGTAGAACGTGTGCCTGCCATGGTTGAGATCCGAGCCCGGACGGCATTCGCCCCACTGCTTGAAGAAAAACGCGGTGCCCGCCGCCTTGCACTGATCCCGCAGGCGGCGCGCCCAGTCGGGATGCATCGGGCGGGCGTTCGGGCCGCTTTCGCCGCCCACGATGACCTGATCAATACAAGGCCCGCCGCGTTCCAGTTTGCCAAGGCCGGGCCCATGCCACTTCGTTCCTGTAAGCCAGTTTTCGAAGTGGTGGCCGTTGCGGGCGTTGCAGGGATCGACAGGTCCCAGCAGAGGTTCCGCACTGACAAAGCGGATGGCAGCGGGGGTTTGCAGCAGCTGCGGCACGCGCTCTTCGGCGCGGCGCTGATCTTCGACTGATACGCCCAGCCAGACATTCGGCAGAGGCCAGTCCTGCATGGCCTCATAGGCGCGCGTCGCCATTACGTCATGATCCCGGCCGAGGGTCTTCCCGATGGCCCTGACTTCTTTCTCCAGGCGCTCTGGTGACCACGTGAAGGGCTCAAGGCAATCCGGCAGGCAGGTAACGTAGTCCCGCATCCGTTCCGCGCGCTTGGTCAGCACCTGAAACCTGTGCTGCGGGCAAAGCGCCATGACGGCGAACACGCGGTCAATCCATTCCTCCGGCATGTCTTCGTGAAACAGATCGCCCATGCTGTTGACGAAATAAGTGGTGGGTGTCCTGCGCTTGAGCGGTTCCAGCAGGGTCTTTTCCGCCAGTTCCAGCTTGCCTGTGAATACCGGCTTGCCGTTTACCAGACTGGCGGTGCCGTGGTATTGCGGCGTCCCGGGGTTCCTTGACAACCGGTAGGCCATGCGCATGGCGTAGCAGTTGGTGCAGCCGGGCGATGCAAGGCTGCAGCCCACAACCGGGTTCCATGTGCGTTCCGTCCATTCGATCCTGGTTGCGCTGCTCATCCCTGCGATCTCCATTCTGGTTTGGGCGGGGGCCAATGCCGATGCCAATTCGAAACCGGTGCCTGCGCGGGATCGCCCCGATGAACCATCACGCGCTTCCCTGTGGTGTGGACAACAGGAAGTGGCCGCGGTCCAAAAGGCGGATCATGGCCTTGCGGCGTCGATCGATCTGGGCGGGGGGATTTCCCCGCGCCCTTGCCGCCCTGGTGGTGGCGTCCAGCAGCATGACGGTCGCGTTGTAATCCACCCGCGCAAGCGCGCCATGTGAGATGTCAAAGACCATCACCATCAATGACCAGTAGTCGATTCCGGTTGCAGCGCTGTAGGTCAGCAGGAACTGGCCCAGACTGTCCTCCAGCCGGTCTATGATCTGCGTATCGTCTGGGTCTATTTCGGTCACTTTAGCCATTCGGCTTCCTTCCTGATCTCCGTCGCCGGCTGTTTCCAGAAGCCGGAATGTTGGCGATTTCCCCTGCGGGCCCGCAGGGGGCGGGAAACGGGTTCGCCGCATTGAACCAGGTGGACCCGTCAGCCTCGCAGTCGCGCCCGCTCAGCGGGTTATCAACCGGACCGCGCGGCCGGACGGTTTGCATCGGAAAAAGGTCCCGACTGGCAAGTAGATCACCAGCCGGGGAGTTTGGTGCAGGTTTCACGGCACCGTTCCGGGAATGGCAAGTCATGACGTATCTCCCGCAGGCCCGCTGATCCGGCCCGTGCGGCGCAGTTTCGCCAGATCGTTGTAGATCGTGCCGGGGGTGACGGCCTGCCCCAGTTCGCGCCGGAGATGCTCGCACATCTCCGCAGGCATCAGGCCCAGCTTGAACATGTCGCGGACCAGCGCGCGGCGCGCGGCCACGGATGGGTCGGGTTTGCGGCCCAGTGCATGCATCTCAGGCCTCCCGGATCAGCGTGAGGATGATGTCCCTCTGACGCCTGACAGCATCGGGATAGTAATGGGCGGCAGCGGCATGGGCGGCACGGGCGGCAGCACGGGCGGCATGGGCAGCGAAACGGGCATCGGCATGGGCAGCGGCATGGGCGGCACGGGTGGCAGCACGGGCGGCATGGGCAGCGGCACGGGTGGCATGGGCGGCACGGGCGGCACGGGCGGCACGGGCAGCGGCGGGCCAATCCTTGCCGGCGGCCAGCAGGTCCATGCCTTCGATCACCGGATCGATCACAGCCTGGACGTCCTGCGGTACATCGGGCAGGTCCCGGAGAATCTGGCCGAGGACCTTCCAGTGGACGCGGGAGAGGTCCCTGCCGTCGCGATCAACGGCGTCCGGGATCGCGGCAAAGAACGCCTGTGCCTCATGCTCCAGAAGGCGCTCAAATACAGCCTCGCAGAGTCTGATCAAGGCCTCGGGCAGACCGTAAATGACTTCAGATGCTTTTGGATCGCTGCCATGCGCGAGGCAGCCGATAAAACAGCCGCGCCCGCCAATGTCGTTTTTGGCCTCGGTCCAGTACGCGCTCTGGATCACCGCGTCGGCGGCGATGTGGCGGGCGACCTCGGTGGTCAATTTGGCGTGGTTCATGGTCAGCATGGGTCATGCTCCTTTCGGCAGGTCATCGAAATATTCCTCGAGGCGCGTTGTCAGGACAGACGCGACCCAGGGCACTTCCTCAATCGGGATTTCCCGCGCCATGTGGATGCCCGTGTGCCAGTGCGTCAGGGTGGATTGCCCTGCAGCTGGTGCCGCGGCGTCATCCGCCCCGGCTGTCAATTCGGCAATCCTGTCAGCAAGAGGCTTGAGCAATTGCGCCCAATCGTCCGGTGTGGCCTTGTTCGAGCGGGCAGAAATTTCCAGATGCCCGATCAGTTTCAGCATCTTGTCCACGCGGGCCCGGTTGGTCCGGGTGTAAAAGGTGCTCATGCTGCCCCCTTTCCGCACACGGCGGGTTTCAGGATCAGAGGGGCGGGGCCGGTCTGACGAATGAGGGCAGCGCGCGCCGCAACCCTGGCGCGGATACGGCATACCTGCGGGGTTTCGTTTCGGTTGGCGGGTGCAATCTGTGTTTCGAGGTATTCAGCCTGTGTTTCGGTTTGCATGCTCATGTCCCATCGGTATCCGATTTTGAAAAATCACGTGTCTCGCGGGCCTGTTGGAGCGGGATCCGGGTCGGCACCATGCGTCTTCGGTGAGTTTCGATGTTTGTGATTTAAACAAATTTAATGAAATGGTGTCAAACACAATATTTTGCATAAGGCGCAAAAAAATGGGCGTAGCCAACTAAGCCGCGCCCTCAACCATCGAATCTTTATAAGGCTTTAGAGGTCGATTTCGACTTTCTTTACAACGCCTACAATCGAGCAACCGCTGTTGATCTCAATCGCTCTGTATGCTGGATTAAGCGGTTTCAGATACATATTAGGCCCATCAATAACTAGACGCTTGATCGTGGCTTGGTTGCTGTCGTCCAACATGGCTACCACAATACTTCCGTTATCTGCGACTTTTTCCGGGTCCACAATCACAACAGACCCTTCGGGTATGCTTGGTGACCCGTATGGGTTCACCATTGAATCCCCTTCGACCCGCAGAGCAAAAGCCTTTGTGCTGACTATGGCGGTGGTCTCGCGCCATTCTATTACGTCATCAGGGTTTTCGGCAGTTGTGCCAACGCCTATATCCGCCCAAGAACCTGCTTTCACCCAAGACAGCAAGGGGACGCGAGTATGGATCGCCGGACCCGCTTTCAGGAAGTTGGGTATGTAGTCCTTGATCTCATTAGTCAGAAGGCTTTTTGAACTTTGGTCGTCAAAGTCCCAATCAAACTCTGAAATTGCATACAGAACGGTTAGCGGCACCTCTAAAATCAATGCTATCTGGCGAAGTTTCTTTTCTGATACCCCTTGCTCCCCACGCTCAAAGCGCGACAAGCCTGCAGAGTCGTAGCCTTCAATTTGGTCCGCGACTTCTGACAGCGTCATCTTTCGTGCTTTGCGCACCTGGCGCACTGCTTCACCGATAGTTCGTTCTTGGAGTGTCATCATCCGCTGTTCATGCAGCAGATTTGCGTGCAACACAAAGTCCTTGACACAATTTTGCAAATCCATATTTTGTGATTTAAACAAATTTTTTGGAAAAACCATGGCTACTCTTCGTGAACTACGCAAAGCGCGAGGTTTGACCCTCAACGAAGTATCTCAAGATACCGGAATTGACCTCGGCGGTCTCTCCCGCATCGAACGTGGGGAGCAGTTTCCCGGCAAAAAAACCGCTCTGAACCTTGCGGCTTTTTACGACATTACGGTCGCGGCGGTGTTTGATGGACTGCTTCCAACCGGAGGTGGTGGCGGTGCAACATAACCAATTTCGCTATCCGATCACCCGCCTTCTGGCCCGTCGGCTGGAAAGCCGGGACCGCACCGGCGTGGACTGCATGATCCGGCAGACCGGGGTGATTGCGAAGGAAAGTGGCGAGGCCATTTTCGCGATCCTGTCGGCCGAACAATCGTCCGACGCCGATGAGACCGCCCAGGCGATTGCCGAAATCAACGAGGCGATTGAGGCGTTGAAAGTCGCACGCGCCCGACTGGAAGGCCAACAGCACGAACCGGGGGGTGCGGCATGAGCACGCTCCCGCTTCTCGACGGGATGGTACCGCCCCCCGTGACGGTCGATGATGTTGGCCCGGACGAGGGTGTTGTGGCGGGAGACGTGGACGAGGTGCTTGCCCTGCCGCAGCCCCGGATGGCCTGGGACGCGGCGCGCATCGAGATGCACCGCGACCGGACCCGCGATCTGTGGATGTGGTCAGTATGTTTTCGGCTTGAGACGCACGGCGGCGGTTACAGAGTTGGCCCGAAATGGCACAACTTCGCAGAAACACGCGATGCCGCATTGCACTGGGCAATCACCGAACTGCTGGCGCGGATTGCGGCCTGCGACTCGGCAATGGCCCGGCGCATTCGCTCCTGGGCGGAGGGCCTGTCATGAGCGCCCGCCCCCCTCTTTTTCATCACCACACCGTGCGGGTATGCCCCCATCCGGAGCGGGCCCACACGCAATCAGGGGAGACAAGCTGATGCCCGGACGCAAATATCCCGCCGCGCTTCTGGACGAGGCAGCCCGGCTGCGGGAGACGGGGCTGTCGTTTGCTCAGATCGGCCGCCGCCTCGACATGCATTCCGCCGCCGTGAAGTATCATTGCCTGCGGCTGGGCGCGGACAGCCCGGATACGGCGTTGAGCCCCCCGCCTCGCCTCACCCTGCCGGAATACAGCCGGGGTGGCCATGTGGTGCGGCACTTCACGGCGGAAGAGGATGCGCGGCTGCTCCGGCTGGAAGCCAAAGGCCTGAGCGTCATGGAGATCGCCCGCCATCTGAACCGCCATCGCAATTCCGTCCGGGGTCGGCTCATGACGCTGGCCCGGCACGAGGCGCGGCACGAGGCGCGGGCCGCCATGGGTGAGGGTCTGACCCCCGCCCTGCGCGACGTGCGCAACCGGTCCGGCGATGCCCGCCACTTTGCAGGGGGGACAAACTGATGCCCGCCCGCCCTGTTCCTTCCCCCCGGCGTTGCCTGTACGCCGGATCCCTGGCCGGGGGCGTCCTGCTCGCCGCTCCCGGCCCTTTTCAAGGCAGACCGTCATGATCTCTGAGCCCCTTGCTTGCACCCCTGACGCCTCCCCTCACTCCCCGTCGCGCCGCACTGTCCCGCGCGCGGCGGCACTTGCCCCGGCGACCGTCTGTCCCTTAAGGCGCGCCGGGGCCTTTTTGAGGGCTCTGGGCCGCGCTGTGCGGCGCGCCATCCGGGCGCTCGACGATCACTGGCTGGGCGACTTGATCGGGGCGGTTTGCCTCTTTGCCATACTCTGGGGCGGGCTTGTTGCCGCATGGGTGCTGTCATGAGTGCTGTCGTGAGCCCCGCCGAAACCTTCCGCCAAATGCGCACTGCGCTGAAAGCGGCAAATGCCTGCACCATGTACGCGGCCCGCGATCCGGACGCGGCGCGGCAGTTGATAAAGCACATGCGCCTGGCGCTGTCGGCGGCGGCAGAGCTTGAGCGGGCGGGTGTGCTGGCCCTGCTGCAGGCCCGGCTCGCCACATCTGATCCCGGACCGCCCGGCCCGGATGCGCAGCTGCCGGGATACCGCGTACTGGCCCGTGCCGCCATATCGGGGCTTGGCGATCTTGCGGCGATCCGGCGCAGCCCAATCCGTCTGATGCACCGGATCGTGCTGGAAACCGCCGCCGCCCATGGCCTTGACGCGGACACGCTGCGGGGGCCTTGCCGCATTCCGTCGATTGTGCGCGCCCGGCGGATGGCCATGCTGCTGGGTGCTGCGCTGACGCGGGCGAGCCTGAGCGAGATCGGCGCGGCCCTGGGGGGCCGGGATACCAGCACCATCCAGAAAGGCATTCGCCGCGCCGCCGCCGACATCGCGGAGGGCGGTGAGGCCGTGTGGCGCGCCGCAAGGGTGCTGGAGCGGCTGGCCGCGTCCGATATAACCGGGAGGGCGACATGAGCGCGCGCCACCCAAATCCGACCACCTGCGAGCGCGAGGGCTTCCGGGTCGGTCACATTCTATTCGAACTGTCGGATCACCCAAAGAATGGCGCGACGTTCGCTCTGATTGCCGGTGAGGCAACAGAAGAAAAGCATAAGCGCCCGTTGTTTACCGGTTTCGTCCACAAGGGAATGGGCACGCAATTGCGGCGTCTAGCGCATCGTTTCGATGAAATCGAAGCCAATTTGCCCGCAGAAAACACGGAGGAATGACTATGCGGGATCTTTTTCATGAGCCATGTGGTGAGTTTCGCCCGACTGCCGGGCTGGGCGCACGGGTCATGAGTGACTCTCGGCAAGCGGCGAAGTTGCGGATGATTGCCCGCCTTGATCGAGGTGAGATCACCGGCTGGCTGAAGGCCCGAACCTATGACAAGCGATCGTGGTTTCCCGGCGAAATGGAAGCGTTGGGAGATCGCGCCAAAGAACTGGGAATGCGCCTGTGAGCCGTCGTGACGATCCCAGGCTGTTTGAAGCCAAGCAGCTGCCGGCTCAGCAGGTTGTCGAGATCCTGCGCATCGAGGGGCTTGTGCGGCAATCCGGTGAGATGATCGGCCCCTGTCCGCGCTGCGGTGGCCGGGATCGATTTGGAATAAACCTGACATCGATGCTCTTCACCTGCAGGCAGTGCGGCATCAAAGGCAATGACCAGATATCCCTGGTGCGTGAGGTTCTGCAGATTGGGTTTCTCGAGGCATTGGAGGTTCTCTGTGGCGCGCGCCCTGCCGATATCGATGAAAAAGAGGCAGCACGGCGAAGGTGTCTTTCAGAAGAAAAAGCCCGACGCGAAGCTGATTATGCTGAAAGAGCACGCCGCAAGGCGCTGCGCGATGCCCGTAAGATCTGGCGGAGTTCCAACAGTGGCGATGCCTCTGATGTGGTCCGCAAGTACCTCGCAATTCGCGGTATCACTGAAGATCTGTTACCCGGCATCCCTGAAGCCATCCGCTATCATCCAGAGCACAAGTACCTGAAGTATATCGACGGTGAATTCCGGTGTCCGCATGTGGGCCCAGCGATGGTTGCGGCCATCCAGGGGCCGAATGGGAATGGATCAGCCGTGCATCGCACATGGATTGACTTGTCCCAGCCCAACGGTAAGGCGCGGATCGTCTGGAACGGCGAAGAACTGACGTCGAAGCTGGTGCGTGGATCGATGAAGGGGGGCGCAATCCGCCTTTTCACCCCAATCGAGGCTGACACTCTGATCGTTGGAGAGGGCATAGAGACAACGCTGACGGCGATGGTCGCGGAGCCCTTCGAGAATGCAGCTTTCTGGGCTGGTGTGAGCCTTGGGAACATGTCCGGTCGTATGCTGAAATGCAAAGGCGTCCGCTGGTCGGGCGAGCCTGACATGGAAGATGACAGGGCCTTTGTTCCGCCTGAGTGGTGCCGGCGTCTCATATTCATCATGGACGGGGATTCTGATCCCAAGATGACCCGCGCGAAGCTGGTTTGCGGCATCAAGCGCGCCAAAGCATTTCGACCAGGTCTTGAAGGCTGGATCGTACCGGCCGGTGGGGGCCGGGATCTGAACGACATACTGAAACAATAGCGGGATCAACCCGCGGGACAGACTGGGGGCTGTGAATGAGCGATAAGATCGAAGAAGTGCGAGATGCCTTTAGATCTGCAGAAAAGGTCGATGATGAGGCGCCTTCAGGCTCCGAACCTCGGAAGGACGGCGGCGAACCTGATCTGGATTCTGATGGGCCCGATCTGATTGAAACCGATGGCGATCTCGGGTTGCCTTCGGAATTTCCCGTTGATCCGCTTGGCATGGCTGCAGGGAAGTTTCATTTTCTGACGGCACGCGGCGAGATGGCCGAACTGTCCGCCGGCGCCATGAACAACCGTGCAAACCTCGTTGCCCTGGTTGCCGGATGTGATGACCCGATAGAGCAGCTTGCCAGAGTTGCCCGACCGGAGAGCAAGCGAGACAACGGGTTTAATGTCGCAGCAGCTGCTGATGTGCTGATGCAGGCCTGTAGTGCGCTGCCTTTGTTCGACCCATCCATGTCGATCCGAAATTTCGGCACATGGCGAGGCGATAGCTCTCATCCGATCGTGCATCTTGGTGAAAGTATCGAGGCACCAGGTGATAGATCGAAAAAAGGGCGAATGATTGCGCGGGCGCTTTACCCGGCGGTGCCTTCGCGACCATCGCCGGCTTCTGGACCGGCATCAATCGACGAGTTGGAATGGATCCGTGACCGAATACAGCGGTTCTGGAATTGGAACGGCACCCGGGACGCGGATGTCCTGATCGGCTGGGTCGGGCAAGCCGCATTGGGTCAGTTCCCGAGCTGGCGTACCCACATGTACCTGAAGGGGCGCCACGGTGCCGGCAAGACTGCAGCCACGCGCATTGTTTCCGCGTTGCTGGGCGGCATGTCTACAGGCGTCAAGAACTCGACCAGTGCTGCCGCCATTCGCCAGACGACGAACCGGATGGCTATTGCCCGGGTATTCGATGAGGCAGAGGCCGATGAGGCCGGATCTGTGTCCGAAGTGATCGCCTTGTTCCGGCTGATGTCGGACGCAGAGGGTGCCCAGGTCGAGCGTGGCACTTCCGATCATGCCGGCATTCGGTTTGAGCTCTATGGAGCCGGGTTACTGGCGTCGATCATACCTGCGCCAATGACAAGTGCCGATCGCTCCCGGTTCGTCATTCTGACTCTCGGCGAGCTCGATGAAAGCGCAGAGCCGGCGGACCAGGCATTGCTTTTGGCGGAACTGCAGCGTGATGCAAATGATATCGGGCCCGCAGTCTGGCGCAGGATGCTGGATCTGGCTCCGGACCGATGGGATCAGACCTTTCGTGTCTACAATGGACTGGTGCAGTGAACCGCCCCGGGTTTACCGGAGAGTAAAACTCTCAAAGGATGAACCCTATGGAGAAGAAAAAATCACCCCCGAAGTACACGGCTGAGTTTCGCGCCCGCGGCGTTCGGCTTTATAAAGACCATCGCGCGGATTACGCCAGTGACAACGCGGCCTACCACGCGATCGCGCCAAAGCTCGGCTGCTCGCCGGACAGTCTCAGAGTCTGGTGTCAGCAGGCTGAGCGCGATGCCGGCGAACGCGATGGGCTGACCAGCGAGCAGAAGGCACGTCTGAAAGCCTTGGAGCGTGAGAACAAGGAATTGCGCACGGCCAATGAGATCCTGAAGAAGGCGAGCGCGTATTTCGCACAGGCGGAGCTCGACCGCCCATTCCGGAAATGATCGCATTCATCGATAATCATCGGGACGAGTTCGGTGTCGGGTCGATCTGCAGGGTGCTGCCGATCGCGCCATCGTCCTATTATGCGCGTCTGTCTATCCGGCGCAGCCCGGACAAAGCCTCGGATCGGGCCAGGAAGGACGATAAGGATGCGCGGGAAATCCAGCGCGTCTTTGATGCCAGCCGGGGACGCTATGGCGCGCGCAAGGTATGGCATCAACTGCGCCGGGAAGGCTATGACATCGCACGCTGCACGGTGGAACGCCTGATGAAAGTCATGGGGTTGCAGGGTGTTACACGCGGCAAGAAGAAGACCACGATCCCGGACCCTGCACAGGCCTGCCCGGAAGACAAGGTCAATCGCGCGTTCACGGCCACCGCACCAAACCAGCTCTGGGTCTCCGACTTCACCTATGTGTCGACCTGGGCGGGAATGGTCTACGTGGCCTTTGTCATTGATGTCTTTGCGCGCAAGATCGTGGGCTGGCGCGTGTCCACGTCCATGACCACCAGCTTCGTGCTGGACGCGCTGAACCAGGCGATCTGCCAACGAATACCATCACAGGCAGACGGGCTCATTCACCATTCGGACAGGGGGTCGCAATACCTGGCGGTTCGGTACACAGAGCGGTTGGCCCAGGCCGGGATCGACGCATCGGTCGGCAGCGTCGGGGACAGCTATGACAACGCCCTGGCAGAAAGCATCATCGGCCTGTTCAAGACCGAAGTCATTGAGTTCTTCGGCACATGGAAAACGGTTGGCCAGGTTGAGTGGGAAACCCTGGACTGGGTCAGTTGGTACAATAACAGGCGGCTGCACGGCGCGATCGGGCACCGGCCGCCACAAGAACTGGAGGACGCATTCTATGCAAACCTGAACACCCTTGATAAAGTCGCCTGAGTCTTGAGCAAAAAAGTCTCCGGTAAACCCGGGGCGGTTCAGCAGAGCCTTGGTGCTCGAACTCGGTCAGGAGATACGATCGGAGCCATCCTGGCGGGTTGGGATCTGATGCTGTTTGACGCGCCTTTGGTTGATCCCAGTTCGGGGGAAGCCGACATCAATCGTCTTGAGGCTGCCAAAGAGTTGGCACAGCCGCTCATTGCTCAGTCCAAGGAAGCTGATGAAGAAGGCGAGGGCGAGAGATGCCTGCGTGCGATCTTTGGCGCCTTGCTGCACAAGGATCATGGCGGTGTCATCACTGTCTCTGAACTACTCGACCGCATGCAGGACACGGATGGGGAGCCGGAGCCCTACGATAACAAGCTGCTGAGCCGCCTTGGTATTCGCCTCCTCGAAGGAAGCCGCAATCAGCACCCCATGTTCATAGCAAACGGTCGGAACCTGTTGTTGGATCGGGCCTTGGCCGGCACGCGCTGGCGTGAAGGAGGTCACAGAGCGGCGTTGGACACGATAACTGAGGCTCTCCCTGCACCTGGGCCTGTGCGCGTTGGTGGCAGGCCTGCACGCGGCCTCATTGTTCCCGCGCGGTTCCTGCCGGGATGGATTGAGAGCCCGCAGGCGCAGGAGAAAGGGTCCGATTTTGCGTAACGGTTGGACACATAGCGTTACGCTACCGTTACGCTTGGCGTTACGGTGGTAAGATATTGATATAGGTAAGGAAAATCGGCGTGAAGCATGTGGTGTAACGGTGTAACGCTCAAAGGAGCACACACAATAGGTGCGCGCGCGTGTAAGGGGGGTAGATAATGACCGTAACACCGTTACATAACTCTATTTTCAGTAAAAAGAGTAATAAAAATAGGGGCTTGATCCGTCACGAAAGCCGTAACGGTAGCGTAACGGTCAAGGTCAAAGCGTTACGGCAGAGAGGTGAGGGCAGATGATGCACAGCGCGATCCAGCCGGGCCTGATTGACTGGTACGCGGTGCGGGTGAAGCCGCCGCACAACAGCGGGCGGCGCACGGTCGTGCCGGACACCGGCTGTGAAACCTGCCGCAACGGCAAGCGTCGGATCACGGGCAGCGGGCGGCGTGAATTCGTGATCGAAACGCTTCTGCGCAATCGCGGTTTCCACGTGTTTCTGCCCACCAAAACGGTTTACCGCCGGAAATCGAGATACACCAGGGACAAGCACCTGGTGGCATACCCGCTGTTGGTGGGTTGGGTTTTTGTTGGCTGGCCAAAAGGCGAATACCGCTGGCACGATCTGTTCGCCAGCCATCTGGTAGCCGCAGTTGCGGGGATCGACGGTCGCCCCTGTCCGCTCCCGCAGGATGTCATGGACGGGCTGTTCAAACGCTGGGGCGGGCCGAAGACCCGGGCCCCGGGGCGCGAACGGTTCATGCGCACCCATTTTGAGTTCAGGATCGGGGATCGGGCCCGGATCGTCGAAGGCCCGCTCAACGGGATGGAGGTTCGGGTTGTCGATCTGTCCGGCCCTGGTGCCCGCGTGGTTCTGGAACTGCTGGGTGGCGAGCGGGTGATCGAAATTGATGCGATGGCCCTGGAAGTCGCCTAGTTCTTGACTCGCTCCGCGAACGACGAAAGCCGAGATGGAGCAAGAAGACGATATGCCGGGCGCGGACATGGAACGCTGCGCTGCGCATTTTTTAGTCCACCCAAGGTGAGAAGGTCGAAGCCGGATCAGGATTGATCTGGCGGCGTGTTGCTTCGGGATATAATTTCCAAGCAATACACGCACCTTGGCCGCGAGTTCGCGGAGCATGATTTCCCGGCCCATAGCAAGGGTGAATATGTTCGCGGATCGGTTCACACCAACACGGTTGAGGGTTATTTCAACATCTTCAAGCGCGGGATGCAGAGCGGGCACATATTGCTTTGACTGGAATCGCAGGAAAGAGAATGCTTTACCGGGACTCGTTGCAGGTGTAGAATTCCGATCCAGACCGGAGGCTCAGGATTTGACAATCAAAATAAAATTCACGGTCGAGCCAAGTGAAGACCACGACGACGTTTTGACTATTCAGGACGCGTTTGAGCAAGCGATAGATTTTTTCGATTTACTTACTGACGAAGCCGATAAAAACGTTGTGTGGAAACTGCAAATGGCGTCCACAAACAGTCCGTTCACTTGTGAGGGTGAGCCCGTTGACGTGCGTACCTGGGCCGGTGCGCATGCCACTGTCGCGGAGCGCGTTTCTGTGGTTGAGCGCAATCTGGCCCGCATAGCGTCTGGTATGGATTTTGATGAAACCTTTCCGAAAGAAAAGGTCGAAACGGCACGAAAGCTTGTAAGAAGAAACACCAACGGTATTGGGAAGACCATTGCGCAATTCAGGGAGGAGGAAATCCCGCTAGAGATTACGCAAGAGGTCGCTGTAAACTATTTTGAAAGGGTTTTGCGACCCACCGACTCTTTGCATAGCTACCTGTTTTCTGGAACATCTAGACAGGAACACGGTTCCGTTGAGGGGCGAATAGCAGAGATTGGCACCGATTATGACGCACCGGCCATATGCGTTGTAGAAAGCAAGTCTGGGCGGAAGATTTGGTGTCGGGTGGATTTGCAGACGGCGGGGAGGATGGGCTCCGATATACGTGCAGGAGACGCATGGGATCACCGCCGGGTACGTGTCCGGGGTGTCTTGAACTATGACGCGCATGGAAAAACAACGCGCTTGGTAGAGGGGACCGTGGCATTTGTTCCTGAAAAGGATTTCGACATTGATAAATTGAGCGCCCCCGGTTTTACCGAGGGATACTCTGTCTAATCAACTATGCGAAGAGCGCCGGAGTAGCGGATATTGGAGAAGTTATCGGCAGTCTTCGCGAGAGCGTCAACGTGACGGATGGAGAGGTTAGTGGAAGCGCACAACTTGCAGAATAACTCAGGCTGGAAGGACAAGGCTATTCAGCTTTGGGGTCAGGTATCCCCTGCGTTAAAGATTTATTGGACGGTCAAAATCGTCTTGGCGGCTTTGGTTGCACTCTGTGTTGCGTTTGGGTCGCTATTCTACGTGACATCGCAAGACAGAACTACACTGATTGAAACGTTCATTCTGGAGTACAGCGCAGTAGCTGACGCGCAGCGAGAATTTACCGCAAAGTCGGAAAAACTGTTTAGCGATACGTTATCCACCACCGGAACAACGCCCGCCCACGCACGAGTGCTGGCCCTTCGCGCTCTGGCCGCAGATATTGTTGCGAACCTGGGCAGCATGACGTCACCGACTTTTCGCATTCAACAGGCCCGTAACACTTATCAAGAATCCCTTGAGCAGTTTATGGGTGTTGCCCGTGCCTATGATGGTTCAAGGTCGGCATTCCGTGAAGTGTTTAATGCCGCGCAAAATGCAAGCAATATGGGCGGTAAATTACGTTTCTCTGTAGAGCGGTTCACTGGCAGTATATGGCGCGCATTTTGGGGAACATTGTTCTAGTCATAGACCGCCCTGATCACGGAATGCCTTCTGAATGACCTCGCCTGAATCTTGACGATTGCCACAGTTTCGGATTACAGAAGGATTGCACCACGATAGTTTGTGGTGAGGGCCACTGCCAATAACGGTGCCGAGAGCGCGGTGAGGCAACCCCGGACGCTGGTGGACCCGATAGGCATAAATCCAGCGTTACATACAGCGAAGCTATGTCTGAACGACCCGTCTGGATAATTTCCGGCGGGTTTTCGTTTGGCCGATCCTGAACGCGGGAGCCGTGACAGCGGAGTGGAAAACCATGGCAAAACCCGCGAATAGGGGGCGATCTGATGATCACCATGTCCGTTGATACGCGCGGGATCGCGCGCGGCCTTGACCGGCTTGCGGTGTCGCAGCTTCCTTTCGCGGTTGCGCTTGGCATCAATGACACGGCGCGGGCGGTGAAGGAAAACGAGGAACGCGCCCTGGACAGGGATCTTGACCGGCCAACGCCGTTTACCAGGCGCGGACTGGCGGTCGCGCGGGCCTCCAAACGCAGGCTCTCGGGTGCGGTCGGGTTCAAGCGCATTCAATCACAATATCTGGGCTGGCAGGCCAAAGGCGGAACGCGGCGCGCGAAACGCAGGGCTGTTGTGGTGCCGGTGGGGCAGCGGCGCAACAAATACGGCAACATGCCGCGCGGGGCGCTCAAGCGTGTGCTGGCCAAGCCGAATGTTTTCTCCGGCAAGGTGGGGGGCACGGCGGGCATTTGGCAACGTCCGAAACCAGGCGGGGGGGCTGGATCGGCGCGCGGCAAAAAGGGGCTCAGGCTCCTGGCACTCTATCGCGACAGTGTAGATTACAGGCCGCGTCTCGGGTTCGAGAGGCGGGCCTATGTCACGGCCAGGCGGGAGATTGCCCCGGCGATTGCCCGCAACCTGCGCCGGGCCATCAAGACGGCGCGCTGACCGGGTTGCGCGTCAAAAGGCTTCGGGTCCTTCCCGGGCCCGGGCGCATGCGGGTAATTCGCACCGCATGTGATTGATGTATTACAAGAATTCTCGGGCTTGAGATTTGGGTTGTTGTTGTTGTCCCTCAAGCCGATCAGACGGCGGGGGTCTCTCATGACAGATCGGGCGGCGGTGGAGGCCGAGCCGCTGTTGAACAGGGCGCAGGTCGCGCAGATCTTCGGCGTTTCGGAAAACACGATCGACAAATGGCGGGCCAAGGGGATGCCGGTTGAGGTCGAGGGCGGCAACGGGTCGCCTTACGGGTTCAAGGCATCCGCCTGCCGGAACTGGTATGACCGGGACCGCGCCCGCGAGGCTGCGGAAAAGCGCGAGGCCGAGGATTTTATTGCGCAGCAGCGCATGGAATTTCTCGGTCTCAAGAAAGACGAAAAGAAAGCGGGTCTGAGCCCGGCGCAGATGCGCGAGCTGGCGCAGGCGGAATTGGTCTGGATGCAGGCGGCGGAAAAGCGGCGCTCGCTCATTCAGGTTGATGAGGTTGTTGAACTGCTGGATCTGATCCTTGGCGAACAGCGCGCCGGTATGGACAACCTGCCCGATTGGCTTGAGCGCGAGTTCAGCCTGACCGGCGAGCAGGTCGAGCGCGCGGTTCGGTATTGCGATGGGATCCTGAAAACGACGCAAGAGGCGATCAGCCGCGCGGCCCTTGGCGGGGCATCTGAGGTTCTGGATCCTGATGATGCGAGGTTGCTGTAATGCTGGTCATGCCTGAAAGGGGGCGCGGGGATATTCCTGAGTTGCCGCCCATGCCGCCCTATGCGGGCGCGGGCGTGGCGCTCAGGCGGGCGTTGCCGTCGCTCGCGCCTGCAACCCGGATGGGTGTTGTCGAGGCGGCCGAGCGGTTCATGAAGGTGAACGCAAATGGCCGCTGGACGGATTTTGACCGGGACGTGACGCCCTACATGGTTGAGCCGGCGAACATGATCGCGTCACGCCTCTATCGTGAGCTGATCTTTGTTGGCCCGGCGCGGGCGGGCAAAACCGTGATGTTGCTGCAGGGCGTGTCTCATCTGGTCATGTGTGATCCGGGCATTTGCCACATCACGCACATGACCGAGAACACTGCGACAAAATGGGTTGACGAGGAATTGATGCCCATGATCGAAAACAGCCCCGAGCTTGCGAAAAGGCAGGGGCGCGGGCGGTCCGATCGCAACCAGTTGAGCAAGAAGTTCATTGGCGGTGCCAAGGTGACGATCGGCCCGCCAACCAAGGCAAACCTGAGCGGGCGCACCATCCGCCTTGTGCTGTTCACGGATCTGGACCGGATGCCACTCACGATCGGAAAGGAGGGCGCGCCCTTTGCGATGGGTGCCAAGCGAAACGAAACGCTGGGATCGCGGGGCATGACGGTTGCCGAGGCGTCACCGGGGCATCTGGTCGAGGACCCGGAATGGAGCGCGAACAGCCCGCATGAGCTGCCACCCGCCGCCGGGATTGTCGAGCTTTACAATGGCGGCACGCGGGCGCGCTGGTATTGGGACTGTCCCGATTGCGACAAGCCTTTTGAGCCGCGCTTTGCTCGGCTGGATTATGACAGGACGCTGTTACCCGCCGAGGCGGGCGCGGCGGCGGTTATGCTCTGCCCGCATTGCGGCGGCTGCATCGCGCATCGGCAAAAGGTCGATCTCAACCGCCGGGGCTATTGGCTGCACGAAACAGCGCCGCGCGGGCTTGCCCGGCTCGAAAGCGGCGATGTGCTGAAATCCGATCGCGTGAGCTATCACCTGAACGGTGCTGCGGCGGCGTTTGCGCCGTGGTCGCGTCTGGTGGGCAAATTCGAGACCGCCCGGCGCACCTATGAGGCGACACGGGACGAACGCGCATTGCAGGTGACGGTCAACACCGATCAGGGCTTGCCCTATCTGAGCAAGGCGCTTGCCGGTGAGGGCGCGCTGACGGTTGAGGATCTGCGCAAGCTGGTCAAACCTCTGCCGCAGAAGGTCGCGCCGGACTGGGCGCGGTTCCTGATCGCAAGCGTTGACGTTCAGAAACACCGCTTCGATGTCATGATCACCGCTTTCGGGATCGACGGGCGCGCGGCGGTTATTGATCGGTTTGTTCTGCATACACCGCCCGAGGGCGCGCCGAATGCGGGTGACCGGATGCTTGATCCGTCAAAGTATCTTGAGGATTGGGAGGTTCTGCGGGATCTGCTGACAACGCCGTATCCGGTGCAGGGTGCCGGGCTCGCGTTGGTGCCCATGGCGGTCGGCTGTGACTTTCACGGCGAGCCGGGGGTTTCCGACCGGGCAACGGCGTTTTGGCAGGCTCGCCGCAAAGAGCGCGAGGCGGACCGCTGGTTCTTTATCTGCGGCCATGGCGGTTTCAGGGTGGACGGGCGGTTTTGGTACAAGGCGCCAACGCGGGCCAATGATGGTGCCAGAGCGCGTGATATCAAGTTGCTCAACATCGCGACCGATCGGTTCAAGGATACGATCTTTGCCGGGCTCGCGCGCGAGGACGGGGGTGCCGGGGCGCTGATCCTGGGCAACTGGATGCCCGATGATCGGTTGAAGGAGTATTGCGCGGAGGCGCGCAAGACCAAAGGTTGGGAAAAACGCCCGAACATGCCGCGCAACGAGAACATTGACCTGAGCTGCTACGCCCAGGCGGTGGCGGAACACAAGGGTTTGAACCGGCTGGATCCCGACGCCCCGAAACTCTGGGCGCTCGGCGGGCTGCAAAACCCGTTTGCGGTGGCCCTGAATGATGCGGGCAGGCCGGAACCGGTGCCGGATCAAAAGTCACGCAAACGCCGCCCGCCAACGCGGATGGCCTATCTGGATCAGTAGAGGGGGTGCCCATGGCAACCTACACGCAACACGATCTCGCCAACATCAAGACGGCGATTGCCGGCGGGCTGCAGCAGGCCATGATCAACGGGGAAATGGTTCAATACCGGTAACTGCCCAGGTGGTCTGACTGCGACGATTTGAATCGGGCCATGCGGGTTATTTTTGTTTCTTGGTTAGCGTTTCTGTGACTCGATAGGCGTATGGATACTGCTCACCTGACCCGCAGCCGGCTTGCGACCTTCTCAAAGTCAAATCTGATTGATCTGGTCATTGTTCTGGCGGAGCAGAACGCGGCCTTGCGCACCAAGATCGAGAGGCTTGAAGAGCAGATCGCGGATATCACCGAACAAAACGCCCAACTTTTCAAGCAAAACGTAGAGCTGGAGAAGGCCAACAAAACCCTCGCACAGCGCGTAGAGGACCTGGAGCGCCGCCTTGGGCTTAACAGCTCAAACAGCGGCAAGCCTCCCTCAAGCGATGGGCTGTCGAAGCCTGCGCGCAAGAAGCGAACCAGAAGTTTGCGCGGGTCCTGCGGGCGCAAGTCCGGAGGTCAGCCCGGCCATCCCGGCAAGACGCTGCGCCAGACCTCGACGCCGGAGCAGATCATCGATCACTACCCACACATCTGTCCGGACTGTAAGCACAGGCTGTCTGGCGTTGTTTGCGACCGGTATGTGAGGCGACAGGTCTTTGACCTGCCACCCCCACCGCCGCTTATTGTCACTGAGCACAGGGCGCGTGTCTGCGTCTGCCCGGCCTGTGGCACCCGGGTGCAGGCCACGTTTCCCGCAGGGGTGAACGCCCCGGTGCAGTATGGCGACAACCTTGCCGCCATGGCGAGCTATCTTCAAACCCGGCACTGCATCCCTGACAACCGCCTGGCGCAGATATTTTCCGACCTTCACGGGGTCGACATTTCCGCAGCAACGCTGGCGTCGCTCGTCGCCAGAACCGCGGCTGTAATGCGGCCCGTTGTCAACAGGATTCAAGCGTTGTTGTGCGGCCCAGACGTTGCGGTGAAGCACATGGATGAGACCGGCCTGCGCATCAACGGCAAGACCCGGTGGCTCCACATCCTGTGCTCACCAGACTTGAGCCATTTCCGGATTGGCCGTAGCAGAGGCGATGTGACGCAGGAGGTGACCGGAAGTGTCGTTCACGACAACTGGGCGTCCTACAGAAAGATCCCCGGAGTGCGTCACGCCTTATGCAACGCCCATCACCTTCGGGAATTGCAGGCTTTGATCGACATTGAGAAAGAGCCATGGGCCACGGAGATGCGCTCCATTCTGCTGGACGCCAAAACAGCCGCAGACAGGGCGCGAGACCGGAATTCCCGCGCGGTGGTGCCCGCCCGGATTGCTGCCATCGAACGCCGATATGACGCATGTTGCCAGACGGCCATCCGGATGCACGAGGCGCTTCCCCCGCTGGTCCCGGACAAGGTCGGCAAAACGCGGCGAGGCAAACCAAAGCGCAGGATCGGACATAATCTCGCGCTGCGGATGCAAACCCGCAAAGAAGAGGTTCTGCTCTTCCTCAACGACCTGAGTGTGCCGTTTACAAACAATGAAGCCGAAAGGGACCTTCGCATGACCAAGGTCCGTCAAAAAGTGTCGGGATGCTTCCGAACTCACGTCGGCGCAGAAAACTTCTGCACGCTTCGAACCGTCATTGAGACGGCGCGCAAGCAGGGGTGGAGCATACTCGAAACCTTGAGAACTCTCCCCGATCAACTCATCCTGAACCTCAAACCATGCTGACCAATTCCGGGCTTGTCAGGTCGTTGTAGTTGGAGAGTTACTCTGACTACAGTTGACCGCCGCGCGGAGGCTGGCTGCAATGCTAGTGGCCTCTGGCACAGCGTCTGCCACTTCAAGTAAGCGCTTGATTGCAGAGATGTCGTTCGCATATTGCTGTCTTCGTCTGGTGTAGCTATCGCGGGTCTTGGTGCAGATGAGCGTATAAGGACTACCCTTGCGTTCAGCTTCACAACTCAAATCCGCACCCGCTCTTTCGATCACGGACCGCAGATGCGACCGCAACTCCCTTCTCACTGGAATTCGATGTGTGGTTGTAACCGGATCTGCACAAAATCGAACAAGTTCGGCACAGTATTCGCACCCGCACCCCAAGTCATTTGAGCTAACGACCCAATCGGTCGGTTCAGGAGGTGTGGTACGACTGCGAGCCAGCAGGACGTTGGCCGAGTGCCGCCAAAACCGCGCGAATGCCTCACTTTCTGATGCCTGCGCGTGAAACGACGTGCCCAATTTTGCCAGAACGGGTGGCAAGGTGCGATCAGGCGGCACGATGTCGGGCGCGTTGACAAGATTGCCAACCACCCCAGCAAGGCTGCTTTCCAAATCAAAACTCCAGGCCAACTGAAAAATTTCCCGGAGCGTGCGTTCAGGCAAAGGCGTGGCAGACTGTCGACGCGACCCGTACCAAAATGGCTCTGCGTTTTTTGGCCGGTGTACGTTGAGCGCGACCGGTATCTCCGAACAAAGGTGCTTGATAAGATCTTTCAGTGCATTCCGCGTCATGACTTTCTGCCCCTGATCACTTGCCTCACTCAGGCCCATGACCAGATTTATGACAGCTTCTGGCTGCTCTGTGCATTGTGCGCTAACAAGGCCAAGAAGCCGCTTCAGCATGTCTTTTTCAGCCAATTCCGATGTTGCTTCAATCAGTGCGGCTTTGAGACCCGGTCCGTAATACGGTATCACAACCCGATCGAGAAATAATTCCGTTGCTTTCCGACTTCCGATACGACAAAGCCGTGACAGCATTACTGCGCCGCTCTCTTGCCACTCATCCCGGTCCGAGTAATGCAAGACTTGGGGCGCTGGCCAAGCTTCAGCAATTTCAGCCGCAATGGTGTCAAGCGACAAATCATTCCCGTCAGAGGTCGCAGCGCGTTGCTCAGACTGTACAAAAAGGACGGAAAGCGCCTTGGCGCCGGCTTGGGCAAGAACACGAGGGCCTTCTTTAGCAGGCCAAAGAACAAAGGCCGCGCTTCGATAGTGTCGCTCAACTGTGGCCCCCTCATTGCCGCTCGCCTCCGTCAAGCGATTCACGTCAGGTTCCCAATTTGTGATCCGTTCTGGTGGCATCAATTCGTTTTGCGCCAACGCCAGTTGGCCATAAGCGCTCGCGCCCAAATCGGGATGCACCCAATCATCAAGCTCACATCTCCGCTCAATGATATCATAGAGTTCGTATTCGTCCGCGCCGATGTCTTCGATTTCCCAGACATAGTCCCGCCCAAGGTAGGCAGCGGCGGCATATTCATCAACATGCACGATGGCCGCGTGGGGGGAACAGTCAGCCTGTGCCGCAGCTGCAATCAAAGCACGCCCAACCGTTGCATCCGTGTTTTTTAGGGTTTCAAACGACAGGCCTGCGATGCTGTAATCATGCTCGAGAAGCCAGACAAGTTTTTCAGGCGCGTCCGACGTTGCGAAGCAGTTTTTGATCTCCTTCGCAATCTGACCCATAAGATCTGCATAGTTCGGTGCCGAGGTGGCCACATTTTGACCCGGAGTGAGAACCAAATTGTAAACCAGACAGGCGCGATGACCTTCTGTCACAGGCCTAATTTCATGTTCGCAATCAGCATAAAAGGCCGCAAAAACCAGTTCGGAAGGATCGTTGCTACACATTTCGACAATCGTCTCTCGACCGCGATGGCGGATGATCAGTTCGCCCCCTTTCCCTGCAACCGGTAGTGAAACGACCAAGGTCGCCACCATGCCGGTAACCTTCTCGGTATCACGGTGCGGCGCAAAAAAACCGCCTTCCTCGTAAACGAGGATTTTGTAAAGTTCCGCGTCGACAGCTTCCGGCGGGTAGCCGAGGCCTTCGGCCGCACGGTTGAGGATGCGATTGAATGTTTCGCCCCAGGTTTCTCCTCCTACGCTGATTTGATCTGGCGAAACCTGCCAACAGTCACGAACGGACCTGTCCAAAATTGTTTCTGCGCCGCGTCCATATGGTGCGCGTTCACCAAGTGTGATCAAGTCCTGTAATTGTGCCGGTTGGAGAGGGAATGCGAGGAGGCCTGTCGTGTGGTTCCAGATGCGAGGCATTGGGGTAGGAAACCGCCCATACACACAATAGTCGCCCGGTCGGTCGATCATCGAGATCAGTTCGGAAAGGGCTGACAGCCGCTCATCGAAAGTAAAGTAACCGCCGTCCACATCACTGGCATAATAGCTCATTGATCGCTGACCCCCAAATTGTCATCTCAGGTTTCTATGCAATCTGTTACCCCAAACTTCTGAAATTCGGCAATGCGCCTTTCCGACATTTCAGGACGATCCCACGATGATTTTGGTTGATTCTTGCCGATGCAGCGCTCGACCACCTCGTCCGCAAAGAATGTCATATTGAATTCAGTCAGAGGGGTAGCTGGGTAGTTACGGAAATCCTTCAACTGGCTGTGTCGATTGTTGACTGTCTGAATGTGAAAGGCGTCGCGCACCCGCTCACCACTGGACAGGTTCAACGCTTCGTGGCGCACACCGATTACGGCGGCACAGGGCGGATAGGCGCGGTGACCATCACTTACCAGAACGATATCCTCGTCCACGACCGGTTCGATGACCTCCCGCAAGCTGTCAGCATTGACCGCAGGGAGAACGGCACTGACTGTCGTGCCACTCCGGTCAGCGGCAACCAGCACCGGAACCTGCTCATCTGAAAGCCCCCTTTTGCTGGCCTTGCCGCCCCGGCGTCGCGCTTTGCGTCCCAGTTTCCGTTGGCCCTTGCGGCTTTTCAGGACATAGGTTTCGTCGGCCTCGACAATGCCCGTGAGCTTGCGGGGCTGCGGGCTTTCTGCGGTGAGAAACCGGTGCCGCCAGCGAAATGCAGTAGTGACGGCAAACCCGCAATGTTCTGCCGATCGGCGAACCGTCAACCCATCTGCAAGGCAAGTTCCAAAGGCAAGCCACTTGTCTTTGCGGTGAAGACCCGCCAAAGGGGTGCCGGTCGCGGCATTGAATGTCTTCTTGCACCCCTTGCACTGATATCGCCGCAGGCCTCGGGCCTTGCCCCGCGAGAGTGCCCCTGGTGTGCCGCAATGCGGACACGGGCGATCTTCCCCTACACTCGCTTCAATAGCCGCCAGCGAGGCTGACGCTTGCGAACCTCCTGAGAAAACAGCTTCGGCTTCCTGCCGCTGCGCCGGGCTGAGTTGGTCTATCCCGGAAAGCCATTTCTGAAATTGCTTGTGATCCATCACCCGATTTTCCCTCTGATTTGAATAGGAACGTACCGTGAACGCATACGATTTGCAAACTGAGCCAAAATGAATATGCGCACAGTGAGATTCGCGTTAGAAAATTTCTCGATTTAGCGCTGCCGTTATCCGATATTTCGGGGCCATTGCCCAGACAAGACCAGCAATCGTAAGCGTTTTGAACAATACCCGGATCACGTAAGATCCTTAGGCGATGTAAAACAACAAAAAGGAGGCAGATACTATGAGCTGGATCAGGACCGTTCCGTTCGAAGAAGCGACAGGCAAGCTTAGGAAACTCTATGACCGCGTGACCGGTCCCGACAACAATGTGGACAACATCATGATGGCGCATTCCCTGCGGCCGCATTCGATGGAGGGGCACATGGCGATTTACAAATCGGTGCTGCACCATTCGGCCAACAAGGTGCCCAAATGGTTTCTTGAAGTTCTTGGCGTTTGGGTGAGTTCACTCAACAGTTGTTCCTATTGTGTCGAGCATCATTTCATTGGGCTTCAGCGGTTGCTTGGTGATGCGCCTCGCGCAGATGCTATACGGGCTGCGATTGAGGCGCGGCAGGTTGAGGATGCGCCGCTGGATGGCGCGCAGATGGCCGCAATGCGGTATGCGCGCAAGCTGACCGAAGCGCCGGGCGAGATGGTCGAGGCAGATGTCATAGCGCTGCGCGATGCACGCTGGGATGACGGGGAGATTCTGGAAATCAATCAGGTCTGCGCGTATTTCGCTTATGCCAACCGAACGGTGCTGGGGCTTGGATGTTCGACCAAAGGCGACGTTCTGGGTCTGTCGCCAAACAATTCCCAAAACCCCGAAGATTGGGGCATAGCTGAAGGGTTACGGCTGATCCAGCCAATCAAGAATGGCCTGTGCTACGGCATCGGGCTTTTGATGATGCAGCCAGTGGTCAGTGCCGGGGATCGAGACGCGGGTCAGGTTCGGTGCGAACTCTTCCAGGCCATCGGTCGATTCAGGCAGCAGGGCCCTGTCCTCGGGGCCCCACAGCAAAAGATGTGGGCAGGTGACGCGCAGCCGGTCCAGAGGCAGTTCCGGCAGATCGGTCCGAGGCTTGCCGGGTTCCGCCAACACCAGAGGCGAGGCGCGGTACCAGTCCAGCATCGCCTGCAACCTGCCAGGACGGGCCCATTCGATGCGATAGGCCTCCATCCTGTCGTCAGGTAGCCAGTCCTGCCCCATGCCAGTGAGAAAAAGTCGCTCAAGCAATGCGAAATTGTCGGCCGAGAATTCTGCCGCCGCGTCGTTTGCCCGAAGGCGGTTGATATATTGAGAGGCCTGCGTTTGTGCGCCCCCCGAAGCCATGGCACGCTGAAACGGGACGGGGTGGACCCCGTTCAGGATTATCAGGCGATCCACCAGTTCCGGGCGGAACATGGCAAGCCCATAGGCAACGGACGCACCCCAGTCATGGCCCAGAACCGTCACTGGCGCATCAAGGGTCTCGATCAGGGCCGCCATGTCCGAAACCAGATGGGACAGTACATAGTTTTCCATTCCCTTCGGTGTCCAGCTTTGGCCATAGCCACGTTGATCCGGGGCAAAGCATTGAAACCGGTGGGTCAGATACGGGGCAAGATCGCCCCATGCACCGCCATATTCCGGAAAACCATGCAACATCAGCAGGGGCGGTTTTTCAGCGTCGCCCCAGGTTCTGACGCAAAAGGCTTGACCGTTCAGTTCGACAAAGCGGGTTTCCATGGCTTGGTCCTGTAAAAGTGCTTTCGTCAATTATCATAACGTTGCGTGGGACCTAAATGATTTCGCATGGCAGCGTATCGGGCGCGAACATTCGGTATGATTCTAAGTTTCAAATTGATTTCCGGCCATTCCGCTCTTGTCCCGCGTGCTGGCCGGGCATAAGGCTGGCAAGATGATCAAGACAATGACCTATCCCGGCCATATCCGCGCTGTTGCCGCACTGGGCGCCCCGCTGATCGGCGGACATCTGGCGCAGTTTGCTATCGGGCTGACCGATACCATCATGCTGGGCCGGTACAGTGTCGAGGCTTTGGCCGCGGTAACGCTGGCTGGCAGTTTTTTCTTTATCCTGTTCCTGATGGGCGGGGGCTTTGGCATCGCGGTGATGCCGATGGTGGCCGCCGCAGCGGCGGAAGAGGACGAAACCAACGTTCGGCGCTCCACACGTATGGGTCTGTGGTTGTCGCTTTTATACGCGGCGGTTGTGATGCCGCTGCTTTGGTGGTCCAAGCCGATCCTGCTGTCGCTGGGTCAGGACCCGGATGTCGCGGGAAACGCGTCGGCTTATTTGCGGGTTGCGGGCTGGGGCCTGTTCCCGGCCTTGCTGGTTATGGTTCTGAAATCCTATCTTGCGGCGCTGGAACGGACGCAGGTGGTGCTATGGATCACCGTAGCTGCTGCTGTGGTGAACGGCCTGGTCAATTATGCGCTGATCTTTGGCAATTGGGGCGCGCCTGAACTGGGGATACATGGTGCGGCGATCGCATCAGTCATCACGCAGACGGTTTCTCTGGTCGCGGTGATTGCCTATGCGGTCTGGGTTCTGCCCGAACACAGCCTGTTTCAGCGGTTCTGGCGGCCCGATTGGGAGATGTTCGGGCGGGTGTTTCGCCTGGGCGTGCCCATAGCCGTGACCAATCTGAGCGAGGTCAGCATGTTTGCGGCCTCGGCCATGATGATGGGCTGGCTGGGTGCGGTGCCGCTGGCGGCGCATGGGATCGCGGTTCAGGTGACCTCGTCCATGTTCATGGTGCATCTGGGTCTGAGCAATGCGGCGACGATCCGGGCGGGCAATGCCTATGGTCGGCGGGACCGGCCACATATGGCCAAAGGTGCCAAGATGGTCATCGCCATGTCGCTGGTGGTTTCGGTGATTACCATCATTATTCTGCTGACCCAGGCCGAGCCGTTGATTTCGGTGTTTGTCGAGGCCACGGATCCGGATCGTCCGCAGATTATTGCTATAGGGATTGGCCTGCTGGTGGTGGCCGCCGTATTTCAGCTTGTCGATGGCGCGCAAATCATTGCGCTGGGCCTGCTGCGCGGGGTGCAGGACGCGACTGTGCCCATGGTCATGGCCGGGCTAAGCTATTGGGTCATTGGCATCCCGTCATCTTACATTCTGGGGTTTGTTCTGGGCTATGGCGGGATCGGCGTCTGGCTGGGCCTTGTGCTGGGGCTGCTCAGTTCGGCGGTGTTGCTGATGTTCCGGTTCTGGGGCCGCGGGATTCAGCGCGTGGGCGATAGCGCTCCGGTCTGAACCGGGCGCTTATTTGCTGGATTTGTCCCGGGTCACCCGATCGGCCTTTTTGCGAACCAGAACCGAGCGCAGATCGTGCATCGCCATCAGCAAGCGGTCGGTGACCTCTTCCAACTGCTCCTCGCTGGCCTTGGATTGCGCCCACTGTGTTGTCACGTTCAGATAATCGACTGCGCGGTGGATGTCGTCGATATCCCGCTTGGCCAGCAAGGCCTTGCGATCTTCCATCCAGCGGGCGATCTCGGCGCTGTCAGCCTCGGACAGGGTACGTTGCCCGTGTGGTTTCACTTCGCCGTTGCGAATGTTGATGACGGCGATCTGGTCCATTTCGATCCGGCGGTGACGGTTTTCAGTGTCGATCCTGAAAACCATCGCGCCGTTTTCGCGTACCCGAAAGTAATATTCTGGCAACTCGGCAGACATCCGCCCCCTCCGATCAGGTCAGTGCCGCGCAAAAACGCTGGATGCGGGTGCAGGCCTCTTTCAGGGCCTCATCCGACGTCGCGTAGCTGACGCGGAAATTCGGAGACAATCCGAAGGCCGCACCAAAGACAACGGCCACATCCGCCTCTTCCAGCAAGGCAGTGGCAAAGATTTCATCATTTTCGATGACAGTGCCCGCCGGGGTGGTCTTGCCGATCAGTCCCGCTATGGAGGGATAGACATAAAACGCACCCTCGGGCGTGGGGCACGAGATACCATCGATGGCGCCCAGCATCTCGACAAGAATATCGCGTCGGCGTTTGAAGGTCTCATTGTTCGGTGCCAGAAACGCCTGCGTTCCGTTCAATGCCTCAACTGCGGCCCATTGGCTGACAGAGCAGGGGTTCGAGGTTGATTGCGACTGGATCTTGCGCATGGCCGCGATGACCTCGACCGGGCCTGCTGCATAGCCAATGCGCCAGCCGGTCATGGCATAGGCCTTGGACACGCCGTTGCAGGTCAGCGTGCGGTCGTACAAGCGTGGCTCGACCTCGGCCGGGGTGCAGAATTCGAACCCGTCATAGGCCAGATGTTCATACATGTCGTCCGACATGACCCAGACATGCGGATGGCGCATCAGCACGTCTGTCAGTTCCTTCAATTCCTCGCGGCTGTAGCCTGCGCCGGTGGGGTTCGACGGTGAATTGAAGATGAGCCATTTGGTTTTTGGCGTGATCGCTGCCTCAAGCTGATCGGCGGTCAGTTTGAAATTGGTTTGCAGCGAGGTTTCGGCAATCACCGGCGTTCCACCTGCCAGCAGCACCATGTCGGGATAGCTGACCCAGTAAGGCGCGGGGATCACCACCTCGTCACCGTCATTCATGGTCGCCATCAGCGCGTTATACAGCGTCTGCTTGCCCCCGGTTCCGACCGAAATCTGCGCAGGGGTATAGTCCAGCCCATGATCGCGCTTCATCTTCGCGCAAGCGGCTTGTTTCAGTTCGGGGATGCCGTCAGGCGCGGTATATTTGGTTTTGCCCGCCGCAATGGCGGCAACCGCCGCGTCCTTGATGTTCTGTGGGGTGTCAAAATCCGGCTCACCGGCGCTCAGGCCGATGACGTCGCGCCCGGCGGCCTTCAACTCGGCCGCTTTTGCCGTCATCGCGATGGTGGGCGAAGGTTTTACGCGTGACAATGTCGCAGACAGGAAACTCATGGACGGCCTCGGTTTGTATGTTCAGCCTGACTGTCATAGGGTGCGCCCGAATAACGATCAAGCCATAGAAAAAACTGAGTTGGAGACCCCATGAGCGACGACAACGACTGGTTCGGACCGGACGCGGCAACCTTTGGGGATCGGCTTGCTGGCGCGCGTGAGGCTGCCGGGATGACTCAGTCTGATCTGGCGCGGCGTCTGGGCGTCAAAAAGTCAACCATCGCGGCCTGGGAAAATGACCTGTCCGAACCGCGCGCGAACCGTTTGTCGATGATGGCAGGGATGGTCAACGTCTCGATCATGTGGCTGTTGACCGGCGAGGGCGAGGGGATGGACGAACCCTTTGACGCTGACGCAGGGCTGCCGGAACTGGCAAGTGTCGCCGCCGAGCTGCGCGCGATCCGTGGCGAGATGCGCGCCAGCGCAGAACGGGCTGCGCGGTTGGAGAAAAAGCTGCGTTTGATGCTGGAAGAGACAAAGTGACCGAGACCAGAGAGACACGGATCAAGCGCATGAAAATGCGCGCGATGCGGCGCGGTATCAAAGAAATGGATCTGATCCTGTCGGCCTATGCCGATCGCAATCTGGCCGCGATGGATGCGGGGGGCCTGGATACGTTTGACGCCCTGCTACACGAAAACGATCAGGACTTGTATCAATGGGTCACGGGGCAGGTCGCGCCGCCTGGGCAATTTTCAGATTTGATTGCAGACATCGCGCAGACTTTTCAAAAACAATAAAAATCCCGCTTAACCGAATTTTCGGAAATTCCCCTCATCCTGTCTGAAACAGTACGACTGAATCGGAGGGTCGGATGAGTATGGAAATGCAGGTCTCGGCACCGGGCGCCAAAGGGTTCATGACCAGCTATCTTGAGGCGCTCGCGTTGGTCGAACGTCTGCACCGGCTGCTTCTGGATGTCATAAAAGACGAGTTTGAGCGTGTGGGTGTTCTGGAAGTCAATGCCGTCCAGGCGTTGCTATTATTCAATATCGGCGATCATGAGGTGACGGCGGGCGAATTGAAAAGCCGCGGGTATTATCAGGGCAGCAATGTCAGTTACAACCTGAAGAAACTGGTCGAAATGGGGTATATGCACCACCAGCGATGCGAGATTGATCGGCGCTCGGTTCGGGTTCGGCTGACCCCAACGGGGCGGGAAGTCCGCGACGTCGTTGCCGACCTGTTTGCGCGCCACGCTGACGGGTTGCAAAGCAGGGGTGTTTTAGGTCCCGAGGGGATTGAAGAAATCACCGGGTCCCTGCGCCGCGTTGAACGGTATTGGACGGACCAGATCCGCTATATCTACTGATCTGGAGTGCTGAGTTGTGACAGGCTCAGCCCCTCAAGTTCCCGGATCAATTTGCGGGTCATGGCATCTTCGTAGGCTTCAAATCCAAGCGCGACCTCGACAAATGCGCCCGGCCCCAGAATGACCCAGGCGTTGTAATAGGCGGATAGCTCTCCGACCTGAACATAGCGCTTGTCGCCATGGTTCGGATCATCGGCGCCAATGACCAGCCCGTTTATCGTAATGCCGGTTGCCTGAAGCGCGGATTTGATGTCACGCGGGTGGGGGCCAAGATTGTGTTTGCCGTCTCCGGACAGGTCCAACGTGCGTTTCCAGCATGTGCTTTGCCCGGCCAGCAGATCGGTACCAAACACCATGGCCGATCCAACGGCGGTACCACGAGGCGCGTTGCTGCGTCGCGTATTGTCCAGAACCTGTGCGATCCGAGTCAGGTCCTGCGGTGTCTGGATACTGACCCAATCGACCAACATGCGTTGGTGACCAGGTTCGCTCCATTCAAACACCGCCAGTCGCACCGGTGCGGCCGGGTTCGACAGAATCAATTGGGCAACCTCGGGGCGGCGCAACGCACCTGCCAGCCCGCCCAGTTGCATCCGGTATTCGGAACCGTCGACCGAGCCCGATACATCCAGACCCAGTGCCAACGCCTGCCTGCATTGCGCCGAAAGCGGCCCAGCCAACAGACAAAGCAGAAATGTCAGCAAGCGCATCATCCTTGATTCCGCAGTTGGAGTTTGTTTCCGGCCAATTTCGGCAGGTGCGTTCGCGTTCTGGTTGTGCAATTTTGGCCTATCAACAGGCTGGCAACACATTGGGAGGTGGCTTTGGGTTGCGCCCATGCAGGAATTTTGCGAGAGCGCGGCCAAGAATCCGACACCAACGCTCAATGGCGGTCAACTGCGGCGCAGATTGCAGGTTACGCAAGAACCGTGTCATGTCCGTCAGTTTCGACCGGATCTGCCGCGTTTGCCCATGGCTGCTGTTCAGGAACAGCGTTGTCTGTCCCGCGTGTCTGGTCGCTCGTGCGACACCAGTCAATAACAGCGGACGGCTGGTGATCGCTTCTCGCGATGTCATTGGGTCAACCAGCCGGACAAAAAGCGACCACCAATTGTAAACCAGCGCCGTCATTCGGGCGGTGATCTGCGTACGCTTCAGATCCTGCGTTGTGAACCCGCCCCACCCCCATTGGTTCTTCAGTTCGTCAAACGCGTTTTCCGCATCAGCCCGATCCCGGTAGAGCTGTGCCAGGGTGAGGCCCTCGCAATCCAGCGAGGTCACCAGAACGCTGTACTCCCAAAGCGCCGCCTGAGCCGGGACCACCTCGGCGAGGCCCAGAAGAAGTTGCTCATTCTCTTCACCAATCGGCGCTGTCAGCGCCACGTCCTTTGGCACCCGACGGCGCAGAACAACAACACGGCGTTTGCGACTCCAGCCCATCAATTGCAATTCCGATGCCGCCGCCTGCCAGCCGCGACCTGCCTCAGTCCAGCCGGTTTTTGCAGCAAGTTTTGACGCCAGTTCCTTCACCCGTTTCGTCATGCGTAGCTTGAAAAGATAGGGCTGAGCCCGCTCTTCAAGCGCAGACATCACCGTTTCATTGCCATAGCTGCTGTCACCACGAACAAGATACGGCCGTGCGGCAGGGGCGAGGCCATCCAGAATTTCCAGCAGACCAGAAAGACCATGCGTGCCGTGATGTTCATTGCCCGCGGTGACCTCAACGCCCAGGATCAGCCGCAGGTTTGCGATCATAAAGCTGTGGTAACAATGAGAGGGTCGACCGGGTTTGTGGGGATTGTAGCCCACAACTGCACCTTCCTGTTTGCCATAGATCGGTTTGACCGTGGTGTCCGCGTCCAGGATCCAGTCTTCCTGCATCACTGGATGCAGCGGGAATGTCAGATGGTGCTTCAGCCAGATGTCCGCTTCTCGCTGATCAAGGGTCGCCAAAGCCCGCCGAACCGAGTCGTCGCTGCAGATTTTGCTCAGCCCCAGAAACGCCGGATTGATCCCATCGTGCCGCAGCGCATTCACATGCGCATAGCGCCGACCGCCGGTCACGATCGACAGAACCATCGTGCCCAGAACATCCCGAACCTTTGGCGCATTGGGGCTGCTGAACCGCAACGGGCAATCCGCAACAAAGGGATCAAACAGATCGGCCTGCTTCAGATAATCGATGAAGAACGGCAACTGGCCCAGCGGAGTGACGGCTTCGTCCGGAGACCAGCGAACATGAACCTGACCGCTGAAACTGTCCAGCGCAACGGGCTCATTCGAATGCGCTTGTTCAACCTCAGCGCGATCACCAAATGGGTGAGCCAATTGTAAACCCTCCAACGGCTATTCTTAACTGGACCTCAACAGTTTACCCGATATCGCCTCCGCGCCTACTGCGGAATTAAGGATCATTGATTTGGCCCGGCCCGCAACGTGCTGACTTGCAGCCCCTTCAACTCGCGTTCCAATTTGCGACGCATGGCCCGCTCGAAATCGTCAAAGCCGGTCGCGATTTCCAGAAAGGCACCAGTGCCATGCAGGACGTTGTTAAGATAGAATGGGATCAGGTCAGTTTCGCCTTCGAAATCCGCCGCATTGATAACCAGTCCATTGACCGTAATGTTGTCGAACGGAAAGTGCTTGTAAGCCGTCTTTGGCCCGTAACCGTCATTGTTCTTGCCGTCGCCCGAAATATCGATGGTTTGAAACAGGCAACGAGGCGCCCGCTGCATCAGGGTTGCCCCATAGGCCAGCGCATGGCCAATCGCGGTTGGATATTCCTGCGCGGATCGGTCCGACTCGCTGATCCGTCGCGCCGCAACCAGAAGATCAGCCCGGGTTTCGACCAAATCCCAGTCCAACAGCAGCATTTGGTTAAAACTTCCCGACCATTCATAAACGGCCAGCGCGACCGGCAGCGGTGAACCCAAAAAGGCCTCGACCACCTCGGGCGCGATCAGGGCTGCGGCCAGGCCTTGCCGTTGCAACGCATCCTCGGACGCATCGACCGAAGTCGAGACGTCCATGGCCAGTGCCAGCGCCAGACGGCAGGGTTCGGCGCTGACCGGGTTGGCCAGACCGGCCAACCCAAAGACTATCGCCCTGAGGATCACTAGTGACCAGTGCTTTCCATGCTGGCCCATGGTTCTGCCGGTGCCAGCGCCTCGCCATTCTGCAACAGCTCGACCGAGATATTGTCGGGCGAACGGACAAAGGCCATGCGTCCGTCGCGCGGCGGGCGGTTGAGCACGACGCCATTGTCCTGCAGGTGCTGGCAGACCTCGTAGATGTTGTCGACACCGTAAGCCAGATGACCAAAGTGACGGCTGTCGCTGGGCAGTTCGTCATCACCGTCCCAATTGTATGTCAGTTCGATCGGCGCGTCCTCCTGCCCGGGAGGCGCCAGAAAGACCAACGAGAACCGACCGGCCTCGCTTTCGTATCGGCGGGTTTCCTTCAGGCCCAGCAACTCAAAAAACGCCATGGATTTTTCCAGGTCCTTCACGCGAACCATGGTGTGAAGATATGTCAGCCCCATCGTGGCTTTCCTTATGCTGATTGTGATTGCCAGCAGCTTAGCGCGCTGTCGGGGTGTGTCGAGGGGCATGGCGGCCACAATTCAGACTTTGCGCGCTGTGACGCACATCTCGCGGTTCCGATGGTCGATTTGCCGATATATAGTGGTAGGCGACTCATTTCTGGAAAGGACCATTTCATGCCGCTGTCTTCCGACCAACTGGCCGAAATCGAAGCACAACGCGGGCAGGTGGCCCAGACTCACCGCGTCGTTTCCGAAGGTATGGAAGATCACCTGTACACTGCGCATCAGGTTCTGGATCACGGTTTTGTCCGTGTGATTGACTATATGGGCGACGACGCCGCGATCTGTCAGGCGGCGCGGGTTTCCTATGGCAAGGGCACGAAATCAGTACAAAACGACGAGGGGTTGATCCGGTACCTCATGCGGCATTGGCATTCGACGCCGTTTGAAATGTGCGAAATCAAGCTGCACGTCAAACTGCCGGTCTTTGTCGCGCGTCAGTGGATTCGTCACCGCACCGCCAACGTGAACGAATATTCCGCGCGCTATTCGATCCTTGATCGTGAGTTTTACATCCCGGCCCCCGAACATGTCGCCGCCCAGTCCGAGATCAACAATCAGGGCCGGGGGGATGCCCTGCAGGGCGAAGAGGCCGCGCGCGTTCTGGAAATCCTCAAGGCCGACAGCACCCGATGCTATGACAATTACGAGGCCATGATCGGTCAGGACGAGCAGCAGGGTTTGGCGCGCGAACTGGCGCGGATGAACCTGCCTGCGAACATCTATACGCAATGGTACTGGAAGGTGGATCTGCACAACCTGTTTCACTTCCTGCGCCTGCGGGCGGATCCGCACGCGCAGTACGAAATCCGGGTTTATGCCGAAAGCATGTGTAAAATCGCGGCGGATTGGGTTCCTTTTGCCTATCGCGCATTTGAGGATTACCGCCTGGGCGCGGTGAATCTGTCCGCTCAGATGGTGACTTGCCTGCGTCGGATGCTGTCCGGGGAAAACGTCACTCAGGAAAATTCCGGCATGAACGCGCGGGAATGGCGCGAGTTCGAGGACGTGATCCGCGAAGGCTGATTTCGCATAGCATTTGTCTATACGTTTCGTCATGAACCTGTTACATTGGGTGCATGACGATACCCAACCTTCTGCGGGGTCTGAGCATTGCCCTGATGCTGGCAGTTCCGGCCCAGGCGAAATCGCCCATTGCCGAGGTCATCTGCGAGCCAACCGCACGGATGCATGACAAATTGACCCGGCAATTCGGGTCACATCGCGTCGCAACCGGCGTGCGCGGTCCGGAACAGATCATGGAGGTCTGGACGAGCAGATCGGGCGCATGGACGATGGTGGTCACATATGCGACCGGCACATCCTGCATCGTTGCAATGGGGGAAAGCTGGCTCTCTCACACAACCGAGGAACCCGCACGCGGTTAAAACCGCTGATGGTGGTTAACGGCCAATAGAGGGCCGCCAACCTTGTTCAAAATGCTCCGCCAAAGGCGGATGTGCAGTTACAATGGCTTCAAATCAGACGCCATTTGACGTCCGTCACGTCCGTCCTGCAGTTCGTACGAGACTTTCTGATTGTCTGCGAGCCCGGTCAAACCCGAGCGTTCAACGGCTGAGATATGTACAAACACATCCTTGCCGCCTTCATCGGGGGCGATAAACCCATAGCCTTTGGTTGTATTAAACCACTTCACGGTGCCAGTTGGCATTTCCCGTGTCTCCTTCTACTTTCACGTTGTCCCACAAATTGGTGGGGCTGTGGTTGGCGCGACCGCAACACATCACCGTTTCGCCCAAACGAGACGGCCCGAATTGCGTGTTTCACCTTTTTCAACATTGCACGCTAATGTAAAAAATCAAGAATAACTGGGCTAAGATGATATTTTTGCCCAGTTTTTAACAACTACGGGAACCACCAGAATATGCGCCTATATGGGTTGAAAACCTGCGACACCTGCCGCAAGGCATTGAAATCTATTCCAAATACAGAATTTGTTGATGTTCGAGCGCAGGGTGTGCCCGATACGGTGATGGCGCAGGCGCTGGATTGCTTCGGCAAAGCTTTGCTCAATACCCGCTCGACAACCTGGCGGGGATTGGACGAACAGGACCGCGCACGCCCGGTTCCGGACCTGTTGGCAGACTATCCGACCCTGATGAAGCGTCCGCTGATCGAGTCAGAGGGTCAGCTGTTTCTGGGCTGGACCGAAGAAACGCGTAAAGGCCTTGGTGTTGCGTGAACGGCTGCCTATGTAAATCCGGCAACTTTGGAGAATAGTAAATGCGTAACGCCGCCATGATATTGGGCGTCATTGCCGGGCTTGTCGGTATGATCGTCGGATTCTTCGGCTATGGCTTTGTGGAACTGATCGACCAGTTCGGTGAGATCGAAGGCATCGCCGAGCAGGTCGAAAATCCCGAGTTGGTTCAGGCCGCGTCAATTCTGGCGCCGTTGCTTGCAATCGCGGGCGGGGCCATGGCGCATTCCCGGGCCCTGATCGCCGGGGTGCTATTGCTGATTTCAGCGGCGGGCATGTATTACGCCTTTGGATTTGGCGTCTTTACCATGTTCCCGATCGCCTTTGCTGCCGTTGCCGGCATCCTTGGGCTGGCCGCGGGAAAACCGGACGAGCCCAAGGCGCATTTCTAGATCATTTCAGGCGCAGGATACGATCCACCGAAAGGGGACCTGCGCCGTTGATCACGATCACCAGGAACATAAAGGTCCACATCACCCGTTGATCCATCAGGGTGACGGCGTTGTCGAACAAACCACCCAGTTTGACGCTATGGCCGGTTACATCGACAATGGTTTGAACCCAGACAAAACCGATCATGCCAAGGGCCGCAAGCCGGGTGAACAGGCCGATCAACAGCAGCGCGGGCAGGACAAATTCCGCGACCGTGCCGAAAAAGATCACGATCCGCTGAAAGAAGGTCATCTGGGTTACGTCGTACAGAACGGCTTCGGCCGCTTTGGGAAAGATCTGTCCGAACGCGCCTGCCGACGGCGAAAAGATCGAGCCGTCGATTTTCAGCATCGCCGAATTCCAATAATAAACCAGCAGCACGGCGACAAAGACCAGCCGCGCAAGGGTCGGGGTCAGCCAACCGGACGCAAGGTTCACTTTTTCCATCGTGTTGTTATAGGTTGAGATCAGAGCAGTCATGTCTCGGGCCTTTCGATAGTCACGGAAGTTAGGGCACCGCCCTGCAGAAGCAGCGCCAGAGTGGTTCCAAGGTCAAATTTGGGTGTTTCGGCCACAGTGGCCTCGAACGCCTGGCCAATGGTTTGGCCCTTTTGGATCAGGGCGATCCAGGCGGCGCCACCAGCTGGCAGCAGATTGGGCGCCGGGTCGAACTCGGGGCGTGTTACCAGAACATCCTGCGCACCGGGTTCCGGCTTGGGCGCATCTGATTGCGAGTTGAATTGCCAGATCGAAAAGATCGGCCAGTCGGATGACACAACACGCACTGCCGGAGCCAGGGACAGTTTCGTTTGCATCAGGTCCTCGGGCGGGATCGCCAGCGCCTCGGGGCCGATGGATCGGCTGTCCGCGGCGTGGTAGGCGCGGCGCAGGGCCAGTTCCAGACGCGCGACATCAGGCAGATAGCCCAGATGCGACAATTGCTCCATCCCGCTCAGGAAATCGGGGAATTCGTCGCCATAAAACATCATCAACGGGGATGAAGGCGGGTGCTGACGCAGGAATATCCCGGCCAGACCATCCATGTTTTGCTGTCCCAGCAATTTGGTAATGACGGGAAAGGCCTGATGCATCGCCTCGGTCAGCGAAACGGCCACATTGTTGCGATAGACACTGAAACGACGTCCGGCGGGTTGCGCCCCGGCATCCAGCAATCCATCTGGCACGGGCTGGGCCGCATCCAGAAGGGCCGCGTGGAATGCCGTTTGCGACACGCTCATGCCGGAACCCGGTCCAGCGCCGCCTGCGCCCGATCTGCTTCGGCTCGCAGGACCGGCCAGTCGGGAACATCGGTGTCCCATTCGACCAGAACCGGTTTCGGGCCGGACTTCTCCAGAACATAGTCCAGCAGGCTCCAGACCGGATCGACCACTTCGCGCCCGTGGCTGTCGATCAGCAGGGGATGACCATGTTCGTCTTCGTCTTCGTCATGTCCGCCCAGATGAATTTCACCAACCTGTTCCAAATGGTAGGCGTCGATGTAACCTTGTGGCGAATAATCCAGATTGGTGGCCGAGACAAAGACGTTGTTCACATCCAACAGCAGGCCGCAGCCTGTTCTGCGCGCGATTTCGCGTAGAAAGTCAGTCTCAGACCATGTGCTTTCTTCAAAAGCCAGATAGCTGGAGGGGTTTTCCAGCAGCATCTGCCGTCCAACAGTGTCCTGCACCTGATCGATATGCTTGCACACCCGCGCCAGCGTCGCGTCGGTATAGGGCAGCGGTAGCAGATCGTTCAGAAAGTGGCTGTCATGGGTCGACCACGCCAGATGCTCGGAAAAACTGGCCGGGTTCAGCCAGCCAATCAGGTGTTTCAGCCGGGCCAGATGATCGGGGTCCAACGGGGTTTCGCCGCCGATGGACAGGCCGACACCGTGGACGGAAATGGGAAATTGTTCGGACAGGTGGCGCAGCTGCGCCAGGGGTCTGCCACCGTCGCCCATGTAGTTTTCGGCGTGGATTTCCAGCCAGGCAACGGGTTTTGCGTGCTCAAGGATTTGCGCGAAATGCTGTGGCTTGTAGCCAACGCCCGGCGCGGCGGGCAATCGGTTCGACCTGAGCGCGTCATCCAACATGAGCCAGTTCCTTGATCACGAAGAAAGGGGCGGGCGACACTGCCCGCCCCCGATAATTCGTTCGGTCGACCTTATGCCGGCAGGTCGCGCTCCAGCGGCTCCAGCGAGCCTGCGCGGGCGCCACCGTCTGCCGATTTGGGCAGATCGATATCGGCGCAGGTGCCTGCGTCGACCAACGTCCAGGCGTTGCCCTGATAGTCGACGGTCGAAGTGCCGGCACAGGTGGTGCCGGGGCCCGCAGCACAGTCGTTCTGACCGGCCAGCGAAACGCCATAACATTTCTCTTTGGCTTGTGCGGTTGCGGTTGTGGCTGCGCCCGAAACAGCTGCTGCGACGGCGCTTGCGATAACCAGGGTTTTTGCGGTGTTCGACATCTCGTGTAATCCTCTTGATGACTGCGTATGTCTGCTTGTGACATTGACAAAGGTAGTGGCTAAGGCCGGTCAGGTGAATTCACGAGCCCGTGTCTCACAACCCCGTCAAAGATCGTCATGCACTCTTGCAGGTTAACAAATTGTTTTTGAAATGAAAAACGGAAAATGTTTCAATCCGGTCCCAAAATCGGGACCGGATTTCGGGCGATATGACGCCGAATGTTACAGCAGGTCGGGCGCGGTTGCGGCCTGCGACAGCTCTTTTGTTACAGCCTCAAGCGATTGAACCTGCGTCTGTTTCTCACCCAGACGGCGAACGCTGACCGTGCGCTCGTCAACTTCACGGTGACCAACGGCCAGAATGACCGGCACTTTGCCGACCGAATGCTCGCGGACCTTGTAGTTGATCTTTTCGTTGCGGATGTCTGCCTCGACCCGAACACCTGCGGATTTGAGCGTTTCGACCACTTCCATCACATAGTCATCCGCCTCGGACGTGATCGAGGCGACAACGACCTGACGCGGGGCCAGCCAGAATGGCAGCTTGCCCGCGTGTTCTTCGATCAGGATGCCGATGAACCGCTCGAATGAGCCCAGGCAGGCGCGGTGCAGCATGTAAGGGCGATGCTTTGAGCCATCGGCGCCAATAAAGTTTGCGTCCAGCCGTTCCGGCAGGTTGGGATCAACCTGCAAGGTGCCGCATTGCCACGTCCGACCGATCGCGTCCGTCAGAGTGAATTCCAGCTTGGGACCATAGAACGCGCCTTCGCCTTCAAGGAGTTCATACTCATAACCCGCAGCCTTGCAGGCATCGCCCAAAGCTTTTTCCACGAAATCCCAGCTTTCATCGCTGCCGATGCGCTTTTCGGGGCGGGTCGACAGTTTGATGGTCCAGTCGTGGAACCCGAGGTCGGCATAAACCTCGGACAGAAAGGCGATGAACTTTGCGGTCTCGGATTCGATCTGATCCTCGGCGCAGAAGATATGGCCATCATCCTGAGTAAAGCCGCGCACCCGCATGATACCGTGCAGTGCGCCCGAAGGTTCATACCGAGCGCATGAACCAAACTCGGCCATCCGCAGGGGCAGATCGCGATAGGACTTCAGGCCCTGATTGAACACCTGCACATGACAGGGGCAGTTCATCGGCTTGAGCGCATTGACGGCCTTTTCTCGGGCGTGATCTTCGTCAACTTCGACGATGAACATGTGTTCCTGATACTTGTCCCAGTGGCCCGAGGCCTCCCACAGTTTGCGGTCGACGACCTGAGGCGTGTTCACTTCGACATAGCCGTCGCGTTCCTGCATGCGGCGCATATAATCCTGCAAGGTGGTATAGATTTTCCAGCCGTTGGGGTGCCAGAAAATCTGACCGGGCGCTTCTTCCTGCATGTGGAACAGGTTCATCTCACGCCCCAACTTGCGGTGGTCGCGCTTGGCGGCCTCTTCCAGCATATGCAGGTGGGCTTTGAGCTTTTCCTTGCCGGTGAAGGCGACGCCATAGATACGCTGCAGCATCGCGCGGTCACTGTCGCCGCGCCAATAGGCGCCCGCGATGGACATCAGTTTGAACGCGTCGCCGGGCACCTGACCGGTGTGCTGCAAATGCGGTCCGCGGCACAGGTCCTGCCAGTCGCCGTGCCAATACATGCGCAGCGGTTCATCCCCGGGGATGGCCTCGATCAGTTCGATTTTGTAAGGCTCATCATTATCCTTGTAGAACTGGATAGCGCGATCACGGTCCCAGATTTCCGTGGTAACTGCGTCGCGCTTGTTGATGATTTCCTTCATCTTTTTCTCGATGAGGCCGAGATCTTCGGGCGTGAAGGGCTCGGCGCGGTCGAAATCATAATACCAGCCGTTTTCGATGACGGGGCCGATGGTGACCTTGGTGTCGGGCCAGATCTCCTGCACGGCGCGGGCCATGATATGGGCCAGATCGTGGCGCACCAGCTCGTTGGCCTGCTCTTCATCCTTCATGGTGTGAATGGCGATCTGAGCGTCTGCATCGATGGGCCATTGCAGATCCCAGTGCTGGCCGTTCACCGTGGCCGAGATGGCCTTTTTTGCCAGTGAGGTTGAGATTTCGGCAGCGACCTGCGCGGGGGTTACGCCCGCGTCGTAGGATCGTGCATTGCCATCGGGGAAGGTAAGAGAGACTGACTGTGAGTCCAGGGCCATATCGGCTCTCCTCGTCGGTTTGGCGCCCACTGAACGCCCGGTTGCGGGTTATGTGTGTTCGGCTCATTTGGCAGGCGGATGCGCGTGTGTCAAGGGTTGGAGAAGGGGGTCAGCCCCTCGCGCTCGCGGAGGCATTTTTTGGCCAGATGAAGTGGGATCCGGGAATTGCACTTGGGGGTGGGGCGTGCATGATGCGGGAAACGCAAAGAGGGATTTATGGCAGCGACGGATTTTCTGGAGACAGCGCAAGGGCGGCGGTTGGCGTATCACAAAAGTGAGGGCACGGGACCGACCATCGTTTTTCTGGGTGGGCTCAAATCAGACATGGAAGGCACCAAGGCAGTGCACCTTGAGGCATGGGCCAGGGCGCGCGGGCAGGCGTTTCTGCGGTTTGACTATTCCGGTCACGGTGAAAGTTCCGGCGCGTTTACAGACGGTTGCATCGGAGATTGGCACGAGGACACGCTGGCAGCAGTCGCGGCGCTGACCGAAGGTCCCCTGATTGTCGTGGGCTCGTCCATGGGGGGATGGCAGGCGCTGCTGCTGGCACGTGAGATGCCTCGACAGATCGCGGGTATGGTGACGATCGCTGCGGCGCCGGACTTTACCGAGGATGGGTACTGGGCAGAGTTTTCGGATGCGCAAAAGGCGGCGCTGGAAGCCGTCGGTCATGTGGAACTGCCGTCGGATTACATGGAGCCTTATATTATCACCAAACGGATGATCGAAGACGGCCGTCAGCGTCTTGTTCTGCGCGCGCCGCTAGAGCTGCCATTTCCGGTACGCTTCCTGCAAGGTACGGCGGATACAGCGGTTTCGACAGAGACAGCCGTGCAGTTGCTGGAACACGCCACAGGGCCGGACATGCGGTTGCTGCTGGTCAAGGATGCTGATCACCGGTTCTCGGATGCGCGATGTCTTGCGATGATCGAACAGGCTGTCCTCGACGTGATGGAGGCCGGTTGATGCAGCGCTTTGGATGGCTGTTGGGGCGGGTTTTGCTGGCGATTGGTGGCATTGGCGCATTGGTTTATTTCTTTGGTCCGCGCGAACAGGTGAATCTGAACCCCGGCTTTGATCCGCGCAAGTTCGGCGAAGGCGTGCAGGTCTATTTCGAAAGCACGGAATCCGCCTTTGACGACATTGTTCCGGGCGTGGAAAAGCGGGTGATCTGGCAACCCGGCTTCAAGGAGCAGCGCACGCCCTATTCCGTTCTGTATGTGCATGGGTTTTCCGCCACGTCCGAGGAAATCCGCCCGGTACCGGATCGGGTTGCAGAGACGCTGGGCGCCAATCTGGTCTATACCCGGTTGCAGGGCCATGGCCGTGGTGGCCCGGCAATGGTCGAGGGCACGCCCTCGGGCTGGATGCAGGATATGGCTGAGGGGCTGGCCGCCGCGCGTGCCGTTGGGGACAAGGTCATTGTCATCTCGACCTCGACCGGCGGAACACTGGCGGCGGCCGCGGCGGTTAATCCTGAGTTGAACAAAGATGTTGTGGCGATGGTGATGGTGTCGCCGAACTTTGGTGTGAATACAGTGGGCGCGTGGATTCCGACTTTGCCCTGGGCGCGGGACTGGTTGCCCTTGGTGATGGGGCAGGAACGAACGACCTCGGCAACCAATCCCGCACAAGAAAAATACTGGGCTGTGACCTATCCGTGGGAGGCTGTGGTGCCGATGTCGGTTCTGGTCGATACGGTTTACGGACTGGATTTCTCAGGAGCGCAGGTGCCGGTGCTGTTCTGGTTTTCCGATGATGACCAGGTGGTTCGCCCGGACCGGACGCATAAGGTTGCCGCGGCCTGGGGTGCGCCTGCCACTGTCAACCTGATGACGATGGGGCCGGGCGACGACCCGTCATCGCATGTTGTGGCCGGCGCCTTGGTGTCGCCCGGGCAGACCGATGCAACGGTTGACGGGATACTTGAATGGCTGACAGAGCAGGGCATAGAGTGACGAACTGATGCGAAAACCCGGCAGCATGTGGAGTTTGGAGACACTGGGACGCGTTCGATTGTCCCGGCATTTCTACATGCGCGATTTTCTGTATTCTGAAATCGGAAATTTCCACGAATTGCAGAACATTCCCGACAATCCCGACCTTGCCATAGAAACGGGGCGCGCGTTCTGTGAAACTCTGCTGGATCCGCTAGAAGAAACCTTTGGCCGCATCGCGGTGCGGTCGGGATATCGGTCACCGTCGCTGAACAGGTTCGGAAACGAGAATCGGCTGAACTGCGCCCGAAATGACAACCCGCTGGAATGTCATATCTGGGATTGGGGCGAGGGGGACGCGCGGATTGCCGGAGCCTCCATCGTTGTTCCGTGGTTCGCTGATCAATATGATCAGGGGCGCGACTGGCGGGATCTGGCGTGGTGGATGCACGATCATCTGGACTATTCCGAGATCTGGTTCTTTCCAAAACTCTGTGCTTTCAACCTTGTGTGGCGTCCCAAACCCATGCGTCGGATCGACAGCTATATCGCTCCGCGCGGGTGTCTACTGCGCCCCGGTGCTGCGCCTGATGAAAGCCTTCAGCAACGGCAAGCCCGGTATGTCGATTTCCCCGCTTTTCGCGGCGTGCAATATCCCTGAAGTTTCGCTTGCCCCCTAGGGCCGAAACTCACATCCTGCTATAAAACCAAGACGCAAAAGACGTCAGACAACGGAGGCCCCGCGTGATCGAGCCGCTGGTTCTGCTGCCCGGACTTATGTGCGACGCCCGACTGTTTCGCCCGCAGATCGAGCTGCTGTCCCGCAGCCGTCCCGTCACGATCGCGCCGCTATTGTCCGGTGAACGGGTAGAGGAGATTGCCTCGGCCTTGTTGGATCAACTGCCACATCGATTTGCGCTGGCGGGGCAGGGGCTGGGTGGGATGGTCGCGTTGGAAATGATCCGCAGGGCACCGGACAGGGTGACGCGGCTGTGTCTGATGGCCACCGACGGGCAAGCCGATACGCCCCATATCGCTGCCGGGCGCGAAGAGTTGATCGTGGGTGCGCAGGCGGGACGGCTAGAGGACGTAATGCGCAAAGCCATCGGATCGGACGCGTTGGCGCCGGGGCCGCAGCGCATTTCGATATTGAACGACATCCTGCGTATGGCCAATGACCTTGGCGCTGATCATTTCGTGCGTCAGATGCGCATCCTGCAGCGGCGACCGGATCAACAGGGCGCGCTGCGTCGGATCAACGCGCCGGCCCTGATCCTGTGCGGGGGCCACGACACGCTGACGCCGGTCAAGAAACACGAGTTTATGGCCAACCTTATACCGGGCGCCCGGTTGCAGGTGATTGAGGCCGCCGGGGCATTTACTGACGCTGGAAACGCCCGAGATCGTGACCGAGGCGATGGAGGAATGGCTGCGCGAACCCTTGCGGCTGAGCTAGTCGTAAAACGCCGCCCGCTGCTCTTTGGTAAGAACGACCGGGGGCACGACTGGGGATCCTGAGTCTGCTGCGAAAAAAGGGGTTGCTTTCCAACGGCCTGAGACCCGAGATTTCACAACACGCGATAACAAACGCAGTACGGCATATCGCAGGCCCTCATGGGATTGCTTTCCGTCGGTGCCCGGGACAGATCCGCGCACCATCACTGGTCCCAATGCGTCAGGGTCGGCAAGCCGTTTAACGTCAACCCCTGCAAACGGGAACTTTGGTGTTCGTGTCGTGGTCGCCAGTGGTGCGTTGCAGCATTTGGCATACCATCGCAGCATTCCCCTGGGGCTCAGCTGCATGGCCGCCAGATGTTCGGTGCCTGAATCAAAGATCACATCTTCGGGCGTGGTTTGCAGAATTTCGACGGGGCCCGGAGCGGGATCTGGCTGACCAAGGTAAAGCTGGGCGGCCCGGCAATCGTGGCAGAAACATTCGGCATGGGTTCCTGTCGCGACACCCGCCGCTGTGATATGACCCCGCAGTTGGCCGCAGGTGCAGGAAAACGTCAGGTCAGATGCCGACGTTCTGCCCATGATCCTTACGCAACCTTGTTTTTGTTTGCCGCGCGGCGCTTGGGTTTGCGACTGTTTTCGTTCATGAATTCAATGACCAATGGGCGGATGTTGTCGCGCCAGCTGCGGCCTGCGAATATACCATAATGGCCAGCGTTTGCCTCGACATGGCTGGCCTTCTTGCTGTCGGGCAGGCCCGTGCACAGATCCAGCGCCGCAATGCACTGTCCGGGGGCCGAGATATCGTCATTGGCACCCTCGACGGTTTTGACCGCGACATCTGTGATTTTACCGAAATCGACCTTGTGACCGGCGACAACAAATTCGTTTCGCGCGATTTCGCGGTTCTTGAAGACGCGTTCAACCGTCGACAGGTAGAATTCCGCGGTCATGTCCATGACGGCCAGATATTCGTCGTAAAACCGGTTATGGGCATCCTGATCCGATGCCTCGTCGCGGATAACGCGATGAATTTGATCGGAAAACGCTTTGCTGTGACGGTCGGAATTCATCGACATGAATGACGCCAGCTGCAGCAAGCCCGGATAGACCATCCGGCCAACGCCTTTGTATTTGAACCCGACCCTTTGGATCATCGTCTCTTCCAGCTGTCCCATGGTGACGCGCCGCCCGAAATCGGTAACTTCGGTCGGGGTGGCATCCGGGTCGACCGGGCCGCCAATCAGGGTCAGTGTGCTGGGCTGCGCCTTGGGATCGACCTCGGCCAGATAGGCGGTTGCCGCCAATGTCAGCGGCACGGGCTGGCAGACCGCAACAACATTCGTGTCCGGTCCGAGCTCTTTCATGAAATCGACAAGATAGAGAGTATAGTCTTCGACATCGAACTTGCCTTCGGACACAGGGATGTCGCGCGCGTTATGCCAATCGGTGATGTAAACTTCGCAATTGACCAACAGGCTTTTGACCGTCGAACGCAGCAGTGTGGCATAATGTCCCGACATCGGCGCAACCAGCAGAACCTTGCGCTGTTGTTCCTCGCGGCCATTCACACGAAAGTGGACCAGATCGCCAAACGGGCGTTCAAGTACGGTGGTCACTTCGACCAGATGGTCCTTGCCGTCTTCGCAGGTGAATGTGCGGATGCCCCAGTCGGGCTTGACCACCATGCGCTGAAAGGTGCGTTCGGTCACTTCACCCCAGGCGGCCATCCAGTTGAACGCCGGGTTGGGGATCATCGAAAACTGTGGATACGACGCAAGCGCACTGGCAGTAGCACCAAGCCATTGATTGGTGTTACGAATGGTTTCCATCATGTCATAAGTCATCATGTAGCGCATGAGACGGGCCTCCTGAGTGTCAGCCTGAGAATTCGGGCCATTCGTCGCTTTGCCCTCTGACGCTAACGACGTTATTCTGCATGGCAGCGAAGTTAGGGGGGAATTGTTAAAATGACAACTAGCGATGGTCAGGTACCTGAAATGACCGATGAACATATTGATCGCCTTAAAGAAAATATGGAAAAGGTCGAAACGTTGTCGAAACGACTGGTCGAAGTTATGGCCAGTAAAAAGGGCCACAACCCCGCCTTGGACGGTCCGAATCAAGAGCTTTTTGCAAAGGCAGCAACCGCATATTGGGCCGACGCGTGGCAAAATCCCGCCAAGTTGCTGGAACAACAGGTAGAATTTTGGGGAAAATCGGTTCTGAACTTTGCTGAGGCGCAGCAAACGTTGACCAAGGGCGGAGCCGAAGAGGGTGGCAGCGCCCCCCGGGATCGTCGATTTTCCAACCCTATGTGGGAAACCAACCCTTATTTTCGCTTTATCCACCAGCAATATCAGACCAACGCGCAGGCGATCGAACAGGCTGTCGCCTCGGTCGAAGACCTCGAATCAAAAGATGTTCAGCGGCTGAAGTACTTTTCACTGCAGATCATCGACATGATGGTGCCGACGAATTTTCTGGCGACCAACCCGGATGTGCTGGAAAAGGCGGTCGAGACGGAAGGCCAGTCACTGATACAAGGGCTGGAGAATCTGGTGGCTGATCTAGAAGCCAATGACGGCGAACTGGTGGTCAAGCTGGCCGACGAAACAGCGTTTCAGGTGGGCAGCAACCTCGCAACGTCGCCGGGTGACGTGGTCTTTCGCAACCGGATGATGGAGATGATCCAGTACAAGCCCGCCACCGAGACGGTGCATGAAACGCCGATTGTCCTGTTCCCGCCCTGGATCAACAAATTCTACATTCTGGACCTGAAAGCGCAGAACAGCCTGATCAAATGGGTAACTGAACAAGGCTATACCCTGTTTGTGGTCAGCTGGGTGAATGCCGACGATTCGCACGCCGATATCGGGTTGGAGGACTATGTCGAAGAGGGGTATCTGACCGCGATTGCCGAGGCCAAGAAGATTTGCAAGGTCAAGCAGGTCAACGCGGTTGGCTATTGCATTGCAGGCACGACACTCAGCCTGACACTGGCGTTGATGAAACAGCGCGGCGACAAATCGGTCAAATCCGCGACCTTCTTTACAACGCTCACCGATTTCGGCGAGCAGGGAGAGTTCACGCCCTTCCTGCAGGACGATTTTGTCGACGGGATTGAGGTACAGGTGTCCGTGGACGGCCTGTTAAAAGCCTGGATCATCGGGCGAACCATGTCGTTCCTGCGGTCCCGGGACCTGATCTATAACCCGGCCATCCGCAATTATATGATGGGCGAGACACCGCCCGCCTTTGATCTTTTGTACTGGAACGGAGATGGCGCGAACCTGCCGGGGCGCATGGCGATGCAATATCTGCGGGGCCTGTGTCAAAGCAATGATTTCGTCGGCGACGGGTTCAAGCTGCTTGGGGAAACGCTGCAGATCAAGGATGTGGATGTGCCATTGATGGCCATCACCTGCGAAACGGATCACATCGCGGCGTGGAAGGATTGTTATCGCGGTGTTCAACAGATGGGGGCCCGGTCCAAGTCCTTTGTGGTGTCAGAATCCGGCCACATCGCGGGGATCGTGAATCCGCCCAGCAAAAAGAAATACGGGCACTATACCAACCCCGACATGAAGGCAGATGCCGACACCTGGTTGAAAGAGGCCGATTTTCACGAAGGCTCGTGGTGGCCGGTGTGGGAGGCCTGGCTGAAGAAGCGGTCTGGCAAGCAGGTGCCCGCGCGGGATTCCGGCGATTCGGACCATCCCTCGCTGTGTCCGGCACCTGGCACCTACGTTTTGGTCAAGGCAAGCAGCTGATTTCATTTTGAAAATCATATTTTTCTGCAGTGCAGCAAGAAAATACTTGAAATGCTGCGCTGCGGCAATCATATTGCCCTCAAGCTGATGAAACCCGGGGTGGGCCCGGACTGGCTAAGAGGATTATGACAATGGCTAAGACCCAAGACTTTACCGCGACCCTGAAAGACATGATGGGTGCATTCCCGGTTGACACTTCCGCTCTGGAAGGTGCCTTCAAATCGACCGCTTCGCTGAACGAAAAGCTGTCGGGCGTTGCGCTGGACGCAGCCGAGAAATCGGCCGAAATCTCAAGCAAATGGACCAAGGAAACCCTGGCCAAGCTGACCGAGATGTCGAAAGCAAAAGCAGAGCCTGCTGATTACGCCAAAGCGGCAACCGATTTCGCCAGCGCGTCTGCCGAAGTTGCTGCCGAGAACATGGCTGCTTTCGCTGAAATCGCGAAAAAAGTTCAGACCGAAACCGTTGAACTGCTGATGGCTGCTGGCAAAGACGCCGCCGAAGAAACAACGGCTGCTGTCAAAAAAGCAACCAACGACGTGACCGCCGCTGCGAAAAAAGCAACTGCGTCCAAGTAAGGAAAGTCCACGATAGGCACTCAACCCTCCCATTTGGTGCCATCGTGCTGGGCAGGTCGTTTGACCTGCCCTTTCTTTTTGTTCTGCAGTCGCATAATCTGCGCTGCAATGCATCATCCTTGGGGAGGGTAAACGGTGTCAGACCAAGAAAAACCGCTGTTGATCAAACGGTATGCCAGCCGCCGGCTGTATAACACCGAGACCAGCGATTACGTTACGCTCGAAGACATCGCCGGGTTCATCCGGGACGGGCGCGAGGTTCAGATCATCGACCTCAAAACAGGGGACGATCTGACACGGCAGTACCTGCTGCAGATCATTGCAGAGCATGAAAGCAGGGGCGAAAACGTCCTGCCGGTCAATGTGCTGAACGATCTGGTGCGCAGCTACATGGTGCCGGGCGGCGGCCTGATGCCGCAATTCCTGCAAAGCTCGTTCGATATGCTGCGCGAAAGCCAGTCCAAGGTCATGGAAAACATGAACGCCATAAATCCGATGTCGCAGATGCCGGGATTCGAAGCGATGCAGGCGCAGCAAAAGGCCTTTCTGAAGGCGATGACCGGCGGCTTGTCCGGCAATTGGTCTGGGCCGGGGCAAGAGCCCGAGTCGGACGCTGAGCCAAAAGAAGATCTGGACGACATCAAAAAACAACTGGCCGAGTTGCAGCAAAAGCTGTCCAAGCTCAGCTGAGCGTTCGCGATGCGCGTATTTGCCCTGATTGCGGCGCTGCTTTTACCCGGCGCCGCACAGGCGCAGGGCAAATACTCGACGGTTTGGGAGCCTGTCTGCACCCTTGGCAATGATTCTCAGGCCGGGTGCGAAGATATCCGCGCCCGGGAAATTCTGGATGCGTCAGCTGTGCCTTGGCGATCGGTTGGCAGGGTGAATTTCGCCAGCACACGTCAGCGATCCCATTGTACCGGTGTTCTGGTATCCGACCGCCATGTTCTGACCGCTGCGCATTGTCTGTATAACAGCGCGCGAAAACGGTGGATTCCCGCAACCAGCATGCGCTTTGCTGCTGGGTATCAACGTGGCGAATACACGGCATTTTCGGTGGTCGCGGCCTATCGCGTCGCCCCGGATCAGGGTCAGGACGGTGGCTTTGAAAATCGGGCGAACCGGGACTGGGCCGTACTGACGTTGAAAGAACCCATTGGGCAGGATGTCGGGTTTCTGCCGATGGCTAACCCTGATACGTGGCCCGCGTTTGTTGCAGGCTACCCCGGTATACGTCCGCATGTCCTAAGCCGGACGCCGGATTGTGTTCATCGCCCGCTGGCGGATGATCTGTTCAGCGCCATTTGTCCGGTGATGATGGGCGATTCAGGTGCGCCGCTTTTGGTTCAGACCGATACAGGCCTTGCCGTGGCAGGCATTCTGTCACGCATCGCGCCAACCCCGCAGGGGATTGACGCGATGTTTCTGTCGGTTGACCTGTTTGATCTGGATGGCCTCTGAGGCTCAGGTGCCATAGACAGGCACAGGGCCGGTCACTTCGGCAACTGATGCCAGCAGAATATCGGCGATCACGTCCAGCTCGGGCCGTGTCAGGCGTACGGGCAGGCGCACATCACAGGCGGTCATCAGCATGGCGCGCGTTTGCGGCAGGTCGACCTGCTCGGGCAGGAATTGCCAATTCCAGAAGGCACGGGCATTGTCTTCGCTCAGGCCAAAGACCTGCACCTTGACGCCACGCCCCTCGGCAGCGGCGGCAAAGGCGCGGATATCGGCCTCTTCCATGCCAACAATGTTGAACTGGATCGAATCCGGCGCACGCTGTTCTGGCGCCAGTGGGGCCGGTACGTCGATAAAGGGTGAACTGTTCAGGCGATGCGCGACATAGTCGTGATTTGCCAGACCAACCCGCACCCGGCGGGCAAGCTCGGGCATTTGCGGGCGGATCACGGCGGCGCTGAGGTTGCTCATCCGCAGGTTATACAGCGGCAACTTGTTCTGCCAGCGGGCAAAAGCCTGTTCCAGTTCGGGCGAGTTGTCACCGCGGGGGCTTTTGTGCTTTTTCCAGTTGTGTTCGTATGCGCCGGACATGATCACGGTGCGCGCAATCAGATCGGCGTCGTCAGTGATCAGAATACCGCCTTCGCCTGCGTTGATCATCTTATAGGACTGGAACGAAAAACAACCGATCTTGCCAATTGTTCCGATGTTGCGACCGTGCCAGGTGGTTCCCAGCGAATGCGCCGCGTCCTCGACCACCGGAATGTCGCGGGCATCACACAGGGCCATGATCGCGTCCATGTCCGACGTGTGGCCGCGCATGTGGCTGATGATGACTGCCTGAACATCGTCCAGTTTGGCCTCAAAATCGGCCATATCGATGCGGTAATTCGCACCCACTTCGCACAAAACCGGAATGCAATCCGCATGGATAACTGACGAGGGGACAGCCGCAAAGGTAAATCCAGGGATCAGAACCCGTGCATCGCGTGGCAGGTCCAGAGCCTTGAGCGACAGGAACAACGCCGCCGAACAGGACGACACCGCCAGAGCGTATTTTGTGCCCAGCAGCTCAGCGAACTCTGACTCCAGCAGTGCGACGGGCGCATCCTGAGGCGCAGTATACCGAAACAGGTCGCCTGATTGCATCAGGGCATCAATGGCGTCTCTGGCGGCTGCGGGGATGGGTTCGGCGTCATGAACGTTTGGAGGAAGCGTCATATTTGGTTTTCCCGAATTCTTTCTTTGGGAAACATAAAGCCGGAGTATGGGCAAGCCAAGCCCTCTTTCGCCGCTTCGGCGAAATTTCACCAAACTGTAGCAATTGGCGGAATCAGACTCCCAACCGGTCACGCAGCGTGTACCAGGTCATGGCCAGTACCAGCAGCGGATTGCGCAGCGCAGGACCCCCGGGAAAGGGCAGGGCGGGGACAAGCGCCATCGTATCGAACCCTTCGGCCTGTCCCTGGATGGCCAGCGCCATCAACTGCCCGGCATGGGTGGCCGTTCCGACGCCGTGACCTGAATACCCTGAGGCCGACAGGATGTTCGGTGCCAGTCGCGTCAGGTAAGGCATGCGCCGCATTGTGATGGCAAGCGTACCACCCCAGGCATAGTCAATCCGGACGTCACGCAGATGGGGAAAAATCTCGACCATTGGTTTGCGAACCGTGGCTGCGATATCCGCAGGAAAGCGGTAGCCGTAACTTTCGCCACCGCCAAACAGCAGGCGTCCGTCCGCACTGAGCCGGAAATAATTCACGACGAATTTCGTATCCGCCACGGCCACGTCACGCGTCAGAACCTTTTGCGCGTCCGGGCCCAAGGGTTCCGTGGCGGCGATGAAATTGTTGATCGGCATCACCCGGGATGCGACCTGACGGTTTAGGCTCCCCAGATAGCCATTGCAGGCCAGAATGACATGATCGGCAGTGACCTGTCCCGCATCGGTGCGGATCACCGCCGGATTGCCTTCTTCGATGCCCAGAACCTCGGTGGCTTCGTGAATACGAACGCCCGCCTTGGCCGCCGCCTATGCCAGCCCAAGGGCATAGTTCAGCGGGTGCAGATGCGCGGCCCCCATATCCAGATACCCGCCCTTGTATGCGGGCGAGGGGCACAGCGCTTGGCCTGCCGCCGTATCCAACAGCTCAATCTGATCGTACCCATATCGCTCTGACAGATGCGCCGCATGGTGGTGCAGGTCGCGCTGTTCGGCCTCACTCAGGCCTAGACCGGCGATACCGGGTTTCAGATCGCAGTCGATCTGATGCTTTGCGATCAGCGATTTGACCAGATCCTTGGCTTCCTCGGCCAGATCCCACAGCTTGGCTGCATCGTCATCGCCAACCAGCCGCTCAAGATCTTCCTGATCCATCCGCTGGGCGCTGCCAAGCTGTCCGCCATTGCGCCCTGACGCACCAAAGCCCACGCGATGCGCCTCGAGCAGCACAACGTCAAACCCGGCCTCTGCCATATGCAGCGCCGCGGACAGGCCGGTGTAGCCACCGCCGACAACACAGACATCTGCCCGGACCTGATCCGTCAGCGCCGGGAACGGCTCTGTCAGTGTGGCCGTTGCGGCATACCAACTGGGTGGATATTCCGCTTTGCGGTCATTGGAATGCAACAGGTTCATCCCGCGCCCCGTCTTTTTCTCGTTGCAAATACGGATCGTCCCAACAGGTTCAGACGTTCAGCAAAAGATGCTCACGTTCCCACGGAGAAATAACTTGCAGGAACTCTTCGTATTCGGCCCGTTTGACGATGCCGTAAACCCGTGCAAATTCGGGTCCCAACACTTCGTGCAGCGCCTCTGCCCCGTCGAACAGGTCCAGCGCCTCGCCCATGACCTGCGGAATATCGCCGTCGCCCTCATAGGCGTCGCCATAGAACTGACGGCGGGGGCGTTCCTGATTGATCAGGCCCAGATAGCCGCAGGCCAGTGACAGGGCTATTCCCAGATAGGGGTTGCAATCCATCCCGGCGATGCGGTTTTCAACCCGCCGCGCCTCGGGGCCCGACAGCGGCACACGGATGCCGGTGGTGCGATTGTCGCGGGCCCATTCCAGATTGATCGGTGCGGCGTGGTCTTTCACATAGCGGCGGTAGGAATTCACGTAAGGCGCCATCACTGCCAGACCGGCGGGCAGGTGGTTCTGCAATCCGGCGATGAAGTTATAAAACGCGTCCGTCTCACCCCCTTGCGGGCCGGAAAAGATGTTCTGACCCGTTTCGATTTCGGTGATTGAGTGGTGAATATGCATAGCCGAGCCCGGCTCATCCGCGATCGGTTTGGCCATGAAGGTGGCAAAGCAGTTATGGCGCAGGGGCGGCTTCGCGGATCAGCCGTTTGAAAAAGAACACCTCATCCGCCAGCTTCACCGGGTCGCCATGGCGCAAGTTGATTTCCAGCTGACCGGCGCCGCCTTCCTGCGTGATGCCATCGATTTCAAACCCCTGATGTTCGGCGAAATCATAGATGTCGTCGATCACTGGTCCGAACTCGTCCACTGCCGTCATCGAATAAGCCTGACGCGCCGCCGCGGGACGGCCCGAGCGACCCATCATCGGTTCGATCCCCTGCGCGGGATCGACATTGCGGGCGACCAGAAAGAACTCCATCTCGGGCGCGATAATCGGGTTCCAGCCCTTGTCGAGATACAGCTGCACCACCCGTTTCAGAACATTACGCGGGCTGTAGGGGATCGGCTCTCCGTCGCGGTCATAGGCGTCGTGGATCACCTGCAGCGTCCAGTCCCCCGTCCAGGGTGCAGCCGAGGCGGTCGAAAAATCCGGTTTCAGGATCATGTCGCGTTCGATGAACCCGTCGTCACCTGCAGCCTCGCCCCAGCCCCCCGTAATGGTCTGATAAAAGATGCTGTCGGGCAGGTGAAAGTAATCCTGCCGCGCGAATTTCGATGCCGGGACCGCCTTGCCGCGCGCGATGCCGGGAAGGTCGGAAATGATGCATTCGACCTCATCCAGGCGTTTGCCTTCAAGGTAATCGCGCGCCGCCTGTGGCAGCTGGTCTGTCCAATCGGCCATCAGGCCCTCGCTTTCTTCAGGAACGTGGCCATATGTTGCCCGATTTTGGAATTGTCATCCGGCCCGCCCGCCCGATTTGCGGCGGCTTTCAGCAATGTGTCGGGGACAATGCCTTTGCCGCGCGTCTGCATCAAACCCTGGATAAAGTCGTCGCCGTATTCAGGATGAGCCTGCACCGTCCAGACGGTATCGCCATAGGCAACCATCGCATTCTGGCAAAACGCATTTGTGCCCATCACCTTGGCGTCTTGCGGTAATTCAACGACCTGATCCTGATGCCATGCATTAAGGGTAACGGTCTGCCCGTCAAGGTCGTATTCGGTGCGTCCGACCGCCCATCCGCCCTTGAATTTCTCGACCTTGCCGCCAAGCGCCTGGGCGATGATCTGATGACCAAAGCAGACACCGATCAAAGGGCTGCCATTGTCGCGGATGGCGCGGATCAGATCCTCGAGTCGTGGAATCCACGGGTGGTCTTCGTAGGCGCCATGGCGCGACCCGGTGATGACCCACCCGTCCGCCTGTTCGGCATTAGCGGGAAACTGGCCGTCGACGACGCAGAAGGTTTCGAATTCGAATTCGTTGCCGTCCAGCAGGGTGCGAAACATTCCGTCATATTCGCCGAATTGCTTATAAAGTTCGTCCGGAGGATGGCCGGTCACAAGGATACCGATTTTCATGGGTCACCAAATTTGATCAAATTCATTCTAGCCGACTCCCAAAGGTCGGACAAGGGGATCATACGGACTCGAGATAGCTGAGCCAGTGTTCGTCGGGTGGTTGGTCCGCAAAGCGCGCGATTTCCTGCCGTTTGGTCAGGACCATATTACGGATCAGATCGGGCGAAAAGACGCGGGCAACGATTGGATCGGTTTCAAACGCTGCGATTGCGGCGCTCCAATCGCCCGCCAATTGCGGAATGCCGCGGGCCTCATAAGCGTTGCCGGTGATCGGGGCAGGGGGGCTGAGATTGTCTTCGATGCCAACAAGGGCGGCACCAAGCACGGCGGTCAGCATCAGGTACGGGTTGATGTCGCCCCCGGCGACGCGATGTTCGATCCGCCGCGCAGCAGGTGCCCCGCCCGGGATGCGGATCGCCGCGGTTCGGTTTTCATAGGCCCAGCTGGCCCCGGTCGGCGCGTGGGCGCCGGGGACGAGCCGCGTATAGGAATTGCCATGCGGCGCAAATATCAGCGTGCTGCCGGGCATCGCGGCTAGGCACCCAGCGACAGCCGCCTGCAGGGTTGCGGTTCCGTCCGGCCCGCCATTGTCGAACACGTTTCGCCCCTGCGCGTCGGTCACCGAGAAATGCACATGCATCCCGTTGCCCGCATCACTGGCATATGGTTTTGCCATGAAGGTGGCCGAAAATCCGTGCTTGCGCGCAAGACCGCGCGTCAACGCCTTGAAAAGCCACGTATCATCAGCGCAACGCAAGGCGTCCTGATGGTTCAGATTGATCTCGAACTGGCCAATCCCGCTTTCGGAAATGGCGGTCTGTGCCGGGATGCCCATCGCGGAACACCCGTCGTAGAGATCGGTAAAGAACGCGTCAAACGCATCCAGCTGAGCCATGGACAATACGGCCTCATCCCTGAGGCGTTGACCGTTGACCGGGTTCAAAGGCGGCTTTGGTTGCGAGCCCGAGGCGTCCAGCAGGGTAAATTCAAGCTCGGTTGCGGCCACGACCGACCAGCCCCGCTGTGCATACCGGGACAAGACAGCCGACAGCGCATGGCGTGGGTCCCCGGCAAACGGTGCACCATTGTCGTCATGCAGTGCCATCGGGACAAGCGCGGTTGACGTGCCAAGCCACGGCATCGGCACCGGCCCGCGTTCGGTCGGCAACAGGACGCCATCGGCATCGCCGCTTTCGAACACCAGCGGGCTGCCGTCGATATCAGCGCCCCACAGATCGACATTCAGGGCCGAAAACGGCATCCGTACCGCGCCACTGTCCAGCTTGGACGCATAAGAGGGTGGAACACGTTTGCCACGCATCTGACCGTTCAGGTCACAGGCCGCCACCCGAAATGTGTGCAGGCTGCTCAGGTCCATAGAAACCTCCATCGGACATGTTTCGACAGGTTTAAAGGAGGAGATGCGTGATGTCACGAAATTTGATCAAATTACCTTGCCCTCGGTTTTCACAGTACCCAAAAGACACCTCGTTATCGTGATCAATGTTGAGTTGCGGCTGTGCAACGCATCCGATCTCGCAACAATTAACCCCGTTTTTGCCCCATTTTTGCCGATTTCCACCGCGAACAAACGTTATGGTTGTTTCCGAATTGAAAACGACCAGAGTTCGTCCCCTTCGAGGTGGCTGAGAAACGTACTGACTATGGGAGCATCGCCGTCGCGCGATGAAAGTGTTGCAGGTGCCAACCGTTGGAACATTGTCGAAGATCCAAAGCTGGATTGGGAGTCATTGGTCTTTCAGTCATTGGCCAGCCTGCACGACGCACCGTCATCACAAAGAAGATGCCGCTTTTCTGTCTGCAGTCAGTATCGGGGGTGCCCATCGCGGGTGTTCTCATCGCGAGGCTATCGTGTTTCCGATACCTCCCTCGTGGATCGAACAATCATGCGCCCGGCTTTTCGGCTGTGGCGTTCAGTACCTTTCGCAGAATGATCCGGCTTTCGTTTCTTGCCGCCACATATGATAAGGACAACCGGCAAAATCACCTGATCATCTGAGTATCAAGCGTCACCAGTGCCTCGTTTATCTCCATGTTAACTCTTTCGGTAGGAGCTCAGAATGAAGCTTTCCAACGTATTGTGCGGTGTTGCGGCACTTGGCGCATTGTCAATTTTCCTTCCCAGCGAAGCAAAGGCGCATGTAGCGCGACATTGCTCGTGCAAGTGCGCGACATTGAAGGCGGGTGACGGTGACGGGTTGCAGAATGTCAATTTGGTGCACTCATTTCAAGGTTCGATTTTGTTCTTTGGTGTGGTTTTGTCCTCCTTGTTTTTGGCGTTGGAGCGGGTTTCATCTTCAATGTCGCTGAGCGACATTGCAGCGGCATGAGCTGCGCGACGTCGATAGCTCTCGACATTCATCTCGAAGATTGTCGCGTGATGTACGAGCCGGTCGATTGCGGCTATGCCCATGGCTTTATCGGGAAACACATCGTCCCAACCGCTGAAAGGGCGGTTTGCAGTGATCATGATTGATTTTCGTTCGTAGCGCGCGGCGATGAGTTCGAAGATGACGCTGGTTTCGGCCTGATCTTTCTGCACGTAGGAGATGTCATCGAGTATGAGCAGGTCGAATTTGTCGAGCTTTTGGATGTCCTGCGCGAGGCAAAGGTTCTGTCGCGCCGTCTGCAAGCGCTGCACCAGATCGAATGTTCTGATCATCAGGACGCGGTGGCCCCGCTGGATCAACTCATAGCCGATGCCTGCCGCCAAATGCGATTTTCCGGCACCCGGAGGGCCGAAGGCCAGCAAATTGTGACCGGCTTGCAACCAGGTGTCGCCCTCGGCCAGCGCGTTGATCCGGGCCTTGCTCACGGTCGGAACAACCGAGAAGTCAAAGCTGTCGAGGGTCTTGCCCTGGGGCAGCTTGGCGGCCGCGAGGTGGCGCTGTATCCGCCGCTGGTCCCGTTCGCTCAACTCCAGCTCAAACAGGGCCGCCAACAGCCGCTCTGCAGGCCAGCCCTCCTTATCCGCCTTGATGCAGAACTCCGGCCAGAAACAGGCGATTGTCGGCAGCCTGAGATTGCTCAACAGGATGGGAAGCTTGGCGGTTTCTACCGTGATGCTCATGCTGTGGCTCCTGGCTCGGAAAGCAGACCATCATAGACCGCTATGGTTGGGATATGGATCGGAACATCGGGGTGATCCGCTTCTGTTTTCTGCGCAAAGCGCACATGCAGATCGTCGAGATCAGGCAGGCCGCCAGCCTTGAGTATCTGATCCAGAGCGACAGCAAGTTCCGCCTCGCAAGCGTGTTCATGTGCTATCCACAGCAGGTCAACAATGGCTTGGGAAGCCTTGCGCAAGGGCCATGCCGCGGACAGCGCCTCCCATGTGCGGCGGTATTCCGTTCTGGGAAAAAGCGCATCACGATAGGTCAGGTTTGCGACGGCACCGGGCTTGGTGCGCAGGCTGTGAATCACATGATGGTAGTTGACGACATGGCCATGTGTGCCGCGCTTGTGATCAGGGGTCCGCCCGCGTGGCAACGTATCGATCCGGGTGTTGCCAAGAAACAGTTCCAGACGATCATCGTAGGCACGCAGGTTCAACTCGAAACCGATCAGCCGCGAGGGAACCGTGTAAAACACTTTGCGAAAGACAAAGCCGCTGGAAGAGGTCACCCGCACACGTGCCGCATCATAATCGCAACTCCGCCGTTCTGGCAGCGGCTGGAGATCGGCGCGTTCAAGGGCCACTTGCTCCCTGCGTTGTGCATTGTGGCGGCCAACGACCTGAGCGATGAAGCGCCGCCATGCCTCCACAGTCTCGAAGTCAGAACTGCCGCGCAGAAGCAGCGCTTGTTCCAGACGCGCCTTGAGGTGTCCATGGCGGCTTTCGATGGAGCCGTTCTCGTGGGCGATGCCGCGATTGTTTCGGGTCGGTTCCATGCCATAATCGGCACACAGCGCCTCGTACCGCGCCCGCAAATCCTCATCAACATCCTTCTTCCTGTTGCCAAAGGCAGCTGACAGGCTGTCCGAGCGGTGCTCACGTGGTGCTCCGCCCACCTGCCACAGGGCATTCTGCAGTCCGCAGGCCAGCGCGGTAAAACTCTCCCCGCCAAGAACAACTTCGGCATATTCCCAGCCGGAGAAAACCAGGGTGAAGTGATAAACCCGGTGCGCGAATGGCTGACCCGCGATAGTGACGTTCAAATCATCGGCCTTGAAGAAATCCGACATCCCTTGCCGGCCCGGCGGATGTGTCTGGCGGAAGATGACGTCCCGATCCGGGCCATGTTCTGCGCGCCAGGCACGCATACGCCGTTCCAACGTGCGACGCGCCTTGCCCAGATTACGGTCCGGGTGCCGGAGTTGTAGCTCTTCCAGGATCGCAAACGGACGCAGATGGGGCTGCTTTTCCAGAAGAGGAACAACAACCTCCTCCCAAATCCCGGCTAACGGATCCGGTTTGCCGCCGCCGTGACGGCGTTCTTGTTTCTTTTGCGATGGCGGGCGCGGGTCCCGGTCAATGCGCGATCCGGTGCTCGAACTGAAACCGGCTTTCACGGCCGCTATGTTCTGGGTGTATTGAGTCCGAAGTTTCATGTAGTCCTCGTATTGTCGGTCGGTGATAAAACGCCCAGGCATCCAATCCTCTTTCTGGTTTGAAGATTGGAAAATCCTGACCGCTGTCACCGCCAACCGCACGGATAAAATCCGCGCGAGATTTTGGCGAAAGCTCCAGTCGGGCTACGCCCTCCTTATGCTTTCGCCAAAATCACCCACCTGCAATGTCGCTGATTTTCATGAGCGGTGTCGCTGGACAGGCGCAGGTGGCCTGTGAGGCCTACACGGTTCAGCAAGGTGACACGCTGGCATCGATCGCGGCCGCTGCATACGGCACGCGCGATTATCAGGTCATCTTTAACGCAAACAGGGACGCAGTTGCTGGTAACCCAAACAACCTGGCGCCGGGAATTATTCTGAACCTGCCTTGTGAAGATGGTCGCCTGAACGCAACCACAGAATTCAACGAAGTTGTGCGGCGCGAAGAAGAAAAAGCTTTGAATACAAAGCCTAGGGACGTTTATGAGCCCCCGATCCGCCTGTTGGCGGGCAACGACTGGGCACCGTATACGGACGAAAGCCTGACCGGTGGCGGCTTTCTCATGCGTCTGACATCGACCGCTCTGCATCGGTCGGGCAACAGCCGCGAATACAATTCGGGCTGGGTGAACGACTTCAACTCGCATCTCTACACATTGCTGCCTGCAGGCGCGTATGACATCGCTGTGGTCTGGGTTGTTCCCGATTGCGCCAAGAACCCGGACGCAATGGGTGAAGACAGCCTGTATCGCTGCAACGGTTTTTATGCCTCGCAGCCGCTGTATGAATCCGTTGTCGGCTACTACACCCTGCCGGACAGCAAATACGCCAACGCGCGATCCATCGAAGAGTTCGAAGGTGCCATTTTCTGCCGGATGGAAGGTTTCTTCACAAACGATCTGGAAGAGGCCGGAATGGTCGCCCCCAAAATCGAACTGCTGCGCCCGCGCACGCCGGAAGAATGCATCGAGGCGGTTATGAACGGCTCGGCTCATGCCACGGGTATGGCCATTCAGCAGGCCAACGGTGCAATCGCCAAACTGGGTCTGGAAAACGAGGTCGTTCAGAACGAGAACATCACCCACCTGTCGACGATCCGGTTGCTGGCGCACAAGTCCAACCCGTTCGGTCTGCAGTACATCTCGATGCTGAACAATGGTCTGAACGAAATGCGTCAGACCGGCGAATGGTACGATATCGTTTCCGGCTCGCTGGCTGAATACACAGCACAATCGCAGGCTGCATCGAACTGATCGCAGGCACATCTGCAAAAACTTTGCCCCGCCGTGTCAGGCGGGGCTTTTTTTGCCTAAGGGTATTTGATCAAGGGTGGATCGAAGCCCGATGTCCAGGTTTGATCCATGGCGTTGCGCCGGTTCAGCGCGCCAGGTTCAGGCGCAACCGCATCTTGGACTTCTTCTCGGCGGGCAGGTGTCTGTTCAGACGTTTGTTGACCAGTCCAAAGCCCCAGATCACCACCAGCGTCAGCAAGATGAAATAGAACGCCAGGATCGGGTAGGGGACGAAGGGATTGAACGTCTTGTCCGCGAAATAGCTGGCGTAATACAGCGCGTCTCCGCGTTGTTGCCATGCCGGGAAGGCCGAGAAGTAGACCAGCGTTGTGGCGTGAAACAGAAAGATCGCCTCGTTGGTATAAGCAGGCCAGGCCAGACGCAGCATGGTTGGCCAGACGATCCGGCGGAACCGCGACCAGCCAGACATGCCATAAGCATCCGCTGCCTCGATATCGCCCTTGGGAATCGACCGCAGCGCGCCGTAAAAGATTTCACCCGAATAGGCCGCAGTGTTCAGGAACAGCACGATCAGGGCCCCCAGCCAGGCCGAGGTGAGGCCATCGAGCATGGGGTAGGTCTTTTTCAGCGACAGGAAGAAGAAATAGGCAAAGAAGAACTGAATGAACAGCGGCGAACCCCGAAACAGAAAGATGAACCACTCTGCCGGCTTGCGCAGCCATCTGTTGGGGGATGCCTTGCCGACCGCCAGTGCGGTGGCCAGAAAGAACCCGGTCGCCAGCGCTACAATCCCGAAATACACGTTCCAGATCATGCCGGACCCGATCAGGGTAAACTGCTCGCACAAGGTAAAGTCGGATCTTGGCAGCAGACGCTCGCCAAAGCCGACCGAACGCAGGGCATAATCCTGAATGGTCTGCAAGCAGCTCATGCTGTGGTCTCCTTGCGCAGCATCTCACCGCCGGATGTGGCCTGACCATGCGACAGTCGGCGCATTAGTTTTTCCAGCCCGATCTCAGACACGCGGGTCATGCCGAGATAGAAGACCAAAAGGAACAGGAAATACCACATGCGCCAGTCGCCATGCGGGTAGGCGGTGAACTTGGATGTCTTGGTTCCACCCAATTCCCGCGCCCAATAAACGATATCTTCGATCCCTAATAGGAACAGCAGCGGTGTGGCCTTGATCAGAACCATCCACAGGTTTGACAGGCCGGGCAGGGCGTAAACCCACATCTGCGGTACAAGGATGCGCCAGAAAGTCTGGCGCCGGGTCATGCCGTAGGCTTCGGCGGTTTCCAGTTGAGCATGCGGAACAGCGCGCATTCCGCCAAACATGACATTGGCCGCAAAGGCGCCGAACACGATGGAAAAAGTAATGACCGCAAGGAGAAAGCCATAGGTCTCATGCACCCATTCCGGGGCTGTGCCCAGCGGCAGCTTGGCGGCCTGACAGACGATGAAATCGTTGCCCTGACGTACCGGATCGGTCCATTCCGGGCACATGACCTGATGCCGCGTCCATTCGAACGCCTGATCCAGCGCGATCACGAAAAACATGAAGAATGCGATGTCGGGCACGCCGCGCACGATGGCGATATAGCCTTTGCCCAACCAGCTGACGGGGGGGACATGCGACCTGGCGGCCATGGCACCGACAAAGCCGAATGTCAGCGCAACCGGTGCGGTTACGGCCAGCAAGGCCAGAACCTTGAAGAACGACATATAGAACGACCAGTGCACGCCGTTGGTCAGGTAGCACGAGAACCAACGGAACGTCCCCAGTGTGTCGGGATCAGCGCAAAACGAGAAAATGGCGGGCCTCTTAGATAGTCAAAGGCGCTAGTGCGGCGCGCCCGGGTTGTTCCGGGCGCGCCGCCTAAACATGATCAGAAGGTCGAGGACACTTCCCATTTGGTGATCAGCTCATTCAGGCTGCCATCATCCTTCATCCTTAATTCCGCAGTAGGCGCGGAGGCGATATCGGGTAAACTGTTGAGGTCCAGTTAAGAATAGCCGTTGGAGGGTTTATAATTGGCTCACCCATTTGGTGATCGCGCTGAGGTTGAACAAGCGCATTCGAATGAGCCCGTTGCGCTGGACAGTTTCAGCGGTCAGGTTCATGTTCGCTGGTCTCCGGACGAAGCCGTCACTCCGCTGGGCCAGTTGCCGTTCTTCATCGATTATCTGAAGCAGGCCGATCTGTTTGATCCCTTTGTTGCGGATTGCCCGTTGCGGTTCAGCAGCCCCAATGCGCCAAAGGTTCGGGATGTTCTGGGCACGATGGTTCTGTCGATCGTGACCGGCGGTCGGCGCTATGCGCATGTGAATGCGCTGCGGCACGATGGGATCAATCCGGCGTTTCTGGGGCTGAGCAAAATCTGCAGCGACGACTCGGTTCGGCGGGCTTTGGCGACCCTTGATCAGCGAGAAGCGGACATCTGGCTGAAGCACCATCTGACATTCCCGCTGCATCCAGTGATGCAGGAAGACTGGATCCTGGACGCGGACACCACGGTCAAACCGATCTATGGCAAACAGGAAGGTGCAGTTGTGGGCTACAATCCCCACAAACCCGGTCGACCCTCTCATTGTTACCACAGCTTTATGATCGCAAACCTGCGGCTGATCCTGGGCGTTGAGGTCACCGCGGGCAATGAACATCACGGCACGCATGGTCTTTCTGGTCTGCTGGAAATTCTGGATGGCCTCGCCCCTGCCGCACGGCCGTATCTTGTTCGTGGTGACAGCAGCTATGGCAATGAAACGGTGATGTCTGCGCTTGAAGAGCGGGCTCAGCCCTATCTTTTCAAGCTACGCATGACGAAACGGGTGAAGGAACTGGCGTCAAAACTTGCTGCAAAAACCGGCTGGACTGAGGCAGGTCGCGGCTGGCAGGCGGCGGCATCGGAATTGCAATTGATGGGCTGGAGTCGCAAACGCCGTGTTGTTGTTCTGCGCCGTCGGGTGCCAAAGGACGTGGCGCTGACAGCGCCGATTGGTGAAGAGAATGAGCAACTTCTTCTGGGCCTCGCCGAGGTGGTCCCGGCTCAGGCGGCGCTTTGGGAGTACAGCGTTCTGGTGACCTCGCTGGATTGCGAGGGCCTCACCCTGGCACAGCTCTACCGGGATCGGGCTGATGCGGAAAACGCGTTTGACGAACTGAAGAACCAATGGGGGTGGGGCGGGTTCACAACGCAGGATCTGAAGCGTACGCAGATCACCGCCCGAATGACGGCGCTGGTTTACAATTGGTGGTCGCTTTTTGTCCGGCTGGTTGACCCAATGACATCGCGAGAAGCGATCACCAGCCGTCCGCTGTTATTGACTGGTGTCGCACGAGCGACCAGACACGCGGGACAGACAACGCTGTTCCTGAACAGCAGCCATGGGCAAACGCGGCAGATCCGGTCGAAACTGACGGACATGACACGGTTCTTGCGTAACCTGCAATCTGCGCCGCAGTTGACCGCCATTGAGCGTTGGTGCCGGATTCTTGGCCGCGCTCTCGCAAAATTCCTGCATGGGCGCAACCCAAAGCCACCTCCCAAAGTGTTGCCGGCCTGTTGATAGGCCAAAATTGCACAACCAGAACGCGAACGCACCTGCCGAAATTGGCCGGAAACAAACTCCAACTGCGGAATCAAGGTTCATGGATTAAATGGCGGCGTTGAATTTTTCTTTCAGATCACCATCCGATTCACGCACACCCATGCCGACGCCACCGCCAAGGGGAACTTCATCCGCGACGAATCGCAGATCGGCGTCTTCGCCTACGATCGGCGCAAGAAAGGATTTGTCGGCCAGAACAGCATCTGCCTCGCCATTGCGTACAGCGGCGATGGTTTCCTCGGAACTGGCATATTCGACCAGCGTTGCCCCGGACTGGGCGATGTAGTCGGACTGAATGGTTCCTGTTTGCGCAACAATCACGCCACTAACGACATCGACATCATCTGACATCGCAGCATAGGCAGATGGATCCGGCGGCGTGTAGTTCTGGGTGAAGTCGATAACCTCGTCGCGTTCATCCGTGATCGACATGCCCGCGATGATCACATCATAGTTGCCTGACACCAGATTCGGAATGATCGAATCCCAGTCGTTCTTGACCCATTCGCATTCCAGATTGGCACGCTTGCACAGCTCATCGCCCAGTTCACGCTCGAAGCCGTCGATCTCGCCGGCATCGTTGATAAAGTTCCACGGTGCATAGGCGCCCTCGGTGCCCATACGGATGGTGTCGGCCATCGCCATACCAGCGCCAAGCGCCAGCGCTGCTGTGGTCAGAATCAGGTTTTTCATGTGTTACTCCCCTTTTTGGTTCTGTCCTGAAGTTAAGCCGCCTTGGTGGCGGAGAGAAAGCCCTGAAGCCGTGCGGATTCAGGGGTCGTAAAGATGTCTTCGGGCAGGCCTTCTTCTTCGATCTTGCCCTGATGAAGAAACACCACGTGGCTTGAGATATCGGCCGCCATCTGCATGTCATGGGTCACGATCAGCATGGTGCGCCCTTCGGAGGCCAGATCCTTGATCACTCTGATCACTTCCTGTTCCAGTTCGGGGTCCAGCGCCGAGGTCGGTTCGTCAAACAACAGCGCCTCGGGCTCCATGCACAGGCCGCGGGCGATGGCGGCGCGCTGCTGCTGGCCGCCCGACAGTTGCGCAGGGTAGACGTCGCATTTGTCGCCGATGCCAACCTTTTCAAGATATTTGCGCGCGCTGTCTTCAACCTCGGCCTTGTCGCGGCCCAGAACGGTGACCGGCGCCTCCATCACGTTTTGCAGGATGGTCAGGTGCGCCCACAGATTGAATTGCTGAAACACCATCGACAGGTTCGTACGGATGCGCAGCACCTGTTTGGGATCGGCCGGGCGACGGTGGGCGTCATTGCCGCTCCAGCTCACAGGCTCGCCCTTGAACAGAATTTCGCCTTGCTGGCTGTCTTCCAACAGGTTGCAGCATCGCAACAGCGTGGACTTGCCTGATCCGGATGATCCGATCAGGGACACCACGTCGCCCCGGTGGGCGGTGATATCCACGCCCTTGAGCACTTCGAGCTGTCCAAAGCTTTTGTGGAGGTTCCTGATCTGGATGACGGGAGCGGATTGAACCGCCCCGGGTTTACCGGAGAGTAAAACTCTCAAAGGATGAACCCTATGGAGAAGAAAAAATCACCCCCGAAGTACACGGCTGAGTTTCGCGCCCGCGGCGTTCGGCTTTATAAAGATCATCGCGCGGATTACGCCAGTGACAACGCGGCCTACCACGCGATCGCGCCAAAGCTCGGCTGCTCGCCGGACAGTCTCAGAGTCTGGTGCCAGCAGGCGGAGCGCGATGCCGGCGAACGCGATGGGCTGACCAGCGAGCAGAAGGCACGTCTGAAAGCCTTGGAGCGTGAGAACAAGGAATTGCGCACGGCCAATGAGATCCTGAAGAAGGCGAGCGCGTATTTCGCACAGGCGGAGATCGACCGCCCGTTCCGGAAATGATCGCATTCATCGATAATCATCGGGACGAGTTCGGTGTCGGGTCGATCTGCAGGGTGCTGCCGATCGCGCCATCGTCCTATTATGCGCGTCTGTCTATCCGGCGCAGCCCGGACAAAGCCTCGGATCGGGCCAGGAAGGACGATAAGGATGCGCGGGAAATCCAGCGCGTCTTTGATGCCAGCCGGGGACGCTATGGCGCGCGCAAGGTATGGCATCAACTGCGCCGGGAAGGCTATGACATCGCACGCTGCACGGTGGAACGCCTGATGAAAGTCATGGGGTTGCAGGGTGTTACACGCGGCAAGAAGAAGACCACGATCCCGGACCCTGCACAGGCCTGCCCGGAAGACAAGGTCAATCGCGCGTTCACGGCCACCGCACCAAACCAGCTCTGGGTCTCCGACTTCACCTATGTGTCGACCTGGGCGGGAATGGTCTACGTGGCCTTTGTCATTGATGTCTTTGCGCGCAAGATCGTGGGCTGGCGGGTGTCCACGTCCATGACCACCAGCTTCGTGCTGGACGCGCTGAACCAGGCGATCTGCCAACGAATACCATCACAGGCAGACGGGCTCATTCACCATTCGGACAGGGGGTCGCAATATCTGGCGGTTCGGTACACAGAGCGGTTGGCCCAGGCCGGGATCGACGCATCGGTCGGCAGCGTCGGGGACAGCTATGACAACGCCCTGGCAGAAAGCATCATCGGCCTGTTCAAGACCGAAGTCATTGAGTTCTTCGGCACATGGAAAACGGTTGGCCAGGTTGAGTGGGAAACCCTGGACTGGGTCAGCTGGTACAACAACAAGCGGCTGCACGGCGCGATCGGGCACCGGCCGCCACAAGAACTGGAGGACGCATTCTATGCAAACCTGAACACCCTTGATAAAGTCGCCTGAGTCTTGAGCAAAAAACTCTCCGGTAAACCCGGGGCGGTTCAGATTCTGTCACGGGCAGTCTCGGAGTGGTTGGTGTTGATGCGGTACTAGGGCTGAAAAACTGAACCAATGCAATGCGCAAATGACAAGATCAAGTGCCGAAACCGCCAAATTGACCAGACGTTCTGATCAAAATTGTCAGTTTGTCGTGGCCAGTGCCTTGGGCGTAGGCGGATTGGGAACTGACAGGTACTGCTCGGGGGGGATGTCCACCAACCCTTTGAGGTGCAGCAGTTTCCGATCAGATGCCGACAGATCATTGATGGCGGCAGCTACGGCGCCAGCAATACGCCCAGCATCCTGCCCATTGGCGGTGATATAGGGCAATACCGGGGTTGGAGGTGTCTTTGCGACCTCGCGCAGATGCAGCGACAGATCCGTGTGTTCGCACAGCAAGGCCCAGATCAGCGCATCCAGCGACGCAAGATCGGCGCGCCCGTCGGCCACGGC
>CAXXPZ010000031.1:0-6148 GCA_963422555.2 uncultured Ruegeria sp.
TTCTTTTGGGCGTTTTCGCCTATTTGTCTTGGCACAACCGTCACGCGAAACGACGACGTCGTGCGCTGAAACGCGACACATGCGACGAGTGGAGCGCGGTCGGCGGGACGGAACGTGCAAGAACCGGCGAAAATCCGCGCATATCCAACCATGTGTGGCGCCGCACAGAACGGCGCGGACAATAAAGCCGTGGCGCTGGCACCCCTGACGCGAAGCTGGCTCATAGAATGCCCCTTTCGGTCAGCGCGGTCTCCAGCGCCTGAGGCGTGGTGAAATGTATCGCGCCCATGCCAACCGCGCGCGCGCCTTCGACATTGTGCAGCCCGTCATCGATGAACACGCAATCTTCGGGCGCAATGTCCGCGCGTTCACAAAGCAGTTCAAAGATACGCCTGTCGGGCTTCATCACACCCTCTTGCCCTGAAATAACAAGCGTCCCGAACACCTCGCCAAGACGCGGGTGAACCTTCAGGCCCTCGGGTCAGGTTTCAGCCGACCAGTTGGTGATGGCGTGGATCGGGGTGCCCTGATCCCTGAGCCGGTCAAGAACATCCCATGTGCCGCGGATCGGGGTTTCAACTGTCCGCGTGTAAAGGTCGACATAGGCGGCAAACAACCGTTGATCCTGCGGGTCATCCAGTTCTTGCGCCAGATCGGCAAACCGTTCGCCGTTGTCACCGCGCGCATTGCGTGCTCGGAATTCGGTGCGCTCGACAAAGTCATGCGCCGCCTGTTCCGACCCCAGCGCCTCGACCCAGGCCAGGTGCGGTTGCCAATCGATCAGCACGCCACCGATATCAAAAACAACCGCTTTCATTCCGCAGCCTCCTTTGATGTGGTCCGATCTTCGGCCTCACGACGCAATTTGCGGACCAGTTCCAGTTCGGATTGGAAATCCACGTAATGCGGCAGTTTGATATGTTCGAGAAAACCCGTCGCCTGAATATTGTCCGCATGGCTCAGGACAAATTCCTCGTCCTGCGCGGGCGCACCCAGATTGTCCTCGCCCAATTCTTCCCAACGCAGGGCACGATCGACCAAAGCCATCGCGATTGACTTTCGCTCGGATTGTCCAAAGACCAGACCGTAGCCGCGCGTAAATTGCGGCGGCTCGGTTTTAGAGCCCTTGAACTGGTTCACCGTCTCACATTCGGTCACTTCGACCTCACCGATGTCGATGGCAAACCCTAGCTCGGGAATATCCATCTCAACCGCGACCTTTCCGATCCGCAACTCACCGACAAAGGCATGATTGCGGCCGTAGCCGCGTTGGGTCGAATAGGCCATGCCCAGCACGAACCCCTCATCCCCGCGCGTCAGCGATTGCAGGCGCAGGGGACGGTTTGACGGAAACTCCATCGGCTCGCGCGTGAGATCACCGGGGGTGGCATCATTGGACGGTTCGTCCTGAATGAGATCCTCACCTTTCAGGAACTCGGTAATATGCGGAGTTGGCCCCGTGCGCGGCGTGTCCTTGGGCGCGGGCGGAACCTCTCCATCGGCGGCCAGTTTGAAATCCAGCAAACGGTGGGTGTAGTCGAAGGTCGGTCCCAGAACCTGCCCGCCGGGCGCATCCTTGAACGTGGCCGAGATGCGCCGGTCGCAGGCCATATCGCCGGTTTCCACCGGGTTCGAATACCCAAAGCGCGGCAGTGTGGTGCGATAGGCACGGATCAGAAAGATCGCCTCGATCAGATCGCCGCGCGCCTGCTTGATGGCCAACGCCGCAAGGTCAGGGTCATACAGCGAGCCTTCGGCCATCACACGATTGACCGCAAGGCTTAGCTGTTCACGAATCTGCGCAATGCTCAGGTCAGCAACGTCCGTGTCGCCGCGCCGTTCCTCTGCCAGCCACGCATGGGCGTTTTCAATGGCTTTTTCGCCCCCTTTGACGGCAACATACATGGCTTACCCTCCGGCCCTGATCTGAGTTGAGCGTGGGAGCGCTGCGACTTGATCACCGCTGGTGAAGAAAAAATCGCATCCCAGCGGATAGAGCATCGCGTTGCACTGCAGCGCCGCGATATCCGGCAGTGACAGATGGCTGGACTGTTTGATGCCCGGCCCGCTTAGGGTGGCACCGTGTAGCGCCAGATCTTCGCATTCCACAATCAACGTGGCCGAGCGGTCCGGGTATTCGGGCGTACCGATGCGATAGGTATTCAACGGCATCAACGCGTCCCACGATCCGATGGCAAAATCTGCCTCGGCGGCGGAAACAATCGGCGCGCCGGTGTGAAATGTCAGCCAGTGCCGGACCTGTTCCGTATCCGTGCCGCCCGCCAAACAGACCGACGTTTCGGGGTCGCAAAGCGTCAGCAACAAAGTCCCAGCCGCACCCGACAACGGTGCCGGCGGACGCGCGCCTGTCAATTCGCGGATTTCTCCCGGACGCGCCATGACAGTCATTGCGGCGCGAAACGCGTGGGATGCATCGATCGGGGCGTTCTGGAACCCGCCCGAATACTGCGTTTGGGCGTTCATGTGTCCTCTCCCCGCACCATGGTAAAAAATTCGACTTTGGTGGCGGCAGCCTTTGCCGCGCGGTCCGTTTTGGCGGCTGCCATTTGCCGGTTCAGCGGATCGATCACCCGGGCGCGCACCTGATCCGCAGCCGGGGTTTGCATTAGCGCATCAACCAGCGCGGCGGTTTCCGCCCCGGACTTTGATCGGCCCTGCACATAGCCGTGCCCAATTGTCCCGTCCTGCAAGGCCAGCGAACAGCGCGTGACCGTCATCTCGCCCAGATTGAACGGGGCACCCGTCCCGCCCGTGCGGCCCCGAACCATCACGCCGCCGATTTCGGGCGCACGCAGCCATTCGAACGACGGGTTAAGATCGGCCTTTGCCCAAGCCTTCTGTAACGCCGAGTGCGGGGACCGGGCCAAAACGCCCATCCACACTTGCCGCGCCTCAGTTGAAAAATCTGTCTGTTCCACCATCAAAGCCTCTTGGCCGGGTTGTCTGCATATACTATACAACTAGACAAATAATATAGCTGCGCAACGAATGGCGCAATCCGCAACCGTGTGAAATTTTGGTGACATGAGCAAAACGCCGATTTGGAAAAGTATCGCCCTGGACCTGACGTCAGACATCGCCGAGGGTCGTTATGCAACCGGCGACCGCCTGCCGACCGAGGCGCAACTGGCAGCCAAGCACGGGGTCAACCGACACACCGTCAGGCGTGCCCTGTCGGATATGGCTGAGCAGGGCCTGGTCCACCCGCGACGCGGTGCTGGGGTTTTTGTCGCCGCGAGGCCGACTGATTACCCCATCGGCAAGCGGGTCAGGTATCACAAGAGTATTTCCGCAAGCGGGAAAATCCCCGGCAAAAAGATACTGTCGCTAACGACCCGGGCCGCTGACGCGGCCGAGGCGGAGGCACTGAAACTGAACACAGGGGATACCGTACATGTTTATGACGGCCTTTCCCTGGCTGACGGCCAGCCAATCGCGATGTTTCAAAGCGTGTTTCCGGCGGAACGCCTGCCTGGCATTCTGGAGGCTTTGACCCAGACAGGCTCGGTCACGCGCGCGCTGCAGAGCTGCGGAGTGGACGACTATACGCGAATATCGACACGCCTGACGGCTCGGGCGGCAACAACGACGCAGGCGTTGCACCTGAACCTGACAGAGGGCGCTCCGGTTCTGCACTCGCTGGGTATAAATGCCGACGCGGATGGGCAGCCGGTGGAATATGGCAAGACTGTTTTTGCGGGCGAGCGTGTTACCCTGACGCTCAGTGGTGAATAAGGGGCAAAAGGCCTCCCGCCTGTCTTCGACCTCCTGACGGAGGTCTCGTCCCGTTGGGCGTGGCGCCGCGCAAAGCGCGGCGCGCGGCCCAAGGCCGCCAAGACGTATCGGCGTAGCCGATCCGGATGCGGGCACGGGAGGGTTTCGCCCTCTCTCCGACGTCCCCAATCACTGGTATTTTTCGAGGAAGGCCTCAGCGCTGAGGGTTCGGAAATCGGGTAAGGCCGCCCTCAGCCGTGCGTGATCCCAATCCCACCACGCCAACGCCATCATGCGCTCGGCAATGTCGGCGGGGAACCTGTGGCGGACCGGTTCGGCGGTGACGCCCGCAACAATCGAATAAGGGGCCACGTCTTTGGTCACAATCGCTCCGGACGCAACCACCGCGCCATGTCCGATTGTGACCTCGGGCTTGATGATGGCAGCGTGTCCAATCCAGGTGTCATGCCCGATTTCAGCCCGGCGGCTGGCACGATGAGCAAACCAATCCGCGTCATCCTCGGCGTCTTCCCAATAGCTGGCCGACCGGTAAAGAAAATGGTGCAGCGAGGCCTTTTCCATCGGGTGATCGGTCGCGCCGATCCGGGTGAAACTGGCGATGTTGGCGAATTTGCCGATCCGGGCATTGGCAATGTCGCACGTCCGATCGCAATAAGAGTAATCCCCGAACTCCGAATTTACGATCCTAGTCCCGGCCCCAATCTCGACAAAGGCCCCAAAGGTGCTTTCAGAAATCTGACAATCGGGGTGGATAAACGGCTTATCCGAACGCAGTTGTGTCATTGTCTGTTTCGCAATCTTTTGACCTGAACTTCAACCAACCGGCGCTGGTCGAGACTTGGTCCCGCGCGGTTTACGCCTTTTGCCGGTCTCGCCCTGGATCAACCGCCGGCGCAACCAGCCCGAGAACCAATCCATCAGCATGACCATCAGGATAATCAGCACGATGTAATAGGCGACCTCTTCCCAGTCCTTTTGCGTAATGATCGCCTGCGTCAGCAGCAAACCGATACCGCCGCCTGTGATTGCGCCGATCACCGTCGCACTGCGGGTATTGGATTCGAGGAAATACAACAACTGGCTCAGCAAGACCGGCGTCACCTGCGGGATCACGCCAAACCGATACTTCTGCGGCGCGTTGGCGCCTGTGGATTGCACCCCTTCGATCTGTTTCTGATCGACGTTCTCCAACGCTTCCGAGAAGATCTTGCCGAAGGTCCCTGTATCCGTCACCAGAATCGCCAATGCACCGGTCAGCGGGCCGGGACCAAAGGCGCGGGCCAAAACCACGGTCCAGATCAGCGCATCCACACCGCGGACAAAATCAAATATGCGGCGAGTGAAAAAGCGAACCGACTTCAGCGGGTTAAAGTTCCGTGTCGCCAGAAACGCCAGCGGCAGCGCGACCATGCCTGCGCCCAGCGTGCCCAGAAAGGCCATCAGGATCGTCTCAAAAATGGCCCAGGCCACATCCTGATGCCGCCACATCTTGTTGGTCCAGAAATCGTTCAGGATCGCGCCCGCCTCACCCGATGCCGCCAGACCGACAAGTTCGGTGAAGGACTTGCCGTAATACGGGCTGTCGAGGGTGAACCAGAACAGCTCCCACCCGGTGAAGTATCGAAACACCTCGGACCGGTTTCGGGTGACCGTCAGACGCCCCGCATCCGTTGTGATTGCCAGACGGTTTTTTCGACATGTTGATCCAGTCGGGCACGACGCCATCCGGCAACTCGGCCTGCACCCCTGCTGCGCGCGTGGGCGTTGCGCGCACCGTTCCATATCCGGGAATGTCATACTCAATCGTCTCTGGACCGAACCGAACGACATGGCCCCCTTCCAGATCAATAACCGTCGTTTCGCCCGGCGTTACCCATTCCGGCGTCATACCGTCAGGATAGGCCCCTTTGCGTTCCCCTTCGATGGCAACCGAGACCTCGCCGTTGCGGTTGTCCCGTTCGACATGGGTTTTGTAGCTATAGCTGTCGGATACCAGCGTCCGGCCGTTGTCCCAATTGGCCCGCGCCGCCAGACCCGGTACGTCGAAGGTAAAGAAGACATAGATCAGGTAAACAACCACCAGCACGGGCAAGCCGAAATTTGTCAGGCGTTTGCGACTGAACAGGCGGTCGGCCTCGACCTTCAGATCATCGAGTGTCAGATCGGTGGCAAAAGTGCTCATGCCCGTGCTCCTTTATCGGATCCATAGGTCAGGCGTTCGCGCAGCAGACCCGATAGCTGATCGACAACAACAATGGTGATGAACAGCAAAAGGAAGATCGCCGCCGCCTCATCATACCGCCCCCTGCCCCCAGGACATGGCGTTGCGCAGCTCATACCCTAGCCCGCCGGCGCCGACGAACCCCAGAATGGCCGAGGCACGGATATTGAT
>CAXXPZ010000032.1:0-9200 GCA_963422555.2 uncultured Ruegeria sp.
TGGGATCGCTGGAAATGTGTGAATCGAGTAGGGCGATAAGGGGGCCATGGCTGAGAAGAAAAAACCAAAGGATGCCAAACCGGACAAATCGAAAAAGGACGACAAGGCGGATGCCTACGAGTACCTCAAGCTGACTAAGCAATTCGTGGTTCCGGTGGTTGCAGCAGACGAGATAACGGCGCTGGTTACGATGACCCTGAGCCTTGAGGCGCAGCCGGGCTTGGAGGACGCGTTTTATGAAATGGAGCCAAAGCTGCGGGATGGATTTCTGCAGGTTCTGTTTGACCACGCCAATTCCGGCGGATTCGATGGCGCGTTTACCACGTCCGACAATCTGGCGGTATTGCGCAATTCGTTGCTGGAAGTGGCCAAAAAGGACCTCGGGCAGGATGTCTCACGCGTCCTGATCATGAGCGTCAGCCGACAGGACACCTGATTGTTCAATTTGGCGGAATTGCCGCACTTGGCGCTAGCTGGATCGTCGTCGCGCTTCGGCCCGGGCCTGTTTCACCAGAGTTTCAACAGCCTGCTTGCGACCAAAAGCAATGCGCAGGCTGTCGAGTGCTTCGAGCTTTTGTGACCGCAGCCGGGCCAGTTCGGTATTCAATTGCCGCCGCGTGGCTGATTCCCAGCGATGCCACAACACGTCCGCCCCCGTGACGCGATACCCGTCCGATTGCGAACTGTCAGTGCGTATCTGGGTAAGTTGTGTGTCCAACCGGGCCAGTTGCTGCATTAGCCGCGCCTCTTCCTGCAACAGAGGGTGCAGTTTTTGATATTCTCTTTGATACGCAACTTCGGTCACGGTCGACAGATCAGAGATGCGCGCGTCTCATCAGATCTGCCCTTTGGCCCGTTTGCGCATGGCCTCAGCGAAACGAATGGCGGCAGCGACGGGGCGGTAATATTCCTCGGCGATCTCGTGTCCGATCTCAACCGTGGCGTGCAGCGCGCGCGGTGGGTGGATCGGAATGAATTGGTATATTGGCCTCGGATGCCTTGGACCGGATCATGGCGGCGACCGCGTCCACGCCTTTGGCCACGCAAACCGGAGCTGCTCCGGAAGCGCGCGACCATTTCAAAACAACCGCGTAGTGGGTCGGGTTGACGATCACCACATCGGCCTTGGGGACCTCGGCCATCATCTGATTGGTGGCGATTTCCTGTGCGCGCTGGCGGCGTTGCTGTTTCACATGCGGGTCGCCTTCGGCATCCTTGGTCTCATCCTGGATTTCCTTACGGGACATGCGGTTTTTGCGGATGTGTTCCGCATGTTGCCACAGGTAGTCCACCAGACCGATTGCCAACGCGATCAGGACGACAATGAACAGAAACCGGACCAGCAGGTTCAACATCAACAGGATCGAGGAGCGGGCAGGTGCGGCGCTGGCTGACAGGATCTCAGACAGGTGCGCCTGCAAAAACAGGGTCAGGCAGATGCCGTAGATCATCAATTTGACAAAGCTTTTGGCAAATTCAAACAAACCGCCACGGCCAAATTTGTTCGTAACTGCCCAGGTGGTCTGACTGCGACGATTTGAATCGGGCCAAGCGGGTTATTTTTGTTTCTTGGTTAGCGTTTCTGTGACTCGATAGGCGTATGGATACTGCTCACCTGACCCGCAGCCGGCTTGCGACCTTCTCAAAGTCAAATCTGATTGATCTGGTCATTGTTCTGGCGGAGCAGAACGCGGCCTTGCGCACCAAGATCGAGAGGCTTGAAGAGCAGATCGCGGATATCACCGAACAAAACGCCCAACTTTTCAAGCAAAACGTAGATCTGGAGAAGGCCAACAAAACCCTCGCACAGCGCGTAGAGGACCTGGAGCGCCGCCTTGGGCTTAACAGCTCAAACAGCGGCAAGCCTCCCTCAAGCGATGGGCTGTCGAAGCCTGCGCGCAAGAAGCGAACCAGAAGTTTGCGCGGGTCCTGCGGGCGCAAGTCCGGAGGTCAGCCCGGCCATCCCGGCAAGACGCTGCGCCAGACCTCGACGCCGGAGCAGATCATCGATCACTACCCACACATCTGTCCGGACTGTAAGCACAGGCTGTCTGGCGTTGTTTGCGACCGGTATGTGAGGCGACAGGTCTTTGACCTGCCACCCCCACCGCCGCTTATTGTCACTGAGCACAGGGCGCGTGTCTGCGTCTGCCCGGCCTGTGGCACCCGGGTGCAGGCCACGTTTCCCGCAGGGGTGAACGCCCCGGTGCAGTATGGCGACAACCTTGCCGCCATGGCGAGCTATCTTCAAACCCGGCACTGCATCCCTGACAACCGCCTGGCGCAGATATTTTCCGACCTTCACGGGGTCGACATTTCCGCAGCAACGCTGGCGTCGCTCGTCGCCAGAACCGCGGCTGTAATGCGGCCCGTTGTCAACAGGATTCAAGCGTTGTTGTGCGGCCCAGACGTTGCGGTGAAGCACATGGATGAGACCGGCCTGCGCATCAACGGCAAGACCCGGTGGCTCCACATCCTGTGCTCACCAGACTTGAGCCATTTCCGGATTGGCCGTAGCAGAGGCGATGTGACGCAGGAGGTGACCGGAAGTGTCGTTCACGACAACTGGGCGTCCTACAGAAAGATCCCCGGAGTGCGTCACGCCTTATGCAACGCCCATCACCTTCGGGAATTGCAGGCTTTGATCGACATTGAGAAAGAGCCATGGGCCACGGAGATGCGCTCCATTCTGCTGGACGCCAAAACAGCCGCAGACAGGGCGCGAGACCGGAATTCCCGCGCGGTGGTGCCCGCCCGGATTGCTGCCATCGAACGCCGATATGACGCATGTTGCCAGACGGCCATCCGGATGCACGAGGCGCTTCCCCCGCTGGTCCCGGACAAGGTCGGCAAAACGCGGCGAGGCAAACCAAAGCGCAGGATCGGACATAATCTCGCGCTGCGGATGCAAACCCGCAAAGAAGAGGTTCTGCTCTTCCTCAACGACCTGAGTGTGCCGTTTACAAACAATGAAGCCGAAAGGGACCTTCGCATGACCAAGGTCCGTCAAAAAGTGTCGGGATGCTTCCGAACTCACGTCGGCGCAGAAAACTTCTGCACGCTTCGAACCGTCATTGAGACGGCGCGCAAGCAGGGGTGGAGCATACTCGAAACCTTGAGAACTCTCCCCGATCAACTCATCCTGAACCTCAAACCATGCTGACCAATTCCGGGCTTGTCAGGTCGTTGTAGTTGGAGAGTTACTCTGACTACAGTTGACCGCCGCGCGGAGGCTGGCTGCAATGCTAGTGGCCTCTGGCACAGCGTCTGCCACTTCAAGTAAGCGCTTGATTGCAGAGATGTCGTTCGCATATTGCTGTCTTCGTCTGGTGTAGCTATCGCGGGTCTTGGTGCAGATGAGCGTATAAGGACTACCCTTGCGTTCAGTTTCACAACTCAAATCCGCACCCGCTCTTTCGATCACGGACCGCAGATGCGACCGCAACTCCCTTCTCACTGGAATTTGATGTGTGGTTGTAACCGGATCTGCACAAAATCGAACAAGTTCGGCACAGTATTCGCACCCGCACCCCAAGTCATTTGAGCTAACGACCCAATCGGTCGGTTCAGGAGGTGTGGTACGACTGCGAGCCAGCAGGACGTTGGCCGAGTGCCGCCAAAACCGCGCGAATGCCTCACTTTCTGATGCCTGCGCGTGAAACGACGTGCCCAATTTTGCCAGAACGGGTGGCAAGGTGCGATCAGGCGGCACGATGTCGGGCGCGTTGACAAGATTGCCAACCACCCCAGCAAGGCTGCTTTCCAAATCAAAACTCCAGGCCAACTGAAAAATTTCCCGGAGCGTGCGTTCAGGCAAAGGCGTGGCAGACTGTCGACGCGACCCGTACCAAAATGGCTCTGCGTTTTTTGGCCGGTGTACGTTGAGCGCGACCGGTATCTCCGAACAAAGGTGCTTGATAAGATCTTTCAGTGCATTCCGCGTCATGACTTTCTGCCCCTGATCACTTGCCTCACTCAGGCCCATGACCAGATTTATGACAGCTTCTGGCTGCTCTGTGCATTGTGCGCTAACAAGGCCAAGAAGCCGCTTCAGCATGTCTTTTTCAGCCAATTCCGATGTTGCTTCAATCAGTGCGGCTTTGAGACCCGGTCCGTAATACGGTATCACAACCCGATCGAGAAATAATTCCGTTGCTTTCCGACTTCCGATACGACAAAGCCGTGACAGCATTACTGCGCCGCTCTCTTGCCACTCATCCCGGTCCGAGTAATGCAAGACTTGGGGCGCTGGCCAAGCTTCAGCAATTTCAGCCGCAATGGTGTCAAGCGACAAATCATTCCCGTCAGAGGTCGCAGCGCGTTGCTCAGACTGTACAAAAAGGACGGAAAGCGCCTTGGCACCGGCTTGGGCAAGAACACGAGGGCCTTCTTTAGCAGGCCAAAGAACAAAGGGCGCGCTTCGATAGTGTCGCTCAACTGTGGCCCCCTCATTGCCGCTCGCCTCCGTCAAGCGATTCACGTCAGGTTCCCAATTTGTGATCCGTTCTGGTGGCATCAATTCGTTTTGCGCCAACGCCAGTTGGCCATAAGCGCTCGCGCCCAAATCGGGATGCACCCAATCATCAAGCTCACATCTCCGCTCAATGATATCATAGAGTTCGTATTCGTCCGCGCCGATGTCTTCGATTTCCCAGACATAGTCCCGCCCAAGGTAGGCAGCGGCGGCATATTCATCAACATGCACGATGGCCGCGTGGAGGGAACAGTCAGCCTGTGCCGCAGCTGCAATCAAAGCACGCCCAACCGTTGCATCCGTGTTTTTTAGGGTTTCAAACGACAGACCTGCGATGCTGTAATCATGCTCGAGAAGCCAGACAAGTTTTTCAGGCGCGTCCGACGTTGCGAAGCAGTTTTTGATCTCCTTCGCAATCTGACCCATAAGATCTGCATAGTTCGGTGCCGAGGTGGCCACATTTTGACCCGGAGTGAGAACCAAATTGTAAACCAGACAGGCGCGATGACCTTCTGTCACAGGCCTAATTTCATGTTCGCAATCAGCATAAAAGGCCGCAAAAACCAGTTCGGAAGGATCGTTGCTACACATTTCGACAATCGTCTCTCGACCGCGATGGCGGATGATCAGTTCGCCCCCTTTCCCTGCAACCGGTAGTGAAACGACCAAGGTCGCCACCATGCCGGTAACCTTCTCGGTATCACGGTGCGGCGCAAAAAAACCGCCTTCCTCGTAAACGAGGATTTTGTAAAGTTCCGCGTCGACAGCTTCCGGCGGGTAGCCGAGGCCTTCGGCCGCACGGTTGAGGATGCGATTGAATGTTTCGCCCCAGGTTTCTCCTCCTACGCTGATTTGATCTGGCGAAACCTGCCAACAGTCACGAACGGACCTGTCCAAAATTGTTTCTGCGCCGCGTCCATATGGTGCGCGTTCACCAAGTGTGATCAAGTCCTGTAATTGTGCCGGTTGGAGAGGGAATGCGAGGAGGCCTGTCGTGTGGTTCCAGATGCGAGGCATTGGGGTAGGAAACCGCCCATACACACAATAGTCGCCCGGTCGGTCGATCATCGAGATCAGTTCGGAAAGGGCTGACAGCCGCTCATCGAAAGTAAAGTAACCGCCGTCCACATCACTGGCATAATAGCTCATTGATCGCTGACCCCCAAATTGTCATCTCAGGTTTCTATGCAATCTGTTACCCCAAACTTCTGAAATTCGGCAATGCGCCTTTCCGACATTTCAGGACGATCCCACGATGATTTTGGTTGATTCTTGCCGATGCAGCGCTCGACCACCTCGTCCGCAAAGAATGTCATATTGAATTCAGTCAGAGGGGTAGCTGGGTAGTTACATTTGTTCTTTGCATTCGAAATGATCGACAGGCGCGAGGGTTTTGGCACCAGCTTGTCGGGCGCAAAAACAAGCGCGCGCTGGGCGATCAGGCTGAGTAGAACTGCCGCCGCCGGGAGGGCAAACAGGGCCGCAACGGGAACGATCGTGGCTTGCAATAGACCCGCGACCGGGCTGGCGGCGGGACCGGTGGTGATCATTGCCGCGATCTGATCGGACTGATCGATCAGAACGACCAGAGCTGAACCCAATCGCTGTGCGATATACTGGCCAGCCAACAGCAGCGCGATCAGCAACCCGGTATAGGCCGCAACAACCGACAGGTCGTTGGATTTGGCAATCTCACCCTTTTTGCGAGCCTTTTCCAGCTTTTGCGGAGTGGGATCAAAAGACTTGTCGCTATCATCGTCCTGTCCGCTCATGGCCCGGCGCCAAGCGGATTTGCGATGAATGCAAACAGGGCGTCAGACCAAACCGACAGGATCAGGGGTGTGCCCGCGAACAGCAGGAACAGGCCAGCAAATGTGATCGCCGGGGCACCAACAAAGGCCACCATCAACTGTGGCATTGCCCGGTTGATCACGCCCATCGCCAGATTGTAGATCAGCGAGGCGATGACAAACGGCATCGCCAGGGCAAAGGCCAACGCGAAACTGCGCGATATCTGCAGAACGCCCCAACGTGACAGGTCCGGTGCGGCAGGCGCGGTTCCCATCGGGAACAGCATGTAGCTGTGGATCAGGAACTGCGCCACCCGGACGTGAAGCCCCAGCAGCACTGCCAATGTCAGACCGGCCAGCGTTAACAGATAGCCCATGGCCGGAACGGGTTCGATTGCGGCACCGCCTAGAATTTGTGATAGGGACGTGGCCTGCGCAGCGATGGACCCGGCAGTTTGCAGGGCCAGAACGAACAGCCGCAACCCTATGCCCAAGGCCAGGCCGGTCAGGATCTCGGCTCCAATCAGTGCTATCACCTGCCACAACCCCCGCCCCAACTCGGGCGCGGCAATGGCAGGCGCGACAACCATCGTGAAGGCCGCGGCGATGCTCAGCTTTACTCGGGTCGGAATGCTGCGCTCGCCAAATGCGGGCAGCAGGGACACCAACGCGGAAACCCGGAGGAACACGGCAAACAGGTGCCAAAGCCCGCCGCCTAGCTGTGACAGCAATTCCGGCGGCAGAGCGATCATGCGGGCACGGTTCCGACCAGCGCCGGACGCGCCTCAAGCCCGATTTCCTCGAAAGACAGGACCGGATTCGATATGCCGCGCGCCTGCATGATCGTGCGCATCAACCTCCGCCTGCGGGTTGATGTCACGACCGCCGCAAAAATCCCATGCTCCGTCGACTGCGACACCGTATCGATCACGCCGTCCGCCAGTTTGTTGAACAGGTCGGGCGGCAGCGCCACGTCCAGTCCGGCATTGGGGGCGTCGATCTGGTAGGTCGTGAACGTTTCCTCCCATTCCGGGGCAAGCTGGATCAGCGGGATCGAGCCGTCGTCGCGCTTCATGTCGGCAACAAGTTGGAACCCAAGCTGCTGGCGCACCAGTTCGCAGATGCCATCGGGTTGGGTTGTGGTCAGACGCGCTTCGGCAATGCTTTCGAGGATCAGGGCCATGTTGCGAATGGACACTTTTTCATCCAGCAGCAAGCGCAGTACGGCATGCAGCGTGTCCATCGGCACCTTGTCCGGGATCAGCTCATCCAGCAGTTTGCGGTTGGCCTCGGCCCGGATCGGATCGCTGAGCCTTGTCATTTCGGACAGCAAACGCCGCAGGGATTTCAACGTCAGCAGGCGCGGGAAGTTCTGTTTGATGATCTCCAACAGATGCGTGGCGAGGATTTCTGGCGGGGTGACGATGGTGGCCCCGTTCAGGGCAGCGGTTTCCTGATCTTTGGGCAGAATCCACCGCGCGGGCGCACCATAGACCGGCTCGGTCACGTCAGTGCCGGCGGGCAGCAGATCGGAACCTTCCTGCACCAGCGCCAGCACAAGGTCCGAATTCAGAACACCGCGCGCCTGTTCGACCCTGTGAACCTTGATGACATAGGTGCCGATGGGCAGATCGGCCCGGTCCGTCAGGCGTATTCGGGCAGGATCAAACCAAAGCTTGAGGCGACATAAGTCCGCATATTGGCTATACGGCGTCCAGCCCGGTGCCGGGATTCAGGACCATGCTGACCAGATCGGGGGCAAACTCCAGATGCAGATCGTCGAGATCCAGAATGTCGCCGATGGCCTGTGACGCGGGGGTTTCGGCCTCGGTCGGTAAAGTCTGGGCCGCCTCTGCCTGGGCATTTTGCTTTTGATGCACGGTGTATGCGGAATAACCCAGTACGCCCGCGCCAAGGATAAAGGGCAGAAATGGCAGGCCGGGTACAAGGGCGAACAGGACCATCAGCGCCGCCACCGTCCCCAACGCCGCCGGGTGGCGCCCGAGCTGCGAGAAAATCGCGTTGTCCGTCGCGCCTTGCGTACCACCGCGTGCCAGCAGCAGGGCCGACGCGATCGAGATGATGACGGCGGGGATCTGCGACACCAGCCCGTCGCCCACGGTCAAGATCGCATAGGTCTCAAAGGCCGCAGCAACGGGCATGCCATGAACGATCACGCCCATGACCAGCCCCATCACAAGGTTCAGCAAGGTGATCAGCAGGCCGGCGACCGCATCGCCCTTGACGAATTTCGATGCCCCGTCGAGCGAGCCGAAAAAGGTGGTTTCCTGCTGTTCACGCTCGCGCCGTTCTTTCGCTTGTTGGTGGTCGATGGCGCCTGCGGACATGTCGCTGTCGATGGCCAGCTGTTTGCCCGGCATCCCGTCCAGCGCAAAACGCGCGCCGACCTCGGCCATGCGGGCCGCGCCTTTGGTGATGACCATGAAATTCACGATCAGCAGCACGCCGAACACTACAAGCCCCAGAAAGATGCTGCCACCCATGACGAACTGGGCGAAACCTTCGATCACATCTCCGGCGGCGTTTGTGCCGCTGTGGCCCTGACCGATGATCAGCTTGGTGGAAGAGACATTCAGCGACAGGCGCAGCATCAGCGAGGCCAGCAGGATCGTCGGAAAGGACGAGAAATCCAGAGGCCGTTCGATAAACAGCGTGAGCGTAAAGATCAAAATCGCCAAGGCAAAGGACGTGGCCAGCCCCACGTCCAGAACCCAGGCTGGTATTGGCAGGATCATCATGACGATCACGGTCATCAGGGCAATCGCCAGCAGGACGGTTGGGGAAAACAGGGTGCGAATGTCGATCCGGGGCAAGGGCTGCTCCTAGTTGAAGGCGATAAAGGCCGTGGCGGGGCCGGACGCGGGCATCAGCGACCCAAGGGTGCCTTGTTGCGGCTGCCCCTGCGCAAGCGGGAT
>CAXXPZ010000033.1:0-25565 GCA_963422555.2 uncultured Ruegeria sp.
GCCTTATTTCAAAGGTGGTTCCCTGGGCTCCGGTTTCCTTCAAAACAAGGTCACCGCCATGTCCGCGGACTAGTTCCTGCGAAATCGCAAGACCCAGACCCGAGCCTCCTTTACGCACCCCGCCCTGGAACGGTGTAAACAAGTTTTCCTGTGCTTTGGGTGGCAAGCCCGGGCCGGTGTCACTGATTTCGATGCACCAGTCATTCTCGTATTCACAGCCTGCGATCGCCACCTTGCCCGGCTTGCCTGAGGCCACCAGCGCCTGACGTGCGTTTCGCACCAGATTCAGGATCACCCGGAACATCTGTTCGGGATCGGCGCGAGCGACCATATCCTCGGGGACTTCGTTAACGATTTCGATACAGGCATCCGCGACCGCCAGTTGCTCGCTTGCGGCGACATCTGCGGCGATGTCGCGAATGCGCACCATTGTCAAAGTCGGCGCGGGTTCTTCGGCGCGACCGAAGGCCAGCGTACTTTCGCACAGGGATACTGCGCGCGTGATCGAGTTGACCAGCTTGGGCGCCATCCGCCGCACGAGCGGATCGTCGCTGGCCTCGATCCGGTCAGTGAACAATTGCGCAGAGGTCAGGATGTTGCGTAGATCATGGCTGACTTTGGCAACGGCGCCACCCAGTTGCGCCAGACGCTCGCGCTGTTTCAAGGCTTGCGTCAGATCCGTCTGCAGCATCTTCAGGGCTTCTTCGGCTTCGCGCAGCTCGGTCACGTTGGAATTGGGCGAGATGATGCCCCGCGCATCCTCAGGGGCGCTGGCATAGCGCTGCATGTAGCCCACGACGCTTTTGATCGGGCGGACCAGAACAACGCGGACCGCCAGAAACAGGAACGAGGCGGTGATGATCGAAATCACGAAGGACAGCCCGAGAATACGTAGCCCGTAATCCGTCATCGCCATGCGCAGCGGGGCGCTGTCGATGGTCACTTCGATCAGCAGACCCGCACCTTTGACTGGCTCGCCGATGACGCGGATCACCTCGTTTTCGACTGTGAAAATCCGGGCCATGGCGTCTCGGATCAGGACCCATGCCCCGGCATCGCGAATATCATAGGTTTTGACAATCTGTTCCGGGATCGGCGACGACAGCATCAGCTGACGCACCTCATCCCGGCGCAATACAACGTTGTAGACGCCCGCATTTGCCAGCAGCTCAGCCTCAAGATCTTCGGCCAGCAAAGCCAGCGAGGCAATCTGGGCGCGTTCAAGCCGGTTCTGCAGAAAGTCCTCTCGGAACCGTGCGATCGAAGGCACAAAGATCAATATCTCGGCCAACATCACAAAAACTGTAGTCAGGATCAGGAAACGGCCGGACAGCGAATTCAATTGGCGCTCCTTTCCCGGTCAGGGAATCCAGCGTTGGACGAACCTGACCCCACGTTTAACCGTCTGATTCTCAAACAGCCTCGGCGAGAAATAGGCACCCGCGACGCGTTTGTTAAGCTCTCCGACCGTCGGATAGGGGGAAACCATCGCGGCGATCTGGCCCATCTTCAGATTATTAGCCAATGCCAGCGACCACAAGTTGATCAATTCGCCCGCCTGATGCCCCACGATTGTAGCGCCCACAGGACGGCCTTTTACGACCATGACCTTGATGAACCCTTTGGTCTTGCGCTCGGACAGGGCGCGGTCGTTGTGGTGATAATCGAAACGCGCGATTTCTAGTCTATCTCCGTGCTGCGCACGTGCCTGCGCCTCGGTCAGTCCGACCTGCGCCAATTCCGGATCTGTATAGGTGGCCCAGGGGATATGCGCTGTCTTGGCCTTGGTCGGCAGGCCGAACAGGGCCGAGCGGATGATGATGCCTGCGTGATATCCGGCCACGTGGGTGAACTGCAGCCCACCGGCCACATCGCCAATCGCATAGACCTTGCGGTTGGAGGTGCGCAGCGCGTCGTCAGTCTGGATCCCGGTGCGCCTGCGCTCAACGCCTGCGGCCTCAAGGTTCAGGCGGTCGATATTGGCCTTGCGCCCCACTGCCAGCAGAAAATGAGAGCCCTGATGGATTTCGCCGTTTTCGGTAACCACTTCCACCGCGCCATCAGACCCGCGGATTTGCGCGACCATCGCCTGTTCATGGATCGCAACGCCTTCGGCACGCAAACTGTCCAGTACCACAGCGGCGGCTTCGGGATCGTCCTTTCCCAGCGCCTGTAACCCTTCGATGACGGTGACCTGGCATCCCAACCGAATATGCGCCTGCGCCATTTCCATGCCGATAGGGCCGCCGCCGATGATCAACAGATGTTCAGGCTTGTCTCGCAGGTCGAATATGGTTTCGTTGGTGTAATACGGCACCTGATCCAACCCCGGGATCGACGGAACCAAGGGTGAGGATCCGGTGGCAATGACCACGCGCCGCGCAGAGATCACGTGATCACCGGCCTGCACGTGCGTCGGAGAGATAAAGGAACCGTATTCCCGGATCACCTTGACGCCAAACCCCTCGAACCTCTCCTGGCTGTCCATCGGTTCGATCTGGGCGATGATGTCATGGACATGATCCTTGGCGGCGGCATAGTTCACTTGCGGGACCACGTCAGCAACACCAAAGGCCGATGAATGAGATTGCGCATAGGCCGCCTTGCCGCTTGCGATCAGCGCCTTGGAGGGCACGCAGCCAAAGTTCAGGCAATCGCCACCCATCTTATGGCCTTCCAGCAGGATGACATCCGCCCCCATCTGGCTGGCCCCCGCAGCAACGGACAGCCCGCCTGACCCGGCCCCGATCACCAGGATATCGGTTTTAAGCTCTTTCATCGGTCAGGCGTCCTTTTTGCCTTTGAGGGATTTGATGAGGATTGGCAGGGCGGCCAGAATACACAGGCCAATGATCGGTCCGATCACGAAAGGTTCCCACAACAGCGAGACATCCGGTGTTTCACCCCGGTCAAAGACGCCGCCCAGGCCGACACCGATCCAAGTATAGACGATGCCACCGGGGATGATGCCCAGCGCCGTGGTCAGCAGGAAATTGCGAAATTTGACACCCACCAAAGCAGGCACGAGATTTGCCACAAAGAACGGCACAACCGGAACCAGCCGCAACAGGAACAGGACCGAAATCTCATTCTCGCGCAGACCTTCCTTTAGCTTTTTGATCGTGCCCTCGGATGATTCCAGCCGGGCGGTCAGTGACGCACCCAACCCCCAGCGTGCCGCCAGAAAAATCGCGGACGCGCCGATGGTTGCGGCGAAGACGTTGAACACGGTGCCCGCGAACAATCCGAACAAGAACCCGCCTGTCATCGAGGCAACCGCTGCCCCTGGCAGGGAAAACGCGACGATCACGATGTAAATCGCCACGAAATTCGCGGCCATCGCCCAATAATGCGTATCGCGCCAGCCCAGCAATGCCTCGCGGTTGTCGCGCAGGGTTTCGAACGTCAGATAGTCGCCAAGGGTAAAGAAACCCACCACCGCAACGGCAAGGATTACTAGCAACGGGATTTGCCGCGCAAACCCGCGACGCGGGGTTTGGGTGGTTTCGTTCATCTGGTTGTTCGCTTTTGATTGCTTCATTCTGCTCCCAACATGCGCCGCCAATGCAATCAGCAACAGGGACCTCACGCGGCCTTGAACTATGTGGCTGTGAATGTGAGGGTTTTCGACATCAAAACCCGTTTTTGAAACCTTTCGGCAAGACGCCCCTCAGAATTGTTGCAAAAGGGGGTGAAAACACCGGCGATAGGGTTTGACTTACCCCCCGCTACCCAGTAGAGGACGGGCTTCGAACACCACGGGCAGGCGAATCCGCGCTGCACCCGACCGCATAGATTGGAGACGGAGCGATGAAACGCACCTATCAGCCTTCGAACCTGGTTCGCAAACGCCGCCACGGTTTCCGCGCGCGCATGGCCACCAAGGCCGGCCGCAAGATCCTGAACGCACGCCGCGCACGCGGCCGCAAGTCGCTGAGCGCGTAAGCCGCCCACCGACAAGGTTCTGATGAACATGACGCCGCCGGAGGCCCCTGAGGATGGTCCAGACCAACCCCGGGAAAAGCCCCCGGCGGCGTCCGTTTGCGCACCTGAAACTTTGATAATTCTCAGAAAACGATCCGATTTTCTGAAAGCGGCCCGCGCACGCAGACAAGGCACATCCTCGATGATGGTGCAGGGACGCAAACGCGCACCGGATGAGGCGCAGGGCATTCGTGTCGGATTCACCTGTTCCAAAAAGGTCGGCAATGCCGTTGCCCGCAACCGGGCCAAGCGCAGATTGCGCGAAGCGGCCCGTGCGGTGTTACCTGTTCAGGGACAGGACGGATGGGACTACGTCCTGATCGGCCGGGCAGACGTCACGGCCAACCGTCCGTTTGATGCAATGCTGGACGATCTGCGCTATGCGCTGCGCAAGATCCACGGGGAACAGAAATGACCCTGTTTACCCATATTCTGGCCCTGCCCGTTCGTGCATACCGCCTGATCTTCAGCCCCTGGGTCGGGTTCAATTGCCGGTATCAGCCCACCTGTTCCGCCTACGCTCTGGAAGCGCTGGAAAAGCATGGGGCGATCAGGGGCGCGTGGATCGCGGCCAAGCGCATCGGTCGCTGCCACCCCTGGGGCGGTGACGGGTATGACCCCGTTCCCGATGATCGGTCCAAGGGCTGACCCGGACCGCACTCTTGCCCGGTTGACCCATCTGCTGTAGGGGCAGCGCATGTTTGACGACGCTGATGATATCCACCCTCTTTTTGCAGGCGCGCCCTCGACCACCGAGTTCAAAAAGCTGCGCAAACGCATCGTGCGGCAAACCCGTGAAGCTATCGAGCATTACGGGATGGTGGATCCGTCTGCGCATGACAAAGACGGCAAACCACCGCGCTGGCTGGTCTGCCTGTCCGGGGGCAAGGACAGCTACACTCTGCTTGCCGTTCTCCATGAGCTGAAATGGCGCGGCCTGCTGCCAGTTGATCTGCTGGCCTGCAATCTGGATCAGGGACAGCCGGGCTTTCCGGCGACTGTCCTACCCGAGTTTCTTGATCGTATGGGCGTGCCCCACCGGATCGAATATCAGGACACCTATTCCATCGTCGTCGACAAAGTCCCGCAGGGTCGGACATATTGCGCGCTGTGCTCGCGTCTGCGGCGCGGGAATCTGTATCGTATCGCGCGCGAGGAAGGATGCTCGGCCGTTGTGCTGGGCCATCATCGCGACGACATTCTTGAGACGTTCTTTATGAACCTCTTTCACGGCGGTCGTCTGGCAACCATGCCCCCGAAACTGGTCAACGAAGAAGGTGACCTGTTCCTTTATCGTCCGCTGGCCCATGTGGCCGAGGCCGATTGCGAGAAATTTGCCAAGGCGATGAACTATCCGATCATCCCCTGTGACCTGTGCGGCAGTCAGGACGGGTTGCAGCGCCAACAGGTCAAACAGATTCTGGATCAATGGGAAAAGAATTCTCCGGGGCGGCGACAGGTCATGTTCAGGGCGTTAACAAATGCCCGCCCCTCGCACCTTCTGGACCCGAAACTGTTCGATTTTGCCAACCTTTCGTTAAACCTCGACAAAATAGACGAAAATTCGGACGAAATTCCCGATTTGCGTTAACGACTGACTCAGATTGGTTTCCTACGGTCGACCCAAGCAATCCCTGCCCCAGTCGAAGGCCGTAAGATCGATGCGGAACATCCCCTCTGTTGCACGAATTCTGAAAGCGTTGCGCGTGGCCTGTAGCGCGACAAAAATAATGATCAATTCGCGACACTTTGGTGATAAATCCGGGCGATTTTTCTACCCAAAAACTTCTCTAAATTCTGGTTGGGCTCGGGCTTTCACCGGAGCAGTAGCGCAGTAGCGCGGGAGACAGCAGCCAAGAGACCGTTTGCCGGGAATCGGGATTCGACCACGCGCCGCCTATGATTATGTCAGTTCTCATCGGGCGTCTCTGAAAGCTTTTGCTTGCGTACGTATACCGTTCCGGGTTCACCGGGCTTCCCTGTCACGCCGACAATGCCCGTCACCTCGGTGAACATCACCTGATGGTTTATCAGCGCCTCGTTGAGCAAGGTCAGATGCTTGAAGCGGCACTCGGTCCGTGTGTCGTAAATTGGATCTTCAACACAACAATAGTCATGGTGGGGGTAGAGCAGCACCACAACGGGCCGGATGCCGGGGCGTGGTCGTTCAATTTTGGTAACTGCCCAGGTGGTCTGACTGCGACGATTTGAATCGAGCCATGCGGGTTATTTTTGTTTCTTGGTTAGCGTTTCTGTGACTCGATAGGCGTATGGATACTGCTCACCTGACCCGCAGCCGGCTTGCGACCTTCTCAAAGTCAAATCTGATTGATCTGGTCATTGTTCTGGCGGAGCAGAACGCGGCCTTGCGCACCAAGATCGAGAGGCTTGAAGAGCAGATCGCGGATATCACCGAACAAAACGCCCAACTTTTCAAGCAAAACGTAGAGCTGGAGAAGGCCAACAAAACCCTCGCACAGCGCGTAGAGGACCTGGAGCGCCGCCTTGGGCTTAACAGCTCAAACAGCGGCAAGCCTCCCTCAAGCGATGGGCTGTCGAAGCCTGCGCGCAAGAAGCGAACCAGAAGTTTGCGCGGGTCCTGCGGGCGCAAGTCCGGAGGTCAGCCCGGCCATCCCGGCAAGACGCTGCGCCAGACCTCGACGCCGGAGCAGATCATCGATCACTACCCACACATCTGTCCGGACTGTAAGCACAGGCTGTCTGGCGTTGTTTGCGACCGGTATGTGAGGCGACAGGTCTTTGACCTGCCACCCCCACCGCCGCTTATTGTCACTGAGCACAGGGCGCGTGTCTGCGTCTGCCCGGCCTGTGGCACCCGGGTGCAGGCCACGTTTCCCGCAGGGGTGAACGCCCCGGTGCAGTATGGCGACAACCTTGCCGCCATGGCGAGCTATCTTCAAACCCGGCACTGCATCCCTGACAACCGCCTGGCGCAGATATTTTCCGACCTTCACGGGGTCGACATTTCCGCAGCAACGCTGGCGTCGCTCGTCGCCAGAACCGCGGCTGTAATGCGGCCCGTTGTCAACAGGATTCAAGCGTTGTTGTGCGGCCCAGACGTTGCGGTGAAGCACATGGATGAGACCGGCCTGCGCATCAACGGCAAGACCCGGTGGCTCCACATCCTGTGCTCACCAGACTTGAGCCATTTCCGGATTGGCCGTAGCAGAGGCGATGTGACGCAGGAGGTGACCGGAAGTGTCGTTCACGACAACTGGGCGTCCTACAGAAAGATCCCCGGAGTGCGTCACGCCTTATGCAACGCCCATCACCTTCGGGAATTGCAGGCTTTGATCGACATTGAGAAAGAGCCATGGGCCACGGAGATGCGCTCCATTCTGCTGGACGCCAAAACAGCCGCAGACAGGGCGCGAGACCGGAATTCCCGCGCGGTGGTGCCCGCCCGGATTGCTGCCATCGAACGCCGATATGACGCATGTTGCCAGACGGCCATCCGGATGCACGAGGCGCTTCCCCCGCTGGTCCCGGACAAGGTCGGCAAAACGCGGCGAGGCAAACCAAAGCGCAGGATCGGACATAATCTCGCGCTGCGGATGCAAACCCGCAAAGAAGAGGTTCTGCTCTTCCTCAACGACCTGAGTGTGCCGTTTACAAACAATGAAGCCGAAAGGGACCTTCGCATGACCAAGGTCCGTCAAAAAGTGTCGGGATGCTTCCGAACTCACGTCGGCGCAGAAAACTTCTGCACGCTTCGAACCGTCATTGAGACGGCGCGCAAGCAGGGGTGGAGCATACTCGAAACCTTGAGAACTCTCCCCGATCAACTCATCCTGAACCTCAAACCATGCTGACCAATTCCGGGCTTGTCAGGTCGTTGTAGTTGGAGAGTTACTCTGACTACAGTTGACCGCCGCGCGGAGGCTGGCTGCAATGCTAGTGGCCTCTGGCACAGCGTCTGCCACTTCAAGTAAGCGCTTGATTGCAGAGATGTCGTTCGCATATTGCTGTCTTCGTCTGGTGTAGCTATCGCGGGTCTTGGTGCAGATGAGCGTATAAGGACTACCCTTGCGTTCAGTTTCACAACTCAAATCCGCACCCGCTCTTTCGATCACGGACCGCAGATGCGACCGCAACTCCCTTCTCACTGGAATTCGATGTGTGGTTGTAACCGGATCTGCACAAAATCGAACAAGTTCGGCACAGTATTCGCACCCGCACCCCAAGTCATTTGAGCTAACGACCCAATCGGTCGGTTCAGGAGGTGTGGTACGACTGCGAGCCAGCAGGACGTTGGCCGAGTGCCGCCAAAACCGCGCGAATGCCTCACTTTCTGATGCCTGCGCGTGAAACGACGTGCCCAATTTTGCCAGAACGGGTGGCAAGGTGCGATCAGGCGGCACGATGTCGGGCGCGTTGACAAGATTGCCAACCACCCCAGCAAGGCTGCTTTCCAAATCAAAACTCCAGGCCAACTGAAAAATTTCCCGGAGCGTGCGTTCAGGCAAAGGCGTGGCAGACTGTCGACACGACCCGTACCAAAATGGCTCTGCGTTTTTTGGCCGGTGTACGTTGAGCGCGACCGGTATCTCCGAACAAAGGTGCTTGATAAGATCTTTCAGTGCATTCCGCGTCATGACTTTCTGCCCCTGATCACTTGCCTCACTCAGGCCCATGACCAGATTTATGACAGCTTCTGGCTGCTCTGTGCATTGTGCGCTAACAAGGCCAAGAAGCCGCTTCAGCATGTCTTTTTCAGCCAATTCCGATGTTGCTTCAATCAGTGCGGCTTTGAGACCCGGTCCGTAATACGGTATCACAACCCGATCGAGAAATAATTCCGTTGCTTTCCGACTTCCGATACGACAAAGCCGTGACAGCATTACTGCGCCGCTCTCTTGCCACTCATCCCGGTCCGAGTAATGCAAGACTTGGGGCGCTGGCCAAGCTTCAGCAATTTCAGCCGCAATGGTGTCAAGCGACAAATCATTCCCGTCAGAGGTCGCAGCGCGTTGCTCAGACTGTACAAAAAGGACGGAAAGCGCCTTGGCACCGGCTTGGGCAAGAACACGAGGGCCTTCTTTAGCAGGCCAAAGAACAAAGGCCGCGCTTCGATAGTGTCGCTCAACTGTGGCCCCCTCATTGCCGCTCGCCTCCGTCAAGCGATTCACGTCAGGTTCCCAATTTGTGATCCGTTCTGGTGGCATCAATTCGTTTTGCGCCAACGCCAGTTGGCCATAAGCGCTCGCGCCCAAATCGGGATGCACCCAATCATCAAGCTCACATCTCCGCTCAATGATATCATAGAGTTCGTATTCGTCCGCGCCGATGTCTTCGATTTCCCAGACATAGTCCCGCCCAAGGTAGGCAGCGGCGGCATATTCATCAACATGCACGATGGCCGCGTGGAGGGAACAGTCAGCCTGTGCCGCAGCTGCAATCAAAGCACGCCCAACCGTTGCATCCGTGTTTTTTAGGGTTTCAAACGACAGGCCTGCGATGCTGTAATCATGCTCGAGAAGCCAGACAAGTTTTTCAGGCGCGTCCGACGTTGCGAAGCAGTTTTTGATCTCCTTCGCAATCTGACCCATAAGATCTGCATAGTTCGGTGCCGAGGTGGCCACATTTTGACCCGGAGTGAGAACCAAATTGTAAACCAGACAGGCGCGATGACCTTCTGTCACAGGCCTAATTTCATGTTCGCAATCAGCATAAAAGGCCGCAAAAACCAGTTCGGAAGGATCGTTGCTACACATTTCGACAATCGTCTCTCGACCGCGATGGCGGATGATCAGTTCGCCCCCTTTCCCTGCAACCGGTAGTGAAACGACCAAGGTCGCCACCATGCCGGTAACCTTCTCGGTATCACGGTGCGGCGCAAAAAAACCGCCTTCCTCGTAAACGAGGATTTTGTAAAGTTCCGCGTCGACAGCTTCCGGCGGGTAGCCGAGGCCTTCGGCCGCACGGTTGAGGATGCGATTGAATGTTTCGCCCCAGGTTTCTCCTCCTACGCTGATTTGATCTGGCGAAACCTGCCAACAGTCACGAACGGACCTGTCCAAAATTGTTTCTGCGCCGCGTCCATATGGTGCGCGTTCACCAAGTGTGATCAAGTCCTGTAATTGTGCCGGTTGGAGAGGGAATGCGAGGACGCCTGTCGTGTGGTTCCAGATGCGAGGCATTGGGGTAGGAAACCGCCCATACACACAATAGTCGCCCGGTCGGTCGATCATCGAGATCAGTTCGGAAAGGGCTGACAGCCGCTCATCGAAAGTAAAGTAACCGCCGTCCACATCACTGGCATAATAGCTCATTGATCGCTGACCCCCAAATTGTCATCTCAGGTTTCTATGCAATCTGTTACCCCAAACTTCTGAAATTCGGCAATGCGCCTTTCCGACATTTCAGGACGATCCCACGATGATTTTGGTTGATTCTTGCCGATGCAGCGCTCGACCACCTCGTCCGCAAAGAATGTCATATTGAATTCAGTCAGAGGGGTAGCTGGGTAGTTACAAATAGGTTTCGTCGGCCTCGACAATGCCCTTCAGTTTTTCGGCGGTGGAATTGATCCCGGCAAGGATGCCCTTCAGATCCCCTTTTTTCGGCGGTGGAATTGATCCCGGCAAGGAAGCGGTGTCGCCAGCGAAAGGCGGTGCTCCCGGCTATGCCACAGCGCTTTGCCGAAACTGCCACCGTATCGCCATTGGCGAGGCATTCGCTGAACGTCAGCCAAAGATCCTTGCGGTGCAGGCCGCTCAGTGGTGTACCCGTCACCGCTCCAAAGGTTCGATTGCAGGATCGGCAAAGATAGCGTTGCATTCCCCGCGACTTGCCATTGGCCACTGCACCGTGTGCGCCGCAATGCGGGCAGGTCCGGTCTTCTCCAACACCCAGCTCAACTGCCGCAACCGAGGCTTCACCCGCTGGGCGACCGGCCAGAACCTCACCGACCTCTACTTTCTGCGCCTCGCTCAACGTGTCGACCTCCGACAACCAGGCAAGAAAGGCTTTCCGGTCCATAATGCGCATCCTCCTGTATTTCAGACAAAATATAACACATCAATACGATGTGCGAATAGAGCTAAACCTAAAGGTCCTCGGACGTCAGGCGTCAGGCTTTTCCAAAGCCGCCATTCAGCATGCCGTCCTCCACCTTGAAACGGACAAATCCAAAATCAGCAAAATCGACATAAAGCCGCGCTTTGGGGCGTAGGGACAGATAACGTTCGCGCAGAATTTGATGGGCCGAGGTAGCACGTGGTATCAACGTAGCCGTGCAATGCAAGGTCAGGCGCGGATGCACCAAAGGGTCGCCCTTGACCTCGGGCGATCCGATCAGCAAGGCGCAGGCCGGATTGGCCTGCAACGCTCTGGTGTGATCCGCCAATGTGGATATCAGAGAAATGGGTCGGTTTTCCCCATCTGTGGCCAGGGCAATGCGCGAGACGGATGGCAATGCCGAACCCGGACGCAGGACTGCAAGTGCCGCATGATCTGCGCCGGTGATCAATTCTTGTGCAAGCATACGCGCCGCTTCGTCGGTAGATTGAAAAGGATCAGCGTTTGTCATGTGACCTCGGATGTTCAGCGTCCGTTGAGATAATCACCAAAGCTGCGGAAGGGCGAGACCTGTCGTGCCCTTGCGAATTCCTTGTCCTGGTCATCACCGGGCCTTGGGATTGCCACATCCGCCTATTAAGCCCCCATGTATGACACCTGATAATTCCCATGACGGGGTGATTAACCCCCGTTCGATCCGACGACACCGGCGCGCTGACGAGCAACGCCGACGGGCGTTGTCACCAGTTCGTATTCTGGTGATGGTGTTGGCTTTGCCGCTGACAACTGGCCTGATCGCGGTCGGTACATATATGCGCGTCACGGATAAAGAGCGGCCCGATGCGGTGCTGCACCTTGTTGCACTGGCTGGGTGTGACGCGGCACGAGCCATCGGATTTGACACGTTCCATAAAGGTCAGGCGGGATACCATGCGCGTAACGATCCGGACGGAGACGGAATTGCATGCGAGAGCACCGTGTCAGGGACGCCGTCGCAACAAGCCCAGCCGCGCGCCCAGGCTCCCAATCAGCGTACTGTCGGGAACGCAAAGTTCGTGCGTCCCTAGGATTCTCAGCGGACAGAGGAATCGAAATCTTGAAAAGATTTCGGGGCCGCTTTCTTTTCAAAAAAGCGTTGCGTGGCTCAGGTGAGCCAACGCACAGGGGCGCGGTTGCAGAAGATCACGATCTGGCCTGAATTCTCGGCCACCTGATATCCACGTCGGTGGATTTCGATCATGAACCGCTCCATTCCCGCAAAACGTTCGATATCCCGCGCCTTGCGACGGATCACGCCGCCCTGTTGCACAGCTTTAGAAGCGAAGAGGTCGCTGAGCCAATTCTCGGGCGAAAGAGGAGAGTTATAGACGCGCATGAAGGCAGGTTTGGCGTTGCGAGGTTAAAGTGAAGTTAACCTGCAACCGTCTTGCCTTGCCCCTTTTTCGCGGCCACTGTCACACACATGACCCGCGATGAATTCAATACCTTCTGCTCAGACCTCAAAGCCACCAGCCATGTGGTGCAGTGGGGCAATGCGGATGTATGGAAAGTTGGCGGCAAGGTGTTTGCCATCTGCGGCTGGAACGACGGCAAGGACGCGTTCACCTTCAAGGCCACCGATCTGGCCTTTGAGGTTCTCGGCGACGAACCCGGGATTCGTCCCGCTCCCTATCTGGCGTCGCGGGGGATGAAATGGCTGCAGGTTTACGAAGAACGCGGCATGAGCGACACCTCACTACGCGAACATATCCTGATCTCGTATGATCTGGTCGTGGCTAAGATGACCAAAAAGAAGCGGGCCGAGTTGGGCGTCTAACCCTTCATCGCATGCAGCAATTCAAGCAGCTGCTTCCTGTCGTCATCATCAGCATAGTCGCCACTTGCCAGACGTTCAGCGATGCGCAGGCGCAAGCGTTCCTGTTGCGTGCGCACCTCTTCGCCAGCGGTCTCGGCCAGGGTCTTCATGATCGCCGCCACGGCCTGTTTGCGTTTGGTGGTGGGGTTGGCGATGTAGTCGACCAGGCTCTGCTGGCCGGAATCGAGGATGTTTTCGGCCAGATCGCGCAGTTGATCACCATTGGGCAACAGTGGGGCGGGGGCATCTTCGGGCGGCAGGATTTCCGGCACGCTGCGCGGGGTCTCGGCCAAAGCATTTGCGCCGTCGACGAACGCCTCGGTGATCATCCTCGTGATCCTGATCGCGCGCGGGTCCTTGAACAGGGCCGAGGCGATGGCCACGCCGTAATCGGTATAGACCCACGGATTGACCCGCCGCCCGCCGCGGCCCTTGGGTTTTGAGATCACATTCCGTGATTGCAAATCACCGACCTCGGCATCGGTCAGTTGAAAGCGGTAGCCCTCGAACAGGTCCTTGTTGCGCGACACGGCCTGATTGAAGGCGCTGACAGACTTGCCGTAGAACTGCGCCAGATCCTCGGCCAGCACCACGCGGGTACCGCGCACCCTGTGAATGGCGCTTTGGACCTCATGCGTGCTGGGCAGGGTGTTCGGGTTCGTCATGGCAGCCGTTTGGAATCACAATCTGTGATTTCAAACGTGGAGGAGAGAGCGCAGGGCTGCAAGTTTGAAGTGAGGAGTGTAGGATGGGTGATTTCACCCATCATTGTGTGGCGTTCAGAAAAGATGGGTGCGAGCACCCATCCTACGCTTGCTAGATTGAGAAATGAGAGCAAAGAATTGTTGGCGTATGAGGGACACAAGTTTTCCAATGTTGACAGTTGTAATTTACTGCAGTATTTACTGCAGTATGATAATTTTACTGCAAGGAGGAGATCGCACCATGAAATTGGTCTTGAAAGATGTTAATGAAATTTCGAGGGGAATCTGGTTGAGTAACGTAAACGCAAGGGAACTACGTGAACTTACAGTAGCCAGCGGGAAAAAAGTTCCCGAAACCAGTGTGATATCAGTAATAAACCTGAAGAACCCAGCCTTCGACAAGTCGAATAATAGCATTGAAATTTCGATAAGTGACTTCTCTCCGCTAGCTGTTGGCATGACAGCTGAAGCCGTTCTGATTGATCAATCGACTCACAAAACAGGAGATAAAGCGGAAGATGCGGAGAACGCACCAAATTCGCTAACCAGTTTTACCGAGGCCTGTAAACGGGAAAATTTACCGGGAGACCTAATTGATAAGATGCATAACCTCTTAATTCACCTAGCAAAAATATATATTTTCACCTTATCTGAGGGTAAGGCCAGAAAGTGGACAACAGCCCCAAACTTCCTTGCAATTTCGATACAGAACACCAAGAAGCGATTTCTCATTTCGGTAAAGGGAAATCACAAAAACATGTCTTACAAGTCCATCGTTCCCAAAAGAGGAATGGCTGACAGTTACAGTGAGTTTCATTTCTCATCTGCTGATCAGCTACCGGAGGTCCAGCACGCAATTGAACGCTCAGCGCGGATCCAATTCGGTGACTAAAGGAAGCGAAGTATCAACGCTTCCTCCGTTTCACATTCCCACCCCGCTGTCCCGGCCGCCCAGCCGTTGAGCGGCCACGAGACTTCACCGCGTCTTCCGAGGCTTTCTCGACCGCCCATTGGCGCGCCATGGGATCGTCGGCGATGGCCAGATCGACCGCCTCCAGACGTTTGATCTCATCCCGGATATTGGCGGCCTCTTCGAACTCCAGGTTCTCGGCGGCTTTGCGCATCTTGTCGCGCAGACCGTCCAGATGGGCCTCGAGATTGGCGCCGTGCATCGGTTTGTCGATGGTGGCGGTGACGCGGTTCATGTCGACGTCGCCCTGATAGAGCCCGGCCAGAACATCCTCGACATTCTTTTTCACCGTTGCGGGGGTGATGCCGTGTTCCTGATTATAGGCGACCTGCTTGGCACGGCGGCGGTTGGTCTCGTTCAGGGCGCGTTCCATGGAACCGGTGATCTTGTCGGCATACATGATCACCCGCCCATCGGCGTTCCGCGCGGCGCGGCCAATGGTTTGGACCAGAGAGGTTTCCGACCGCAGGAACCCCTCTTTATCCGCGTCCAGAATGGCGACAAGCCCGCATTCGGGGATGTCGAGCCCCTCGCGCAGCAGGTTGATACCAATCAGCACGTCGAAGGCCCCCAGACGCAGGTCGCGCAGGATTTCGATGCGTTCCAGCGTGTCGATGTCGGAATGCATGTAGCGGACTTTTATTCCCTGTTCGTGCAGGTATTCGGTCAGGTCCTCGGCCATGCGTTTGGTCAGTGTGGTGACCAGTGTGCGATAGCCATCGGCGGTCACTTTACGCACCTCGTCCAGCAGGTCATCCACCTGCATCGACACGGGGCGGATTTCAACCTGCGGATCCAACAGGCCGGTGGGGCGGATCACCTGTTCGGTGAAGACGCCGCCGGTCTGTTCGATCTCCCACTTGGCCGGGGTGGCCGAGACAAAGACGGATTGCGGGCGCATGGCATCCCATTCCTCGAACTTGAGGGGGCGGTTATCCATACAGGACGGCAAGCGGAACCCGTGTTCGGCAAGTGTGAACTTGCGCCGATAGTCGCCCCGGTACATGCCGCCGATCTGCGGCACGCTCACGTGGCTTTCATCGGCAAAGACGATGGCGTTGTCTGGGATGAATTCGAACAGGGTCGGGGGCGGCTCACCCGGCGCGCGACCGGTCAGATAGCGCGAGTAGTTCTCGATCCCGTTGCAGACGCCGGTGGCCTCAAGCATTTCCAGATCGAAATTGGTACGCTGTTCCAGGCGTTGCGCTTCCAGCAGTTTGCCTTCGCCGACCAGCTGGTCGAGGCGCATCCGCAGTTCCTTTTTGATGCCGATGATCGCCTGTTGCATCGTCGGTTTTGGCGTCACGTAGTGCGAGTTCGCGTAAACGCGCACCTGCTCCATCGTCGCGGCGCGTTCGCCGGTCAGCGGGTCGAATTCGGTGATCTGTTCCAGTTCTTCGCCAAAGAAAGACAGCTTCCAGGCGCGATCTTCAAGGTGGGCAGGCCAGATCTCCAGTGAATCGCCGCGCACCCGGAACGACCCGCGCTGAAACGCCTGATCGTTGCGGCGGTATTGCTGGGCAACCAGATCGGCCATCACCTGCCGCTGGTTGTATTCGCCGCCAACCTTCAGGTCCTGCGTCATCGCCCCATAGGTTTCGACCGAGCCGATGCCATAGATACACGACACCGAGGCCACGATGATCACATCGTTCCGCTCTAACAGCGACCGGGTGGCTGAATGGCGCATCCGATCGATCTGTTCGTTGATCTGGCTTTCTTTTTCAATATAGGTGTCGCTACGTGCCACATAGGCTTCGGGCTGGTAGTAGTCGTAGTAAGATACGAAATATTCCACCGAGTTTTCAGGGAAGAAGCCCTTGAATTCCCCATAAAGCTGCGCTGCCAGTGTCTTGTTCGGGGCAAGGATAATGGCGGGGCGTTGCGTTTCTTCGATCACCTTGGCCATGGTAAAGGTCTTACCTGTGCCGGTCGCGCCCAGCAGAACCTGATCACGCTCGCCATCTTTCACGCCGCCTGCCAGTTCCGTGATCGCGGTGGGCTGATCGCCTGCAGGGGAGAATTCGGTATGCATCACGAACTGCCTGCCGCCTTCGAGTTTGAGGCGGGCGCGGACGTCATCTGCGGTCAGCTGGGTCTTGTCGGAATGAACGTAGGACATAAGCGGGCTCCGGATCAGGTCCTTACATTTGTTCTTATTTTGTCCGACTGCAAGTCCTGATCGGATCCGGGATGCCGGGAACAGACGTTAAGCCGGCTGGCCTTCGGGCAGCCGCCCCGACTGCGCCAGCTCGGCCAGCGCTTGCAAATTGTCATCCAGAACGCCTTTTATCGTCGCTTTCATCAAAGTCTGTCCCATCAGCCAGCCAACGGGGCCATATTTGACGCGATAATCCATGCTCCAGATCACGCGCGATTTGCCGGGTGTCAGGGGTTGGATGGCAATTGCCGCATGAGCCTCGGTCAGAGGTATCGCCGACATTTCCGACAATCGAACCTGATAACCCCGGTTGGCTTCCCAATTTGTAACTTCCTCAACCAACGACGTCCCGTTTTCAAAGTGGCAACGCCGTTTTGATCCGATGCCGTTTTCGCCATCGGTCAGCGCGTCGACTGACATTACCTGCGGTGCGAAGTCGTCGATATGCATGAACCGGTTCAGAATGTTCCAAATCACCTCGGGCTGAGTGTCTATTTTCAGGTTTCTTTCAATGTGAATCATCTTTTCGTCCTCATTGGAGTCACTGCGATGCATAGAAGAACCTGATGACAGTTTCTGACATTAGGATGTGCCTGACCTATCCTGATGACAGATTGCTGACGGCGACAATTGCGGGCTTGTCCGAACGGATGGCCTGACGCATAAACATATCCAGCCAAGCGAGTACGGAGAGGCGACATGCGCGCACGGATTTACCAACCTTCACGGAATGCGATGACCTCGGGGATGGCAAAGACCCGGAAATGGGTGCTGGAATACGCTCCGGCATCTGCGCGTGAGGTTGATCCGTTGATGGGCTGGACTTCATCCAAGGACACACAAACGCAGGTACGTCTGAAATTCGACACCAAGGAAGAGGCGCTGGATTACGCCAAGGACAACGGTATCGATGCCTTGGTCAGCGAACCCCACAAGCGCAAACCGAACCTGCGATCGGGCGGCTATGGTGAGAATTTCGCCACGAACAGGCGCGCGCCCTGGACACATTGAATGATCGAGATTCGTCAGGCTGATCCTACATCGGACGCGTTACGCCCGTTGATACAGGAACATTTTGCCCATAGCGAAACCGCCGGTCCCGCCGAAAGCAACCACACTTTGGATGTTGCAGGGCTTGCCGGACCGGGGATTCGCTTTTGGGCCATGTTTGAAGGTGCGCAGACCCTGGGATGCGGCGCACTCAAAACCCTGCCGGATGGAACGGCCGAAGTGAAATCGGTGCATGTTGCGGCAGCTGCGCGCGGGCGCGGTCTGGTCAGGATTCTGATGGAGCATCTGGCCGATCTTGCGCGCGCCGAGGGGATATCTGCGCTGGTGCTGGAAACCGGTGCCGAACACCTGTCTGAATATGACGCCGCACGCGGGCTATACGAATCGCTGGGCTATTCCTATTGCGGCCCGATCTGCGGATACGCGGCCGATTCCAACAGCGCCTTCATGCGCTTGGCTCTTGAATCTGGCTGTTAAAAGCCGCAAGAAGAGCGCAGCGGTCCCGTAGCTCAACTGGATAGAGCAGCTGACTTCTAATCAGCAGGTTGAGGGTTCGAGTCCTTCCGGGATCGCCATTTGAATTCAGCACCTTATACCCCCCATAAATGGTGAGGAGATTTTTGCCACAATTTGTGCTAAAATCTTGACGCTGCCTGCAATCGGGTAGCTGGGGAGAAATCCACCGTCTCACAAATGATTGAGAGTGATAGGTGGTGTGAGGGGCTGGATGAGGGGGTCTTGACCAGCCCCTCTCTCAAGGGGGTACACGGATCGGTGAAAGCGTTCCGTTGAACTCAAACTAGCTGATTGTCCACGGCACCGAAATTGGGGGATTCCCGTAGAGCCTCAATTTCCTCCAAAGTCTCAAATTAATCTTTCCGACACAATTCAGTCATTCTGCCCGCGTATCACGCAGGTGCGACGCGTCTGGCAAAGTCTGACGATTTCTTAGAGGGGGTACGAGTTCCGCGCGTCGCACCTTACCGCCCTCTCAAACTTAGGGACAAATCTCGTGCAGCGCCTGTCATCTTGTGACACGTCTAAACTTTGATCCTAACCTAATCCGAATTCTGTCAGCACCTGCCTGGCCTCCTGCGGCGGCAGTGCGAATTGGTCGATGTATCGCAGCTTATAGGGCAGGCGCCCCTTTGCTTCCTGAATATTCTCACCATGGCCAACAACATAGATCATCGCATTGAATGGCACAGGATGCAGACGCAACAGCCCGTCCTCGTTGGCGGGCAGAAGCAACCTGTGATCAACATTGGGAACCGCAATGTCTGAGTGATCTGTTCCGCCGCAATGGTAACGCCAGGCCACACACGACCCGCATGTGGATCCAAACGAGCGCATTTTTGACAGGCGAGGGGGGAAGTTAGCAAAGTTTCGGCCGGTCACCCGGCGAAACGCGTTGTTCAGACGTCTTGGAACCTGTGACAGGCCCCAAATGCCTTCCTGTTTGCGCACCGCCTCATTTGTTGCCCGGTTCAGAGGTGCAATCCTTTGCGATGCCGTGTCGAACATATAGCCGCGGTCGATCAGATAACCCGCTGGATCGCGTGTCTGGATCATATGATCGACGAGCCCGGGATGAGCAAAGTCATCCGCGTCGAGCTTAAACAGATACACATCGCCTGTTTGGGTTTTGCGGCAATAATCGGTGATCGCCCTGCGTTTGCGACTGTTGTCATTGCCTTCGACCTGGTCGTTGAAGGGCAAAAACAAAATCTGGTCGTCAAAGGCAATGCCGTCGGGTTCAGATTGGCAGCATATTACAGCTTTCCAGCCAGGGTTGTTTTGCCTGCGCAGGGTTTCGACTGTGCGGCTAAGATTGACGCAGACTTGCGACCAGTTGTGTGCCTTTTCGCGTGAAATAAGGGGAATCGAGAAGATCACAATTGGAGTACCCGAAACCGGCTTTTGCGTCATGGCGATGCGCCACGGTTCAATAAGCTGTTTACAGCTGTCTCGTTGCTCTGCGGTAAGAGGCATTTTGTGATTTTCTTTCCACGACGGTGCGCGAACGTCGCGCGTGATGTTGAAAGAGGCCGGTCTGACCCATTTTGGCCGGACGTTATGAGGCCCCGTTTCCGGGGTCAAGTCACCGTGTACTAACGAGGCATCACGAGACCGAAACAGCGCGACGTTCACGAGTGACGGCCATAACGCTAGTCGCCTTGGCTGCTGAACAGCTGCATTTGTAGGTTGGAATGGTGGGTGATGAGAGACTCGAACTCCCGACATCTTCGGTGTAAACGAAGCGCTCTACCAACTGAGCTAATCACCCGTGAGTGGGGATTTAGCCAAGGCGGCGGGCGGGCGCAAGAGGGTTCGGCAGAAATTCTTGTCCGAACCCAACCAGCGCCCGAGTTTTATCCGCGCAGATCCTTTAGCACGGTCAGCAACTGTGCCACCTCATGCTCGGTGTTGTAGTGCACAGCGATATCCGGATACAATCGCTCAGCCCCAAGGGCTCCAGAACGTTGCCGCTGTAGTGATCGGCTTTGCGGGTATGCGTGCGAATCCCGTGTGCGTTCAGTTTGGTCACCACATCGGCGGATGGGATGTCACGCACCACAATGGATACCAGCCCTTCGCGCGCTGGATTGTCGGGTCCAGCCAGAACCGTGATGTGATCCATGTCGCGCAGGCCGGGCAGGTTGCCGGTGCCGTTGATCATGGCCTGGGTCAGATGGGTCTCGTAGGCGTGAATGGCGCGGCCCGCAGCCTCGATCCGCGCGCGACGGTCGGTGGCATCGGACACCTGCGATCCGACCCATTCAAAATAATCTGTCACATCGGATATGGTGGCATATGCCCCCGTGTCGCGGGTTCCGAATTCCCAGCCATCGGCCGGGGCATTGATCAATTGGTCATGGGGCAACGCGGTCAACCGGTCCGAGATCCATGCGATGCCAAACCCATGGCGCGAGAACACTTTGTAGGGCGAGATTGCATAGCCATCGACCCCATAACTGTCGAGGTCCATCTGCCCGTGTGCTGCATGCTGGATGCCATCGACAGTGATGAAACAATCCGGCGCAACCTCGCGGATCGCAGTGGCGATGGCTGCCACATCCATGCCCATGCCGGTCACCGGTGAGGCATGCAGGATCGTTGCAACCGCCACATCCGGGGTCATCAACGCGCGGTAATCCTCGGCAGTTACCAGCCCCGTCGCGTCATCGTGGGGCACGTTGACATAATCCAGCCCGGCGATCCCGGCCCAGCGGCGCGCGGCGCTGCGGCTGGCGGGGTGCTCGATGGAGCTGCCGATGACCTTGCCGCCCTTGGGCGCATTGACACAGGCGGTGCGGATCATACGAAACAGCAACTCGGTACCGCTTTCGCCCACAAAGAACTGTCCGCCTGACGCGTTCATGAACACGGACAGATCGGCCTTGGCCTTGTTGATGATGCCGACCAGCGCGTGGCTGGCCACGTTATCGCGCCCCTGATTGTCCGGGATGGCCGCAAATTTAGCGGAAGTTTCGACCACCGAATTCAGAGTCAGCGCTCCTCCGGCGTTTTCAAAGAAGATGCGCGGTCCCTGGAACGGGCAGGTATCGACATGGGCGAATCGGGCCCGGATCGCGTCAATCAGGTCGGGGTTCTGGTGCAACATGGGGTCTTTCCTAACTTTGTCGGCTGCAGATCAGCCTGAATTCGGCACAGGATCAATCCAATTCGCGACAGAAAACCGGTCAATATCACGTGCACGCGCGATTTTTGGCGCATGACAAAGGGGCCTTGCCTGCCATGGGCTGCCTCCGATATGCCCAGAAGGACCGCAACCCTTTGAACCGGAGGCACAAGATGACCCGCGGGTTCCGTTGCCTGATCGCGGCATTGGCCATATGCGTTGTGTCGGCGGCTCCGATCCGGGCTGGCGCCGAGGGGGTTTTGGTCTTTGCCGCTGCAAGTCTGAAAACGGCGCTGGACACCATTGCGACGCGCTATCAGGAAGAAAGCGGGCAGGCGGTCACGGTGTCCTATGCGGCCTCGTCCGTTCTGGCCCGGCAAATTCAGTTGGGCGCACCGGCGGATCTGTTCATTTCGGCCAATGTCGACTGGATGGATGTGCTTGAACAAGGCGGGCAAGTGGATGCCGGATCGCGGGTTGATCTGCTGGGCAACCGGCTTGTTTTGATCGGCGCGCAAGGCAGTAACCCTGCCGGGATCGGGCCCGGGCTGGATCTGCAGGCGCGGCTGAATGGCGGATATCTGGCAATGGCGCTGGTCGATGCGGTCCCGGCCGGGATTTATGGCAAATCGGCATTGCAGACCCTGGGTCTTTGGGACAGCGTGCAGGGGCGGATCGCGCAGGTCGACAATGTGCGGGCGGCATTGGCTTTGGTTGCAACGGGGGCAGCACCGATGGGGATTGTCTACCGATCCGATGCGCAGGTGGAAGATCGGGTGAGTGTCGTGGGCACCTTCCCTGAGGATACGCATGACGCGATCATTTATCCTGCGGCGCTGACGATCGCGGCAAGCCCTCAGGCGCGGGCGTTTTTGGATTACCTGCAGACCGATGCGGTGCAGGCGGAATTTCAGAGGCAGGGATTTACCCTGCCGGGTCGGTAACCGTATGGGCTGGCTGGGACCGGCAGAGATTGAGGCGTTGCGCCTGTCACTGCGGGTGTCGTTCTGGGCCACACTGGTGTCATTGCCCTTGGGAATTTTTGTGGCCTATGCGTTGGCGCGCTGGCGGTTTCCGGGGCGGCAGGTGCTGAACGGGCTGGTCCATCTGCCTCTGATCCTGCCCCCGGTCGTGACCGGCTATCTGCTGCTTTTGACCTTTGGCGTGCAAGGCCCGCTTGGCCGGTTACTGGCCGAGGTCGGTATTGTTGTTGCCTTTCGCTGGACGGGTGCGGCGCTGGCCGCAGGTATCATGGCGTTTCCGCTGATGGTCCGGGCGATCCGCCTGTCGATCGAGGCCGTTGATCCCAAGCTGGAACAGGCGGGGGCCACGCTGGGCGCCTCGCGCATTCTGGTGTTCATGACCGTGACCTTGCCGATGATCCTGCCCGGCGTCATCGCGGGTGCCATTCTGGCCGTTGCCAAGGCGATGGGCGAATTCGGCGCCACAATCACCTTTGTGTCGAACATCCCGGGGCAGACGCAAACCCTGCCATCGGCGGTTTATGCCTTTCTGCAGGTCCCGGGGGGGGAGGCTGCAGCGACCCGGTTGGTCGTGATCTCGATCGTGATCGCCATGACTGCGCTGTTGTTGTCGGAATATGTTGGCCGTCGCGTGGCAAACCGGGTGGCCGGGTCATGAGCCTGTCCGTGCGCCTGCAACACCAGCTGCCGGGGATATCGCTGGATCTGGATTTTGCCGCGCCGTCTGGCGTGACCGTTCTGTTCGGTCGTTCGGGCGCTGGCAAGACAACGGTGGTGAACGCGGTGGCCGGGCTGTTGCGGCCCAGCGCCGGACGGGTGGCCATTGGCGACAGAGTTCTGTTCGACACGAGCAAGGGCGTCTGGCTGCCACCACATCGGCGGCGTCTGGGTTACATCTTTCAAGAGGGGCGGCTGTTCCCGCATCTGAACGTGCGCCAGAACCTGTCCTATGGTCGGTGGTTTGCCCCTCGGGGGGCGCCGCGGGAAAACCCGGATCGCGTGATCGAGATGTTGGGGATCGGCCACCTGCTGGATCGCCGCCCCGCGATGTTGTCGGGGGGCGAGAAGCAGCGCGTGGCCATCGGCCGGGCATTGCTGGCAGCGCCACGTCTGATCCTTGCGGACGAGCCGCTGGCGGCGTTGGATGACGCCCGAAAAGCCGAGATCTTGCCTTATTTCGAACGGCTTCGGGACGAGGTTTCGGTCCCGATCCTGTATGTCACCCATTCCGCAGCCGAAGTGGCGCGGTTGGCGACATCTGTTGTTGCCCTGCAAGACGGCAAAATTGTCCGGCAAGGTCCGGCATCGGATGTTCTGGCCGACCCGTCTGTTGCCCCTGCAGGCGTACGGGCCGTCGGGGCCGTGCTGCAGGTTCGGGTCGCACAGCACCATGATGATGGATTGTCTGAATTGGACGCCGGTGGTGCACGTCTGTTCCTGCCTCGCATCCCGCATCGGATCGGAGAAGAACTGCGCATTCGTATCCCTGCGCAAGAGGTCATCCTCTCCAGCAGGAAACCCGAAGGGTTGTCGGCGCTGAACCTTCTGGATGGTCAGGTCGAGGCGATCCGTGCCGGAGATGGGCCCGGAGCCATTGTATCGATCAAGACGCAGGCAGGGGTTGTTCTGGCGCGCGTCACGCGCCGCTCGGTGCAGGCATTGGGTCTGCAACCGGGCAGTCATTGTTATGCTGTCATCAAAACCGTCGCCCTGGCCCCGCAGGATGTGGGCGGGCCGGTGGCTGGCGTTTAGGCCAAAGCTGCCGCTTCGTGTTCACGCAGGATCAGACGGGCGGCGCGACCGAACCCGGGATGCTGCCGCGTCGGGCGGTCGGGAAATATATCGGCCAGTTCCTGCAATGCATCCGATGACAGGGTGTGCAGGGCCTCTTCGCCAAGAAACAGGCTTTCTGCCTGCGCGCCTTCGGCTGTCAGGATCTCGTGGCGATCCAACAGGATATGCAGGTAGGTGACGGGTTCATCTGACGTGTCGATTTGAATGCCGGGTCAGGAACACAAATGCTTCGCTGCAACCAGCACCTCGGGGGCGCCAAACAGCATCTCGACCCTGGGCCCGCGGATCAGAATGCGGTGTTGTTGCGAAACCACCAGATCCCGGGTCGGTGCGCCGCCGCCCAGACTGCCTGCGGCAATGCGAACGGGTCGCATTGGCGGGTTGTCTTTTAATCGCCCGGGGGTCAGAGAACTGCTTTCGATCCAACGGATTGGCTGAAGCCCGTGGTCGGCGGTCATGACCCGGTCGTCGATGGACAGGGTTTCTATTCTGACCTGACCGCGTTCGGTGGCGATCAATGTTCCGGCGGTGAAACAGACCCCTTCGATCGTGATGGTGATTTCCGTAGGCGTGGATGTAACGGGGATGTTGCCAATGAACGTGCTGAGTGTTGCGGTGACCTGAATTTCGAACGTGTCGGTCAACTCTTCACCGTCATCCAGATTGTCGAACACGGTGGGGTCGACGGTATAGGTCCACTCGCCGGTATCCGGATCGACCGTAGCCGTGCCAAAGGACGGAGGAGTGGAGATTTGCCACAGTTCGTCAACGATCGGCAATCCACTGGTCGCGTCCAGATCCCCGGTGGCCTCATTCGGGGGGGGTGCCGGTGACGAACCCGGTTGTATCACCTGCTACTGAAACCATCTAAGCGTTTCTCTCTTTAAGGACCTGCGCGAACTCCTTCTTGCGGAACAGGCGCATATGCACATCGCCCGCGCTGTCGCGGGTCCATTCGACAATTCGGTTGCGGGTCAGGTCGCTGTCCATCCGATTGGTGCGAACCCTTGGGTGGGGAATTTCCTTTTTGAGCTTGTCGACGATCTGGTTGGTCTGGCCAAACGGCGCCACCATATCGATGATCCAAAAGGATGAGCCGCCGGTGAAATCGACCTCTTTCAACGGCTTTTCCTGCACTGCATAGCGATATTCGGCCTCGGGGCTGAGACCCGCGAAGGTCACGAACCCGCGCGGAAAGCCGTTTTGCCGAAAAATATGGTACTGGCCCAGCCGCAATGGGGTTTCAAAGGCGCACAGAACCTGCGCCAGCGTTCGGCTGCGATGCGTTTGTGTCAGCGAGGCCAGATAGAACAAGACACCGAAATCCGCGAATTTTTCCGGGGTCAGATCAAACCAGTCCTTTGGAAATGGTTTCTGCAAATGGCACCTAACTGCGCTGATACTTTAAAATAATACTCA
>CAXXPZ010000034.1:0-84759 GCA_963422555.2 uncultured Ruegeria sp.
TCCCGACAACCAGGCAAGAAAGGCTTTCCGGTCCATAATGCGCATCCTCCTGTATTTCAGACAAAATATAACACATCAATACGATGTGCGAATAGAGCTTTTATGATTGCCCCGGTTGGGGTGAGCAGTACATGTTGCAGGCAATACTGCAATCTGGAGCGTTTTCAATGCTATGGCCCGGTTACTTTCTGCAGCAAACCCGGCCGGACGCGGTCGAGGCGCTGCCCTTTTTGAAAGACGGTCGCGCGCAAAGCATCTGGGTTCGGATCAAGGAAGATTGATTTCAAAGTGATCCGCTGACGCCGGGCTGCCGTAACCCTTTCCATAACAAGCTGGAGAGGAGAAGACAGCCATGTTTCGCCGTACATTTATGGGCGCCGCCGCCGCGCTGGCACTTGCACTGCCGCTCAAGGCGCAGGCCGCCGACATTGTTGATACCGCAGTATCTGCCGGGTCATTCAACACGCTGGTTGCCGCCGTTCAGGCCGCCGGTCTGGTCGATACCCTGAAGGGCGACGGTCCGTTCACAGTGTTTGCCCCCACAGACGAAGCGTTCGCCGCCTTGCCCGAAGGCACGGTCGAAACGCTGTTGCTACCGGAAAACAAGGACCAACTGGTCTCGATCCTGACCTATCATGTTGTTCCAGCCAAAATTATGTCGGGCGATATCGCGGGCAAGCGGGCCAAGGTTCTGACCGTTCAAGGTGACCGGTTAAGCGTGAATGCCAGAAACGGCGTCAAGGTGAACGATGCCAAGGTTATTCAGGCCGATATCGAAGCCAGCAATGGTGTGATCCATGTCGTGGACGCGGTGATCCTTCCGGAATAATACTGCCACCCCCCTCAAAGAAAAAGCCCCGGTCCGATTTGGCCGGGGCTTTTGCGTTCGAAATCGCGTGGATCAGACCAGACGCACCTGCGTGCCAACCTGAACCAGCGGATACAATTCCTCGACATGCTGATTGTACAGTCCGATGCAGCCGGACGAGCTTTGGCGCCCGATTTTCCGCGTGTCATGCGTGCCGTGGACCAGATAAGCAGGCCAGCCCAGATACATTGCGCGGGTTCCCAACGGGTTGCCGGGATCGCCGCCTTCCATCCGAATGGGCAAGTTTGGATCCCGTTCGCGCATCGATGCAGTGGGCGTCCAACTGGGAAACTCAGTTTTCCGAACCACTTTTGTATAACCGCGTTTGGTCAGTTCTTCGCTCATCGGGACCGAGCTGGGATACAGTTTATAGGTTCCGTCCTGATCCCAGTAATGCACCGCGCGGCTGGTGATATCGGCCAACAGACATCCAACGCCTATCTGGTCAAAGTGGTCCTGCCAGTTTTGTTGCGAGAATGAGGACGTGTTGCGACGCACGGGCAATTGTGTGCTGATCGCCTGCTCGTCTTCGGGGAACGCGTCCACGCTTTGGGCCCGCACAAGGGCAGGGGTGGCCAAAAAGGTTGAAACGCCCAGCAAAGCAGAACGACGGGTCATACGGGATTGGGACAAGGCTGCCTCCGAAGGTAAATATGCGCGATCGTATACTCGGCGGTAAAATATTGGTGTACGCCTTGTTTTTCCAGTGCCTCGGTTCTGAATTTCTCGTGATAGCGACGCATTGGTGTCACACTGGCGGGTCTGCGCCTAAGAACCCGGCCCTAAATGGGGGCCGGGTTTCGATTTTGTTCAGGTTTGGACGGATCAGTCCATGGCCTTGAAGTTGAACTCGCCACCTTCCTTGATGCCGGACGGCCAACGTGACGTTACGGTCTTGGTGCGAGTGTAAAACTTGAAGCTGTCCGGCCCGTGCTGATTCAGGTCGCCGAACATGGATTTTTTCCAGCCGCCAAAGGTGTGATAGGCCAGCGGAACCGGGATCGGGACGTTGATACCCACCATGCCGATATTCACGCGGCTGGCAAAGTCGCGCGCGGTGTCACCGTCGCGGGTAAAGATCGCGGTGCCGTTGCCGTATTCGTGGTCCATCGCCAGTTTCAGGGCCTCTTCGTAGGACCCGGCACGGACGGTGGACAAAACCGGGCCAAAGATTTCCTGCTTGTAGATGTCCATGTCCGGGGTGACCCGGTCGAACAGGTGGGGGCCGACGAAAAAGCCGTCCTCATAGCCTTGCAGGTTGAAATCGCGGTTGTCGACGACCAGTTTTGCGCCCTGTTCCACGCCCGAGTTGATCAGGCCAAGAATGCGTTCCTTGGCAGCACCGGTCACGACCGGGCCCATGTCGACATCGTCGCCTGCTGTATAAGGGCCGACCTTCAGCTTTTCGACCCGTGGGATCAGTTTTTCGATCAGCGCGTCTGCGGTTTCCTCACCGACGGGTACGGCGACCGAAACCGCCATGCAGCGTTCGCCAGCCGCGCCGAACCCGGCACCCACCAGCGCATCGGCGGCCCGATCCAGATCAGCGTCAGGCATGACAATCATGTGGTTCTTGGCACCACCAAAACACTGCGCCCGTTTGCCGTTCGCCGTTGCGCGCGAATAGATATACTGCGCGATCGGGGTCGATCCGACAAAGCTGACGCCCTGAATGATTTCGCTGTCCAGCAGGGTATCGACCGCTTCCTTGTCGCCATTAACGATCTGGAACACGCCCTTGGGCAAACCGGCCTCGACAAACAATTCAGCCAGCATCATCGGGACCGAGGGGTCACGCTCGGACGGTTTCAGTACAACGGCGTTGCCGCAGGCCAGTGCCGGACCGACATGCCATAGCGGCATCATGGCCGGGAAATTGAACGGCATGATCGAGGCCACCACGCCCAGCGGTTGGCGCATGGAATACATGTCAATGCCGGGGCCAGCGCTGTCGGTGAATTCGCCCTTCAACATCTGCGGAGCGCCAATGCAATATTCGATCACTTCCAGACCGCGCTGCAGGTCACCCTTGGCGTCGGGAATGGTTTTACCGTGCTCGCGGCTGAGGACTTCAGCCAGCTTGTCCATGTCGCGGTTCATCAAAGCGACCATCTTCATCATGACACGCGCACGCTTTTGCGGGTTGGTCGCGCCCCAGACGGGCTGTGCCGTCGCTGCTTGTTCGATGGCGGCGGTTGTCTCTGCCGCGCTGGCCATCGGGCATTTGTATTGAACCTCGCCGGTGGCCGGGTTGAACACATCGTCGAAACGGCCGGACGTGCCCGCCACCATTTCGCCATTCAGAAAGTGGGTTAGGTCGTTCATCGCAAACTCCTCGGGTGGATTTGCGTGCAGAATAGACTTGCAAAAATCCCACGAACAGAGGCAATGTTTCAAAAGAGCTTTGCGAAAATGCAAAAGGGCCGGGATGACGCCGAACTGGGACGACATGCGGATTTTCCTGGCCGTCGCGCGCGAGGAAAGTCTTTCCGCGGCGGGGCGTATCCTCAAGGTCGATCCGGCCACGGTTGGACGCAGGATTGCCCGGCTTGAGGCGTCATTGGACGTTGTTTTGTTTACCAAATCACAGCAAGGCTATGTACTGACCGCCGCTGGCGAACGACTGATGGATCACGGCCTGCAGGCCGAAGAGGCGATGCGCGCCGCAGCCGGGGTTGTCACCGGATCGACCAAATCCCTAAGCGGCCAGATCAGAATTGGTGCGCCGGACGGGTGCGCGAATTATCTGTTGCCACAGGTCTGCGCCCATATCAGCGACGCGAATCACGACCTCGATATCCAGATTCTGGCCCTGCCGCGGATTATCAACCTGTCGCGGCGCGAGGCGGACATGGCCGTCACCGTCAGCGCACCCACAGCTGGCCGGTTGCTGGTTCAGCGGATCACCGATTACCGGCTCCATCTGGTCGCCAGTCAGGAATACCTGCGCCTGCATGCTCCCATTCGGTCAGCCCGTGACTTAAAAGGGCACCGCATGATCGGGTATATTCCCGATATGATTTTTGACCGCGAGCTGGACTACCTCAATGACATCGGGATCGACCGTGTCGCGCTGGCCTCGAATTCGGTCTCGGTGCATCTGCGGCAGGTGTCACTGGGTTCGGGTCTGTGCGTGGCGCATGATTTCACCCTGCCGTTCCATCCCGGGCTGCAGAAAATTGTCACAGATCAGGTCAGTTTAACCCGCAGTTTTCACCTGGTGCGTCATCAGGGCGACCAGCGCAACGAACGGCTGAACCGCTTTGCGGGTGCACTGATGCAGGGCCTGCGGGATGAGGTTGTGCGGCTTGAGGTCGAAGCTTCACCTTGACAGGGTCCGACATTCCGGCAACGTTTTGGAAAACAGTACGTTTGTCCGGAGGTTTTTGCATATGCTTGTTCAGGCCATTCTCACGTCGAAGGCTAACAATGGGGTGGTGACGGTTGAGCCATCGGCAACAATTTCAGAGGCTGCAAAAATACTTGCTGAAAAGAAGATCGGTACGGTCGTGGTGTCCGAAGATGGCGGGCAAACGGCGACAGGCATCCTGTCGGAACGCGACATCGTGCGCGAGCTTGCCGCCAGCGGCAGCGGTTGTCTCACAAAACCTGTCAGTACCTATATGACGCGCGAGCTTGTGACAGCCAGCCGTCAGCACTCGGTCAAGGATGTCCTGTCGCAAATGACCGAAGGCCGGTTCCGCCACATGCCGATCGTCGAAGACGGGCAGTTGATCGGCATCGTGACCCTGGGCGACGCCGTCAAGGCGCAACTGACCGAACTGGCCATGGAAAAAGACGCGCTGCAAGGCATGATAATGGGCCACTGACGCCCACGCGCGACAGTCCGCGCCCTTGCACCTGCGGCAAAGTTATGTTTGCTTGCGCAGAAAGATTGTTGCGCTGGAGTGGCTGATGCGCGTTGGATTATATCCCGGAACCTTCGACCCGATCACCTTGGGTCATATCGACATCATCCGGCGTGCTGCGGCGTTGGTCGATAAGCTGGTGATTGGTGTTGCGATCAACCGCGACAAGGGACCGTTATTCTCGCTAGAAGAACGCGTGGCCATGATTGAGGCTGAATGCGCCTTCCTGACGGAGCAGACCGGCACCGAAATCGTCGCGCACCCGTTTGAAAACCTGCTGATCGATTGCGCCCGCGATGTGGGCGCCCAGATCATTGTGCGCGGTCTGCGTGCGGTGGCTGATTTCGAGTATGAATTCCAGATGGTTGGCATGAACCGTGTGCTGGACAATTCCATCGAGACGGTGTTCCTGATGGCCGAAGCCCGGCATCAGGCGATTGCGTCAAAACTGGTCAAGGAAATCGCGCGGCTGGACGGGGACGTGTCGAAATTCGTCACTCCGCGGGTCAACGCGGCACTGCGCGAGCGATTGGGGTAGATCGCTGAGGGCCTTAAGGCCCAGTTCTGGCATCACCGCCAGAATGCCAGCCAGTCCAGAAAGTCGTACAGCTTTTTGCCGAGAAACAGCATGTGTTCGGTTCCGACAAGGGCGATGTCCAGCATGATCCCCCCAAGGATGAGAACACCCAGCCAGATAGCGATTTGATTGGTCATGGTGGCCCCGAACGAAAACGCCCGCCCAGATAACCTGAGCGGGCGAACGGGTTCAAGCCGGTTCGGAAAACTCAGTTAAGACGGCCCATCGCAACGGCAACATCGGCCATGCGCACGGAAAAGCCCCATTCATTGTCGTACCAGGCCAGCACGCGCACCATGCGGTTATCCACGACGCGGGTCTGGTCTGGCGCGAAGATCGAGCTTTCTTCGGTGTGGTTGAAATCGGTCGACACCAGCGGTGCGGGTTCATACCCCAGTACGCGCTGCATCGGGCCTTTAGCGGCTTCTTCGACGATGGCGTTCACTTCTTCGACGGACACTTCGCGCGACGCGCGGAAGCTCAGGTCAACGGCCGAGACATTCGGGGTCGGTACGCGGATCGCCGAGCCGTCCAGACGACCCTTTAGGTTTGGCAGAACCTCACCCAGCGCGGCAGCGGCGCCGGTGCTGGTCGGGATCATCGACATGGCGGCAGCGCGAGCGCGGTACAGGTCGCTGTGGCGGCGGTCCAGGGCCGGCTGGTCACCGGTATAGGCGTGGATCGTGGTCATGATGCCGTGTTCGATGCCGATGCCCTCGTCCAGAACCTTGGCAAGCGGAGCAAGGCAGTTAGTGGTGCAGGAGCCGTTGGACACCATCTTGTCCTCGGTCGTCAGGCTGTTGTGGTTGACGCCGAACACAATGGTTTTGTCGACATTCTTGCCCGGGGCGGACAACAGAACCCTTTGTGCACCGCGTTCAAAATGCGTCTTGGCCTTGTGGCCGTCATTGAATTTACCGGTGCATTCCAGAACGACGTCGCAACCGTCCCAGTCCAGTTCGTTCATGTCATAGGTCGAGAACATCTCCATCGGGCCGCGGCCTAGATCCATGGTGTTGCCATTGATGGAAATATCGCGCGGAAAGCGTCCGTGGATACTGTCATATTTCAGCAGATGTGCCGAGGTCTCAAGCGGTCCGGTGGCATTGACCTTGATCACTTCGATGTCGTTGCGCGCTGAGGCAGCGATGTGCGACAGGGTACAGCGGCCAATACGGCCAAAACCATTGATACCGACCTTGATGGTCATGTGACGTCTCCAAATCCGCTTGTGTTACGCGCCATATAGCGGTGAATCGCGAATCTCAAAAGGGCAAAAACGGCATATTTTTAAGGTGTTAGCGCAAACCTATTCCGGTTGCGCTAACGCTTGCGCTAGCCGGTGAATCGGGTAGGGTCCGGGTGCGGCAGATGAGACGAAAGGAAGCGCGATGAGTGGTCTGTTGGCCCTGTTGGATGATGTGGCGGGGATTGCCAAGGTTGCCGCGTCGTCGGTCGATGACGTTGTGGCGGCAGCTGGCAAGGCCGGGGCCAAAACCGCAGGCGTCATTATCGACGATGCCGCCGTGACGCCGAAATACGTTCAGGGGTTTGCCCCGGCGCGGGAATTGCCGATCATCTGGCGCATTGCGCGCGGGTCAATCTTTAACAAGATCATCCTGTTATTGCCGGTGGCGTTGCTGCTGGCCAACTTCGCGCCATGGCTGATCACGCCCTTGTTGATGATCGGCGGGTCATATTTATGTTTTGAGGGTGCGGAAAAGATCTTTCACGCGCTGTTTCCGCATGGCAGCCACGAGATCGACGAAGACATGAAAGTCCGCGATCCCGGCCATCTGGAGGAGCAGAAGGTCAAAGGGGCGATCAAGACCGACTTTATTCTGTCGGCTGAAATCATGACCATCGCGCTGGCCGCGATCGAAGCGCCCAATTTGTGGATGCAGGCGGCGACGCTGGCGGTTGTCGGGATCGGCGTGACAGTGGCCGTTTACGGATCGGTCGCCTTGATCGTGAAAATGGACGACGTGGGCCTGTTTCTGGCCAACAACGCGCCAACACCCATCGGACGCGGGTTGGGGCGCGGGTTGGTCAAGGCGATGCCGGTGGTGATGAAGGTCCTGTCAATCGTGGGCACCGCCGCAATGCTGTGGGTTGGCGGTTCGATCATCATTCACGGGCTTGAGGTTTTGGGCTTTGGCTGGCTGGGCCATCATATCCATGATTGGGCCTATGCCATCGGCCATTCTGCATCCGAACAATGGGCCGGTGCCGTTGAATGGGTGTCCAAGGCGACGATGGACGGCATCTTTGGACTGGCCTGGGGCTTTGTCCTGATCCCGGTGGCAACCAAGGTGATCGGGCCGATGATTTCCAAGAAGGGCGGCGCCCACTGATCGAGAATGTCGATAAGCCCTTGAAAACGCCTGTTATCAAAATCGTAAATGGCCCCAGCCCGACCCAAGTTGGGATTGGGAATGCGGTGACCGGAGGGTTGAAACCGGTCATTTCCAGTGTGAGCGCTGCGGCGGATCTGTTTCCTTTTGGTAACTGCCCAGGTGGTCTGACTGCGACGATTTGAATCGGGCCATGCGGGTTATTTTTGTTTCTTGGTTAGCGTTTCTGTGACTCGATAGGCGTATGGATACTGCTCACCTGACCCGCAGCCGGCTTGCGACCTTCTCAAAGTCAAATCTGATTGATCTGGTCATTGTTCTGGCGGAGCAGAACGCGGCCTTGCGCACCAAGATCGAGAGGCTTGAAGAGCAGATCGCGGATATCACCGAACAAAACGCCCAACTTTTCAAGCAAAACGTAGAGCTGGAGAAGGCCAACAAAACCCTCGCACAGCGCGTAGAGGACCTGGAGCGCCGCCTTGGGCTTAACAGCTCAAACAGCGGCAAGCCTCCCTCAAGCGATGGGCTGTCGAAGCCTGCGCGCAAGAAGCGAACCAGAAGTTTGCGCGGGTCCTGCGGGCGCAAGTCCGGAGGTCAGCCCGGCCATCCCGGCAAGACGCTGCGCCAGACCTCGACGCCGGAGCAGATCATCGATCACTACCCACACATCTGTCCGGACTGTAAGCACAGGCTGTCTGGCGTTGTTTGCGACCGGTATGTGAGGCGACAGGTCTTTGACCTGCCACCCCCACCGCCGCTTATTGTCACTGAGCACAGGGCGCGTGTCTGCGTCTGCCCGGCCTGTGGCACCCGGGTGCAGGCCACGTTTCCCGCAGGGGTGAACGCCCCGGTGCAGTATGGCGACAACCTTGCCGCCATGGCGAGCTATCTTCAAACCCGGCACTGCATCCCTGACAACCGCCTGGCGCAGATATTTTCCGACCTTCACGGGGTCGACATTTCCGCAGCAACGCTGGCGTCGCTCGTCGCCAGAACCGCGGCTGTAATGCGGCCCGTTGTCAACAGGATTCAAGCGTTGTTGTGCGGCCCAGACGTTGCGGTGAAGCACATGGATGAGACCGGCCTGCGCATCAACGGCAAGACCCGGTGGCTCCACATCCTGTGCTCACCAGACTTGAGCCATTTCCGGATTGGCCGTAGCAGAGGCGATGTGACGCAGGAGGTGACCGGAAGTGTCGTTCACGACAACTGGGCGTCCTACAGAAAGATCCCCGGAGTGCGTCACGCCTTATGCAACGCCCATCACCTTCGGGAATTGCAGGCTTTGATCGACATTGAGAAAGAGCCATGGGCCACGGAGATGCGCTCCATTCTGCTGGACGCCAAAACAGCCGCAGACAGGGCGCGAGACCGGAATTCCCGCGCGGTGGTGCCCGCCCGGATTGCTGCCATCGAACGCCGATATGACGCATGTTGCCAGACGGCCATCCGGATGCACGAGGCGCTTCCCCCGCTGGTCCCGGACAAGGTCGGCAAAACGCGGCGAGGCAAACCAAAGCGCAGGATCGGACATAATCTCGCGCTGCGGATGCAAACCCGCAAAGAAGAGGTTCTGCTCTTCCTCAACGACCTGAGTGTGCCGTTTACAAACAATGAAGCCGAAAGGGACCTTCGCATGACCAAGGTCCGTCAAAAAGTGTCGGGATGCTTCCGAACTCACGTCGGCGCAGAAAACTTCTGCACGCTTCGAACCGTCATTGAGACGGCGCGCAAGCAGGGGTGGAGCATACTCGAAACCTTGAGAACTCTCCCCGATCAACTCATCCTGAACCTCAAACCATGCTGACCAATTCCGGGCTTGTCAGGTCGTTGTAGTTGGAGAGTTACTCTGACTACAGTTGACCGCCGCGCGGAGGCTGGCTGCAATGCTAGTGGCCTCTGGCACAGCGTCTGCCACTTCAAGTAAGCGCTTGATTGCAGAGATGTCGTTCGCATATTGCTGTCTTCGTCTGGTGTAGCTATCGCGGGTCTTGGTGCAGATGAGCGTATAAGGACTACCCTTGCGTTCAGTTTCACAACTCAAATCCGCACCCGCTCTTTCGATCACGGACCGCAGATGCGACCGCAACTCCCTTCTCACTGGAATTCGATGTGTGGTTGTAACCGGATCTGCACAAAATCGAACAAGTTCGGCACAGTATTCGCACCCGCACCCCAAGTCATTTGAGCTAACGACCCAATCGGTCGGTTCAGGAGGTGTGGTACGACTGCGAGCCAGCAGGACGTTGGCCGAGTGCCGCCAAAACCGCGCGAATGCCTCACTTTCTGATGCCTGCGCGTGAAACGACGTGCCCAATTTTGCCAGAACGGGTGGCAAGGTGCGATCAGGCGGCACGATGTCGGGCGCGTTGACAAGATTGCCAACCACCCCAGCAAGGCTGCTTTCCAAATCAAAACTCCAGGCCAACTGAAAAATTTCCCGGAGCGTGCGTTCAGGCAAAGGCGTGGCAGACTGTCGACGCGACCCGTACCAAAATGGCTCTGCGTTTTTTGGCCGGTGTACGTTGAGCGCGACCGGTATCTCCGAACAAAGGTGCTTGATAAGATCTTTCAGTGCATTCCGCGTCATGACTTTCTGCCCCTGATCACTTGCCTCACTCAGGCCCATGACCAGATTTATGACAGCTTCTGGCTGCTCTGTGCATTGTGCGCTAACAAGGCCAAGAAGCCGCTTCAGCATGTCTTTTTCAGCCAATTCCGATGTTGCTTCAATCAGTGCGGCTTTGAGACCCGGTCCGTAATACGGTATCACAACCCGATCGAGAAATAATTCCGTTGCTTTCCGACTTCCGATACGACAAAGCCGTGACAGCATTACTGCGCCGCTCTCTTGCCACTCATCCCGGTCCGAGTAATGCAAGACTTGGGGCGCTGGCCAAGCTTCAGCAATTTCAGCCGCAATGGTGTCAAGCGACAAATCATTCCCGTCAGAGGTCGCAGCGCGTTGCTCAGACTGTACAAAAAGGACGGAAAGCGCCTTGGCACCGGCTTGGGCAAGAACACGAGGGCCTTCTTTAGCAGGCCAAAGAACAAAGGCCGCGCTTCGATAGTGTCGCTCAACTGTGGCCCCCTCATTGCCGCTCGCCTCCGTCAAGCGATTCACGTCAGGTTCCCAATTTGTGATCCGTTCTGGTGGCATCAATTCGTTTTGCGCCAACGCCAGTTGGCCATAAGCGCTCGCGCCCAAATCGGGATGCACCCAATCATCAAGCTCACATCTCCGCTCAATGATATCATAGAGTTCGTATTCGTCCGCGCCGATGTCTTCGATTTCCCAGACATAGTCCCGCCCAAGGTAGGCAGCGGCGGCATATTCATCAACATGCACGATGGCCGCGTGGAGGGAACAGTCAGCCTGTGCCGCAGCTGCAATCAAAGCACGCCCAACCGTTGCATCCGTGTTTTTTAGGGTTTCAAACGACAGGCCTGCGATGCTGTAATCATGCTCGAGAAGCCAGACAAGTTTTTCAGGCGCGTCCGACGTTGCGAAGCAGTTTTTGATCTCCTTCGCAATCTGACCCATAAGATCTGCATAGTTCGGTGCCGAGGTGGCCACATTTTGACCCGGAGTGAGAACCAAATTGTAAACCAGACAGGCGCGATGACCTTCTGTCACAGGCCTAATTTCATGTTCGCAATCAGCATAAAAGGCCGCAAAAACCAGTTCGGAAGGATCGTTGCTACACATTTCGACAATCGTCTCTCGACCGCGATGGCGGATGATCAGTTCGCCCCCTTTCCCTGCAACCGGTAGTGAAACGACCAAGGTCGCCACCATGCCGGTAACCTTCTCGGTATCACGGTGCGGCGCAAAAAAACCGCCTTCCTCGTAAACGAGGATTTTGTAAAGTTCCGCGTCGACAGCTTCCGGCGGGTAGCCGAGGCCTTCGGCCGCACGGTTGAGGATGCGATTGAATGTTTCGCCTCAGGTTTCTCCTCCTACGCTGATTTGATCTGGCGAAACCTGCCAACAGTCACGAACGGACCTGTCCAAAATTGTTTCTGCGCCGCGTCCATATGGTGCGCGTTCACCAAGTGTGATCAAGTCCTGTAATTGTGCCGGTTGGAGAGGGAATGCGAGGAGGCCTGTCGTGTGGTTCCAGATGCGAGGCATTGGGGTAGGAAACCGCCCATACACACAATAGTCGCCCGGTCGGTCGATCATCGAGATCAGTTCGGAAAGGGCTGACAGCCGCTCATCGAAAGTAAAGTAACCGCCGTCCACATCACTGGCATAATAGCTCATTGATCGCTGACCCCCAAATTGTCATCTCAGGTTTCTATGCAATCTGTTACCCCAAACTTCTGAAATTCGGCAATGCGCCTTTCCGACATTTCAGGACGATCCCACGATGATTTTGGTTGATTCTTGCCGATGCAGCGCTCGACCACCTCGTCCGCAAAGAATGTCATATTGAATTCAGTCAGAGGGGTAGCTGGGTAGTTACAAATAATCGTCAACCGGTGACCGAACGTTAGTTTGCAGGGGTGTCCCGCGGAACTGTTGCCGATTGGTTACGATTTTCGGAATGAACATTCAAAAAGATACCTGCGAAGATCACGAGAGCCCCCAGAAGGGTCCAGTAATCCAGAGGTTCCTGATAGAGAATCATTCCGACGACAGCGATGGTCGGCAGGCGCGCGAAGTCAAATGGCACCACAACCGTCGCGGGCGCGATCGCCAAGGCATTGGTCAGGCAATAGTGGGCCAACAAACCGGCCAGACCGACCAGTAACAGGAACGGTGCGGTATCGGCATTTGGCAAAGTGATCTGACCATCCAGCCCAGCCGCCATCAGGCCCAGTCCGGCCTGCATCACGGTCAGCCAGAACATGATGCATCCAATGCTGGCAAAGCGGGTCAGTGATTTGGTGGAAATCGATGTAAGCGCAAAGAAAACCGCCGACATCGCAGCCGCTGCCATCCCGATATTCAACGGCACGGCCCCGGGGCGCGTGACGATCAGAATGCCGACAAACCCAATCAGCGCCACGGCCATGCGCGTTGCGGTCAGCCGCTCTTTCAACAACAAGGGCGACAGCAGAATGACCCAGATCGGTTGCGTGAATTCCAGCGCGAATACCTGTGCCAGAGGGATGACGCCCACGGCATAAAACCACAGGTTCTGACCCGTGAAATGCACAAGGTTTCGAACGCTGTGCAGGCCCAGCCGATGGGTCGACACCTGATGCCATTTCCTGGTCAGGGTCAGGACCGCAGCCACCACGCAAAATCCCACGAGACTGCGAAAAAACATGATCTCGAACGTATCATGCGTGACACTTAGCTCGCGCCCGGCAACAGCCATTGACGAGAATGAAGCGATGGCACCCGTCATCCACAGGGCGGCCTTACCGATCTGTGCTTTCTCGCTCATGCCATCCCTTGCCGCGCCGGATTGTCAACAGTCTGCAATTACGCGATTTTTCCTTTTGGGCAAACAAAAAAGCCGGGCACGGGCCCGGCTTTGATCATTCCCATTCAATTGTGCCCGGAGGCTTGGACGTGATGTCATAGGTACATCGGTTGATGCCCTTGACCTCGTTAATAATGCGCGTCGCGGTCTCGCCCAGAAAATCGTGGCTAAAGGGGTAATAGTCGGCGGTCATGCCATCAACTGACGTCACGGCACGCAGCGCACAGGCATAGTCATAAGTCCGGCCATCGCCCATGACGCCCACCGTTCGAACCGGCAAAATCGCCACAAAGGCCTGCCAGATGTCGTCATAAAGACCGTGTTTGCGAATCTGATCGATGTAAACAGCGTCCGCCTCGCGCAGGATTTCCAGCTTTTCGCGGGTAATCTCACCGGGACAGCGGATGGCCAGACCCGGCCCGGGAAAGGGGTGGCGGCCGATAAAACTGGCAGGCAGGCCCAGTTCGCGACCCAGCGCGCGGACCTCATCCTTGAACAGCTCGCGCAGGGGTTCGACCAGTTTCAGGCCCATTTTCTCGGGCAATCCACCAACATTGTGGTGCGACTTGATCGTCACCGAGGGACCGCCGGAAAACGAGACGGACTCGATCACGTCGGGATAGAGCGTGCCCTGCGCCAGAAACTCGGCACCATCAATCGAGTCGGCGTGTTTCTGGAACACGTCGATGAACAGTTTGCCGATAATCTTGCGCTTGGTTTCAGGGTCGGATTGCCCGTCCATCTCGCCCAGAAACAGATCGCTTTCATCTGCGTGGATCAACTGGATGTTGTAGTTGTCGCGGAACATGCCAACGACTTCTTCCGCCTCGTTCTTACGCAGCAACCCGTGATCGACAAACACACAGGTCAACTGATCACCGATCGCTTCGTGGATCAGGATCGCCGCGACCGAGCTGTCGACGCCGCCGGACAGACCGCAGATGACCTTTTTGTCGCCCACTTGTTCCCGGATCGTCTCGATCATCTGCTCGCGATAGGCGCCCATGGTCCAATCGCCGGAAAAACCCGCCAGTTTCACGAAATTCTCATAGAGTTTCGCACCCTTGGGGGTGTGGTGCACCTCGGGGTGGAACTGCACGGCATAGAAATGCCGATTGGTATCGGCGGTGATCGCATAAGGCGCGTTGGGCGAGGTGCCGAACACTTCGAAACCGGGGGCGATTTCGCTGACATGGTCGCCGTGGCTCATCCAGACCTGTTCGTCGCCATCCGCAAACCAACCGTCCAAAACATCCAGCTTGCTTTGCGGGGTGACAAAGGCGCGGCCGAATTCGGCGGTGCCGTGGCCGCTTTCGACGCGGCCCCCAAGCTGGTGCATCATGACCTGCTGGCCATAGCAGATGCCCAGGATCGGCACGCCATAATCGAAAATCTCTTGCGGAACACGGGGTGAGCCATCGCGGGTGACACTGTCCGGACCGCCGGAAAAGATCACGGCACGCGGCGCCATGGCCCGCACGAAATCCATCGTGACCTTTTGATAGGGGTGAATCTCGCAATAGACGTTCAGCTCGCGCAGGCGGCGGGCGATCAGCTGCGTCACCTGGCTGCCGAAGTCGATGATCAGAAGGCGGTCATGAGTGTCCTGTGTCATGCTTGGCTATTAGGTCGCAAGTCTTGCTTGTGCAAGCGCAATGACGTCAAATGCGACCCACAGTTTGATCGGCAATATCAGAGGAACAGGAGAAATGACCGAGATTGCGTTCCGAGCGGCGAAACCAGTGGACTCCGAGGCGATACGTCTGTGCATCGCCCGGGCCTATGCATCGGCTTTAAGCGACATTGCCGATCTGCCGGACGTGACCAGTGGCATTGAACAGGATATCGCGGCCCACAACGTGATCGTGGCCACGGAACGGCAGCATCTTCTGGGAGTGATCATCTTTGACGAAACGCCCGATGCTGTCATGATATTCAACCTGGCTGTCATCCCCGAGGCGCAGGGGCGTCGCGTCGCGCGTCGCCTGCTGGATCTGGCCGAATCCCATGCTCGCGACCAAAAGCGTGAATTTCTCAGGCTGAAGACGCACAAACTGATGCAGGACACCCGTTCAGTCTATCGTCATCTGGGCTGGGCCGAGGTTGAAACCACGCAAAACGCGGTGCTTTTGGAAAAGCCGGTGGTTATCGGTGGGGCAGAGGCGTGAATTGTCCGCGACGCCCCATGTCGCTTTCTCCCCGATTACGCCGTTCTAAACCCTCGGCATTGCGTGGCGATCTTGTAACAATCCAAACAACATTGACCAAACAGACGGGATAATCTCATGGCAGAGGCAAACACCCGCCGCAGGGCGCGAGGAGGCGGAGGCGCCGCGCGTCGAGCCGAACGCACTGCGGTTGTCATCGAAACCGCAAAGTACATTGAGCGTAACATTCCCAATTTCGAGGTCCTCAACGAGGAAGCCTTGGAACTGATCGAAAAGAACGCGGAAACCGTGCTGGAAGAAATCGGCGTCAATTTCGTCGACAACCCGGCCGCATTGGAGCGTTGGCGCGAAGCGGGCGCGGATGTGGATGGTGAACGCGTACGCATCCCGCGCGGGACTGGCCCGCCAGTTAATCAAGACCGCACCGTCGGAGTTCACCCAGCACGCCCGCAACCCCGAGAAATCAGTGGTGATCGGTGGCCGCAATCTGGTGCTGGCCCCGGTCTATGGGCCGCCCTTCGTGCGCGACGCCCATGGCGGTCGGCGTTATGCGACCATGGACGATTTCAGCAAGTTCGTGAAACTGGCCTATATGTCGAAATGGCTGCACCATTCCGGCGGCACCGTGTGTGAGCCGACAGATGTGCCGGTGAACAAGCGCCATCTGGACATGCTGATGGCGCATATGACCCTGTCGGACAAACCCTTTATGGGGTCAGTGACCGAACCCAGCCGGGCCCAGGATTCGGTTGAGATGTGCGAGATCCTATTCGGCAAGGATTTCGTGCAGGAAAACACGGTGATGACCTCGCTGATCAACATCAACTCGCCAATGACGTTTGACGATGTGATGATGGGTGCGCTTGAGGTTTACGCCAAGAACAACCAGGCGTGTATCGTCTCACCGTTCATCGTGGGCGGCGCAATGGCGCCGGTATCGGTGGCAGGCACGCTGACGCAGGTTCTGGCCGAGGTTCTGGCCGGCGTCGCCTACAGTCAGCTCACCCGTCCCGGCGCTCCGGTGATTTTCGGCGCGTTTGTGTCGTCGATCGACATGAACTCGGGCGCGCCGACGTTCGGAACCCCTGAGGCATCGCTTGTCACCTATGGTGCGGGTCAGTTGGCACGGCGTCTTGGGTTGCCGTTCCGGTCCGCGGGCTCTTTCTGCGGGTCGAAACTGCCTGATGCGCAGGCCGCCTATGAGACCGCGAACTCGCTGAACATGGGGCTGATGGCTGGCGTGAACTTCATGCTGCATTCCTGTGGTTGGCTTGAGGGCGGGCTGGTGGCAGATTTTGAGAAATTCGTCATGGATGCCGATCAACTGGGTGTTCTGCACGGTCTGGCCAAAGGCATCGCACACGACGAAAACGCGATGGCGCTGGACGCCATTCGCGAGGTGGGCCCGGGCGGTCACTATCTTGGCTGCGCCCATACACAGGAAAACTTCAAGCAAGCTTTCTGGAAATCCGAACTGTTGGACTACAAGCCGTTCGAAACCTGGGAAGAAGAAGGCGGTCGCGATACCCGGACGCTGGCCACGACGCGGGTCGAGCATCTTTTGGCGCATTACAAGCAGCCGCAGCTTGACCCGGCCGTCCAGGCCGCGCTTGAGGCCTATGTGGCCGAGAAAAAAGCATCCATGCCGGATGCCTTTACCTGATCATTGAAGACGCGCGGCGCGGCTGGCCTGATACAGCTGCGCCTCGCCGATCAGCGCGATCATCAGATCAAGATGGCGGACCAGAGAATAGGCCGCGTCGTCTTCCTGACGCTGCGTGTTGACGTCACGCTCAAGCTCCATCAACCGGATCAGCGCACCACCGGAACCGGGCAGGGATCCGTATCCGAGAATGCGCTGAAGGTGCCGTTCGCGGTCGTAATCCTGCGCCCCGATCTTGGCTGCGCGGGTCAGCAGGCGGGGGCGGCGAAGGGTGGCAATCATTGTCATCAGGTCCTGCACAGCGTGTTCCTTTTCGTTTCAAATCGATGCTGATGGTGTGACACAACCTAAGCGGGTGTTGCCTTGCGTCGCCTCGCGCCGAACTATGGTTTCACGAGTGTTTATCTTTTTGAATCAATTCTGCTGCTTGCCGTCTGTGATTAACGAACGAGTAACAAAAGCACCTCTAGTTAGATTTGGTTAACTAAGAATCCGACGGCGAACAGTGGCAGTTTGTTTGGTCGACAAGGGCGAATATCTATGGAAAACAACATGGCTTTCATCGTTCCGGCATGGGTCCCCGAGGGGGCGCAGCGCTATCTGGATCACACCGAGTCCGGTCGATCCATACGCGACATAGCGCGGTCTGCTGGGTGCCATGCATCAACCATTCTCAGACAAATCCGCAGGATCGAAATGCGCCGGGATGATCCGTTGGTGGACGCGGCATTGCAGTCGCTGGCCCAGACACATTTCCCGACATTGGGCGCGCAGGATAAAGGGATTACCGAGGTCGGGCAGGCCACAGATCCGCAAACACCCGGAGATGACGAGTTCGACCGCGAGGTCCTGCGCGTGCTGCGTCGCCTATGCGAAACCGGTTCGGTTCTGGCGGTGGCCGAAGACATGGACAAGGCTGTTGTCGTACGTGACACCGGCACCAGCAGCAGCACGCGCACCGCCGTGGTCGACTGCAAGATTGCGCAGGCAATGGCGCTGAAAGACTGGATCTCCTGTGACAACCCGGGTCGCATTTCGCGCTATCGTATTTCCACGTCGGGCCGCGCGGCGCTGAGCCATCTGATTGCCAAATCCGAAAATCAGGCACGCAGCCGCAATGACCACGGCATGGCCGAAGCCCAGGCCGCGTTCCAACCTTGCGCTGCAGGGGTCGGGGCCACGGGTGGTGAGCGCCCGCGCCGGATGCGATACAGCGCCGCTGAAAGTCCTCTGATCGCGTTGGCCCGCAGGCGGGATCGGGACGGCAAGCCATTTCTGGACGACAAACTGATCGCCGCCGGAGAACGCCTGCGCGAAGACTTCGAACTGGCCCAAATCGGACCACAGGTCACCCAGAACTGGGATCGGTTTCTGACCGGTGGCGGCCGTGGTGGTTTCGAGCCCGACGCTTTTGCCGGGCGTGGCTCCTCGGACGCGCGGGACCGGGTGGCGCAGGCCTTGTCCGATCTGGGGCCGGGTCTCAGCGATGTGGCGCTGCGGTGCTGTTGTTATCTCGAAGGGCTGGAACTGGCGGAAAAGCGCATGGGCTGGTCGGCGCGGTCAGGCAAGATTGTTCTGCGCATCGCGCTGCAACGGCTCAAGCGACACTATGACGATCAGGCCGAGAGGGACCGCCTGATCGGATAGTTCACGCCAGATGCCATTGGTTTGTCTTGCGGCTTGTGTCGCAAGTGATAGTCAGGGGTTATGAATTTTACGCTGAGACAATTGCTGTATTTCCGGGCTGTCGCCGAACAACGCAATTTTGGTCGCGCCGCGCAGGTGTGCAACGTATCACAGCCCGCCTTGTCGGTTCAGATCAAAGCGCTGGAAGAGGCGATGGGCGGGCCGCTGTTTGAACGGCAGGCCCGCGATATCCTGCTGACACCGCTTGGCCGGGATGTTCTGGGACGAGTGCGTCTGGTTCTTGAGGCTGCTGATGGTCTGGACAGGTTTGCGCGTGATCATTCGGGGGGGCACCGGTCTTTGTCACTGGGCATCATCCCGACGGTTGCGCCCTATCTGTTGCCGGGTGTACTGGCTGGGCTGCGTTCGGGTGATGTGTCCCTGCGGGTGCAAATCCGTGAGGCCAGAACCGAAAGGCTGTTGTCGATGCTGCGTGCCGGTGAGATCGACGCCGCCGTTTTGGCCTTACCGTCCGGCAGGGGGGATCTGTACGAACAACCCCTGTTCGAGGATCAGTTCCTTTTGGCTGGCAGCCCAGAGCGGATGAACCAACTGGGTGTCCACCCGGACGCGCTGCGCCCCCTTGATCTGCAGGCCGCGCAATTGATGTTGCTGGAAGACGGGCACTGCCTGACCGATCAGGCGCTTGAGGTGTGCGGACAAGACAGAACAAGCGGTCAGATCAATATGGGGGCCTCTTCGCTGGCCACTCTGTCGCGGCTTGTCGCCGAAGGGTTCGGGCTGACCCTGATGCCGGAACTCGCCGCCCGATCCGAGACTGATGCGGTCCCCGGATTGCGATTGCAGCGCTTTGGCGCGCCGCAGCCATCTCGGACCATTGGTCTGGTGCGTCGGGCCTCGACGACGTCCGAGGAATGGTATGACAGGTTGGCGCAAGTGATCCGGCAGGTGGGCGAGGGGATCGTGAAAGAAATGCGTAACTGAAAAGGCCCGCTGTTGACGGGCCCTTGATTGATCAACTGACTGGGTCAGGCCAGCGCGGGTTCGCGGACCTCGTCCAGATGCTTCATCAGGTTTTCCGGCGAAGACTCGCCATAGGGATCTTCGGGGCAGTTATCCATCAGGCCAGGCTCTTCGAACCAGGCTTCGACAACGCCGTCGTTGATGATGGCGGCGTATCGCCAGGACCGCATGCCAAAACCCAGATTGTCCTTGTCGACCAGCATGCCCATCTTGCGGGTGAATTCACCCGACCCATCCGGGATCACCTGAACATTCTTCAGACCCTGATCCTGGGCCCATTTGTTCATGACAAAGCTGTCATTAACGGACATGCAGTAGATTGCATCGATGCCCTTTGCAGTGAATTCGGCAAAGCCGTTTTCAAAACTCGGCAGTTGGTAGGTCGAACATGTGGGCGTGAATGCGCCCGGCAGAGAAAACAGGATCACGCGTTTACCGGCAAAGTAATCGGCGGTGGTCTTGTCCTCCCAGCGGAACGGGTTGGGGCCCTCGACCGCCGTGTCGCGGACGCGTGTGTGAAAGGTAACCTGCGGTAGCTGTGTGCCGGCCTTCATGATCAAACTCCTGTGATTCACGTTATCTTGAGGATCGGATTAAAACGATTCAAAACGACCTTCAACGGCGGAAATGCTGCATTGGCGAATTGAGTAATGTGTATGGAAAATGTTTAAGTAGAAAGGGTTAATTCCTCTGCATCGTTGACCCTGCCGCACCTGCATAGTGGCGATGCATAGCGGCCATGCGCTGTTGCTCTGGAGGCGCGGTGCAAACTATGTTACGCAGATTGGAAATGACCCTAAGTCAGGAAAGCCGCCCGTGCGTGATCTGAAAATACCCGAGCAACGTCATCCTGAAAAAGCCCATCGGCCGGACAATGCCCAGCCGAAAAAGCCCAAATGGATTCGCGTCAAGGCGCCCGGTGGCAAGGGCTATGCTGACACCCACAAAATCATGCGGGAAAACAATCTGGTCACCGTCTGCGAAGAGGCCGGATGTCCGAACGTCGGCGAATGCTGGAGCCAGGGCCACGCCACCATGATGATCATGGGCGATATCTGCACCCGCGGCTGTACTTTCTGCAACATCGCCACCGGTCGCCCCGACACGCTGGACGCATTCGAACCGGGCCGCGTGGCCCATGCGGTTGAAAAGCTGGGTCTGAACCACGTGGTGATCACCTCGGTCGACCGCGATGATCTCAAGGATGGCGGCGCCGAGCATTTTGCGCAGACGATCCGGGCTGTGCGCCATCGCTCGCCCAAGACAACCATTGAAATCCTGACACCTGATTTCATCAAATGTGAACCTTCGGTTCTGGAAGCCGTGGTCGAGGCGCGGCCTGATGTGTTCAACCACAATCTTGAAACGGTTCCGGGCCTATACCCCGAGGTGCGCCCCGGCGCGCGTTATTTCCACTCGCTGCGCCTGTTGCAGCGTGTGAAAGAACTGGATCCCGCGATGTTCACCAAATCCGGCATCATGGTCGGGCTGGGCGAGGATGAGCAGCAAGTGCGCCAGGTCATGGACGACATGCGCGCGGCAGATATCGATTTTCTGACAATCGGTCAGTATCTGCAGCCCACGCCCAAACATCACCGTGTCGACCGGTTCGTAACGCCGGAAGAGTTCGCGACCTATGAAAAGGCGGCCTTTGGCAAGGGCTTTCTGATGGTCTCGGCGACGCCTCTTACCCGCTCGTCATACCATGCGGGCGATGACTTTGCCCGCCTGCGCGATGCCCGGCAAAAGAAGCTTAACCAAGGGTGACACCGCACGATCTGACGTGGCTGACGGACCGCCGCCACGAATTGCACCGACGCCCCGAAATCTCGGGGGAGGAGCAGGAAACAGCTGCGAAAATGCGCGACCTGTTGAGTACCTGTTCTGCGGACCGGGTCCTGACTGGCATCGGCGGGCATGGCGTTGCGGCAGTTTTTTAACAGCGGCCAGCCAGGGCCAACCGTGGCTGTCCGGTGTGAGTTGGACGGCCTGCCGATACAGGAAACCTCGGATTTATCTTACGCCTCTGAGTGTCCCGGCAAGGGGCATCTGTGCGGGCATGATGGCCATATGGTCATGGTGCTGGGCGTGGCACGGGAACTTGGCCGCACGCGCCCGGCGACCGGTTCGGTCGTATTGATCTTTCAACCCGCCGAAGAGACCGGAAAGGGTGCGGTTGCTTATCGCGACTATCCGAAATTCGCTGAACTTGCGCCGGATTACGTGTTGTCACTGCATAACCTGCCAGAGTTGAAAAGCGGGGTTGTCGAGCTGTGCCAGGGGCCTGCCAATTGCGCCTCGCGCGGGATGCGCATTGCGCTGACGGGCAAAACCTCGCACGCGGCTGCACCGCAGGATGGCGTTTCACCTGCGCAGGCATTGTCTCGGCTGATCCCGGAGTTGACAAGGTTGGGGCAGGGCGATGCACTGAACGATACCTATGCATTGACCACGGTGACTCATGCCAATCTGGGGGCCGCGACTTTTGGCGTGGCGCCGGGGCAGGCTGAGTTGTGGGTGACGCTGCGTACCGTGACGGATGCGCGTATGGCGCAATTGGTTCAGTCAGCCGAATCCGTTGTTCATGCGATAGCGCAGGTCGAAGGATTGCTTGTAAGTATTGAATATGATGATGTTTTTGATGCCTGTATGAATGATGCCGAAGCTGTTGGTGTCCTGTCTGATGCCTGTGCGACGCAGGGCGTTCCGCTGCAGCTTTCGTCGCAACCTCAACGGTTTTCCGAGGATTTCGGGCAATTTGCCAAAGGCGCAAAAACCGCGATGTTCTGGCTGGGCGCTGGTGAGGATCATCCGCAGTTGCACAACCCAGATTACGACTTTCCCGACTCGCTGATCCCTATCGGTACCGGTGTTTTTCTGGCCGCGATTGAGCGCCTGTTGGGGGTCAGGGTCTGAATCGGCCCGGTTCGGTCTTGGCCCAGTCCGGCCACAGGCCAAGATATTCGATCCCTGCAATCATCAGACAGATCAGCAAAACCGCGATCACCAATTTCACCCGCCGTTCCGACGGCGGATTGCGGGCCCATTTTGACATTCGCAGCAGTTGGAGGATGTTCATGGGCAGGGCCTTGGATCAATCCTCGACAAACCGGACTTTGCCGATAAAGGGCAGATTGCGGTTTCGTTGCGCATAGTCGATGCCGTAACCCACGACAAATTCGTCGGGAATTTCGAAACCGATCCAGTCGGACCGGAAATCGACCTCACGGCGGCTGGGTTTGTCCAGCAGGGCGATTGACTTTAGCCGTTTTGGCGACCGGCTTTGCATCAGTTGCGTGACGTGGTTCAACGTATGGCCGGTATCGACGATATCTTCGACGACCAACACATCGCGCCCTTCAATTGCGCCGCGCAAGTCTTTGAGAATACGGACTTCCCGACTGCTTTCCATGGAATCGCCGTACGAAGATGCCTCAAGGAAATCGACCTCGATAGGCAGATCAAGTTCGCGCACCAGATCTGCGATAAACACAAAGCTGCCGCGCAGCAGGCCAACGACGACCAGCTTGTCGGTATCCCCGAATTCTGCCGTGATATCGCGGCATAATTCCTCGATCCGGGCCGCGATTGCCTTGGCCGAGATCATCTCATCTATCACATATGCGCGGTCGCTCATCGCTGCCCCCTTGATCTTTGGCGCGCAACATACGACATGACGCGCCATTGTCACCTGCAAATACCGAAAGCCATGCCAACCCATTCCGAAACGCGCCACCTGCCATATACCGCCCAGCAAATGTACAATCTGGTGGGGGATGTGGCCAATTATCCAGAGTTTCTGCCCTGGTGTGCGGCGGCTCGTATCCGGCGGACTTATACCGCAGGTGAGGGCAAGGTGATGGAGGCGGATCTGGTGATTTCGTTCAAGGTGTTCCGCGAACGGTTCGGCAGCCGCGTGACGCTGTTTGATGCGCAAAAGAAGATCGATACCGAATATCTGGATGGCCCGTTCAAATATATGCGGTCCGACTGGCAGTTCGAGGACGCGCCAGAGGGCGGCTGCAACGTGTCCTTTCATGTGGACTTCGAATTCAAGAATGCCATGTTGCAGGGGATCATCGGCGTTGTCTTCAACGAAGCCATGCATCGCATCGTCCGCGCCTTTGAAAAGCGGGCGGCTGATCTTTACGGCTGAGGCTTTACCCCCACGACGCGCACGCTAGACTGCGCCACATGACGGATTTAACAAACTCTCTTGCTGACTTTGCCGCCGGGCCGGTTTCAACCACCGCGCAGGGCCGTATCGTGACATCCCTGTCTGCGCTGGACTGGCTTGCCGTGGGGCGCGCAGGCGCTGATGAGCCCGTTTCGCACATCATCCGCGACATGGTTCTGGCCGAAGGTGGTGCCGGGCAGGCACACCTGTTCGGCGGCAGTGCTGCGCCTTTGCGCGCGGCGGCGTTGGTCAACGGCACGATCTCGCACGCGCTGGATTATGACGACACACATTTTGCCCATATCGGCCACCCCTCGGTGGCCGTGTTCCCGGCTGCGCTGGCGGCCGCCGAATTTCTCGACAAACCGGTTGTCGACCTGCTCGAGGCGGCGCTGGTGGGGATGGAGACGTCGATTCGCATCGGTCTGTGGCTGGGGCGCGGCCATTATCAGGCGGGCTTTCACCAAACCGCGACGGCAGGGGCCTTTGGGGCGGCTGTGGCGGCGGGACGGGTGATGGCGTTCGATGCGGACCAGATGCGGCAGGTTCTGGGTCTGACCGCAACTCGTGCGGCAGGCCAAAAGGCGCAGTTCGGCACCATGGGTAAACCATATAATGCAGGGTTTGCCGCGTCGAACGGGGTCGAGGCGGCCTTGCTGATCCGCAGCGGCTTTCAACCCAATGCCGACGCGATCGAAGGACCAAATGGTTTCGGTGCCTTGCATCTTGGGGCGGATGACACGGCCGGCGCGCTAGCGGGTCTGGGTGATGAGTGGCTGTTCGAAAGTGTCAGCCACAAGTTTCACGCCTGCTGCCACGGTCTGCACGCCGCACTTGAGGCCGCGCGAGAATTGGACATTGCCGAGCCTGAAGTGGCCGAGATAAAGATCAAGACGAACCCCCGCTGGATGAGCGTGTGCAACCGGCTGTCGCCGACCACCGGGATGGGGGCGAAATTCTCGTACCGGACGGTCATCGCGATGCAAGCCCTGGGTCATGACACTGCTTTACCAGACAGTTTTTCAGACGAAGTTTGTACCAACCCGCGCCTGACTTCCCTGCGCGAACGGATATCGGTCGAAGCTGATGACAGCCTGTCCGAAACACAGGCCCATCTGACGCTGTTGCGCCGGGACGGCGCCCGGCTAGAGGCCCAGCATGATCTGCAGGCGCCTTTGTCCCTGTCCGACCGCGAAGACCGGGTGCGCAACAAGGCATCGAAATTGATCGGACGCGACCGGGCTGACGAGATCTGGTCAATGCTGCGCACCGGCGGGCGCGCAGCTGATTTCGCCGCCCGGCTAAACGGTTAAGTCACGCGCCAGTGCAATGCGAATCCCGGGTCGAACACCGTAACGGGCCCATCGCCGCTTTCGATTTTGGCCGGGTATTCAACCGGGTCGCCCTTGATCAGCGTGATGGTATCCGCGTTGACCGGCAGGCCATAGAATCCGGGCCCATGAACCGAGGCGAACCCTTCGAGCTTGTCCAGCGCGCCCTCGCGTTCGAACATCTCGGCCAGCAGAGACATGGTATTCGTGGCCGTAAAACATCCGGCGCAGCCGCAGGCCATTTCCTTGTTGGCGTCGGTATGGGGCGCGCTGTCCGTTCCCAGAAAGAACCGCGCATCGCCTGATGTGGCCGCAGCCAGCAAGGCCAGACGGTGTTCTTCGCGCTTGGCGACGGGCAGGCAGTAGTAATGCGGTTTGATCCCGCCTACCAGAATATGGTTGCGGTTGATGATCAGATGGTGCGCAGTAATTGTCGCCCCCAGATCGGCCGCGTTGGCTTTGACGTAATCGACGCCGTTCGACGTGGTGATATGTTCCATCACCACACGCAGGCCGGGCGTCGCCTTGCGGATCGGATCCAGAACGCGGTCGATGAACACCGCCTCGCGGTCAAAGATGTCGATTTCGGCATCAGTGACCTCGCCATGGACACACATGGGCAGGCCGATCTCGGCCATCTTCTCCAGCACCGGGCGCACTTTGTCGAAATCGCGCACACCCGAGGCCGAGTTGGTCGTTGCCCCCGCCGGGTACAACTTGACCGCCTTGATCAGCCCGCTGGCATGGGCAGCGGCCATATCCTCGGGGTCGGTATCCTCGGTCAGATACAATGTCATCAGCGGCTCAAACGACATGTCTTCGGGCAAAGCCGCCAGAATGCGGTCGCGATAGGCGGCGGCGTGATCACCGCGCACCACCGGCGGCACAAGGTTGGGCATGATGATGGCACGGCCAAAATGACGCGCGGTTTCGGGCAGGACGGCCTGCAGCATGGCGCCATCGCGCAGATGCAGATGCCAGTCGTCGGGGCGGCGGATCGTGAGGGTATCGGTCATGCCACCCCGCTAGCACAGGCATCGCCGCGGTAAAAGACCATCCCTTTCAGGTCGTGAAAGATCAAAAGGACTTGCCAACCGGTCGGATCGCCGTACCTCTCCGCCAGGGATGACGGTCTTGACGCGCGGATGCGGTCATGACCTGTTGGGCGCAGTGAAAAAGGGGTCCTCATGACGCAGCCAAAATCCATCGATGCCGTGCAGCAGATGCTGAAAGATCAAGGCTATGTCTGTGGTCGGGCACTGGCCACCGTTGTGTTTCTGTCGCTGAAACTGGGGCGTCCGCTGTTTCTGGAAGGTGAGGCCGGGGTCGGCAAGACCGAGATTGCCAAATCACTGGCCGCCGGATTGGGTCGCCGCCTGATCCGTCTGCAATGCTACGAGGGGCTGGATGCGTCTTCGGCCGTTTACGAATGGAACTTTCCGGCCCAGATGGTGGCGATCCGCACCGCCGAGGCCTCGGGCGGGGCCGAACGGGGCGCGTTGCAGACCGAGCTGTTCTCAGACGATTATCTGATCGAACGCCCTTTGCTGCAGGCGATGCGGCCCGACGAAAACGGCGCGCCAGTTCTACTGATCGACGAGTTGGACCGCACCGATGAGCCGTTCGAGGCCTTCCTGCTTGAGGCGCTCAGCGATTTTCAGGTCACCATCCCCGAACTCGGCACCATTCAGGCCCCGGAACCGCCCATCGTCATCGTCACCTCGAACCGCACGCGCGAAGTGCATGACGCATTGAAACGCCGATGCCTGTATCACTGGGTCGACTATCCGGATTTCGACCGCGAGATCGAAATCCTGCACGCCCGCGCCCCGGAAGCCGCCGAGGCGCTGAGCCGCGAGGTCGTGGCCTTTGTCCAGCGCCTGCGCACAGAGGATCTGTTCAAAAAACCCGGCGTGGCCGAGACCATCGATTGGGCCAAGTGCCTGTTGGCCTTGGACGTCATCAACCTCAGCCCCGAAGTGATTGGCGACACGCTGGGCGCGATCCTGAAATACCAGGACGACATCCAGAAACTGCAGGGATCCGAGGCCAAACGGATACTTGATGAGGCCAAGACCCACCTCGAACCCGCCTGATGCTTCATCTTTTTCCAAATACTCCGGGGGTATGGGGGCAGCGCCCCCATGAACGGTAATGGCCGAACACCTTACGCTGGATATCCCCGATAACCCCAAACTGGCGCAGAATATCACCCACTTTGCCCGGGCGTTGCGCAAGGCAGGCCTGCCGATTGGCACTGGTCGGGTGGTCGACGCGATCCGCGCGGTCGAAGCGGCCGGGTTCACCGAAAAACGCGATTTCTACTGGACGCTGCACGCCTGTTTCGTGAACCGCCCTGAACATCGCACCGTATTTGCCCAGGTCTTTCGCCTGTATTGGCGCGACCCGCGGTATCTGGAACACATGATGGCCATGATGCTGCCCGCCATTCGCGGCGTTCAGGAGGAGCGCAAAGCCGACGCAGGCGAAAAACGCGCCGCCGAAGCGCTGCTGGACGGGGTCGAACGTGATCTGCCCGAGACCCAACCGCAAGACGAAGGCAGCGAGATCGAGATTGATGCGACCCAGACCGCGTCCTCGGAAGAGCGGCTGCGCAACTTGGATTTCGAACAGATGAGCACCGCCGAAATCGCTCAGGCCAAACGCGCTCTGGCGCGGATGACATTGCCGGTCAAACCGATCCAGTCCCGCCGGGGACAGGCCAGTCATCTGGGACATCGCATCGACCGGGCCCGCACCCTGCGGCCCGCCATGCAGCAGGGCGGCGAATTGCGTGACATCGCGCGGATGCAGCCCAAACCACGTTGGCCGAACCTAGTGGCGCTGTGCGACATCTCAGGCTCGATGAGCCAGTACAGCCGGATCATCCTGCATTTCCTGCACACGGTATCGAACGCCAAAGGTGCCGGTTGGGCCAAAGTGCACGCGTTTATCTTTGGCACGCGGCTGACCAACATCACCCGTCACCTGCATCAGCGCGACGTCGACGCAGCTCTTACTGCCGCCGGGGCCGAGGCGCAGGACTGGGAAGGTGGCACCCGGATCGGCGACTGCCTGCATCAGTTCAATCGCGACTGGTCGCGGCGTGTCATGGGGCAGGGGGCAATGGTCCTGCTGATCACGGACGGTCTCGAGCGCGGCGAACCGGACCAGCTTGCGGCAGAGATCGAGCGTCTGCACCTGTCATCCCGGCGTCTGATCTGGTTGAACCCACTGCTCAGATGGGATGGCTTTGCCCCCAAGGCGCAGGGTATCCTGACGATGTTGCCCCATGTCGACAGTTTTCGTGCGGGGCATTCGATTGCCTCGCTCCAGGATCTGGCCGCCGTGATCTCGCAACCCGACGACCAGGGGCAGAAAGCACGGCTGATGGCCGCACTTTCTGGCTAAGCGTTACGACAGCTGTTCTTCGTTACACTTGCGGGCCATTTCCATGGCCTTGTAGGTGCCGGTCAGATCGACCGTAAACGCAAATTCCTTTTCCGGAAAAACGATCATGACCTCTTTCTTGGCAAGATCATCGGCAAATTGGGGGTCGTCGGACAGCACATATCCACCCGAATAGCCCTTGGTGATATTGCCTTTCATCCCCGTCGCTTCGCCGACATAGATATTTTCACCCAAAAGGATGGCGACGGCCTCTTTCTCACCGCGCTTGATATCGGTCTTGGCCTTGGTAAAGACGCCGACATAGCCAACGCCGCGATCTTCGGTCAGGCCCATCTGTACGACGTTTTCCGAGGCGTCGACCGCTTCGATCAGGCAGGATTTCTTGTCCTCGTCGATAAAGACTTTCCAGCCTTCAACCTCTCCATATTTCAGAAATGTATCCGCCGAGACGGCCGTGGCAGTGGCCAGTCCGATCATCGTGGCCATCGAGATAATGCGTTTCAACTCTCTGTCTCCGTTTTGAAATTTGCAGGGGGCTGCGCAGCAAAAATCAGGCTGCGCATGGTTCACGCTAAAACCCGCAGGCAACATAATCAATGCTTTGTGTATGTGAATGCCTGATCCGAGGGAAAATCCACTCATGCCACGCCGTGGACCGACTGATTGCACTAAGGATTTCGCCTTGCGTGTGCGGCCATGGCCAGTCGGTGCATTTGGATCAGACCTATTCCGCTGTGGCTGCTTTTCATTGCGCCAAACCTCCCTATGTTGGATCGCAAGACTGCCGGAGGATTTGATGGACAGATTTGACAACAGCCCGGAAACCGCACTGAACTGGTATCGCTCTGGCAAGGGCGCGGCGCTGGCCACTGTTGTGCAGGCCTGGGGCAGCGCGCCCAGACGGGTTGGCTCGCAACTGGTGATCGGTGGCGATGGCCGGATCGAAGGGTCGGTATCGGGCGGCTGCGTCGAAGGTGCTGTGATCGTCGAGGCGCTGGAAGCCGTCGAAGAGGGCGAGGCCCGTCTGTTGGAATTCGGCGTCAGCGACGAAGATGCCTTTGCCGTGGGTCTGGCCTGTGGCGGTACGATCCGGGTGCTGGTGGAACCTGTTGGCAAGGTGCTGCCCGAAGCGATGCTGGCCGATCTGATCGCGGCGCGCGCTGAACGTCAGCCGATTGCCTATGAGGTCAATGTCGAAACCGGCCATCGGGCCTTGCGGCGGAACGCCTATTCCGAACGTCTGCGCATGGACCGATCCGGATTCGAGGACGACGGTCAGACATTTGTCGCGGTTCACAACCCTCCGCTGCGGCTGATCGTGGTGGGGGCGGTTCACATCGCGCAGGCACTGGTCCCGATGGCGCGGATTGCCGGATATGACCCGGCCATCGTCGATCCGCGCGAAGCCTTTGCCTCGAACGCTAGGTTTCCGGGTGAGAAAATCCTGACCGATTGGCCGGATGAGGCCGTGACGCGGCTGGGTCTGGATTCGCGGACGGCGATTGTGTTGCTGACCCATGATCCGAAACTGGACGATCCGGCCCTGCAGGCTGCCTTGCAGGCGAATGTGTTTTATATCGGTGCGCTGGGATCAGCACGCACGCATGCGAAACGAGTTGAACGGATGACGCAGGCCGGGTTCACCGCGGATCAGATCGCGCAGATACATGGCCCGATTGGTCTGGATATCGGTGCAGCGGATCCGTCGGAAATCGCCGTTGCGATTCTGGCGCAAATGACCGCCGTTCTGCGGGGCAAGGCGTGAAATTCGGCCCGGTTCCTGTCGGGCAGGCAAGCGGTGCGATTCTGGCGCATTCGGTCAAGGTCGGGGATCGAAAGCTGCGCAAGGGGCTCGCCCTGACAGACGAGCATCTGGCGCTGATGGATCAGGCGGGCTTGTCCGAGGTGACGGTTGCGCGGTTGGAACCCGGCGATTGTCACGAGGACGAGGCTGCCCGGATGCTGGCCGCCGCCTTGGCTCCTGACCCCGCACAGGCCAATTTGCGCGTGACCGAGGCGTTCACCGGGCGCGTGAACTTGCTGGCGGGCGGTCCCGGGGTGGCTGTGCTGGATGTGGCGGCCTTGCAGCGCTTCAACCAGATCAACCCGATGATCACGGTGGCAACCGTTCCGCAATATCAGCAGATGACCACAGGCGGCATGGTGGCGACGATCAAGGTCATCTCATATGCCGTTCCGGGCGCTGACGTTCTTTATGCCGCACAGTTGGCTCAGGGCGCGATCCGGCTGGCAACACCGGTGTTTCGCACAGCCGGTCTGGTCGTGACCGACATTCCCGGCGGCCCGCCCAATGAAAAGGGCATTGCCGCCATTCGCGGACGGGTCGAAGCCTTGGGGATGGAACTGGCCGATGTGCAGATCGTTCCCCATCGCTCGCCCGAGATTGCCGGGGCGCTGGCACAGGTTCAAGGCGACGTGGCGATGATCTTGACCGGATCGGCGACGTCGGACGAAAACGATGTGGCGCCCGCGGCAGTCCGCGCTGCTGGCGGCGCGGTTGATCGGTTTGGAATGCCCGTCGACCCCGGCAATCTGCTGTTCCTCGGAGAATTGCAGAATCGGTCAATCATCGGTCTGCCCGGATGCGCCCGTTCGCCTGCCTTGAACGGCGCAGATTGGGTGCTGTCCCGCGTGGCCTGCGGAATCGAAACAACCGGCGATGACATCGCGGGTATGGGGGTTGGAGGGCTTCTCAAGGAAATCCCGACCAGACCGCAACCGCGCGCAGCAAAAACCAAGTGACGTAACGGCACTTTTGCCTGATCGTTGCATTGCCCCAGTATCAGGAGGCTGAGCGGCAAAGATGCTGAAAAATCGCGCAAATATTTTTGTTCTCAAACAAAATTTCCCGTGTTTAACTCAGGGCTAACGAAAATACACCAAATAGGGAGGATCTCATGACACAGGTCTCTATGACCGTGAACGGCAAAGCCGTTAGCGGCAACGTCGAGGGTCGGACATTGCTGTCCAGCTTTCTGCGGGAAAACCTGTCGCTGACCGGTACCCATGTTGGCTGCGACACCGCGCAATGCGGGGCGTGCGTGGTACATGTGAATGGCGAAGCGGTAAAATCATGCAACATGCTGGCGCTGGAGGCTGACGGATCGGATGTTGGCACCATCGAAGGTCAGGCCGATGCGGACGGGTCGCTGAATGTGATCCAACAGGCGTTTCAGGATCATCACGGTCTGCAATGCGGATTCTGCACGCCGGGCATGGTGATGAGCGCCGCCTCGCTGCTGAAAGAAAACCCGCGCCCGACCGAGGACGAGGTGCGCAAGTATCTTGAGGGCAATCTGTGCCGGTGCACGGGGTATCACAACATCGTCAAAGCGATCATGGCCGCATCCGGTCAGGACGTCAGCAGCATCGCCGCTGAATAACGCGGCCAAAAAGAATTTTCGACGAAAATTCTGTAACTGCCCAGGTGGTCTGACTGCGACGATTTGAATCGGGCCATGCGGGTTATTTTTGTTTCTTGGTTAGCGTTTCTGTGACTCGATAGGCGTATGGATACTGCTCACCTGACCCGCAGCCGGCTTGCGACCTTCTCAAAGTCAAATCTGATTGATCTGGTCATTGTTCTGGCGGAGCAGAACGCGGCCTTGCGCACCAAGATCGAGAGGCTTGAAGAGCAGATCGCGGATATCACCGAACAAAACGCCCAACTTTTCAAGCAAAACGTAGAGCTGGAGAAGGCCAACAAAACCCTCGCACAGCGCGTAGAGGACCTGGAGCGCCGCCTTGGGCTTAACAGCTCAAACAGCGGCAAGCCTCCCTCAAGCGATGGGCTGTCGAAGCCTGCGCGCAAGAAGCGAACCAGAAGTTTGCGCGGGTCCTGCGGGCGCAAGTCCGGAGGTCAGCCCGGCCATCCCGGCAAGACGCTGCGCCAGACCTCGACGCCGGAGCAGATCATCGATCACTACCCACACATCTGTCCGGACTGTAAGCACAGGCTGTCTGGCGTTGTTTGCGACCGGTATGTGAGGCGACAGGTCTTTGACCTGCCACCCCCACCGCCGCTTATTGTCACTGAGCACAGGGCGCGTGTCTGCGTCTGCCCGGCCTGTGGCACCCGGGTGCAGGCCACGTTTCCCGCAGGGGTGAACGCCCCGGTGCAGTATGGCGACAACCTTGCCGCCATGGCGAGCTATCTTCAAACCCGGCACTGCATCCCTGACAACCGCCTGGCGCAGATATTTTCCGACCTTCACGGGGTCGACATTTCCGCAGCAACGCTGGCGTCGCTCGTCGCCAGAACCGCGGCTGTAATGCGGCCCGTTGTCAACAGGATTCAAGCGTTGTTGTGCGGCCCAGACGTTGCGGTGAAGCACATGGATGAGACCGGCCTGCGCATCAACGGCAAGACCCGGTGGCTCCACATCCTGTGCTCACCAGACTTGAGCCATTTCCGGATTGGCCGTAGCAGAGGCGATGTGACGCAGGAGGTGACCGGAAGTGTCGTTCACGACAACTGGGCGTCCTACAGAAAGATCCCCGGAGTGCGTCACGCCTTATGCAACGCCCATCACCTTCGGGAATTGCAGGCTTTGATCGACATTGAGAAAGAGCCATGGGCCACGGAGATGCGCTCCATTCTGCTGGACGCCAAAACAGCCGCAGACAGGGCGCGAGACCGGAATTCCCGCGCGGTGGTGCCCGCCCGGATTGCTGCCATCGAACGCCGATATGACGCATGTTGCCAGACGGCCATCCGGATGCACGAGGCGCTTCCCCCGCTGGTCCCGGACAAGGTCGGCAAAACGCGGCGAGGCAAACCAAAGCGCAGGATCGGACATAATCTCGCGCTGCGGATGCAAACCCGCAAAGAAGAGGTTCTGCTCTTCCTCAACGACCTGAGTGTGCCGTTTACAAACAATGAAGCCGAAAGGGACCTTCGCATGACCAAGGTCCGTCAAAAAGTGTCGGGATGCTTCCGAACTCACGTCGGCGCAGAAAACTTCTGCACGCTTCGAACCGTCATTGAGACGGCGCGCAAGCAGGGGTGGAGCATACTCGAAACCTTGAGAACTCTCCCCGATCAACTCATCCTGAACCTCAAACCATGCTGACCAATTCCGGGCTTGTCAGGTCGTTGTAGTTGGAGAGTTACTCTGACTACAGTTGACCGCCGCGCGGAGGCTGGCTGCAATGCTAGTGGCCTCTGGCACAGCGTCTGCCACTTCAAGTAAGCGCTTGATTGCAGAGATGTCGTTCGCATATTGCTGTCTTCGTCTGGTGTAGCTATCGCGGGTCTTGGTGCAGATGAGCGTATAAGGACTACCCTTGCGTTCAGTTTCACAACTCAAATCCGCACCCGCTCTTTCGATCACGGACCGCAGATGCGACCGCAACTCCCTTCTCACTGGAATTTGATGTGTGGTTGTAACCGGATCTGCACAAAATCGAACAAGTTCGGCACAGTATTCGCACCCGCACCCCAAGTCATTTGAGCTAACGACCCAATCGGTCGGTTCAGGAGGTGTGGTACGACTGCGAGCCAGCAGGACGTTGGCCGAGTGCCGCCAAAACCGCGCGAATGCCTCACTTTCTGATGCCTGCGCGTGAAACGACGTGCCCAATTTTGCCAGAACGGGTGGCAAGGTGCGATCAGGCGGCACGATGTCGGGCGCGTTGACAAGATTGCCAACCACCCCAGCAAGGCTGCTTTCCAAATCAAAACTCCAGGCCAACTGAAAAATTTCCCGGAGCGTGCGTTCAGGCAAAGGCGTGGCAGACTGTCGACGCGACCCGTACCAAAATGGCTCTGCGTTTTTTGGCCGGTGTACGTTGAGCGCGACCGGTATCTCCGAACAAAGGTGCTTGATAAGATCTTTCAGTGCATTCCGCGTCATGACTTTCTGCCCCTGATCACTTGCCTCACTCAGGCCCATGACCAGATTTATGACAGCTTCTGGCTGCTCTGTGCATTGTGCGCTAACAAGGCCAAGAAGCCGCTTCAGCATGTCTTTTTCAGCCAATTCCGATGTTGCTTCAATCAGTGCGGCTTTGAGACCCGGTCCGTAATACGGTATCACAACCCGATCGAGAAATAATTCCGTTGCTTTCCGACTTCCGATACGACAAAGCCGTGACAGCATTACTGCGCCGCTCTCTTGCCACTCATCCCGGTCCGAGTAATGCAAGACTTGGGGCGCTGGCCAAGCTTCAGCAATTTCAGCCGCAATGGTGTCAAGCGACAAATCATTCCCGTCAGAGGTCGCAGCGCGTTGCTCAGACTGTACAAAAAGGACGGAAAGCGCCTTGGCACCGGCTTGGGCAAGAACACGAGGGCCTTCTTTAGCAGGCCAAAGAACAAAGGCCGCGCTTCGATAGTGTCGCTCAACTGTGGCCCCCTCATTGCCGCTCGCCTCCGTCAAGCGATTCACGTCAGGTTCCCAATTTGTGATCCGTTCTGGTGGCATCAATTCGTTTTGCGCCAACGCCAGTTGGCCATAAGCGCTCGCGCCCAAATCGGGATGCACCCAATCATCAAGCTCACATCTCCGCTCAATGATATCATAGAGTTCGTATTCGTCCGCGCCGATGTCTTCGATTTCCCAGACATAGTCCCGCCCAAGGTAGGCAGCGGCGGCATATTCATCAACATGCACGATGGCCGCGTGGAGGGAACAGTCAGCCTGTGCCGCAGCTGCAATCAAAGCACGCCCAACCGTTGCATCCGTGTTTTTTAGGGTTTCAAACGACAGACCTGCGATGCTGTAATCATGCTCGAGAAGCCAGACAAGTTTTTCAGGCGCGTCCGACGTTGCGAAGCAGTTTTTGATCTCCTTCGCAATCTGACCCATAAGATCTGCATAGTTCGGTGCCGAGGTGGCCACATTTTGACCCGGAGTGAGAACCAAATTGTAAACCAGACAGGCGCGATGACCTTCTGTCACAGGCCTAATTTCATGTTCGCAATCAGCATAAAAGGCCGCAAAAACCAGTTCGGAAGGATCGTTGCTACACATTTCGACAATCGTCTCTCGACCGCGATGGCGGATGATCAGTTCGCCCCCTTTCCCTGCAACCGGTAGTGAAACGACCAAGGTCGCCACCATGCCGGTAACCTTCTCGGTATCACGGTGCGGCGCAAAAAAACCGCCTTCCTCGTAAACGAGGATTTTGTAAAGTTCCGCGTCGACAGCTTCCGGCGGGTAGCCGAGGCCTTCGGCCGCACGGTTGAGGATGCGATTGAATGTTTCGCCCCAGGTTTCTCCTCCTACGCTGATTTGATCTGGCGAAACCTGCCAACAGTCACGAACGGACCTGTCCAAAATTGTTTCTGCGCCGCGTCCATATGGTGCGCGTTCACCAAGTGTGATCAAGTCCTGTAATTGTGCCGGTTGGAGAGGGAATGCGAGGACGCCTGTCGTGTGGTTCCAGATGCGAGGCATTGGGGTAGGAAACCGCCCATACACACAATAGTCGCCCGGTCGGTCGATCATCGAGATCAGTTCGGAAAGGGCTGACAGCCGCTCATCGAAAGTAAAGTAACCGCCGTCCACATCACTGGCATAATAGCTCATTGATCGCTGACCCCCAAATTGTCATCTCAGGTTTCTATGCAATCTGTTACCCCAAACTTCTGAAATTCGGCAATGCGCCTTTCCGACATTTCAGGACGATCCCACGATGATTTTGGTTGATTCTTGCCGATGCAGCGCTCGACCACCTCGTCCGCAAAGAATGTCATATTGAATTCAGTCAGAGGGGTAGCTGGGTAGTTACGAAAATTCTTTTTTAGGGAGGAGAACAAGCAATGCCCAAAGATAGTGGCATCGGAGCCAGTTCCAAGCGGCGTGAGGACGTGCGCTTTCTGACCGGAGCAGGCAATTACACCGACGATATCAACGTACATGGCCAGGCCTATGTGCATTTCCTGCGATCCGATATCGCGCATGGCCGGATCAATACCGTAGACACTTCGGCAGCCGAAGGCATGCCGGGCGTGGTCAGGGTTTTCACTGGCAAGGATTTTGAAGGCGTGGGCGGAATGCCCTGCGGTTGGGAGGTCACCGACCGGCACGGCGCGCCGATGCAGGAACCGCCGCATCCCATTCTGGCGCAAGGTAAAGTCCGCCACGTGGGCGATCCGATTGCAGCTGTTGTCGCAGATTCGCTGGAACAGGCGCGTGATGCGGCCGAAGCCATTGTGCTGGACATCGAAGCGCTGCCCGCCGTGCTGGATATGAAAGCAGCGGCGCAGGATGGCGCGACGCTTGTCCATGACGATCTGAAAAACAACATCTGCTACGACTGGCATCTGGGCGAGGCGGACAATGACAAGGTCAACGAGGTCTTTGCCAATGCGGCCCATGTGACCAAACTGGACCTGGTTAACAACCGTCTGGTTGCCAACCCGATGGAGCCGCGCGTAGCCGTAGCGGAATACAGCCGCGGGACCGAGGATTATACGCTCTATACCACCTCGCAGAACCCGCATGTGATCCGCCTGCTGATGTGCGCCTTTGTTCTGGGCCTGCCCGAACACAAGGTTCGCGTCGTGGCACCGGATGTGGGTGGCGGTTTCGGCACCAAGATCTTCCATTACGCTGAAGAGGCGTTTTGTACCTTCGCCGCCAAGGCCTGTAACCGTCCGGTCAAGTGGACGGCCAGCCGGTCCGAGGCGTTCATGTCGGATGCGCAGGGCCGGGACCATGTCAGCCGGATCGAACTGGCGCTGGATGCGGATAACAACTTTGTCGGCCTGCGGACCGATACCTATGCCAATCTGGGCGCATATCTGTCGACCTTTTCCAGCTCTGTTCCGACCTGGCTGCATGGGACACTGATGGCAGGCAACTACAAGACGCCGGTCATTCAGGTGAACGTCAAGGCGATGTTTACCAACACGGTGCCGGTCGATGCCTATCGTGGTGCAGGCCGCCCCGAGGCGACCTATCAGTTGGAGCGTGTGGTCGACAAAGCCGCGCGTGAGCTGGGGGTCGATCCGATTGCGCTGCGGCGTCAGAACTTTGTCACTCAGTTCCCCTATGACACGCCCGTGGCGCTGACCTATGACACCGGTGATTACAACGGGACGATGGACAAGCTTGAGACTGCCGCCGATCTGGCAGGTTTTGCCGCGCGCCGTTCGGCAAGCGAAGCCAAAGGCAAGCTGCGTGGTCTGGGTATCAACTGCTATATCGAGGCGTGCGGGATTGCACCGTCGAACATCGTCGGCATGCTGGGGGCCCGCGCGGGTCTTTATGATGCGGCGACGGTTCGGGTGAATGCCACAGGCTCAATCAGTGTCATGGTTGGTGCGCATAGCCACGGGCAAGGGCACGAGACCGCCTTTCCGCAGGTTGTGGCCGACATGATCGGCATCGACGAATCTATGGTCGAGATCGTGCATGGCGATACGTCCAAAATTCCGTTCGGCATGGGTACCTATGGCTCGCGCTCGCTGGCGGTTTGTGGCTCGGCCATGGTCAAGGCAACCGCGAAAGTGATCGACAAGGCCAAGAAGATTGCCGCCCACCTGCTGGAGGCGTCCGAGGCGGATATCGAGCTGAAGGATGGGCAATTCAGCGTCGCGGGCACCGACAAGTCGGTGGCCTGGGGCGATGTGACCCTGACGGCATATGTGCCACACAATTTCCCGTTGGAGGTTGAACCGGGGCTGGAGGAGACCGCGTTTTACGACCCGGCCAACTTTACCTTCCCGGCGGGTGCCTATGCCTGTGAGGTCGAGGTCGATCCCGAAACGGGACAGGTCACGATCGAGGCGTTCACCGCAGCGGATGACTTTGGCAATATCGTCAATCCGATGATTGTGGACGGTCAGGTGCATGGTGGCATTGGTCAGGGTATCGGCCAGGCCTTGCTGGAGAACTGCGCCTATGACGAAAACGGTCAGTTGCTCAGTGCGTCCTTCATGGATTACGCCATGCCGCGCGCTGACGACGTGCCGTTCTATAGCGTCGATCATTCCAGTCAGACACCGTGCACGCACAATCCATTGGGCGTGAAGGGCTGTGGCGAGGCGGGGGCCATCGGGTCTCCGCCAGCGGTGGTCAACGCGGTGCTGGATGCGATCAATTCGGGTGGCAAGGCTGTCGATCACATCGATATGCCGGTGAGCCCGTCGCGCGTCTGGACAGCGATGCACGGTTGAGTTGGCGGGAGGGCTGGGGGCTCGGCCCCCAGACCCCCGAGGTATTTATAGCCAGATGAAGGGCGGATCCGCGCCTTTCGGAAAGGAAGACGAAATGTACAATTTCGAGTTTGAAAAACCCTCGACCATTGGTGATGCGGTTGCGGCGCTGGGGGCTGAGGATGCGCAGGCATTGGGAGGTGGGCAAACCCTGATCCCGACGTTGAAGCAACGGTTGGCAGCGCCATCCGCATTGGTGTCGCTAAGCGGCATTCCCGATTTGAAGGGTGTCTGCATCGAAGATGACGGGTCGGTTACCATCGGTGGCGCCACCACCCATGCGGCGGTGGCAACTGAGGCGGCCAGCAACTATCCGGCGCTGGCGGCATTGGCCGGCCAGATCGGTGATCCTGCGGTGCGCAATCGCGGAACAATTGGTGGCTCGATCGCGAACAACGATCCTGCGGCCTGCTATCCAGCGGGGGCGCTGGCGTCTGGCGCGACGATCATCACCAACAGTCGGCAGATTGCGGCGGAAGAATTCTTTGAAGGCATGTTCAGCACTGCCCTGGAGGAGGGTGAGATTATCACCTCGGTCCGGTTTCCGGTGCCGCAGGCGGCGAGCTATCAGAAGTTCCTGCAACCAGCCTCGCGGTTTGCGCTGGTGGGCGTTTATCTGGCTCGGTACGCGGATGGTGTCCGCGTTGCCGTGACGGGCGCCAGTGAGGATGGTGTGTTCCGCTGGTCCGAGGCAGAACAGGCGCTGAACAAAGAGTTCCGCCCGGATGCGTTGATGGATCTGAAGATCAATCCGATGAACATGATCGCGGATTTGCACGGCTCCAAGGCCTATCGTGCGCATTTGGTCAGTGTCATGACAAAACGCGCCGTCGAAGCCTGCATGTAACCGGCGGGACGGCAGAAATATCATAGCCCCGGTCAGGTACCGGGGCTTTTTCCTTTAGCTCTATTCGTACATCGTATTGATGCTCATTCCAGCGAGGGCGCTGGCGAGGCAGTGCCTCGGGGTTGGGTTCTTCTGCAGGACTATGAGATGGAACCAGCGCAGATAGCTGGCAAGATATTTTGTGGCGATCCCCCGGCGGTTACCAATAAACCCCTTGAGGCGGGAGTGACGGTTGTTGACGTTTTGGATATGGAGTTCGCCGCGAACGCGTTCACCGGAAGACTGGTTGAGCGCTTCGTGGCTGACACACAGGGCGGCAGCACACGGCGGATAGCTGGTGCCCCCATCGGTCACCAGCAGTGCATCCTTGTCCATGACCGGCGCGAGAACCTCCCGCAGAGCGGCAGCATTGACCGCAGGCAGGACGGCACTAACGGTCGTGCCGGAGCGATCTGTCGCGACCAGAACCGGCACCTGCTCATCGGACAGGCCCCGCTTTGTTGCCTTGCCCCCGCGCTTTCGGGCCTTTCGGTCCGGCTTTTTTGCAGAGGATTTGCCTTCCGTGGCCCGTGTCCAAACACGATCCCCTTTGCGGCTTTCAAGAAAATAGGTTTCGTCGGCCTCGACAATGCCCTTCAGTTTTTCGGCGGTGGATTTGATCCCGGCAAGGAAGCGGTGTCGCCAGCGAAAGGCGGTGCTCCCGGCTATGCCACAGCGCTTTGCCGAAACTGCCACCGTATCGCCATTGGCGAGGCATTCGCTGAACGTCAGCCAAAGATCCTTGCGGTGCAGGCCGCTCAGTGGTGTACCCGTCACCGCTCCAAAGGTTCGATTGCAGGATCGGCAAAGATAGCGTTGCATTCCCCGCGACTTGCCATTGGCCACTGCACCGTGTGCGCCGCAATGCGGGCAGGTCCGGTCTTCTCCAACACCCATCTCAACTGCCGCAACCGAGGCTTCACCCGCTGGGCGACCGGCCAGAACCTCACCGACCTCTACTTTCTGCGCCTCGCTCAACGTGTCGACCTCCGACAACCAGGCAAGAAAGGCTTTCCGGTCCATAATGCGCATCCTCCTGTATTTCAGACAAAATATAACACATCAATACGATGTGCGAATAGAGCTTTTCCTTTTCTGATCCGGGGTGGTTTGGATGGCTGCCAATAGGCGCCCGTATCCTCGCGGGCTTTCAGGTGGCGCTCGGCCTGTTCGAGGGCAGTATCGCCGCCTGCGGCAACGAGGTGGCCCAGTAGGCATTCCAGCACGGCCATTGCGCCGGAAAAGCTGGAAAAATGATGCAGGGTTCGCGTGCTGACCGTCAGGATCACATCTGGTGACAGGCCGGGCGCGATGACATCACTGTCGGAGAGCAGGATAACCTTGAGACCCTGTTCCTGCGCAAACCGTATCGCTTGAATCGTGTCGGCGGAATAGGGGTGAACGGTGATGGCAAACAGGCAATCAGAGACATCTGCACCCAGCAGGTCGTCGATGGCCGAACCCACGTGGCGCGGCACCAGTTGCAGACCGGGATGGGCCATACGCCCTGCGTAGTGAAAGTAATAGGCCAACGCATGGCTGGCGCGCGTTGCGGTTACAAAACAGTGCCGTGCGCCCATGATCAGCTGGGTTGCCGCGCGGATCTTGTCAGGGTCAAGCAATCTGAGAGAGCGGGTCACGACATTCAGTTCGTTTTTCGCAAACTCAGCCTGTGCGGCCCCGTTTGCGCCGCCTTGGCCGAGCTGGTGCAACCAGTTTTGCCCTAGCCGATCCTCGGCATCGGTTACCAGGGCGGTTCGGAAGGGCTGTCTGAACGCGTCAAAGCTGTCAAACTCCATGCGCTGCGCCAAACGCACCAGGACGTTCGAGCTGACGCCGATCTTGTCGGCCGTGACACGGATCGGATCGATCCCGAAATCGCCGGGATGGTCTATGATGTATTTCGCAGCGGCCTGCAGTTGGGCGGGCATGTCGTCGATATTGCGGCGCAGATGGTCTGCCAGTTGGGTAGGGCGGAGTTTCATTTCGTAAGAAAAACAAATGTTCTGAAAATATCAAGTTGAAAACACAACTCGGTCGCGTAGATCGGCAATACGATCCCGGATATGGTGAATGACGAGGCTTAAGAGCAGCGCAATGCGGACAGACGATTTGACCCCCTACATTCTGGTTGCTCCAAACGGTGCACGGCGCGGGTCTTCGGACCATCCAGCGCTGCCGGTTTCAACGGCTCAGATTGTTGCAACCGCGCGTGCGTGTCGTGATGTGGGGGCGCAGGGTTTGCACCTGCATGTGCGTGACGATCTGGGGGCGCATTCACTGGATGCTGGCCGGTACAATGAGGTGATTTCGGAATTGCAACATACTGCGCCCGGCATGGATATTCAGATCACGACCGAGGCCGCCGGAATTTTTGATGTCGAGGCGCAATATGCCTGCCTGCGGAACGTGCAGCCGGAATGGGCCTCGATTTCCGTCAGAGAGATCGCACGGAACCCCGATCTTGCGCCACGGGTGTATGCCTTGTGCGAAGATCAGGGGACGCGGGTGCAGCATATTCTTTACGACGCGGAGGATGTCGATCTTTTGACACGGTGGCAGAACCTCGGTGTGGTCAGGCCCGATCAGATCGATCGATTGCTGGTTCTGGGACGCTATGCCGAGGGTCAGGACACCACGCCCCAGGAATTGGATCGGTTTCCAAGCGATGCCTCGCCTTGGATGGTCTGCGCCTTTGGGTCACAGGAACATGCCTGCTTGTCCGAGGCCGCAATGCGCGGGGCGGATGTGCGGGTTGGATTTGAAAACAGTTTGACCGCGCCGGATGGTCAGCAATGGGCCGACAATGCCGCATCGGTCGCGGCGTTGGTGGCCCGGATAAAGGGAGCAGTATTATGAGCCATGTTTTTCCACGCCACACCAAATCAGTCTTGCCCGTTGCAGCGGGTGGGGACGGCTGTTACCTGATCGACGATCAGGGAAAGCGGTACCTGGATTGTGGCGATGCTGCGGTCTCGTGCCTTGGGCATTCGAACGAAGCCGTAATCCGTGCCGTACAGCAGCAGGTGGAACAGATCGCTTTTGCGCATACCGGGTTCATGACATCCGAACCGGCCGAGGCGCTTGCGGATCTGCTGATCAAACACGCACCGGGAGATTTGGATCGGGTCTATTTTGTCTCAGGCGGGTCCGAGGCGACCGAGGCCGCGATAAAACTGGCGCGGCAGTATTTTCTTGAAATTGGGCAGCCTGAGCGTCGGCATGTCATTGCGCGCCGCCAAAGCTATCATGGCAATACGCTGGGCGCATTGTCGGCTGGCGGCAATGAATGGCGCCGCGCGCAATTCGCACCGATGCTGATCGACATGACCCATATCGCGCCTTGCTATGAATATGCCGACAAGGCGGATGGAGAGAGCCAGTTCGACTATGGCCAGCGCGTCGCCAACGAGTTGGAGACCGAAATTCTGCGTTTGGGGCCCGACACCGTGATGGCCTTTATGGCCGAGCCTGTGGTTGGCGCGACGCTGGGTGCGGTTCCGGCGGTTGCGGGGTATTTCAAACGTATCCGCGAGATTTGCGATCAATATGGCGTGTTGTTGATACTGGATGAGGTGATGTGCGGCATGGGCCGCACCGGCCACCTGTTTGCCTGTGATCACGACAGTGTTGCGCCGGACATTCTGTGTATCGCCAAGGGGCTCGGGGCCGGATACCAGCCGATTGGCACCATGTTGTGCTCGGGCAAAATATACGACGCCATTCGCGACGGATCCGGGTTTTTTCAGCACGGTCACACCTATATCGGCCATCCGGTTGCCACAGCCGCAGCGCTGGCCGTTGTGACGGAAATGACCGAAAAGAATTTGCCTGCACGGGCCGCTGCGATGGGTGAGCGGGTGCAATCCGCGTTGGAGGCCGCGTTGGGCCAGCATCCGAATGTAGGCGATATTCGGGGGCGCGGGCTGTTTCGCGGGGTCGAATTGGTCGTCGACCGCGACAGAAAAACACCCTTTGACCCAGCTCACGGAGTTGCGGGCCGGATCAAAAAGGCGGCATTGGCCGAAGGGTTGATCTGTTATCCGATGTCGGGCACTCGGGACGGCAAGACGGGTGACCACATTCTGCTGGCGCCGCCCTTCATCATCGAAGACGCACAGATTGACGAACTGGTCAGCAAGCTTTCCAGGGCAATCGAGGTTTCGCTGCCGGGCTGACGAACCGGCAAGCAGGATCAGAAGGTCATGTTCCCCATGGCCTTCTGATAATGTGCATTGAACGCCATGATCGGATGCTCTGACTGCGACGAACAGGCGTCGTCCACCACCAGCGCACCATGTTGCAACGCGCCGCTTTCAAGGCCGCGCTGGACCGAGTCGACGATCGGCCCGTCCTCGGCAAAGGTGGTGGTTCGGTGCTGCAGGATGATTTCACGCTCGACTGTGTTGGGCTGTCCGTGGGGCAGCCACCAGTCGACCTCGATCTTGGTTTCGTTCACGCTCAGGGGTTTCCACCGATAGGTATTCACGATCCCACCGGGGTACACTTGCAGGTGTGACACGTCAGAAATAATGATCAATGCGGGACTATGCCGGACTACCCCGGATCGGGCGGATGAAAGTCGCCCAAATCCTTTATAACATTGAGCCTGGACGTTGATCCGGGCAGCCAGACCAGAAGTGCGGTCGATACCGCCCGCGACAGAGAAAATGATCATTCAGGCGCGTTGCAGGGTCGTTGCAGGGCTATATACGGGGTTTTTTCCGCGCCAGAAACGGGCGCTGATCGGCCCGGAAATCCGCATGTAACCGAGGCGGTTCCAGCGCCAGTGGATCAGACAGTTTCAGCGGGCTTTCCCCGGTCGCCCGGGGGATCCATACGGAGGATATCCCAGGGGGGCATCCAGCCGTTACCGGTCTCGTCCGGCCATCCCTGGCGGGCGGCCTCCTCATCGGGGATATTGAAAGTGCCGGTGCATCCATTGCGCTCACACCAGGCATAGAGGTGTCGGGCCGCGTCCTGAAGCGAAGCGACCAGCCGCTCACGCTCCGCGCCGACCGGCCCGTCCGGACGTGTCGCGCGGCCTTCATAACGGCTCTGGCTACAGAGATCGTTCCAGAGATGCCCGATCGCGATGCGAAGCCTCGTGCCGTAATGACCGTGTTCCCGGGGGTGCTTGTCAGCCAGCACGTCCCGCAATGATTGCAGCGACTGCGCGACCGGTGTTCTGGTATCCTGTCCGAATCCGTATCTGCAGAGCGGATCATTGTGGTCTGTAAGGTGACCTTTCAGGGGGCCGTCGGTTTTCCATGTCATTGTTTCAGCCATTCGACCAGTCTTTCGATGATCCTCGTCATTCCCGCCTCGCCAAAGCGTTCAAGGTTGACGCGGTTGCCCCCGGTGATGGCGTGAGCGTAGTCAAGATACCCTGCGCGGGCAAGGGCAGTTGCGGTGGCGTGTCCGCGCAATTGGAACAGAGCGGCCTGATCCATGCCCAGGCCGGCGGCCTCGGCGTCAACCAGGCTGAACCGCCCCGGGTTTACCGGAGAGTAAAACTCTCAAAGGATGAACCCTATGGAGAAGAAAAAGTCACCCCCGAAGTACACGGCTGAGTTTCGCGCCCGCGGCGTTCGGCTTTATAAAGACCATCGCGCGGATTACGCCAGTGACAACGCGGCCTACCACGCGATCGCGCCAAAGCTCGGCTGCTCGCCGGACAGCCTCAGAGTCTGGTGTCAGCAGGCTGAGCGCGATGCCGGCGAACGCGATGGGCTGACCAGCGAGCAGAAGGCACGTCTGAAAGCCTTGGAGCGTGAGAACAAGGAATTGCGCACGGCCAATGAGATCCTGAAGAAGGCGAGCGCGTATTTCGCTCAGGCGGAGCTCGACCGCCCATTCCGGAAATGATCGCATTCATCGATAATCATCGGGACGAGTTCGGTGTCGGGTCGATCTGCAGGGTGCTGCCGATCGCGCCATCGTCCTATTATGCACATCTGTCTATCCGGCGCAGCCCGGACAAAGCCTCGGATCGGGCCAGGAAGGACGATAAGGATGCGCGGGAAATCCAGCGCGTCTTTGATGCCAGCCGGGGACGCTATGGCGCGCGCAAGGTATGGCATCAACTGCGCCGGGAAGGCTATGACATCGCACGCTGCACGGTGGAACGCCTGATGAAAGTCATGGGGTTGCAGGGTGTTACACGCGGCAAGAAGAAGACCACGATCCCGGACCCTGCACAGGCCTGCCCGGAAGACAAGGTCAATCGCGCGTTCACGGCCACCGCACCAAACCAGCTCTGGGTCTCCGACTTCACCTATGTGTCGACCTGGGCCGGGATGGTCTACGTGGCCTTTGTCATTGATGTCTTTGCGCGCAAGATCGTGGGCTGGCGCGTGTCCACGTCCATGGCCACCAGCTTCGTGCTGGACGCGCTGAACCAGGCGATCTGCCAACGAATACCATCACAGGCAGACGGGCTCATTCACCATTCGGACAGGGGGTCGCAATACCTGGCGGTTCGGTACACAGAGCGGTTGGCCCAGGCCGGGATCGACGCATCGGTCGGCAGCGTCGGAGACAGCTATGACAACGCCCTGGCAGAAAGCATCATCGGCCTGTTCAAGACCGAAGTCATTGAGTTCTTCGGCACATGGAAAACGGTTGGCCAGGTTGAGTGGGAAACCCTGGACTGGGTCAGCTGGTACAACAACAAGCGGCTGCACGGCGCGATCGGGCACCGGCCGCCACAAGAACTGGAGGACGCATTCTATGCAAACCTGAACACCCTTGATAAAGTCGCCTGAGTCTTGAGCAAAAAAGTCTCCGGTAAACCCGGGGCGGTTCAGAACTTCGGCCTCGGCAATCCGCAATTCGGGACCGGTGATCTGCGCATCGGCAACCAGCCGCTGTCGGATTTTCCCGGTGCCAAAGCCACCATCCTGCGCGGTCCCGATCCCGCCTGGCCCGCCAATGTGGACACCATCGAGGGCAGCGGCGTGCTCAAGGGCCGGGCCTACACCACGCGCCGCAGCAGCGCGGGGACCACCCGGGTTGATTTCGACTTCATCATGCGGAGCTTCGAGATCGACCGCAAGTCGGGCAAACGCCGCGCGATACCGCGCCGCGTGGAAATCGGCTGGCGCAGGGTGGGTGTACGCGAGGCCTGGACCAGGGGGGAGGTGACCCTGAAGAACCCCAACGCGCCGGCCGATGCCTACCGCCGGACCATCCGCGTCCGCCTGCCCGCCGCCGCCACGTGGCAGGTCCGGGTCCGCCGCTTCGAGACAGCCTCGACCGCCGATAACGAGGTCGACGAGATCTCCTGGACCGCGCTGCGCTCCTTCCAGCCCGATACCGCCGACTATACCGGCCAGACCCGCGTCCGCCTGCGCCTGCCCGCCTCCGTCCGGGCCTCCGGGCAACTGCCTGTGGTGCACGCCATCGCGCATCAGCCCGTGCCCGCCGGCACCACCGCGGACGCGGTTCCCGGGGCCACGAGCAACCCGGCCTGGATTTACCTGGCCTTCCTGCGCGGCCAGTACATCCAGGGCCGCCTCGCCTGGCTACTCGATTCACACATTTCCAGCGATCCCATATCCGAGTTGGATTGACCTAAATTGATAGAGACCGCGCAACATAACCACGGGGCCCGGTTTCCCATAATATCCGGTCCAGCCACCGAGACGGGCGCACACCCAGGCTGCAAAGGCGAGCGACCCCTTTGGATGCGGGTTTTTCTGCTTTTCGGTCTTACCTTCAAGCGAAGCGGATACGGCCTCAAGGACCGGTTGATCCTGCGCCTCGAATACATCCTCCAGCGGGCGTTTGCCTGCGCCATCCCGGTCCTGCACGAGCTGCATGCAGGATATCCCCGCGATAAGCGTCATTGCGCAAAGAGTTTTGAAGGGTGCGGGCTCCATAGACACGTTTTCGATGTCGAAACCTTTGGTCTTAATGGTCCGGAAAACCTGCTCAATGACCCAGCGCCGACGGTAGAGTTGAGTGATCCATCGTGCCTGTTCGAATGTTTCGACCCGATGGCTGGTCAGCAGGCGCCAACGTGCAGGCTGCACACCTACTGGCGGGTCGATTTCTCGCGCCTCAACGATGTAGACGGACGTGCTGGCGGGAACGCCTTGTTCAATCGGTCTGTTTTTGGGGTGCGGCAGGGTAACGCAAGCGAAACGAACGCCAATCCGGGCCGTGCGCTTCTTCTGCCCGGGTCGCGCGGGCAACTCGACCGTATGTTCTTGCTGCGGCGTGCCCTCAAGGCTGAAAAAGAGCTTGCCTGTATCATCGGAAAGATTGCGATCATGGGACGCTCGGACCAGGACGTCCACGCCTTTTGGGCGGCATGCAAACATCTCGAAGATGTCCCCTTCACGGTCGGCTATAACCGTGACATTCGCAGCCGCGTTCAGAACGGCGGCACTTGTTTGCATGCTTTCAAGCCAGCGATAGCTCTCTTTTTCACGAAGAGGTCGATTTTTGGGCGGCTTCTTGCGGCCGCCAGAGCGTTCAATGAGTTGCATGTCAACCGCTCCGAGCAACGTGCCCTGTTCGGCCTCCACCGCGATCGTAGCATGGCCGACAATGCAGTTTCCCGACCCATCATCACGAAAGCTCGTTGTGTCTTGAATCGCCAGAACATGCAGACCGTCAACGCGCCCGGACGTGACCTTCCCGGCCTTTTCAACAATCTTTTTCACTGTCACCTTCTCGTTCCTCAAAAACCGACCAAAGCGAACCTCACCTGCGCGATTGCCGCCGACGCTACGCACCGAAATACCACGAGGACCGACCTCGACAAGACGACCATGCAAAAAGCGTTCAGCCTGATCCAAACGACAATCACCAAAATGCGAACTCGAGTTTTGCATCTCTACCCCCTTGAAACAGCAAGACAGGAGATAGAACCGATATGACAAAACGGCAAGGTTCAGAACCTAATTCCGCGTGCGGGAAAAGATGTGTGCATACAGTAGCCTCGCCTGGGGGCTGGGCCTGCCCGATGCCCGTGACTTGCCGAGGGCCGCGTGCCGGGGATCATCGACCTGCCCACCATCGCGGCCTGGGCGCGATGGTGCGACACCAACAAACTCACATGCAATCTCGTGCTCGATCGCAAGATGCCCGTCAGCGCGGTGATCAACACAATCTGCCAATGCGGCCGCGCCAGCCCGACACGGGCCAGCGGCAGGCGCGGCGTTGTCTGGGACGATCCCGCCACCCCCGCAACCGCGCTTGTCACACCGGGCAATATCGTCCAGGGCAGCTTCACCGTCACATGGTCCGGCGAGCAGGTGGCCGACGAGATCGCCGTTCGCTATCTCGATCCGGATGCTGACTGGCAATACCAGACCCTGCGCCGCCCCATGCCGGGCGTCACCGCGCAATCTCGTGCCCCGCCGCACCGCCACCGTCACGCTGGGCGGTGTCACCGACGCCGCGCAGGCCGCCGTGGAGGCCAACCTCCAGGCCGCGCGCCAGATCTATCACCGCCGCCGCATGGCCTGGGAGATGAGCGCCGAAGGCCTCAACATCGCGCGCGGTGACGTGGTGCGCCTCACCCACAGCCTGATCGACGGCGGGATGACCGGGCAGCTTGCCGCCGTCGCGCCGCCAGACCCCGACACGCCGGAGCGCTGGGATCTCGGCCGCAGCTTCGAGATCCCCGGGGACGAGGACTGGTTTGCCATGCTGCGCCTCGCCGATGGTCGTCTGCACACCAGCCCGATCGAGGCCGAGGGTCCCCTGGTCCGGCCCGCCACGCCGCTGCCCGCAGACTGGGCGGGTGAGGATAGCGAGCCGTCAGACGTGCTCTGGCGGGTCTATCCCGGCGATGCCCCACCCGCACCGGTCCGGATCGTCGGTGTTGATCCGGTCTCCGACACCCGCATCCGGCTCGAGGCGATCGACGAGGTCGCCGCCTATCACAATGCCGCCACCTCCGATCTGACCGCGCCCCTGCCCCTGCCGGCACTGCAAAGCCCGCGCGTGCTCTCCGCACAGGCCTCCGACCGCACGCTGCCCGATGAGCGCATCGGGATCACCCTGCGCCTCACCACCGCCGGGCCCTGGCGCGGCGCGACCGTGAGCACCCACGACAGCCATGGCTGGCGCGTTGTTGCCGAAATCACCGACGCCACCACGATCTGCACCTGGACCACCGATGATGATCCGGGCAGCGAGATCTGGATCGAGATCACCCCCGGCAGCCACGCTACTGTATGCACACATCTTTTCCCGCACGCGGAATTAGGTTCTGAACCTTGCCGTTTTGTCATATCGGTTCTATCTCCTGTCTTGCTGTTTCAAGGGGGTAGAGATGCAAAACTCGAGTTCGCATTTTGGTGATTGTCGTTTGGATCAGGCTGAACGCTTTTTGCATGGTCGTCTTGTCGAGGTCGGTCCTCGTGGTATTTCGGTGCGTAGCGTCGGCGGCAATCGCGCAGGTGAGGTTCGCTTTGGTCGGTTTTTGAGGAACGAGAAGGTGACAGTGAAAAAGATTGTTGAAAAGGCCGGGAAGGTCACGTCCGGGCGCGTTGACGGTCTGCATGTTCTGGCGATTCAAGACACAACGAGCTTTCGTGATGATGGGTCGGGAAACTGCATTGTCGGCCATGCTACGATCGCGGTGGAGGCCGAACAGGGCACGTTGCTCGGAGCGGTTGACATGCAACTCATTGAACGCTCTGGCGGCCGCAAGAAGCCGCCCAAAAATCGACCTCTTCGTGAAAAAGAGAGCTATCGCTGGCTTGAAAGCATGCAAACTAGTGCCGCCGTTCTGAACGCGGCTGCGAATGTCACGGTTATAGCCGACCGTGAAGGGGACATCTTCGAGATGTTTGCATGCCGCCCAAAAGGCGTGGACGTCCTGGTCCGAGCGTCCCATGATCGCAATCTTTCCGATGATACAGGCAAGCTCTTTTTCAGCCTTGAGGGCACGCCGCAGCAAGAACATACGGTCGAGTTGCCCGCGCGACCCGGGCAGAAGAAGCGCACGGCCCGGATTGGCGTTCGTTTCGCTTGCGTTACCCTGCCGCACCCCAAAAACAGACCGATTGAACAAGGCGTTCCCGCCAGCACGTCCGTCTACATCGTTGAGGCGCGAGAAATCGACCCGCCAGTAGGTGTGCAGCCTGCACGTTGGCGCCTGCTGACCAGCCATCGGGTCGAAACATTCGAACAGGCACGATGGATCACTCAACTCTACCGTCGGCGCTGGGTCATTGAGCAGGTTTTCCGGACCATTAAGACCAAAGGTTTCGACATCGAAAACGTGTCTATGGAGCCCGCACCCTTCAAAACTCTTTGCGCAATGACGCTTATCGCGGGGATATCCTGCATGCAGCTCGTGCAGGACCGGGATGGCGCAGGCAAACGCCCGCTGGAGGATGTATTCGAGGCGCAGGATCAACCGGTCCTTGAGGCCGTATCCGCTTCGCTTGAAGGTAAGACCGAAAAGCAGAAAAACCCGCATCCAAAGGGGTCGCTCGCCTTTGCAGCCTGAGTGTGCGCCCGTCTCGGTGGCTGGACCGGATATTATGGGAAACCGGGCCCCGTGGTTATGTTGCGCGGTCTCTATCAATTTAGGTCAATCCAACTCGGATATGGGATCGCTGGAAATGTGTGAATCGAGTAGGGCAGCCACGCGGCCCCCACGGGCGCGGTCTATACCGCAAAACACAGTCTTGTCGGCGACAGGACCGTACCCATCGCAGCGCCCACCGGCTTCGCGGTCGAGATCCTCGCCGATGGCAGCCGGCGCTTTGTTGCCACGCCGCCCGCACACCCCGGTGTCGTCGGCTACGCCCTGCGCTACGGTCCCGCATCCGCCGCCGCAAGCTGGGCCGCGCTCACGCCCCTGGTCCATGGCCGGATCACGCGCCTGCCGGTCGAGACGCGCCTGCCCCCCGCAGGCCGATGGCGCTTCGCCATCGCCGCCCTGGACCGGGACGGCATCCCCGGCACACCCGCCTTTACCGGACCCGTCGATCTGCCCGACGCCGTCAAACTGCCCGTGACCCAATATGCGTTCCGCGCCACGGCCGCAGGCGCGCTCCCGCGACACCCGGCCAGCGGCGGCACCACCAGCGATGCCCATGTGCCAAAGGACTGGTCCCGCACACCTGTCAGCCTGACCGCGCTGACGCCCTGGCAGTGGATCAGCGAACGCGCCGGGCGCAGCGGCTGCGGGCCATGGACGAACTGGAGCGCGCCCGCGCTGTGGTCGACGCTCGGTGCCGATGGCGATCCCGGGGCGGATGGCAAGCCCGGTGCGGACGGCAAGGACGGGCGGGACGGGCGGGACGGCCCGGGCGTGGAGTTGATCTTCCGCCGCACCCGCACGGCCAGACCTCCCGCTACGCCCCAAACCACGGCCAGCCAGCGCCGCATAGATGATCACGTGCCCGCCGGCTGGTTCGACGATGCGCCGGGCGTGACCACATCCGAGCCCTGGCTCTGGGTCTCCGAGCGGCGCGGCACCAGCGGCAACTGGGGCACCTTCTCCGCCCCCGCGCTCTGGGCGCGCTACAGCTATGATGGCCGGGACGGGACGGATGGCCCACCGGGCAAAAAGGGCGACAGGGGCGACAGGGGAGGTCCGGGACCGCGCGGTGAAACCGGGGCGGACGGCCCGGGCGTGGAGTTCATATTCAGGCTCACAGGCACACCGATCCGGCCCGCAACACCCCACACCAGCGCCAGCCAGCGCCGCATAGATGATCACATCCCCCGGGACTGGGACGATGATCCCTCCGGGGTCTCCACCGCGAGACCCTATCTCTGGGCCTGCCGCCGCACAGGATCAAGCGGCAACTGGAGCGCCTTCTCCGCCCCCGCGCTCTGGGCGCGCTACAGTGCGGACGGGGCAGATGGCCGGGACGGGACGGATGGCACACCGGGCAAAAAAGGCGACAAGGGTGACAAGGGCGACAGGGGCGACAAGGGTGACGGGGGTTCGCGCGGCGCGGGGATGTTCTCCGCCGAGGTCAGTTCGAGGGGCTGGCAGGATTATCGCGCAAATCTTGCAACACCCAACAACAATGTGATCGGTGACGTGGTTACGCTTGTCGATGCCGCGGGCGGCTGGGCCGAGACCCGGGCCTGGTCAGGGCGGGCCTGGGTCAGGGTCGAGCATGTGATCGACGGCAACACCGTCATCCCCGGCACCCTGCTGGCCAATGCCATCGCCACAGACCAGATCGAGGCCCGTCACCTCAAAGCCGATCAAGCGGTCATCTCCAGCGGCCTGCAGCTCGGGGGCGGCATCATCACGTTCGGACATCTCGACAACAATCTGATCGGCGGTATCGCCCAGGGCGCGCGCTTCAGGATATCCGTGTCCGGGGGAACCTCCGCAAGGACCTATCGCGGGAGTGTGAAGGTCCTGCCCCGCGTGGCCGGCACCTCCGAGATCGTGGTGCGGCGCGACAGCGCCAACGAGGTGATGCGATACTCGGCGGACCTGGTCAACATATCCTTTACCCCGTCGAAGGTCTGGAAGGTGATCCGGACGCGCACCAGTCAGGATGACGAGAGGTCCGGGCGCTTCGCGGCTTTGCACAAAGCGTATCTCCGTATTGAAATCCGGCTTGACAGCACGGTGATTGCAACCAAAAGCCTCACCTTCACAGACAATTCATTTACACTCCGGAATCCGGTGATTTCGGGGACGCTGTCCAAAAGCCTGACGCCACTCGCCCGCCAGAAGCGGCTCACAGCCCGCGCAAGCATCACTGTGCCCAGCACCAGCAAACAGCGGTATATCGGACCCAGCAGCAGCAGGCGGGGGTCATCGGTTCCGACGCGGTGGAGCTTCAGCGCCCAGGTGGCACTCACAGCCCGCGAAACGCGGCCCTTCGCCTGACGGGAGGCCTCCGATGACCCAGACGACGCTCACCTACGATACCTTTGTCCAGGCCCTGACCGGGCTTGCGGAACAGGGCCTGCCCCATGGCATCCTGCCCTGGACCGCGTTTCCCGAAGATGCCATCCCGCCCAGGGCGATCACCCGGCCCATGTGGGACGGCTATACATGGAACCCGCCGCAATTCGCGGCCGCCGCCGATGCCGGTCTCTATGGCGCGGCGGACGCGGAGGCGGCAGCGAAGCCCGCATGGGCCGCCCTTGTGGCAGAAGCCCGCCGCCTGGACCACGCGGAGGCGCGCAGGCTCAAACAGGCCGAACTGGCCGAAGAACTGGCCCGCCACACCACGTTCCGGCACGCAGGCCGCCTCTGGCAGGGCGATCCCGAAAGCGCCGCCGACATCACCACCGCCGCGCTCCGCGCCGGCCAGGCAGGGACCTGGCCAGGGGACCATGTCTGGATCGACGCCGCAAATGCCCGCATCCCCATGACCGCCGCCGACATCACGGCACTCGCCGCCGCACTCGCCGCATGGCGAACCGCCAGACGCCTGCGCGCACGTACCCTCAAGGACGCCATTCTGGCGGCCACAACAGCCGAGCAGATCAACGCGATCGATGTTACCGTGGGATGGCCGGATGAAAGTGACGCGGAGTGACAAGATAACACCCCACATGACATACACGCTGACAACCCACAGAAAAGGAAAGCCAAATGAAACCCGACGAAGATCTGGTCAACAAAATTGAACGACCACGCCCCGGCATCCGGCCCGTTGTGGTGCTGCTCTACCCCCACCATGACTATTGTTGTGTTGAAGATCCAATTTACGACACACGGACCGAGTGCCGCTTCAAGCATCTGACCTTGCTCAACGAGGCGCTGATAAACCATCAGGTGATGTTCACCGAGGTGACGGGCATTGTCGGCGTGACAGGGAAGCCCGGTGAACCCGGAACGGTATACGTACGCAAGCAAAAGCTTTCAGAGACGCCCGATGAGAACTGACATAATCATAGGCGGCGCGTGGTCGAATCCCGATTCCCGGCAAACGGTCTCTTGGCTGCTGTCTCCCGCGCTACTGCGCTACTGCTCCGGTGAAAGCCCGAGCCCAACCAGAATTTAGAGAAGTTTTTGGGTAGAAAAATCGCCCGGATTTATCACCAAAGTGTCGCGAATTGATCATTATTTTTGTCGCGCTACAGCAGGGCAAACAGGGGAAAGAACCACCAAGTCAGGAATTTGTCGGTCCGCGCTGCGGGGTCTGCGACATAGGCATATGATTTCTGCGAATCCGGCCGGGCCGGGCTGGCGTGCCGGATGCCATAATCGAACCCGCGCGTCCGGTATTGCTCGGGGTCGACGACGCCGGTGGTCAGGGTCTTGTGAACCACGGCGCAGTGGTAACATTCGTTGAAATTCTCGGCGACAACTTTCCAATTTGCGCGGGCCAGACGTTCCGTTCTGTCGGCGCGCTTATAGCTGGCAAGGTTGGGGGCGTAGTCCGAGATTTCACGCAACGCGCTGCCAGCCTGTTCCGTCAAACCGCGCGCATCGGGATCGAGATTGACCAGAACCAGCCCAAAGAACAGATCAACCTGAACCGGGCGCAACCTGTATTGGCTTTTGTCAAAACCCGGAAACGCCGTGGCATTTGGCGCGGCGCGCAGTTGGCCGGTCGTGTCATAGGTCCAGGCATGGTAGGGGCAGGTCATCTTTTTGGTGCAGCCCTTGCCGTTCAACAACTCGTGCCCGCGATGGACGCAAACGTTGTAAAAGGCCCGAACCGCGCCATCCTGGCCCCGAATGATGATGACCGAGACACCGCTGACGTCCTCGACCACATAATCGCCGAAATCGGGAATATCGGTTTCATGACCGATCAGGTGCCATGACCGTTTGAATATCCGGTCCTGTTCCGCGGCAAAGACACTTTGGTCGCAATAAGCCCGCGACGGAAGCGACCGGTACACGCCGCCTGAAAATGACATCTCGCCCATGGCAACCTCATCTGTCTTGTTGCGCCAGACTGAATTGGAAATGCCTGTGGTTCTTTCCATTTTGCGCCAAGGCCCCGTCGAAATCAGAGCGCCGGAAATCGACACGCGGTCGGTTTCAGACCTTCAACATGTGGCGGTTCGGTTGAGGTTGCGCAAATCGCGCGTCTTGAAATTGTAGTGAACAAAAAACCCTGCCAGAGCATCTCGGGCAGGGATCGAAACCAGATATCCGCTACTTGTTATTTCTGCGGAAGAGGGCCGATCATCATGATCATCTGACGGCCTTCCATCTTCGGCATGTTTTCAACCTTGCCGACGTCTTTGATGTCTTCGGCCACGCGCTGCAGCAGTTCGCGCCCCAGATTCTGGTGTGCCATCTCGCGACCACGGAACCGCAGAGTGACTTTGACCTTGTCGCCATTGTCCAGAAACTTGAAAACGTTGCGCATCTTGACGTCATAGTCATGCGTGTCGGTGTTGGGCCGAAATTTGACCTCTTTCACCTCGATGATTTTCTGCTTTTTGCGGGCTTCAGCTTCGCGTTTCTGCGTCTCGTACTTGAACTTGCCGAAATCCATGATCTTGCAGACCGGCGGGTTCGCGTTGGGCGAAATCTCGACCAGATCCAGGCCGGCATCCGCAGCAAGTTGCATGGCCTTGGCAGGATGAACCACCCCGACATTTTCGCCTTCTGCGCCAATCAGGCGAATTTCGGAGGCACGGATCTTGTCGTTGACGCGCGGTCCGGTGTCTCTTTGCGGCGGCGCGTTGTGAGGTCTGCGAGCTATGGGTTCATTCCTTTGATGATGGCAGAAATTCGAGCCCGGAATTTAGACCGCTCCGGGCATCGTTTCAAGCGGCATAACGGCCTGTCAGACCGAAAATTCCGGGTTTTGTCAGGGGTTTTACAGTGGCCGGGCATGTTTTTGCCCGGCCAGTGAAACGGATCAGCCGACAAAGGCCTTTTCGATCACGAATTCCTTGGGGTCCGAATTTGCACCTTCGTGCAGTCCGAACCCTTCCAGGATCGCCTTGATGTCGTGGTTAAAGGCCAGGCTGCCGCAGACCATGCCGCGATCGGTTTCCGGGTTGATCCCGCCTTCGATGCCCAGATCGGCAAAGACGGTCCCGTCCTGCAGCAGGGTGGTGATGCGACCCATCTTGGGGCTCTCTTCGCGGGTGGTGGTCGGGTAATAGCGGATCTTGTCGGCAAAACCCTCGCCCATCAGTTCGGCCAGCAACTCGTCCTGACGGATGCTGTCAATCAGCTGGCGACCATATTCCAATTCCGCGACTTCGCGGCAGGTATGGGTGATGATGATCTCGTCGTAATCCTCGTAAGTCTGCGGTTCGCGCAGCAGTGAGGCAAATGGCGCAAAACCGGTGCCAGTGGCAAAGAACCACAGGCGTTTGCCGGGCAGCAATGCATCATGCACCAGGGTACCGACCGGTTTTGGGCGCAGGATGATCTGATCGCCGGGTTTGATATGCTGCAGTTTCGAGGTTAGCGGACCGTCCTGCACCTTGATCGAATAGAATTCGAGTTCCTCGTCCCAGGACGGAGAGGCGATGGAATAGGCGCGCAACAGCGGTTTGCCGTTGTCACCCAGCAGGCCGATCATCACGAACTCACCCGAGCGGAACCGCAAGGACGCAGGACGCGACACTTTGAACGAGAACAGGCTGTCGGTCCAGTGCTTGACCTCGGTCACGGTCTGGGCGTCGGGCAGGACGGGGGCCTTTACGGCGGTTGCTTCGGTCACGGATTTCATCTCTGTCATCATTTCTCTGCCGGTCTGCTTAACCGACGTCTCCGTTTAATCGTTGATCCAAGTCAGGAAAAGGGGACAAACTGCCCCCCCCCTTAATTCACAAGCTGGCGATGGGCGGGCTCAACCGCGCAGGCGGGCCTGATAATTATGGTCTTTCCAATCAGCACGGGCCAGCCACTGATCCTCGGGCTGTCGGGCAGACAACGCGTGGTCGATCTCGACCTCGTCAAACCCGCTGCGCCGCGCCATGGCGTATTGATCGGCCAACACGTGACCCTTGGCGCGCAACCGGCCGTCATAGCCTTTCAGGCGCAGTACCCGCGCGATGGTAAAGCCGCGCCCGTCACCAAAGGACGGAAAATCAACGCGCACCATCCGGGCACTGCCCAGACGTTCGATCAATTCATCCGGGTCAGTGTCCGAGGCCACATCCAGCGCAACAACGTCATTCGCTGCGTCTTCCAATGTGACAAAGCCATCGGTCCAGTCGTCTGGGGCGAACCCGTCATCCGTTACGATTACATTCATGTTTTCTCTCCGGTGCGGACCATCTTGCCGTCGACAAAATGGATGCCGCACTCTTCCTTGTCTGCGTTGCGCCAGCGTCCGGCGCGGGGGTCTTCGCCCTCTTTGACCGGCGAGGTGCAGGGAGCACAGCCGATCGAAGGGTATCCTTGGGCCACCAGCGGGTGCCGGGGCAGGTTGTTTTCTTCCATATAGGCGCGCACATCCTCGGGCGCCCAATGGGCCAGCGGGTTGACCTTGATCCGGCCAGTACCGTCCTCGACCTCAAAGAATTCCAGCGCCGCGCGGGTGCCGGACTGGAACCGTTTGCGCCCCGAAATCCAACCTTCGTAACCCGACAACGCCCGTTGCAGAGGGAATGTCTTGCGCAAATTGCAGCAGGCATCCGTGTCACGCAGGTGCAGCGCCCCATAAGGATCGTCGCGCTGAACGTCGTCTTCGTCCGCGCGGATGATACGGACGTTTGTCAGCCCCAGACGCTCGCTGACCTCATGCTGGTATTCCAGCGTTTCGGTAAACAGCATCTGGGTGTCGATGAACACGACCGGTGTGGCCTTGTCGACCACCGCCGCCATATGCAGCAACACCACCGATTCCGCCCCAAAGCTGGAGACCAGCGCAAGCGACTCCACCTCGTGCAGCGCGCCATGCATCACATCATGGGCGCTGTGGTGACGAAACCGGGCGTTCAGCGCCTCGACCCGTTCGGTCAATTCGGCGCGGTCGCGGCCCAGTTCCGTTTGGATCAGATCAAGCGGCATTCGCCTGCGCCTCGGGATAAAGCGCCGCCTTGAACGGCGCCATGCCGACACGGCGGTAGGTTTCCAGGAAGGTTTCCTCGGCGCTGTTGCGCTGTTCCAGATAGGTCTCGACGATGCGTTCCACCGCAGGAACGATCTGGTCATAGGCAAAACCCGGACCGGTGCGTTCGCCGACCGCCGCCGTTTCGGTGGCGTCACCGCCCAGCGTGATCTGGTAGTTTTCCACACCAGCGCGGTCCAGGCCCAGAATGCCGATATGGCCGACATGGTGGTGCCCACAGGCGTTGATGCAGCCCGAAATCTTGATCTTCAGGTGACCAATGTCATGCTCAAGCTTCAGATCGTCAAACCGGGTTGCGATTTCCTGCGCAACCGGGATCGCACGGGCAGTGGCCAGCGCGCAGTAATCCATGCCGGGGCAGGCGATGATGTCGCTGATCAGGCCGATATTGGCGGTCGCCAGTTCGTGTTCTTTCAAACGCGCGTGGATCGCGGGCAGGTCCGATTTGTGGACATGCGGCAGGATCACGTTCTGCTCATGGCTGATGCGTAGTTCGTCATAGGCGAACTCTTCGGCCAGATCGGCCATCACGCGCATTTGCTCAGCCGTTGCATCACCCGGCGTCTGGCCGTGTTTTTTGATTGAGATGGTGACAATCGCATGGTCCGCGTTCTTGTGCGGCGCGATGTTGGTGTCGACCCACGAACGGAATACCGGATCGTTGGTGTAGGCACCTTCAAACGAGGCCACCGAACCGTTGCGGAAGGCAGGAGGGGCAAAGTGGCCCTTGATTTCCTCCAGCAAGGCCATATCCGCGCCCTTGAACTGCGGGCGGACCTTGAGAAAGCGTTCGTTGACCTTGGCGCGGATCGCATCGATGCCATGCTCGTGCACGGTGATCTTGATGCGCGCCTTGTATTTGTTGTCGCGGCGACCGATCTGGTTCCAGACGGAAACGGTGGCCTCAAGATAGGCCAGCAGATCGTCAAAGGCGACGAATTCGGACAGTTCCTTGCCGATCATCGGGGTACGGCCCAGACCGCCACCAACGATGACGCGGGCGCCCAGCACACCGTCACGCTCAACCAGTTGCAGACCGATGTCATGCGCCTTGATCACGGCGCGGTCGTTTTCAGACCCTGTGATGGCGATCTTGAATTTACGCGGCATGAACTGGAATTCCGGGTGGTCGGTCGACCACTGGCGCAGCAATTCGGCGTAAGGCCGGGGATCGGCGACCTCATCCGCGGCGGCACCGGCGAAATGGTCGGCGGTCACGTTGCGGATGGTGTTGCCGCTGGTCTGGATGGCGTGCATGCCAACCTCAGCCAGCGCGTCCAGCATATCTGGTACGTCGTTCAGCTTCGGCCAGTTGTACTGGATGTTCTGGCGGGTGGTGAAATGGCCGTAGCCCTTGTCCCACTTTTCGGCCAGCAGGGCCAGTTGGCGCATCTGTGCACTGCTGAGCGTGCCATAGGGAATAGCGACGCGCAGCATGTAGGCGTGCAGTTGCAGATACAGGCCGTTCATCAGGCGCAGCGGCTTGAATTCATCCTCGGTCAACGAACCGTCAATGCGGCGCTCGACCTGAGCGCGGAACTGCGCGTTACGCTCTGCCAGAAAATCTGTGTCAAACTCGGAGTAGCGATACATGTCTAGCTGTCCTTAGTTGCAGCCCCGAACCTTGGGGCCTTGATAGGGGAGAGAGAAGGGCCAGAGGTCAGGCCCGGGGCTGCGGGGAAGTTTCCTGTTTGCCGTGGGCATAGTTGGACGGACCAGTTCGGCGGAAGTCTTCCCGGAAATGGGTGGGTTCGGGGCCGTTTTCGCTGGCCACCGCATCGGCCAGATAGGCACCGACGATCTTGTTGGCCTGACGTGCGGCATCCAGCAGGCGAACCTGCGCATGGGCTTCGTCGGTGATCAACTCCGCATCGGACAGTTCACGCGACCAGCGGTCGTCTTCGGTCAGGTAAATCACGTCGCCTTCCAGCAGGTCGTTGGCGGTGACGACTTTTGGGGTAAATGCGCGGGCCATCAGGCAAGCTCCTTGTTGAATTCGGTCAGGGCGGCAGCCGCATTGCGCGGTGCGAGGCCATAAAATGTCAGGGCAGGGCCGTCCATTTCGGCGGCGGCCAGGTCGGTCGGCAATTGATCCAGCGTTGTGGACAGCACCCGCTGATCCGTGCGCGAGGCGTTTTCGACCAGCGTCACCGGGGTGGCGCGATCTGCGCCGTGCATGATCAGGCGACCCTGAATGAACCGGGCCGATTTCTTGCCCATATAGATTGCGGCCACCGACCCCGGGCGCGCCAGCGCGGCCCAGTCGTGATCGGCAAAGCCTTTCATGTCGTGCCCGGTCAGAAACCGGATTGACGAGTTTCGCCCCCGACGGGTCAGGCTTTGACCGATGGTCGCAACCGCAGCCGAGGCGGCCGTGACACCGGGCACGATGCGCCAAGGGATACCTGCGGCCTCAACAGTCTCGATCTCTTCGTCGAGGCGGCCAAAGACGGTGGGGTCGCCCGATTTCAGGCGAACGACGCGTTGTCCCTTAAGGGCATGCGCGACCAGCAGGGCTTCAATGTCGCTTTGGTCCCAGGACGGGCCGAACCCGGCCTTGCCCACATCGATCAGCACAGCCGTTTTACCGGCCAGCGCAAGAACCTCGTCGCTGATCAGGCGGTCATGCAAAACGACATCTGCCCGGTCAAAGGCCGCAATGGCCTTGACGGTCAGCAATTCCGGATCGCCGGGGCCCGCGCCGACAAAATCGACATGTCCGGTGTCACCTATCGTTTTCGAATGCAGCATCTGTTGGTCCGGCTGTGGTTTGACTTGTCTTGTAATATAGGAAATATTCCCCCCAAAGCGCCATATTGCCGGTCAAATAAGGACATTTGTTCTAAAATGCTGCAGGCGCAGAACGTGAGTTTTGAAACGAGAGGAAAACAGGGATGTCGGTGCGAATAGACGCCACAGATCGGAAAATTCTGGCCGAGCTGCAGCGCGATGCCAGCCAATCGCTGGACGAAATCGCGGCTCAGGTCGGCAGTTCCAAGACGCCGGTCTGGAATCGAATCCGCAAGCTCAAAAGCGCGGGCGTCATTGGTCAGCAGACTGTGCTACTGGACGCCGAGGCACTGGGGTTCGAGGCCACGTTCTTTGTTCTGATCCGCACATCCGAACACGAATCCGACTGGCAGCGCAGGTTCCTGAAGGCGCTGCGTGACCGGCCCGAAGTGCAGGAGGCGCATCGGCTCGCGGGCGACATCGACTATATCCTGAAAGTGCGGGTACAGAACGCGCGCGCCTATGATGCGTTTTACCAAAACCTGATTTCAGAAGTGAAGGTACATAACGTCACCGCGCTGTTGTCGATGGAAGAAATCAAATCTACGACCATGTTGCCGCTCAGAACATTGTCCGACGACTGACGGGCTGGGTGCGGTTGTCAGGTCTGAACCATCAACCGGGTCAGCCCGTGGAAGTGATAGGTGTTGGCTCTATTCGTACATCGTATTGATGCTCATTCCAGCGAGGGCGCTGGCGAGGCAGTGCCTCGGGGTTGGGTTCTTCTGCAGGACTATGAGATGGAACCAGCGCAGATAGCTGGCAAGATATTTTGTGGCGATCCCCCGGCGGTTACCAATAAACCCCTTGAGGCGGGAGTGACGGTTGTTGACGTTTTGGATATGGAGTTCGCCGCGAACGCGTTCACCGGAAGACTGGTTGAGCGCTTCGTGGCTGACACACAGGGCGGCAGCACACGGCGGATAGCTGGTGCCCCCATCGGTCACCAGCAGTGCATCCTTGTCCATGACCGGCGCGAGAACCTCCCGCAGAGCGGCAGCATTGACCGCAGGCAGGACGGCACTAACGGTCGTGCCGGAGCGATCTGTCGCGACCAGAACCGGCACCTGCTCATCGGACAGGCCCCGCTTTGTTGCCTTGCCCCCGCGCTTTCGGGCCTTTCGGTCCGGCTTTTTTGCAGAGGATTTGCCTTCCGTGGCCCGTGTCCAAACACGATCCCCTTTGCGGCTTTCAAGAAAATAGGTTTCGTCGGCCTCGACAATGCCCTTCAGTTTTTCGGCGGTGGATTTGATCCCGGCAAGGAAGCGGTGTCGCCAGCGAAAGGCGGTGCTCCCGGCTATGCCACAGCGCTTTGCCGAAACTGCCACCGTATCGCCATTGGCGAGGCATTCGCTGAACGTCAGCCAAAGATCCTTGCGGTGCAGGCCGCTCAGTGGTGTACCCGTCACCGCTCCAAAGGTTCGATTGCAGGATCGGCAAAGATAGCGTTGCATTCCCCGCGACTTGCCATTGGCCACTGCACCGTGTGCGCCGCAATGCGGGCAGGTCCGGTCTTCTCCAACACCCAGCTCAACTGCCGCAACCGAGGCTTCACCCGCTGGGCGACCGGCCAGAACCTCACCGACCTCTACTTTCTGCGCCTCGCTCAACGTGTCGACCTCCGACAACCAGGCAAGAAAGGCTTTCCGGTCCATAATGCGCATCCTCCTGTATTTCAGACAAAATATAACACATCAATACGATGTGCGAATAGAGCTTAGGTGTTTGAATACTGCGCTGTCTCGGTCAGGCGCAGGTTCGGGCATCTGTCAAACAGAACGCGCAGGGCAACGCGCATTTCAAGCCGCGCCAACGGGGCACCTACGCAGAAATGCAGGCCGCCGCCGAAACTGGCATTGGCCGTGATCTCGCGGGCAGGATCGAACAGATCGGGATTGGGCCAGATGTCCGGATCCCGGTTTGCCGCGCCCAGCAGCAGGGCAACCTGATCACCACGGGTAAAGGATTGGCCGAACACCTCGATATCCTCATAGGCGTATCGCGTGAACATGTGCAGCGGCGGGTCGTGGCGCAGAATTTCCTCGACTGTCTGGTCAATGGTGTCAGCGGTGTAATCTTGTGACCGGACCCCTTTCGTCAGCACTGTATTCAGCCCATTTCCAAGGCTGTGCACGGTTGCCTCATGTCCCGCGTTCAGCAGCAGGATGCAGGTGGCGATCAACTCATCGCGGTTGAGTTTCTCGCCGTCCTGCTCGGCCTGGATCAGGCGGGTGATCAGATCGTCGCGCGGGTCTTTGCGGCGTAGATCGATATAGGTGGTCAAAAAGGCGGTAAAGGCGCTGGACGCCCCGGGCCGCCGCGTCTTCGGTTTGTTGCGTGCGACTGGCCTGATACATCGCGACCATGTCATGCGACCATTCCAACAGCTGCGGCGCCATCTCTTCGGGCACGCCCAGAAGGCGGCAGATCGTGACCACGGGAACCTGCGTGCAATAGGCTGGCAGCAGATCGAACGGCGTATCGGGAAAACCGTCGATCAGCGAATGGCATAGCTGCTCAATCTCGGGCTCTAACGCCGAAATGGCCCGCGAGGTGAAGGCGCGCAGAACCAGGGCGCGCAGCCTTGTGTGACGGGGCGGCTCAAGCTCCAGCATCGAATGCGCCTCGACCGTCAACCAGGGGGCCAGATGCGCCGGACCCGGCGTTGCCAGTTCGGGCGGGACCTCGCGGCCAAAGCGGCGGTCGCGCAGCAGGGTGTGAACCGCCCGGTGCGACACGGCTGCAACCATGTTGTAGTCGCTCCAGAACACCAAATCCCCATGCTGACGCGCCGCATCGTAAAAAGGATAGGGGATCTGCACAAAGGAAGGATCGGTCGGGGATTGGGTCAACGTCTTCATGTGCTGCACACTTGCCATGGCGCGCGTCGAATGCAAGACCCTAGAATATGCAAAGGATTTGGATCATCCTCGGGTTTCTGTGCGCGGTCGGGCTGCTGTCCGCCGGGGTCTGGACCTACGGCTATCGTCAGGCGCTTTCGCAACTGAGCGAAAAGGCCGAAGCCGACCTTGAACTGGCCGCTGACCGGTTGAGTACACAGATGCAGGTGTATCAGGAGCTGGCAGTGCTGATGGCCGCTCATCCCGTTCTGCAGGCGCTAGAAACCCCGGAACAGCGCCGGGCGGCGCAAGTGATGTTGCTGGACGTGGCGGACAAAACTGCAGCTGTTGACATAATGTATCTGGATCACAACGGTCGGGTTCTGGCTGCGGCGCAACCGGTGACGCAGCACTCCATGGTCGGGCACCCTGCGTTCAGACGCGCCATGCAAGGGGCATTGGGCAGTGCCCATGGCGTCCAGCCGGACAGCGGTGACAGGATTTATTCCTATGCGGCCCCAACCTTTGGCCCATCGGGGCGGGTCGAGGGTGCATTGATCGTCATCGCCGATGTGCAGGACGTAGAACAGACCTGGCGCGGCAGTACCGAGGCGGTGTTTTTCATCGATGCGGACGGGGTTGTCTTTATCTCGAACCGGTCCGATTTGCTGCTCTGGCAGCGCACGGACGGCCAGCAGGGGTTGACGCCGCCTGAGGGTGGCGCGGTTGATTTCGCCTCGATCCGGGTTGGTGAGCATGAGCTGTGGAAGCTGAACTGGGGCCGCTATCTGCCGCATCACGCACTGCATTTGACCCTTGATCTGCCGGTGATCGACATGACCGCCGAGGTGCTGGTGGATGTCGCACCCGCGCGACGGTTGGCAACGTTGCAGGCCGCCGCTGTCGCCGCGATCTGTTTGGCATTCGGCGCGTTTCTGTTCCTTGCGACCGAGCGTCGGCGTACTCTGGCCGAGGCCAACGCAGTGCTGGAAAGCCGGGTGGCGCAGCGCACGCGGGCCCTGACGGCCGCCAACACCGCCCTGCGCCGTGAAGTGTCCGAGCGGCAGGATGCAGAGGCCGCGCTGAGACAGGCGCAGGCTGATCTGGTTCAGGCAGGAAAGCTGAGCGCGCTTGGCAAAATGTCCGCCGGAATCAGCCATGAACTGAACCAGCCCCTGATGGCTATCCGCCAATTTGCCGACAACGGATCAGCCTTTTTGTCCCGTGGCAATGAGGCCCGGGCCGGGGAAAATCTGGGGCGGATATCCGACATGGCCACACGCATGGCCCGGATTATCAAGAATCTGCGGGCCTTTGCCCGCAATGAAAGTGAACCGATGGGGCGGGTGGATCTGGTTCAGGTTCTCAACACCGCTGTGGAATTGACCGAGACCCGATTGCACGCCGATGCTGTCACGTTGGACTGGGACGCGCCAAACACGCCGGTCTGGGTCTGGGGAGGCGAGGTCCGGTTGGTTCAGGTCTTCGTCAATCTGATCAGCAATGCGGCGGACGCAATGGCGGGACGAGAGGACGCGCAGGTTACGATAACGCTCTATCCAGACGGGCGGCCACGGGTTTCCATCCGCGACACCGGGCCCGGCATCGAGGATCCCGACCGCGTGTTCGAGCCGTTTTATACGACCAAATCCGTCGGCAGCTCCGAAGGGATGGGGCTGGGCCTGTCGATTTCCTACGGGCTGGTGCAAAGTTTCGGGGGCGACATCCGGGGCACAAATACGCCGGACGGCGCGGAATTCACGGTCGAACTTGACACCTGTACCAAGGAAAAGGCCGCATGACGCGAAAGGTGCTTTTGGTTGATGACGATGCAGCGGTGCGCGAGGCGCTGGCCCAGACGCTGGAGCTTGCGGAGTATGAACCGTTATCTGCAGGGTCTTTTGTTGCTGCCAAGGATCACATTCGCCGGGATTTTGCCGGGGTGATCGTCTCGGATATCCGGATGCCGGGAAGGGACGGGTTTCATCTGTTGACCTATGCGCGCGAGGTCGATCCGGAATTGCCGGTCATCCTGCTGACCGGAGAAGGCGACATTCCGATGGCAGTGCAGGCCATGGGGCAGGGCGCGTTCGACTTTCTGGAAAAGCCCTGCGCTGCGGATGATTTGTTGTCGGTGCTGCAAAAGGCCCACGCCGTGCGGGCCGAGGTTCTGAGCCAGCGAAACCAAAAACGAGAGCTTGAGCGCGGCGATCCCGCAGCGCGTATGTTGTTCGGGTTGTCCGAACAGGCCGAGGCACTACGTGCACGCGTTCGCTCGGTCGCACTCACCCGGGCCGAGGTTCTGGTGACGGGACCAGCAGGAAGCGGTATTTCCAAAGTGGCCGAGGTCGTGCACCTGATGTCGCCGGACGGGCAGGGACCATTTGTCAAACGCCCGGCGTCCGGATTGTCGAGCGAGGATCTGGTGCGCAGTTGCGAAGATGCGGCCGGGGGCTCGTTGTTTCTGGATGAAATGTCCGCCATGTCCGACGCCACCCAATACTCGGCCTTGGATATCATCGAAAAAGGCTCCCCCACGCGGATCATCGCCGGATCGACAGCCAATCTGGCCGAGATGTCGGAACAGGGGCAGTTCAACGCCGATCTGTTCTATCGGCTGGATGTTATGCGCGTGCGCATTCCGTCGTTAGCCGAGCGGCCCGAGGATATTCCGGTGATCTTTCGACACTATGTTGCGCAAGCGGCGGAACAGGCCGGGATCACCGCGCCCGAGATCACGTCGGATCATCTTGCGGCGCTGATGGCACAGGAGTGGCCCGGAAATGCGCGGTCGCTGATGTCCGCAGCGATGCGGTTTGTACTTGGTATGCCCGAAGACGCGGCGAAAGCGGCTGATCAGGGGTTGAGCGAGCAGATGGCGGGTGTTGAACGGTCACTCTTGATCGCAGCACTGGGGCGGCACAACGGAAAAGCCTCGGACGCGGCGAAGGCGCTGAAACTGCCGCGCAAGACATTCTATGACAAGCTGGCACGGTATCAGATACGACCCGAGGACTACCGTCGCTAACGAACGGCTCCCGTCGGCTTTGACTGCATTGACATGCAGTACGCCGTTGGGCCCGGCAGCCCGCTGAGGCGGGCTGCGGTGGGCACCTGGTGTCTGGGAAGCGATTCGATCCACTGATTCGATATGTGTGCGGAATTCCGCACAAGCGTCGACGTCGCTGTGCGAAATTTTGCACACCTGAATCGAAGGGAAGAATATGCAGATGAGATGTGCGTTCTAAATAATTGAAACGAAATGAAAATAATCTCCACAAGTCGCTTGGTAACAAATCGTTGAGGCGTAGGCGGCGATTCGCTTCACTTCGCCCAGCGGTTGCTGAATCAGCGATCAGCCACGAATTGATAAAAGTCCGGGAGGAAAAGACAGATGAAGTTTCTGACAACAGCCGCCACCGCGCTGGCCCTGTCCGTCACCGCGACCGCGGGTATGGCGGCCTGCGAAGATGGCGAGATCGTCGTCAAGTTCGCGCATGTGACCAACACAGACAAACACCCCAAGGGCATCGCCGCGTCGCTGCTGGAGCAGCGCGTCAACGATGAAATGCAGGGCGTGATGTGCATGGAGGTCTATCCGAACTCGACGCTCTATAACGATGACAAAGTGCTGGAGGCGATGTTGCAAGGCGACGTGCAACTAGCCGCCCCGTCGCTGTCGAAATTCGAAAAGTTCACCAAGCAATTCCGCTTGTTCGACCTGCCGTTCATGTTCAAGAACATCGAAGCCGTAGATGCGTTTCAGGCGTCGGCTGACGGTCAGGCGATGAAAGACAGCATGCAGCGCCGTGGTCTGCAAGGGCTGGATTTCTGGCACAATGGCATGAAACAGATGTCGGCCAACCAGCCGTTGCTCGACCCAAGCGATGCCGAAGGCCTGAAATTCCGGGTGCAATCCTCGGACGTTCTGGTCGCCCAGATGGAGGCCATCGGTGGCAGCCCGCAGAAGATGGCGTTTTCAGAAGTCTATGGCGCGCTGCAGCAGGGCGTTGTGGACGGGCAGGAAAACACCTGGTCGAACATCTACGCTAAGAAGTTCTTTGAGGTGCAGGACGGCATCACCGAGACCAACCACGGCATTATCGACTATCTGGTCGTGACCTCGGTTGACTGGCTGGACAGTCTTGATCCCGAAGTCCGTGACCAGTTCCTGACCATCCTGACCGAAGTTACCGAGCAGCGGAACAAGGAAGCCTTTGCCGTGAACGAAGCGGCCAAAGCCTCGATCACCGACGCCGGTGGAATCATTCGGGATTTGAACCCCGACCAGCGTCAGGCCTGGGTTGATGCGATGAAACCTGTTTGGGACAAGTTCGCCGACGACGTGGGTCAGGACAAGATCGACGCCGCTCAGGCCATTAACGCCGGGTTCTGATCCCGGTTCAGGCCGCGTGACCGATGACTGGGGAGTAACCGGTCACGCAGGCCGGGAGGGCCAGACCATGGCCCGCCACTTAACTCTCTCATCACAGAAAATTTGCGGGGACAGAGACATGTCTGGTTCAAAAACCGGCCAGAGCGGTTTGATTGACCACATCGAAGAAAGCCTGATTGCGTTGTTGTTGGGCCTGATGACGGTCGTGACCTTTGCCAATGTGATTGCGCGATTCGTGTTCAATTCCAACATCCTGTGGGCGCTGGAGCTGACAGTATTCACCTTTGGCTGGCTGGTGTTGCTGGGGGCGTCTTACGCGGTCAAGAAACACGCGCATCTGGGTGTGGACGCGATCCTGAACATGCTGGCCCCGGCTCCGCGCCGTATTCTGGCGCTGATCGCGGTGACCTGCTGTCTGGTGTTCTCGCTGCTGCTGCTCAAAGGGTGTTACGACTATTGGGCCGTCTTTGCTGATCTTCCGCCCACATCCGGCCGCTGGTTCCCGACCGGGTTCGACACCGGTGCGCGCAGTCAGAGCTTTTATGAGGTTGACGACATCCCCATGGTGGCGCCGCTGCGCTTTCTCGAAGACCTGATCAACTATGGCGAGGGGTATGAGAAACTGCCCAAGGTGGTGCCTTATCTGGTGTTGCCCGTCTCAATGCTGCTGCTGGTGATCCGCTTTGCGCAGGTCGCGGTCCAGATATGGCGCGGCGAAACCGACCGTCTTGTCGCCAGCCACGAGGTTGAGGACGAGATCGAAGAAGTCCGGGCCCAGCAAGGGGAGCAGAACTGATGGACGTCGTACTCCTGTTCTCGATGGTCATTGGCCTGCTGCTGATCGGTGTGCCGATTGCGGTGGCTTTGGGCCTTAGCTCGACCCTGTTCCTGTTGATTTATTCCGACAGTTCGCTGGCCTCGGTCGCGGGCACTCTGTTTGAGGCGTTTGAGGGGCATTTTACCCTGTTGGCGATCCCGTTCTTTATCCTTGCGTCCTCATTCATGACCACGGGTGGCGTGGCGCGTCGGATCATTCGGTTTTCGATTGCCTGTGTAGGGCATTTACCCGGTGGTCTGGCCATTGCCGGTGTGTTTGCCTGTATGCTGTTTGCCGCGCTATCCGGCTCTTCTCCGGCGACGGTGGTTGCCATCGGTTCGATCGTGATCGCAGGGATGCGGCAGGTTGGGTACTCCAAGGAATTCGCAGCTGGTGTGATCTGTAACGCGGGCACGCTGGGCATCCTGATCCCGCCATCCATCGTGATGGTTGTTTATGCTGCTGCGGTCGAGGTTTCGGTCGGGCGCATGTTTCTGGCAGGTGTGATTCCGGGTCTGTTGGCCGGTCTGATGCTGATGGTCACGATCTATGTCATGGCCAAGGTTAAAAACCTGCCCAAAGGCGATTGGAAAGGGTGGGGTGAGATCTTTACCTCGGCCCGCGAAGCGGGTTGGGGCCTGTTCCTGATCGTCATCATTCTGGGCGGCATCTATGGCGGTATCTTTACACCTACCGAAGCCGCTGCGGTTGCTGCCGTCTATGCCTTCTTTATTGCCAGCTTTGTCTACAAAGACATGGGGCCGCTCAGCACCGACGGCGATGGGCAGAATATCTCGTTGCTGAAAAAACCCTATGCTCTGTTAACTGCGTTCTTCCACCCGGATACCAAGCATACGCTGTTCGAGGCTGGAAAGCTGACCGTCACACTGCTGTTCGTGATTGCCAACGCGCTGATCCTTAAACATGTGCTGACCGATGAACAGGTGCCGCAACACATCGCCGGCGCCATGCTGTCGGCGGGTCTGGGGCCGGTGACGTTCCTGATCGTGGTCAACGTGATCCTGCTTATCGGCGGTCAGTTCATGGAGCCGTCGGGCCTGCTGGTCATCGTGGCGCCGCTGGTGTTTCCGATTGCCATCGAGCTGGGGATCGATCCGATCCATCTGGGTATCATCATGGTGGTCAATATGGAGATCGGGATGATTACACCTCCGGTCGGGTTGAACCTGTTCGTAACCTCGGGTGTGGCGGGCATGCCGATGATGGGCGTGGTCAGGGCTGCGTTGCCCTTCCTGGCCGTGCTGTTCGTGTTCCTGATCATGGTGACGTATATCCCGTGGATATCGACCTTCCTGCCCAATACGTTCATGGGCCCCGAGATCATAACAAACTGATATCGTTCAGAAACAGATGGGCCGGACGCCCCTTGGGTCCGGCCCATCTGTTATTTCATCACGCAAATGGTCAGATCAGGCGTTTTCCAGCGCCTGAATAATCCCCGAGAAATCGGCAGCCTTGAGACTGGCACCGCCCACAAGCACCCCGTCAACGTTAGATACGGCGAAAATTTCGGCCGCATTGGACGGCTTGACCGATCCGCCATACAGCAGCCGGACAGACCGGCCCACGCCCTCGCCAAAGCGGCGTTCCAGACGGGCGCGCATGAAATCATGCACCTCGCCAATCTGATCCAGTGTCGGAACCTTGCCGGTTCCGATCGCCCAGATTGGCTCATAGGCGACAACCAGATTTTCGCCCGTCGATTGATCCGGGATCGATCCGGACATTTGCCCACCGATGATGTCCAGCGTATTGGCGGCCTCGCGTTGTTCCAGGCTTTCACCGACGCAGATGACGGTCGCCAGCCCCGCATCCATTGCAGCGCGCGCCTTGGCCCTGACGTCTTCGTCCTGTTCTCCGTGATCTTGTCGCCGCTCGGAATGGCCGAGTATCACGTATTTTGCCCCGGCATCTTTTATCATTTCGGCACTCAGATCACCGGTATGCGCGCCCGAGACCTCAGCATGGCAATCCTGACCGCCAATGGCCATGCCGCCATCGCCGACGGCCTGCGCGGCCCGGTTTAGCAAGGTTGCGGGTGGGCAGATGAGGATGTCGATATCGGGGTTTGGGTGCAAATCGGAAAGTGCGTCCAGTTCGGTCAGGGCGGCCCCGGTTCCGTTCATTTTCCAATTGCCCGCTGCCAGTTTACGCCGCATCTCTGTCTCTCCGTAATCCACAATTCGCCAGGTTTCAGTTAACACCCCACCCGGGCGCTTACAATTCCACTTGCGATCCGTTGCGTTGCAAGGCAGGAGTTTCGTGCGAAAATTACGGGTGCAGCATGATCGACAACCTGAATCTCAAGAACCTGGATCAACGCGACCCTGAGGAACTGGCGCGGTTGGCGCTGGCGGTGCGCGAGATGGGGTTTCTGACCGTCACGGGTACCGGGCTTGATGCTGATCGGTTGGCTGAGGTTTTTGACGCCTATCGTGGATTCTTCCGGCTACCCGAGGCCGAAAAACAAATCGTCGACATGACCAGAACCGGTTCAAACCGGGGGTGGGGCGCGCCCAAGTCCGAGCAATCCAACCCGGACGCCAACCCCGATTTCAAGGAAGTGTTCGACTGCGGCTATGAACTGCCCGCAGGCGACCCCTATATCGCGCGTGATCTTAGCGTCTATGCGCCAAACCTGTGGCCAGACAACCCAACGGATTTTCGGGAAACGATCCAGGCGTACTATGGCGACGCCTGCGCGGTCGCCATGAGGATACTGCGCGCCATCGCCGTCGCGTTGGGCCGAGACGAGGCCAGCTTTGACGAAGCTTTTGGCACTCCGATGGCGCTGTTGCGCGGCAATTTCTATCCCACGCGTCCGGATTGGGCGGGTGAAAAAGACTTTGGCATCGCTGCGCATACCGATTTTGGCTGCCTGACTCTGCTGGCGACCGATGGCACACCGGGGCTTGAGGTCAAGACACCTGACGGTGATTGGCAGACGGTTCATGCGGAGCCGGGAAAATTCATCATCAACTTTGGCGAAATGCTGGAATTCTGGACATCCGGAGAGGTCAAGGCCACGCTGCACCGGGTCAAAGGCGGCACTCAGGAACGGCTGTCGATCCCGCTGTTTTTCAACCCGTCTTTCGATACCAATGTCGCGCCGCCAAATTCGGGTGAAACAATCTCAGCAGGCAAGCATCTGACGCGCCGGTTCAACGAGACTTACGTACACCTGCAAAAAGCATCTTAACGCTGTGTGGCGAGGCTTTCGTCGAATTTGATGGATTCGCCGCAGCCGCAGGCATCAACAACGTTGGGGTTGCGGAATTTAAAGCCGGATTCCAACAGCGAGACCTCATAATCGATCTCGGTGCCGAACAGAAACATCTGGGCCATGGGCGCAATGATGATCCGGGCACCGTCCTGTTCGACCACCTCATCATTGGTGTCGGCCTGATCGACATAGTCCATGGTATATTCCATACCGGCGCAACCACCCTTTTTGACACCAATGCGCAGACCGGCATGGCCGCCTGACTGCATCAGGCGAACAATCTGTTCGGCAGCTTTGGGTGTCATGGTCACGGCTTGTTTGCCGGGAATACCAAACATGAACGTCTCCGATTTTCACGCGTTGCCCCTAATCTAGGGCCGACGGGGGCTGGGCTCAAGGGACGGCGACTAATGACATTCAACAATCGCGCAAGCGTGACGCCAATTTGGCACGGGTTGCGTCAGATCGGCGGATGGCATTAGCCTGTCCGCAATTCATGGCAATCGTATTGGAAAGGCGCAGTGGAAATGATCACATCTGGATTAACAGGCGCCATCAAACCGGTCCTGATGGTCGTTATCGGGCTGACATGTCTTGGTCAGGCCTCATGGGCGGCGGCTGAAACCAAGCGCCATCCGGTCAATTGCGCCACGGCCGAGGGCGATCTGCGCGCCATCGCAGCCGAAAAGAAACACGCTGAAGATCAACAGGTTGAAAGCGTTATTTCAATCACACCCGCCGGTGCTTTGCTGGGTTTGGCCACCGGAACCGAAAACAAACGGCTCAAGATGTTGTCGGGCGACTATGTCACTCAGCTGGACGATCGCGCAGCCGAGATCAAATCGACCTGCAACGTCAAATAGAGGTGTTGAAAAAAATGGACCGCCCTCGGGCAAGGGCGGTCCAGAATGGGCCCGAAGAATTGGGGACGGCTGTAGTCAGAGGCCCATGCAGTTCGCGTAATAAGTCACGGTTGCCGGCCAATCTGAAAAGACGCCCTCAACCTTTACATCCTGCGCCAGAACATCCAGCAGTTGATAATACATGCTGTCATCGGTGGTGAGGTCGGCAACGGACTGGAAGTACCAACCGCCACCCGAGGCCAGCGGCCCCGAACGCTCCAGCGTCCACGTGATCAGTTTCAATCCGGCCTCTCGGGTCTGCGTGGCCCAGACGGATGGTACGATCTCACCGTTTTCCTCGGTCACCAGCATCCACATCGGAGGCGCGATATAGTTGACACCTTTGGCGTGCAGTTCCTTGAAATCATGCGGGAAAGTAGATGGATCGCTGTGATCGAAACCATCGATGTTATACGAGTTGTCCAGGAACACGGCCTGTTTGCCGAACTCAGGCTCGTATTCGATCCAATACAAAACATCATCCAGATTAAAGCTCTGCGCCCAGACATCTGACGCAGGCACGCCCGCGGCCTTGTATTCGTCGATCAGCTTTTGGGCATAGTCCTGCTGGCTGAACCCGTCAAACGGCATGCCCACCGACGGGGATTTCAGTTCCGGAGTGAATTTTGCCCCCAGATCACGGAACAAGGCAATCGATTCCGCGTGGGTCATGGTTTGTGCGACATCGGCAAACAAGGTGCTGCGCCAGTCGGCCACACCGCCCTGATACGCCTCGGGCGTGGTTGCGGCCTTGTCTGCGCTGTCCATTTTGGGCGTCAGCGTTCTGAACTGTTCCAATGTCAGGTCCGAGGTACGGCATTCCGCCTGCGCTTCGTCACTGCCATTGGCGGGGGAAAAGGGAACGATGCAGGTGTCGGCCAGATCGCTGATCAGGATGTTGGTCGTTGTGTGCAGGTCGTTCTGGGCATGGCGGCAGACCAGTTCATGGTCTTTGGTAAAGGTTACGTCGCATTCCAGAATTCCGGCCCCCATGCGCGCGGCAGCGATATTTGATTCGACCGTGTGTTCCGGAAACAGCAGCGGTGCGCCTCGATGGCCGATGGAAAATGTAGACGTCTTGGGGGTTTGCGCCGAACAGGCCTGTAATTTGGTCTTGAGCTCTCCGTCCGGAAGCTTGTCAATCAGATAGGCCGGGCGCGGGCCATAGCTGATCTGGGGTGCCGTGCCGTTGGCAGCAGCCAGCGTGGGCAGCAATAGGGTGGCGCAAACAAGTGAAATACGCATTTAAGATCTCCGGATTGCCATGCGCGGGTCTTGTTGCGCATCAATGTGACACCCCGAAAACAGAAGCGTAACAGTCCGGACACCGTTTTGTAACAGCGCGGTATTTTCTGTGGATATGTCGGGGGTTACATGAAACCCAGTTCGAGGCGGGCCTCGTCTGACATCATTTCCATACCCCAGGGGGGTTCCCATGTCAGCTCGACATCGACTTCCTTGACGCCAGCCACAGGCTCAATCGCCTCGACGATCCAGCCGGGCATTTCACCGGCGACGGGGCAACCCGGGGCGGTCAGGGTCATGATGACTTTGACGGCGTTTTCGCCACTGATGTCGATAGTGTAAATCAATCCCAGATCGTAGATATTGACTGGAATTTCAGGGTCATAAACCGTCCGGCAGGCATCCACCACGGGTTCGTACAGGGGATGTTCAATGGTTGATGGCGCAATCAGGGGGCTGCCTTCAAGCTGTTCGCTGGGGTGGGTCATTGATGCCTCGGGTGTGTTATCTGACAGATTATATAGGGAAAGTCCCCGGCAGCGTCCAGTGGTGCCGTGGTGCCCGAAGTGCGGGCGCCGCGCCGATTCATTCGTTTATGTCGTGATCGAACCTTTTCACCTGCCCATGCGGCAGCGCGAACATCCGGCGCAGGATCAGCCACGCGGTCAGCGACAAGGCAGCAAAGATCAGCAACAGGATCGGCAGGGCCGGCGTCAGCCCCGGGATCAGCAGCAAGATCCCGGTGACAGCGGCGCCGATGGCAAAGCCCAGAAAGATAAAGCCGGGCAGGACCACTTCGAGGATGGCCAGGGTCAGAGCGGCCGCCAGCCAGATCCACCAGGTCAACCAGAAGGGATCAGCCATTATTTGCTTCCTTTCAACATGTTAAACGCGTTTCCAAATGCTTCGAGGGCGTTTGCAGGCACAACAATTGTCTGCGAACCCGTGCCATTGCCCAGCGCATTCAGCGCCTCGACCTGTTTCAGGGCAACCTGATATTGTGCGGCCTCAAGCCCGTTTTCCTGAATGGCCTTGGCAACCACTCCGGTGGCGTAGGCTTCGGCCTCGGCCTGAATGCGGCGGGCTTTGGCGATTTGTTCGGCCGCGTACAGCTCGGCTTCGGCCTGCAGCTCGACCGCGCGTTTTTGACCTTCGGCTTCGGTTACCTGCGCCCGACGGGCACGTTCGGCGTTCAGATGTTGCAGCATCGCATCCCGCGTGGCCTGGTCAAGGTTCACGTCCAGAATCTCGGCCCTGGTCACTTGGATGCCCCAGTCGTCCACAGCGGTTTCAACGCTTTCCTGAATGCGGTCGATCAGCTGTGCGCGGTTCGACTGAACTTCGTCCAGATCCATCTTACCAATCTCGGCGCGGACGATACCGGCGACAGTGGTGGCAATCGCGCCATCAACGTCGCGGATCCGATAGACTGTCTTTTCGGGCTCAAGAATACGGTAGAACACCGAAGTGTCGATTTGCACCAACACGTTGTCCTTGGTGATGGCGTCCTGCGTTGCGTTCGGCAACTGACGCTCCAAAATGGATATCTTGTGTCGCGCAACATCCAGAAAGGGAACAATAAAGTTGATACCGGGTCCAAGCACGGCATGCAGGCGACCGAACCGTTCAACCACGAATTTCTCGGATTGTGGAACGATCTTTATACCTTTTAGGATGACGGCAATGATGAAGGCCGCCGCCAGTAAATAGATGATGTTTGATGTGAGCAGGCCAATAATCTGGTCTTCGGTCATATCTGTCCTCTGTTATTGTGTACGATGGTATACATGTGGGGATTGAGTCGCCCAATTTCAACTCTGGTATGGATTGCGCGGGCGGCGATGCAAATCTATGAAATCGATTATATCAAAGGTAATTTCTGTGCTGTGGCTGCTTTGCATCCCGGCCTGATTGCGCTATCGGGCAGGAATGAAACGGCTCAGTTTCCAATTCGTATGCATGGCCTGTCGATTGCGTTGGCGAGACACGCACGGGGTGAGGCGCTTTCCAGTTCCAGATGCTGAAACCATCGCAGGTAGTTGTCGAGATATTTGGTTGCGACCCCCCGGTAGCGCCGCAGGAAATCCTTCAACTGGCTGTGTCGATTGTTGACTGTCTGAATGTGAAAGGCGTCGCGCACCCGCTCACCACTGGACAGGTTCAACGCTTCGTGGCGCACACCGATTACGGCGGCACAGGGCGGATAGGCGCGGTGACCATCACTTACCAGAACGATATCCTCGTCCACGACCGGTTCGATGACCTCCCGCAAGCTGTCAGCATTGACCGCAGGGAGAACGGCACTGACTGTCGTGCCACTCCGGTCAGCGGCAACCAGCACCGGAACCTGCTCATCTGAAAGCCCCCTTTTGCTGGCCTTGCCGCCCCGGCGTCGCGCTTTGCGTCCCAGTTTCCGTTGGCCCTTGCGGCTTTTCAGGACATAGGTTTCGTCGGCCTCGACAATGCCCGTGAGCTTGCGGGGCTGCGGGCTTTCTGCGGTGAGAAACCGGTGCCGCCAGCGAAATGCAGTAGTGACGGCAAACCCGCAATGTTCTGCCGATCGGCGAACCGTCAACCCATCTGCAAGGCAAGTTCCAAAGGCAAGCCACTTGTCTTTGCGGTGAAGACCCGCCAAAGGGGTGCCGGTCGCGGCATTGAATGTCTTCTTGCACCCCTTGCACTGATATCGCCGCAGGCCTCGGGCCTTGCCCCGCGAGAGTGCCCCTGGTGTGCCGCAATGCGGACACGGGCGATCTTCCCCTACACTCGCTTCAATAGCCGCCAGCGAGGCTGACGCTTGCGAACCTCCTGAGAAAACAGCTTCGGCTTCCTGCCGCTGCGCCGGGCTGAGTTGGTCTATCCCGGAAAGCCATTTCTGAAATTGCTTGTGATCCATCACCCGATTTTCCCTCTGATTTGAATAGGAACGTACCGTGAACGCATACGATTTGCAAACTGAGCCAATGAAACTGATTATTGATACAGATCCCGGAATTGACGACGCGATGGCGATTGCCTACGCGGCAGCCGCGCCCGAGCTTGACCTTATCGGGCTGACAACCGTTTTCGGCAATACACTGGTCCATCAATCCAGCCGGAATGCTCGGTATCTGCTGGATAGGCTGAACCTGTCCGTGCCGGTCGCGCAGGGTGCATCCTGGGCCTGGGGCCGGGACAGTCACGATCCTTCGGATCATGTTCACGGCCCCGAAGGCTTTGGCGATGTGACCGATATTCCTGACCTTGGTCGCAACCATGACCAACCGGCGGCCGAGTTTCTGGTCGAGATGGCGCGTCGCCATAAAGGTGAGATGGTTGTTTGCGCCGTGGGTCCGTTGACCAATATTGCCGATGCAATTCAGCTGGACCCCGAATTCTCCTCCAATTTGAGCAGACTGGTGATCATGGGCGGTGCCGTGTTCTGCCCCGGCAATATCACCGATCATGCAGAGGCCAATATCCACAACGATCCCCGCGCGGCGCAGGCTGTGTTTGAGGCACCGCCCGAAACGGTGCTGGTCGGTTTGGACGTCACATTGCAAACCCTTTACAAAAGCGCGGATTTTGACGCGTTGTCCCGCCAATCCTCGGATATCGGAGGGTTCCTGCGCGATATCTCGGAATATTACCTGCGGTTCTATCAGGAGGTGGCGCAACAGGATGGGTGCGGGCTGCACGATTCGACGGCTGTTATCGCCTGCAGTCACGAACACATGTTTGACACCGTGGAAACGGGACTAAGGGTTATTCAGGACGGGCCGCAAAAAGGTCAGACCGTGCCTGATACCAGCGGCCCCGCGGTCCGGGTCTGTCGCGATGTCGACGGGGCAGGGGTGGTTGACCTGTTCACGCAACGGGTCGTGTCACTGCCCTGACGGGTTGCAATGCCGGGTCAGATCGGGCAAAGCCTGCCCGGTTCCGCGACCCGAGGCTCAATGATGACTGACCGTTTCTCCTTTGATCTGAAAGCGACCGATGGCAAGGCCCGTACCGGTGTGATCCACACCTCTCGGGGTGAGGTACGCACACCCGCCTTTATGCCCGTCGGTACGGCTGGAACGGTCAAGGCAATGATGCCCGAAAATGTGCGCGCGACCGGTGCGGACATCTTGCTGGGCAACACCTATCACCTGATGCTGCGCCCCACGGCCGAGCGCATCGACCGGCTGGGCGGGCTGCACACGTTCATGAATTGGGATCGGCCTATCCTGACTGACTCGGGCGGGTTTCAGGTCATGTCGCTGGCCGGGCTGCGCAAACTGACGGAAAAGGGCGTGACCTTCAAATCCCACATCGACGGGTCGAAACATGAACTGACGCCGGAACGGTCGATGGAGATTCAGCGCCTGCTGGGGTCAGACATCGTCATGTGTTTCGACGAATGCCCCGCATTGCCCGCCGACCGTGATCGTATTGCAGAGTCTATGCGCCTTTCGATGCGTTGGGCGGAACGGTCGCGCGACGCATTCGGGGATCGGCCCGGTCATGCGTTATTCGGGATCATGCAGGGCGGTTTGGAACAGGACCTGCGCCAGGAAAGCGCCGAGGCGCTGACCTCCATTGGTTTCGAGGGTTACGCTGTGGGCGGTCTGGCCGTGGGCGAGGGGCAAGAGGCGATGTTCGACTGCCTCGACTATGCCCCGGACTACCTGCCTGCAGACAGGCCGCGTTACCTGATGGGTGTCGGTAAGCCTGACGACATCGTGGGTGCCGTGGCACGCGGGATCGACATGATGGATTGCGTGTTGCCATCGCGTTCGGGCCGCACGGGGCAGGTGTTCACCCGGTATGGCGTGGTGAACATCAAGAACGCGCGCCACGCCGACGATCCGCGCCCGCTGGACGAACACTGCAGCTGTCCGGCCTGCTCAAACTACTCGCGCGCCTATCTGCACCATGTGTTCCGGTCTAACGAGATGATTTCCGGCATGCTGCTGACCTGGCACAACCTGCATTATTTTCAGGAAATTATGCAGGGCATGCGTGATGCGATTTCTGCAGGTACTTTTGACGCCTGGCAAACCGCGTTCCATGCGCAGCGGGCGCAGGGCGATATCGAGCCTCTCTGATATTGCGGTCAGATAACAAACGGGGATGCAGGGCTTATTCTGATCAGGAATACCTTTGACATTTTTATTGTAATTTGACCGGAGGATTTGATGTTCCGCCTGTTGCTTGGCGCAGTGATACTATGTGCCGGACCCGCCTTTTCCGATGTCTGGACCTTTGAAACACCGTCCGAAAATATTCAATGTTCCGTTGGCGAAGACGTTCAGGGATCGGATATTATCTGCACGATTATTCAGCGACAGGGACCACCCGCGCAGCCGCGCCCGTCAAGTTGCGGGTCGGATTGGGGGCATACCTTCATGATGAATGACACTGGTCCGGTGCAAATGCTGTGTCAGCCGCTTAGCCGGGACAAAGACGGTTTTGATCGCGCAGAGTATGGCGTAACGGGCCAATTTGGCGGCTTCATATGCCATTCTTCGAAAAAAGGCCTGGAATGCACAAACGAAGACGGCCACGGATTTTTCCTATCGCGCGCGGTGCAACGGGTGTTTTAGCGGCAAAACCTGCGTTCAACCGCGATCTTGGACTGATGTTGGACTAAAAACGGTGGATATGTTCAATCGGTGCCTTGCAGTCGGTAAAACCTCGGGTCATTCTGACTGACAATACACGGCGGTGAGGTTGAAAAAGGGTTATACGCCCCCACCTTAATCGTCCAAGACAGGAGACGGCCGGGGGTTGCCTCGATGAGGGACCAGAGCCGTCTTGCCAACGATAAGGATTGAGCATGCAAGAGCCTCTGAATTCCTCTTACCCCGTCCTGCCGCTGCGCGATATTGTGGTATTTCCACATATGATCGTGCCGCTTTTTGTGGGCCGGGACAAATCGGTCCGCGCCTTGGAAGAGGTGATGCAGGATGACAAACAAATCCTGCTGTCCAGCCAGATCGACCCGGGCGAAGATGATCCGGAAATCGACAGCATCTACCGCTCTGGTGTGCTGGCCAATGTGCTGCAACTGCTGAAATTGCCCGATGGCACCGTCAAGGTGCTGGTCGAAGGTCAGGCGCGGGTGCAGATTACGGAATTCCTTGAAAATGAACTCTTTTTTGAAGCCCGCGCAGAGTATCTGACCGAAATCCCGGGCGATGTGACCACGACCGAGGCGTTGCTGCGGACCGTCACGGATGAGTTCGAGCGCTATGCCAAAGTGCGCAAGAATATCCCCGAAGAAGCGCTGACTGCAGTGGGTGACACCACCGAACCCGCCAAGCTGGCCGACCTGGTATCGGGTCACTTGGGCATTGAGGTCGAACAAAAGCAGGAGTTGCTGGAAACCCTGTCCGTCAGCGAGCGGCTGGAAAAGGTCTATGGCCTGATGCAGGGCGAAATGTCGGTTCTGCAGGTCGAGAAAAAGATAAAAACCCGCGTCAAATCGCAAATGGAGAAGACGCAGCGCGAGTATTATCTGAATGAGCAGATGAAGGCCATTCAGAAAGAGCTTGGCGATGGCGAGGACGGCGGCAACGAAGTCGCCGAATTGGAAGCCAAGATTACCGAGACCAAGCTGTCGAAAGAGGCGCGCGAAAAGGCCGAGGGCGAGCTGAAGAAGCTGCGCAACATGAGCCCGATGTCGGCTGAGGCCACCGTCGTACGCAACTATCTGGACTGGATTCTGTCGCTGCCGTGGGGCACCAAATCCCGCGTCAAAAAGGATCTGGGCCGGGCGCAGACCATTCTGGATGATGACCATTACGGCCTTGAAAAGGTCAAGGAACGGATCGTTGAATATCTTGCGGTTCAGCAGCGGTCGAAAAAGCTGAAAGGTCCGATCATGTGCCTTGTCGGCCCTCCGGGGGTGGGTAAGACCAGCCTGGGCAAGTCGGTTGCACGGGCCACAGGGCGCGAATTCATTCGCATCAGTTTGGGTGGTGTACGCGACGAATCCGAGATCCGGGGCCACCGCCGGACCTATATCGGTTCGATGCCCGGCAAAATCATTCAGGCGCTGAAAAAGGCAAAAACCACGAACCCGCTGATCCTGTTGGACGAGATCGACAAGATGGGGCAGGACTTTCGTGGCGATCCGGCCTCGGCCATGCTTGAGGTGTTGGACCCGGAACAGAACAGCACGTTCATGGACCACTACCTTGAGGTCGAATATGACCTCAGCAATGTGATGTTCCTGACCACATCAAACAGCTATAACATGCCCGGACCTCTGCTGGACCGGATGGAAATCATTCCGCTGGCCGGTTACACCGAGGACGAAAAGCGCGAGATTGCCAAGCAGCATCTGATCGAGAAACAGGTCAAGAACCATGGCTTGAAGGCCAAGGAATTTGAGATGACGGATGAGGCGCTGCAATCGATCATCCGCACCTATACGCGCGAGGCGGGTGTGCGGAACCTTGAGCGTGAGATCGCCAAAGTGGCGCGGAAGTCACTAACCAAGATCATCAAGAAACAGGCAGAAACCGTTGAAGTTACGTCGGAAAACCTGGATGAATTCCTTGGCGTTCCCAAGTTCCGTTATGGTTTGGCCGAGCAAGACGATCAGGTCGGTGTTGTCACCGGTCTGGCCTGGACGTCCGTGGGCGGCGATCTGCTGCATATCGAAGCGCTGAAACTGCCGGGCAAGGGTCGGATGAAGACCACCGGTAAGCTGGGCGATGTGATGAAGGAATCCATCGATGCGGCCTCGTCCTATGTGCGGTCGATCTCGCCCAAGATCGGGGTCAAGCCGCCCAAGTTCGACAAGATCGATATCCACGTGCACGTGCCCGATGGGGCCACGCCCAAGGACGGCCCCAGTGCCGGTCTGGCGATGGTGACGTCGATTGTTTCGGTCCTGACCGGCATCCCTGTGCGCAAGGATATCGCCATGACGGGCGAGGTGTCGCTGCGTGGCAACGCGATGCCAATCGGTGGTTTGAAAGAGAAACTGCTGGCCGCGCTGCGTGGGGGTATCAAGACGGTTCTGATCCCGGAAGAAAACGAAAAGGATCTGGCGGAAATCCCGGACAACGTGAAAGAAGGGCTTAAGATCATTCCGGTCAAACACGTCTCAGAGGTTCTGGAACAGGCGCTTATCCGCGAACCCGAGCCTGTGGAATGGGACGAAGCGGCAGAAGAAGCTGCTGTGGCTGCGGCCAAGTCCTCAGAGTCCGCCGGGCCGTCTGCCACGGCGCACTGACCCTTTGTGAGCTTAGATTGGGAAAGGCGGGGCATTGATCCCGCCTTTTTTACAGCCCGATTACCGGTTTTTTGAGGTCAAGAACCTCTTCTTCCTCTATGTATTTCCTGAACTTTTTGACAGGCAGCGCCGATCGGACCGCCAACACGAAAATAACTGCTGCAAACAGAACGCACAGCAAGATGTCCCAGCCAAACGGAATTTGTTTCTGCGCTCCGGCGCCGAACTGACCGAGGAATGAGATCAACCCGAGACCTGCGAAATAGGGCAGCAGCCACAGTGCCTCGGTCACGTCCATTTCATCCAGACGCCCCCGGAACCGGATCAGCAGCAGGACAGCGCCAACGATCAGGGCGATCCCCAACCGCCATACCGTGTCCCATCCGCTCCAATACACGATCAGAGTGGCGATGGCGAAGGCTGACAGCGCCACTAGGCGAACCGCAGGGATTCGGATTGATCGCGGGTGGTCGGGCAACAGGTCCCGCAGGCAGACCACCGCGATAGGCCCGACGGCAAAGGACATGACGATTGCAGCGCCGTTCAGGGCGATGACGGTGGTGAACGGAACCGTCAGCAGGAACAGGGTCCCGATCAGGAAATTCAACCCAAGCGCCCACACGGGGATGCCAAAAGATGACAGGGTTTGCAGCCGCTTCGGCAAAAATCCATTTTGGGACAGGGCCAGAGCGATCCGCGCGTTTGATCCCGTCGCTACCAGCCCGTTGCCAAAGGTGCCAATGACCGAGCCGATGTTCAGCACGCTGAGAAACCACAACAGCCCCACAGACATGATAACCGCGTCCAGTGGCCCTTCGCCGCTAAAGCTGAGACCAGCCCATCCATTGGCCAGAGTCGTTTGATCAAGCGCGCCGATAAAGGCCACCTGCAGACCCAGGTAAATCGCTGCACACAGGATGATCGACAGGACCAGAGCGGCTGGAATCGCGAATTGCGGATTTCTCACTTCCCCTGCCATATCAACGACATGTCGAAAGCCGATAAAGGAAAAGATCACACCCCCGGTCGAGACGGCGGCCATGATTCCTTGCAGACCGTAAGGGGCAAATCCGGCCGGCTCAGTAAAGTTTTGAACATTGAAACGCGTTGCGACGAGCAGAACGGACAGAACAACGGGAATCGCGATCTTGGCCCAGGTCAGAACCGAGTTCACCCGCGTAAAGAACTTGACCCCCAGCGCGTTGACCGCCACGAACAGCAGCATGAAAATCAGGGCCACCACGATGCCTGCGCCGGTCAGATCGCCTGTGTCCGCCGAATGAAGCCAGGGCGCATAAGGCGCAAGGTACTTGAGCATCGCCTCAACCTCGATCGGGGCGGTGGTGTTGTATCCGATCCAGGCGGTCCAACCCATTGCCATCGAAACGATATTGCCATGGGAAAACTGCGGCACCCGCGCGATGCCGCCGGGTATGGGCAGCATGGCCGAGATTTCCGCGAAGGTGATCGCCAGAATGAACATGGCGACGGCCCCGATAATCCAAGACAAAACGGCAGCTGGGCCGGCATGTTGCACAGCCAGAAGCGGCCCGAACAACCAGCCGGACCCGATGATGCCGCCCACGGAAATAAACGTCAGTCCAACAAGGCCAATGTCCCGCTTTAACCCTGCCATGCCGACCCCAGCGTCTGATTGCGGCCGCATACTCGGCCAATACTGACACGATAGTCGTCACACCGGACAGGTGGCAAGCAAGCTAAGCCGCAGGGTCTTGGGAAGAAACGGGGATTTGTGGATTAG
>CAXXPZ010000035.1:0-21886 GCA_963422555.2 uncultured Ruegeria sp.
CAATGTGCTGCGCGCGTCGCGCCTGTCCGTCCGATCCCGCACCGCTGAGCGCCAGAGGTGTTCCGTTCAGTTTGATTGATCCCTGCCCGGTGCGCATGCCACCCAGAACCTCAAGCAGTTCAGACTGCCCGTTGCCTGCGACACCGGCGATGCCAACGATCTCTCCGGCGCGGACGGTCAGATCGATGCCTTTGACCCGTTCCACGCCCGCCTCATCAACCACGCGCAGGTTTTCGATTTCCAGAATCGGCTTGCCCGGCTGCGCGGGCACCTTGTCGACCTGCAACAGCACCTTGCGGCCCACCATCAGCTCGGCCAGTTGCTGCGGGCTGGTCTCGGCTGTTTTCACGGTTGCCGTCATCTGACCGCGCCGCATGACGGAAACGGTATCGGTCGCTTCCATGATCTCGCGCAGCTTGTGGGTGATCAGGATAATTGTTTTCCCTTCGGCCCGCAGGCGGTCGAGGATGCGGAACAGCTGATCGGCCTCGGCCGGGGTCAACACGCCGGTCGGTTCGTCCAGAATCAGAATCTCGGCCCGGCGGTACAACGCCTTGAGGATCTCGACCCGCTGCTGCATGCCGACGCCGATCTCGTCAATCCGTTTGTCCGGGTCGACGAACAGCTCATATTCTTCCTCAAGTTCTTTCAGCTCTTTCCGGGCCTTGGCCAGGGACGGGGCCAGCAGCCCGCCATCCTCGGCGCCCAGAATGATGTTTTCCAGAACGGTGAAATTCTCGACCAGCTTGAAATGCTGAAACACCATCCCGATCCCGGCGGCAATGGCGGCCTGACTGTCGGGGATGTCGGTCTTTTGACCGTTGATCCAGATCTCACCCTTATCAGCTTTGTAAAAGCCGTAGAGAATGCTCATCAGCGTGGACTTGCCCGCACCGTTTTCACCGATGATCCCATGGATTGTACCGGGGGCGACGCTGATCGAAATGTCTTTGTTCGCTTGAACCGGCCCAAAGGACTTGGAAATACCTTTGAGCTCAATGGCGGGGGCTGTCACTCGGCGTCTCCCATGCCTGGAAAGCCAATCAGACGCACAATTCTGCCATCGCTCAGATCGGCAAAATACTGGCCCCGCATCATCGGAGTTCCGTCTTTCAGGAAGTCCACAGTGGCGCGCAGATGCCCGTGATGTTCTGACACCGCGACAACTTTGGCGGATGCGCCCGGCATCATGTCGCCAAACTGCGCGATATAGGCCAGATAGTCATCGCGGCCCAATACGGGTTCGGGAGTGTTCGGATCGGCGTAGTAAAAGTTTGCCCCGATCGCCGCGTCCGTCTTTTCGGCGCGCTTTTCGGGCGAGGGGTCACCCCAGGCCGCAAACAATGTTTGAATGCATTCTGTCATGGCCTGGGGCTTTCTGCTTAGAACTGCAGCGCGGGGCAGCTATCGCCTTCATAGTAGCTGACAACCGTTGTGTTGCCGTCGATGATGTCCTGACGCGCTTTGTCGACGGCGCCTTTCATGTCATCGGAAACCAGCGCGGCGTTGTTGTCGTCCATGGCAACGCCAACACCTTCTTCGGCCAGACCCATGGTATAGACACCGGTTTCAACGTCTTCGCCGGCCTTCATCGCGTCATAAACCGCAACGTCCACACGTTTCAGCATCGAGGTCAGAACCTTGCCCGGGTGCAGGTGGTTCTGGTTGCTGTCCACGCCGATCGACAGGATGTTTTCGTCGGCCGCGGTCTGCAGCACGCCAACACCGGTACCGCCAGCGGCGGCATAGATCACGTCAGCGCCCTGGCTGATCTGCGCCTTGGTCAGCTCCGAACCTTTAACCGGGTCGTTCCATGCGGCGGGCGTGGTGCCGGTCATGTTGGCAACAACGTTGATGTCAGGGTTCACCGCTTTGGCGCCCTGCGCATAGCCGCAGCCAAAGTGACGGATCAGTGGGATGTCCATGCCGCCGATAAAGCCAACGGTGCCCGACTGGGACGCCATCGCGGCCATCATGCCCACCAGGTACGAGCCCTCATGCTCGGCAAAGCCGATCTGACGCACATTCGGTGCCTCAAGCCAGGTCACGTCAACAGCGACAAACTTGGTGTCGGGATAGTCACCCGCAACTGCGGACAGCGGATCGGCCATGGCAAAACCCATGGTGATGATCGGGTTTGCACCGGCTTCGGCAAAACGGCGCAGGGCCTGTTCGCGTTGTGCTTCGGACTGCAGTTCGATCTCGCGGTAGGATTTACCGGTTTGTTCCGCCCAACGCTGCGCGCCGTTATGAGCCGCTTCGTTGAACGATTTGTCGAATTTGCCACCCAGGTCAAAGATCAGTGCCGGTTCGGCCAGAGCAGCGCCAGCTGTCAGTGCAACCGCAGCGGCCGCGCCCATCAAGGATTTCATCAGGGTCATTTGTGTCTCCCGTTGTTTTTTTGTCGGTTCGGAACCAAGATAGCCCCGTTTACCCACTCAGAGCGAGCATAACCGTTGTGATGGCGGGAATTAAGAGCGTTTGCAACACCGGGGGTCAATACATTTTTGACCATATGGTCAAAAAATTGCCTTTGGTCTTAGGGTAAAGCGCGCTGCATCACGATCGCATCCATGTTTGGAGCATTTTCGCGCAAATAATACGCGCGCCGTGTTCCGCACCGGACATAGCCACAGCTTTGGTACAGCGAAATCGCCGGGTCGTTGTCTGCCGCGACGTCCAGAACCGCGCTGGTCGCGCCAAGCTGGTGCGCCTATGCCTGCCAGTCCAGCATGGTTATCCGGGCCAGACCTTGTCTTTGGTGGTTTGGATGCGTGGCGATAGTCAACAGCTCAGCCGCGTCGGCGATCACCTGAAATACGGCAAAAGACTTTGCATTGCCAAGGGCATGCGTGAACTGATTGGCCAGCAGATCGGCAAATTCTTCGGCCGTCCAGGGGCGGGATTGAGTAAAGGCAGCCGCGTGGGTTGATGCCATGTCCTGTGGTGTCATCCGTCCAACAGCACCGGGGGAACATCACGGGCCGGGGCTGCATCGGCGGGCCGGACATAAAGCGGCGCAGGCGGCACCTGAACCCCGGTCCAGCGAATCGCCGCGATGCGGGCGATGGCCTGTGCCTGAAGCGCGGGGTCCGGGCAAAAGAACAACGCGCCAAGGGATTCGGCCTCGGATTGATCAACCAATCGCGGGTCTGCGCCCTCTAATTGCACATAGACCTGATCCCGTGGGCCGGAAATGGCAGGTATCTGCGCAGGTGGGGCCAGATCGGCCAGCGCGTCAAATCCTGTGACCCCAACCGCGGGCACTGCCAGACCAAGGGCAAGACCGCGCGCGGCGGATACCGAGATTCGGATGCCGGTAAAGTTTCCTGGGCCGATTCCGACGCCAATCGCGTCCAGATCTTTCCACGTGCATTCTGCCTCGGCCAGAACCTCTTGCAGCAGTGGCATCAGACGCTCGGCCTGTCCGCGGCGCATGGGTTCGGAGCGTGAAGTTACGATCTCAGATCCACGCAACAAAGCGGCCGCGCAATGCGCGGCCGATGTATCAAATGCCAATATGGTCGTGTCAGACGGCAACCGGGCGCACCTCGATCACCTCGGGGATATAGTGGCGCAGCAGGTTTTCGATCCCCATCTTGAGCGTGATTGTCGAAGACGGGCAGCCCGCGCAGGCGCCTTGCATATGTAGATAGACGATGCCTCGGTCAAACCCGTGGAACGTGATATCCCCACCGTCCTGAGCCACTGCCGGGCGCACACGGCTGTCCAGCAAATCTTTGATTTGATTCACGATTTCTGCATCTTCGCCGGAATGCTCAGCATGTCCCGCCGCGGCATCCGCGCCTGCGCCCATGATGGGCTGGCCGGATTGGTAATGCTCCATCACCGCGCCCAGAATGGCGGGTTTGATGTGATCCCACTGAACGTCGTCCGATTTGGTCACAGTGACGAAATCATTGCCGAAAAACACGCCGGTCACGCCGCTGACGCCAAAGATCCGAGCCGCAAGCGGGGATTTTTCAGCAGCCTCGGCCGACGGAAAATCTGCCGTGCCCGCGTCCAGAACCGTCTGGCCGGGCAGGAATTTCAACGTGGCCGGGTTTGGGGTGGATTCGGTCTGAATAAACATGGAACAGCTCCGTTTTGGTTGCTCCAGATATGCGCCCGGGGTCGGCGGAAGTCAAGAATTGGAACGGTTCTAAATTGAAGAAGCGTAAGAAATTGCGGCGTCCAGCCGGTCATCACCCCAGAAAAGCTCGTCTTGGACCACAAAACTGGGCGCGCCGAAGATATTCAGGCTTTTGGCCTGAGCCACCTGCTCAAACAACGCGGTCTTGATGTCCGCATCCCCGGTGCGCGCCAACAGATCGGGCGAGGCGCCAGCGACCTCAAGGCAATTGGCGAGAACAGCATCATCTGAAATGTCGTGACCAGATCCGAATTCGGCTGCGTAAACGGAACGGACAAAGCGCGCGCGCTCAGCCGGTGCGGAAAGTGCCAAGGCCAGTCGGGCGCCCTTTACGCTATTTGCCGGAGTTTCATCGGGGCGTTGCAGAGGTAATTCACGCTCGGCGCACAGCCGTTCCATATCGCGCCACATATAGCGCCCCTTGGCGGGAAACAGATTGAACGGGGATGTGTTCCATCCCTGTTGCGCAAAAATGGGGCCCAGCAGAAAGGGTTGCCACGAAACCTCGACCCCTTTGGCGGCTGCGGCCTGTTCGATCCGCATTGCGCTGAGGTAGGAGTAGGTCGATGCGAAATCGAACCAGAACTGAAGTTTCGCGCCCATCCAGGCCCCTTTCAGGTGATTTCTTCCAGCTTTTCCTTGCTCAGATCGCCCGGCACAATGGTGATCGGAATTGGCAGGCTGCCCGAATTCTTGGTCAACTGTGTAATCAGTGGACCGGGACCCTTTTTGTCGGTACCGGCGCCCAGAACAAGCACGCCGATTTCCGGGTTGTCCTGAACATGTTCGATGATCTGAGCCACCGGATCACCCTCGCGGATGGCCAGTTCGGGCTCAACCTGCTGCTTGTCGCGCATCCACTTGGCGAAAACTTCGTAATGGGCGTGAATGCGTTCACGGGCTTCTTCGCGCATGACTTCGGCGACACCGATCCAATGGTTGAACTCGTCCGGTGGGATCACTGAAAGGATCGTAACGCCGCCACCGGTATGGGCCGCGCGCATGGCTGCAAAACGCATCGCGTTCAGGCATTCGCGGCTGTCATCCAGAACGACTAGAAACTTGCGCATGATTGTCCTCATTATTTTCAGGGATCATGCCCGACCGGTTGTAGGGTGGCAACCGTAACGGGCAGGGCCGGGTCAGTGATCGCTTGCGGCCCAGTCCCAATACAGCGCCCGGGCGCGAAGGGCAATGGGACCAATCTGATATTGAGTGTCCTCCAACGCGGTTATCGGGGTTACCTTGCTCATATTGCCGGACATGAAGACCTCATCCGCGGCGTGAAAGTCTTCAAAACTCAGCACGGCCTCGTGCACGGTGACACCATCGGCGCGCAGATTCCTGATGTGGCGGGCCCGGGTGATGCCTGCCAGAAATGTGCCGTTGGGGATCGGCGTGAATACTTCGCCATCGCGGACCATAAAGATGTTGGCGGTTGCGGTTTCGGCTACATGCCCCACCGCATCCGCCACCAAAGCGTTGGAAAACCCCTTGGACCGGGCCTCTTGCAGCATCCGCGCGTTGTTGGGGTAGAGACAGCCAGCCTTGGCATTCACCACCGCCGATTCCAGCACCGGGCGGCGAAACCGGGTGGTTGTCAGTGTGGCTGCGGCGGTTTCGGACGCCATCGGGATTTATTCCAGACAGATGGCAAAGCCGGTGCTGTTTTCCCGCGGCACAATCGCACCGTAACCTCCGTCGATGCCCCAATACATCGGGCGGATATAGACGGCTGCGTCCGGCGCATAGGCCTGCAGCCCTTCACGCACAATCTCCACCATCTGTTCCGACGTGACCGTCGGTGTCAGCATCAGTGCTTCGGCCGAGCGGTTCACCCGCGCGCAATGTTCGTCCAGATCGGGGGACATCCCGTCAAAATACCGGGCGCCGTCAAAGACCGAAGACCCAAGCCACGCGCCATGATCCGCCGCCCGCATGATCGGTGCGTCCCCATCATGCCACTGACCGTGGAAATAAGTCCTGATGTTCGTGCCAACTGCCATCGCACCCTCCCGCATCTGGCTGAACCCTATGAGGGCCCGACAGCGGGGTCCAGCAGATTGTCGCGCCGGTCAGTTTTGACCGGCGCCCACCATGCCGACGATCTCATAGGTGCGGCGCAGGATCGGCGCGGTGATTTCGCGTGCACGTTCCGCCCCGCGCGCCAGAATGCGGTCGATTTCCGCCTGATCATTCATCAACCGGGCCATTTCGGTCGAAATGGGCGACAGCTTTGCCACGGCCAGATCGGCCAGCATTGGTTTGAACTCGCCAAACTGCTTTCCACCAACCTCGGCCAGAACCTGTTCCGGCGTTTGATCGCTGAGCGCCGCATAGATGTTCACCAGATTGCGCGCCTCGGGACGGTCATTCAGCCCGTCCATTTCCGACGGCAAAGCATCGGGGTCCGTCTTGGCCTTGCGGATCTTCTTGGCAATCGTGTCGGCATCATCGGTCATGTTGATCCGGCTCATGTCCGACGGATCGGATTTGGACATCTTCTTGGACCCGTCCCGCAGGCTCATGACTCGTGTGGCTGCCCCTTCGATCACCGGTTCGGTGATTGGAAAGAAATCGACACCAAAATCGTTGTTGAACTTGATCGCGATGTCTCGGGTCAGTTCAAGATGCTGTTTCTGGTCGTCCCCCACCGGCACATGTGTTGCGTGGTAGACCAGAATATCTGCGGCCATCAGCGACGGGTAAGCAAACAGACCCAACGAGGCATTCTGCTGGTTCTTGCCTGCCTTGTCCTTCCACTGCGTCATGCGCTGCATCCAGCCCATCCGGGCGACGCAGTTGAAAATCCACGCCAGTTGCGCGTGTTCGGGCACCTTGCTTTGGTTGAACAGGATCGAACGTTCGGGGTCGATCCCTGCAGCAATGAAGCCTGCGCATAGTTCGCGGGTCGAATGCATCAGCTCTGCAGGGTCCTGCCAGACGGTAATCGCGTGTAGATCGACCATGCAATAGACCGTCTCCATTTCGGGCCCTTGCATATCCACAAAACGTTTGAGTGCACCCAGGTAGTTACCAAGATGCAGGTTTCCCGAAGGCTGGATGCCGGAAAACACGCGGGGCGTGAATTTGGTTTCGGTCATCAAAGGGAACTCCCGTCTGGAAAAATCAGCCCCCGTCGCTTACCCATGAGGCCAAGGGACGTCAACAGCCGCGAAAGGCCGCCCAATGAGCAACGAGCATTTTACCCCTGCCGTGAACCCTCTGCCGCCCGTGGTGGTGGCGCTGGTTTTGTTCATCATGGGGATCGAGCTGGCGTTCACGCTGGGCACACGCGGTTTTGTCGGTGAGCCCGCCGCCGTTGGATGGCGGTTGGAGGCAATCCAGGCCTATTCCTTTTCCCCCGACATCTTTCACTGGATGATCGAAAATGGCCGTTGGCCGCTGGAGCATGTGATCCGCTTTGTGACCTATCCGTTTGTCTCGGGCAGCTTCACGCAGGCGGTCTTTGTCTGCGTCTTTGTTCTGGCCATGGGTAAAATGGTAGGTGAGGTTTTTTTGGCGGCTTTCCGATGTTGATCATCTTTGTGTTGTCCGGCGTCGGTGGAGCGTTGGTTTATGCGCTGTTGCTGAACCCGCAATACCCGCTGATCGGAGGGTTCCCGCCGGTGTATGGTCTGATTGGTGCGTTTACCTGGCTGTTATGGCGCAAGCTGTCGCTGGTCGGCGAGAACCAGTCACGTGCCTTTGGTCTGATTGCGGCGCTGATGGCCATTCAGTTGCTGTTCGGACTGATCTTTGGCGGCACATCGGACTGGGTGGCCGATCTGGGGGGCTTTGCCACCGGCTTTGGTCTGTCCTTCCTGCTTGCTCCGGGCGCGTGGGCGCGCATTGTCGGTCGCATACGTCGGGATTAATCAGCGGCCTTCGAGCGTCTCAGGGCCTTGCGGAACTCGGACGCTTCGAATGCGCCAAACAGGTGGCCGAGGAAGAAATATGTGGCGGCAGCAACCTTGATCAGCAGGATCAGCGCCAGATAGCGCCAGCCGGACATCTCAAACACCCAGCCAAACAGGTGAATCGCGGCGAACAGAACCACGCCCATCCCCAACGAGGCCGCAACGATCCGCCAGGCCCGGCGTTTGAACCGCGCGTCGAACCGGGCTTCGTCCCCCATCTTGCGCGCGCCCAGTGCCAGCAACGCAACCATTGCCCAACCGGCGACCGAGGCTGCAATTGCGGGCGCGATCCAACCAACCAGCGGGAAAAGACCAAAGGCCAGCGCGGCGTTCACGATCATGGCCACAACGGCATAGTGAAACGGCGCGCGGGTGTTTTCGCGCGCAAAGAACAATGGTTGCAGCAGTTTTTGCAGCATGAAGGCTGGCAGGCCAATTCCGTAAATTGTGACGGCCAGTGCAGTGGCAGCGGTGTCTTCGGCGCTGAAATGACCCCGCTCAAACAGGACCGAGACCAGCGGGTTCGGGATGATGACAAAGGCCACAGTCGAGGGGATCGTCAGCAACAGCGTGAACTCTCCTGCCCGCGAAAAGGCATTGCGCGCGCCGTCTTTGTCATCGGCGCGCAGGCGGCGTGACAGATCAGGCAGCAACACGATGCCGACTGCGATTCCCACCACACCCAGGGGCAGTTGGTACAGCCGGTCAGCAGCAAACAGCCAGCTGACGGCCTTTTCGGTTTTTGAGGCTACAAGCTGTCCAACCACAAGATTGATCTGTGTCACACCCATCGCCAGTGCGGCAGGTACCGCAATGCGGACCATATTCCGCATCTCGGGGCTGAGATGCGGCAGGCCGGGGCGAATGCGTATTCCTACCCGCTCAGACGCTACCCAGACCAGCGCCAATTGCGCGATACCTGCAAGGGGGATGACCGCGATCAGCCATCGGATCACTTCGCCGCCGGATAGGGCTCCGAACACAAGGGCCGTGCAGGCGAAGATGTTCAACAGAACCGGCGCGGCAGCGGCAGCGGCAAAGCGCCCGGTTGCATTCAATACGCCCGAGAACAGGGCCGCGAGCGACATGAACAGGATGTAAGGAAAGACGATATAGCTGTAATCGACCGCCATATCGAACCGCTCATCCCCATAGAACCCTTCGGCTGTAAGCCAGACCAGACCGGGCATGAATACCATCGCCAGCCCGACCAAGGCCAACACGGCCACGGCCAACAGGTTGAACGCATCCTGCGCGAACCCTTGTGCGTTTTCACCCGCTTCCAGCCGTTTTGAGAACGTCGGCACAAAGGCTGCGTTAAACGCGCCTTCGGCAAAAAAACGACGAAACATGTTGGGCAGGCGAAACGCGGCGACAAAGGCGTCCATCACCGGTCCCGGACCGATATAAGCGGCCAGCAGGATTTCCCGCATAAACCCCAGGATGCGGCTGGCCAATGTCCAGAAACCAACCGTGAACAGGCCCGAAAACAGGCGGATCTGCTTCATGAGGCCGCCCGTTTCGCGCCTTCGGTGATGGCTTTGCGCAGCTTGACCTCAAGCCCGCGCTGTTTGCTTTCCGAGTGGTATTTCAGGCCGAACATGTCCTTGACGTAAAAGGTGTCGACGACCTGCTCGCCATAGGTCGCGATGACCGCATTCGCGATATAGACATTTGCCGCAGCCAGCGTGCGGGTCAGATCATATAACAGACCCAGCCGGTCACGGGTATCGACCTCGATGATTGTGTAGATCTCGGACCCTTCATTGTCGAAGGTGATATGCGTCGGCACGTTAAATGCACGCTCGCGCTTTTTGATCTTGTCGCGTGATTTCAGCGCGTCGCCCGCAACAACCTCGCCCCTTAGGGTCTTGTGGATCATCTGTGTCAGGCGTGGCAGGCGGCTGGATTCGAACGGATGGCCTTCGGCGTCCTGAATCCAGAACGCATCGGTGACGTATCCGTCCTTGGTGGTATAGCTGCGGGCATCCACCACATTGGCGCCGACCAGCGCCAAAGCGCCCGCGATACGGGCAAAGATGCCGGGATGATCGGCCATTGCAAAACAGGCACGGGTGGCATCGCGGTCTTCGTCCGGGTGCAGACGGACCTCCATATCGCCGGGATCGCCGCTTTGTTCCAGGGCGCGCAGCATTTCGGCGAACTCGACATGGGTCGCGACGTTCAGACCTTGCCAATAAGGTTCATAGTGGCGCCCGGTTTCTGTCTTCAGATCGCCCTTTGACCAATCCTCCAGCGCGGCGCGCAGTGTTTTTTTCGCCCCGGCCCCGCGGTTGGCGCGGTTGAGATCTTCCATCCCAGTCTCAAGCGCGCGCTTGGTTTCGGCGTGCAGCGCCCGCAAAAGGGTGGCTTTCCAGTTGTTCCAGGTGTTGGGCCCGACGCCGCGAATGTCGCAGACCGTCAGGACGGTCAGCAAGTCTAGCCGCTTGACCGTCACAACCGCCTTGGCGAAATCGCGCACTGTGCGGGGATCGGATATGTCGCGTTTCTGCGCCATGTCCGACATCAGCAGATGATAGCGCACAAGCCACTCGACCGTTTCGGAATCCGATTTGTTCAGCCCCAACCGCGGCGCCACCTTGCGCGCGATTTGCGCACCCATGATCGAGTGATCCTCGGGCCGGCCCTTGGCAATGTCATGCAGCAACAGGGCGACATACAGCACCTTGCGATTTACCCCGCCCTTGAGAATGGATGAGGCCAAGGGCAGCGACTCGATCAGCTCGCCCCGTTCGATCTGGGCCAGATTGACGATGCATTGGATGGTGTGCTCGTCCACCGTATAGCTGTGGTACATGTTGAACTGCATCATCGCGACGATGTGCTCGAACTCGGGCAGAAATGTCGACAGAACGCCCAGTTCGTTCATCCGGCGCAGGGCGCGTTCGGGATTGCCGTGCTTCAGCATCAAATCCAGAAAGATGCGCTGCGCCTCTTTGTTGGTGCGCATGTCGTCATCGATCAGGTCCAGATTGGCCGTGACCAGCCGCATCGCATCCGGGTGGATCAGCATGCCTGTGCGCAAGCCTTCCTCGAACAGGCGAAGCAGGTTCAGCTTGTCTGACAGGAATGTATCAGGGTCGCTTACGTCCAGACGGCCATGCACCACCTTGTATCCGGGTTTGACGCGCGGACGCCTGCGAAAGATACGCTCCAACAAGGGGGCGCTTTTGATATGGGTCGCCTCCAGCTTGGTCAGAAAGATGCGCGTCAGTTCACCCACCCGCGTGGCCTCGCGGAAATAGCGCTGCATGAACACTTCGACGGCGCGGCGTCCGGCACGGTCCTGATAGCCCATGCGGTCGGCCACCTCGACCTGCAGATCAAAGGTCAGCTGTTCGGTGGCTCGCCCGGTCACCAGATGCAAATGCGCACGCACGGCCCAAAGGAAATCTTCGGCCTCGACAAAACCGTTGAATTCCTCGGGCGTGAAAAGGCCCAAAGGCACCAGTTCGGCCACATCATGCACGCCATAGATATATTTCGCGATCCAGTAGAGCGATTGAAGATCGCGCAGGCCGCCTTTGCCTTCCTTGACGTTGGGCTCGACCATGTAACGCTCACCCTGTTTGTGGTGGCGTGCGTCGCGTTCCTGCAGCTTGGCTTCGATAAACTCCCGCTCGCTGCCTTTGAACATCTCGTCTTTCAGGCGCTGCTCAAGCTCATCCGCAAGCGGCCTGTCCCCGGCCAGAAAGCGCTGTTCCAGCATTGCGGTGCGAATGGTGAAATCCTCGGCCCCCAGCCGCAGGCAGTCCCGGGTCGTGCGTGAGGCATGGCCGACCTTCAGCCGCAAATCCCACAGGATGTAGAGCATGGATTCGATCACGCTCTCGGCCCAGGCGGTGATTTTGTAGGGCGTGAGAAACAGCAGATCCACGTCCGAGGATGGCGCCATTTCCCCGCGCCCATAGCCGCCGACGGCCAGCACGGCGATTTTTTCACCCTGCGTCGGGTTTGCCAGCGGGTGCAGGCGGTCGCTGGCCACCATAAGCGCCGTACAGACCAGCTTGTCCGTCAGATGGGTATAGGATCGCGTCAGCGGGCGGGCGTCAAAGGGCCGGGTGGCAAAGGCATCAGCAATGACCTTGCGGCCTGCCTTTTGAGCATCGCGCAGAATGCGCACGGTGGCCGCGCGCATTTCCGAGTTGTCTTTGCAGTCGTCAAAGGCGTTCGAAAGCTGGGCGTTCACCCCGGCACTGTCGAAAATCTCATGATCCGGGCAGATCAGCGTATCCGCAGGCGGTACGCCCTGCCCGGACCGATCAGAAGCCGGCGCCAGAGAAGCTTTGTGGGGCAGGGTCAATCACAACCACCTGTTTGTTCTGGATCGTGGCAACGGCCAGACCGCGTTCGTTGGTGCCGTTCGGGCGCAGACGGAAAATACCACCAACACCCTGGAACCCGGCATTCTGCGTCAGGGCCGCACCGGTCAGGGCGTTCGATTTGCCCTGGCTGACAAGCGCGCCAATCGCCGCGATGCCATCATAAGCCAGCCCGCTGATCGGATGCGGCGCCTCGCCATAGGTTGCGTTATAGCGCTGACGGTAGGCTGCCGCCTTTGCCGGATCGGGCAGTGCAAACCAGCCGCCCTGAACGCCCGGCAGTTCCAGTGTTTGCGGCGGAATGTCCCAACGGGTCAGGCCGAGGTATTGCGTCGTCGCGGGCGACAGGCCAGATTCAGGCAGTAGCTGGCTGAACAATGGCAGCGCACCCGCCGTGGTCGCGGTCAGGAAAACCGAATCCGCACCCGAGGAATCGACGGTCGCCTTGATGGTCGGCACCGAGCCGATGACACCCTGCTGCGACCGGTCAAAGCCGACCGAACCCGCATTGTTGACGCGGCTGTTGCTGAGCGCACCGGCAATGGCCGCCTGACCCAACTGTCCTGCGGCATCATTGCTGTGGACAATGACCATTCCGTTTTTGCCCTGCTGACCAGCATAGCTGACTAGTCGGTTGGCAGTATTGTCGAAGGTCGGGCCCAGTACGAAAACATTTCCACCGGCGATGGTGGTGTTGTTTGAAAAGGAAAGGACGTTGACGCCGCTGTTCAGCACCGCAAGGCCTGCGGAATTGGCGGCTTGGGCATAGACCGGCCCCAGAATGATCTTGGCCCCGTCAGCAACCGCCTGTTGTGCAGCGGTTGAGGCGGTGACGGCACTGCCGCCAGTGTCATAAACTCGCAGGTCGATATTGACGTTGGGCAGGTCAGTCATCGCCAGCCGGGCCGCGTTTTCAAGGCTTTGGGCCAGTGCGGTATCACCGGATTGGCCCGACCCGCGTGGCACCAGCAGGGCGACGGGCACCGGTTCCGACGTGTCGATCGACGGCCCACCGGTGTTTGCGCCGGGCTCACATGCGGCCAGAAACGCGGCGGCGGCCAGGGCCAAAACCGACTTGGTCAGCTTGCGGGCGGGCTTGCAAACGGTAAACATCTAAATGAAAACTCCCTGATCCGGCGGCCTTGGATACAGCCATTCTATTGCGTCGCGATAATAAACGTCATGCTGTGAGGGTCCAGCTTTGAATTTCCAAAAGATAAGATTGGGCGCTGGCCTGTATTTTGTTGCCACTCCGATCGGAACGGCACGCGATATCACGCTTAGGGCGCTGGATGTGCTGGCCTCGGCCGATATGATCGCAGCCGAAGATACCCGCAGCCTGCGCCGGTTGATGGAGATACACGGTGTCCCGCTTGAGGGAAGGCGCATACAAGCCTACCACGATCACAGCGGCGCAGGTGCGCGCAACCGTATACTAGAGGCGTTAGCGGAAGGGCAATCCGTCGCTTACGCGTCAGAAGCGGGCATGCCACTGATTGCAGACCCCGGCTATGATCTTGGGCGACAGGCGGCCGAACAGGGCCATCTGGTCACCTGTGCCCCCGGACCGTCGGCGGCGCTGATGGCGTTGACGCTGGCGGGTTTGCCGACGGATGCGTTCTTTTTCGCGGGATTCCTGCCGAACGCATCGGGCGCACGAAAATCCCGGATCGAAGCTTTGCGCGACATTCCCGGAACGCTGGTATTTTACGAATCGCCCAAGCGCATGGCCGCGTGCCTGTCTGACTTGTCCACCGTTCTGGGCGAGGGCCGGCAGGCTGCGATGTGCCGAGAGCTAACCAAAAAGTTCGAAGAGGTCAGACGTGGCACTCTTGGCGAGCTGGCCGCCGAATACATCGGAAAAACGGTGAAGGGGGAAGTCGTCCTGCTGGTGGACCGCAGCCATTCGCAATCTGTTAACGAATCCGACGTAGAAGAAGCTCTGATCAAAGCCCTTGAAACCCATTCGGTTCGGGATGCGGCCGATCTGATCTCCAGGATGTATGATCTGCCGCGCCGTCCGCTGTATCAGAAGGCTTTGAAACTGGGAAAGGGATGACATGGTCAGGCGGTCGATTCAGGGCTCGGTGTCCTATCACGCGGGACACGCGGCGGAACAATCGGTTGCCGTGGATTACGAAAGGCGGGGGTTCACCATTGCGCATCGCCGGTGGCACGGCGCGGGTGGCGAGATTGATCTGATTGCGCGCAACTCCGATGGTCTGGTGTTCATCGAGGTCAAGAAAAGCAGCAGTTTCGAGGCCGCTGCTGCCCGGATCAGCGAACGTCAGATCAGCCGCATCTACGCCTCTGCCGCGCAGTTTCTGGAACAGGAACCGGATGGGCAACTGACGAATGTCAGGTTTGATGCTGCCCTTGTCGATGCCACTGGCGCTGTTCAAATCATCGAAAACGCATTCGGGCACGGTTGATCGCCATTGAACCCGGGGCCACGCTGGGCCATGTATCAGGCGATTAGATGAAGGACACGCCATGAAAATCGCCTTTCAGATGGACCCGATCGGGGCCGTGGACATCAACGCCGACAGCTCATTCCGATTGGCCGAAGAAGCACAGGCGCGCGGGCACGAGCTGTTTTTCTACAGCCCGGATCAACTGGCCTATCAGGAAGGACGCATTACGGCGCGCGGTCAGGACATGACAGTGCAGCGCGTCGCCGGGGACCCGGCAGTTCTGGGCCCTGAACGTGAGGTTGATCTGGCGGATTTCGATGTGATCTGGCTGCGTCAGGACCCGCCGTTCGACATGCATTACATCACCTCAACCCATTTGCTGGACCGGTTGAAAGGTCAGGTTCTGGTGGTCAATGATCCGTTCTGGGTCCGCAACTATCCTGAAAAGCTGCTGGTGCTGGATTTCCCCGAATTGACGCCGCCAACTACGATTGCGCGCGACCTGCGTACCATCAAGGCGTTCAAGGAAAAGCATGGCGATGTGATCCTCAAGCCGCTTTATGGCAATGGCGGAGCGGGGGTATTCCGGCTGGATGCAAACGACCGAAACCTGACCTCGTTGCATGAATTGTTCTCTAGCTTTTCGCGCGAGCCTTTGATCGTGCAGAAGTTCCTGCCGGATGTCAGCAACGGCGACAAGCGCGTTATTCTGGTTGACGGGGAACCGGTTGGGGCCATCAATCGCGTTCCGGCCGAAGGCGAAACCCGGTCCAACATGCATGTGGGCGGTCGCCCGGAAAAGATCGGCCTGTCGGACAGAGATCTGGAGATTTGTGCGGCCATCGGTCCCTTGCTGAAAGAAAAAGGGCAGATTTTCGTAGGGATCGATGTCATCGGCGACTATCTGACCGAGATCAACGTGACCTCACCCACCGGAATTCAGGAACTGGAACGGTTCAATGGGGTCAACATCGCCGGAAATATCTGGGACGCTATCGAGGCCAGGCTCTAGGCTGCGACCCGGGCGCTGATCCGAAAGCTCACCGCCTCGGCCACGTGGGGTCGCCGAATATCGGCGGCACCTTCCAGATCGGCAATCGTGCGCGCGACCCTTAAGATACGATGAAATGCCCGGGCCGACAGACCAAACCGGTCCGCAGCCTGCAACAGCAGTTCTTTTCCCTCGGCATCCGGTGACGCGACTTCTTCCAGTATTTTACCTTCGGCGTCGGCATTCTGTCGGGCAGATGGAGTATCCCTGAATCGCTTGGCCTGAATGGCGCGGGCATTTTCAACTCGTGCGGCAACCGTGGCTGAACTGTCGCCTGACGGTGGCAGGTCGAGATCGGTAAAACCAACTGGCGGGACCTCGATACGCATGTCGAATCGATCCATCAGCGGGCCAGAGATGCGCCCAAGGTAGTCCTCGCCACAGACCGGTGCACGCGAGCAGGCCCGGGCAGGATCGGTCAGGTATCCGCATTTACACGGGTTGGCCGCGGCCACCAGCATGAACCGGCACGGATACTTCACATGAGCATTGGCGCGCGCGACCATGACCTCGCCCGTCTCAATGGGTTGGCGCAGCGTTTCCAGCACGGCGCGCGGAAATTCGGGGAATTCATCCATGAACAGCACGCCGTTGTGAGCCAGCGAAATTTCCCCGGGTTTGGCGCCCTTGCCCCCACCCACTATGGCCGCCATCGAGGCGGTGTGAACCACTAAAATTCGGACCTCTGATTTCCAGGCCCTTACATAGCTTGGTCAATTCCTCTCATTACCACAATAATTACAGGAAGTTGCGACACAGCACAAGTTGGTGATATGTGTCCTGCATATATGATTCAAGCTGCTTTCGAGCGGCACAAAGTTGCATTTTCGGACAAAACTATGCATGGAATGTGATGCACTTGGCCCCTTAATTCGCGTTGATTTGGCTATGGGTAAGCATATGCGCAATATATAAAGCGTATCTATATGCTGTTCGCATTTCGCTTTTGGCTGGACACATGCATATGATGATCAGCATATGCATATAAGTGGAGCAGGCCATGTCAGGCAATTCTGCGGTCAGGAAACAGCGGGCCGTGAAGGCGACTGACAGCGAACAGGATATCGTCCGCGCGCACACCAAGGCTGAGCGGCTACGTCGTCCGGCGCGCGCTGGCCCCCGAATGGCCCTCCGGCCCTTCGCTCGCGATGATTTCGGTACGGCTCGTGATGAGCGACAACCAGGTTGCCGGTTCCAGTCGCTGTTCATGATGTGGATACTGGTGGGTTTGTTTCTCCTTCAGCTTTTGGTTTTGGCTGTCGTGTTGGATTTTTGTTTCGATGCGCGTTGGGTTTCAGCTGAACGTCGTCTGAAGCTTTCGAAGTTCATCTCAAGGATAGTGGCATGGTGGACCAGCCTGTCGATGGCCGCGACGCTCACAGCCTTGTCGGGAAGATTTTATCCCAGGCGCTGAACGGCTGGTTGGCGGCGATGGCAAGGCTTCTGTTTTCGTAACGCCGGGCAATGAGTTCGAAGAAAACGGAGCTTTCGGCGCGATCTTTCGGGCATATGTGATGTCGTCCGGAATGATGAGATCGAACTTGTCGAGCTTTGCGGCCATCACCAATTCCATTGCAGGCCGGCCCCGGCGCTGTCGCCCGGGCTGTTGTGATCCGTGACCTTTGGTTGCAGCCAGAGGTCGAGGCGGATGTCGGTTGCGTGTACGGCATCCGGTTCGATGCGGTATCCGAGCCGCAGGGTGTCGGGTCCTGCCCTGCCACCGAGGCGGCTGTAAGGGCTGTCCACCCTGCCCCGTCCCCGGCTCACCCCATAGGCCATCTCCGCGCTCCAACTGCTGCCACCGGTTTGCGAGGCTTCGGGGAAGGTTCCGGACCCGAGGAGGGCGGCCACGCCCCCGGAGGAGGCTCCACCCAGATCGTGGGCCAGCCGCGCCGAGAAGCCGCGCTTCGTCTCCGGGGTCGGGTCATAGGAGAGGGTGAAGCCGAGCCCCCAATCCTTGAACCCGTCTGCCTCGTGCAGCACCAGCCTGCGGCCCGCGAGCCCGATCTCCAGGCCGCGCGCCGGATCGGACCAGCCGAGCCCGCCGCCAATCTCGAGCCCGAACCCGGTCTCGGCATCACCCCCGTCATGACGCAGCCCAAGGGAAAAATCCGGTGTCAGTGTCGCACCGGAGGCCAGCGTCCAGCTCTTCCGGCCCTCCAGTCCGAACCGCAGCCGCGTGGTCTCCCCGCTCACCGCCACAAGGCGACCGGCAACCGCATCGGCGGTGGTGCGCGTCCACAGCGCGTCCGCCGTCATGTCCAGCGAGATGCCGGGCCCGCTCGCGGGCGCGGTCAGCGCGCCTCTGACGCCCAGAGCCACCATCCGCCAGTCGATGCCGGTGGTGACCGGACCTCCGCCCCCGGGCCTCAGCGTCATCGAACCCCGGCCAAGCCCCACCGCACCCCAGACCCGGAACCGGTCATTCAACTCATAGGCCCCATAGGGGATCACTGCGGTCAGATCGCTCTCGATCTCCCCCGCGCTCCCGAGGGCAAAGCTGTATTCGCCCTCTCCCCGGCTCCGCGACAGCATCACCCCGAGAAGGTGGCGCTCACGCGCCCAGTCCGCCCCAAGCGTGAAGCTCGTCACATCGCCGCTCACCGACAGATCGCCGTCCTGACCGCTGAAACCCGCATACGCCCCACCGCCCCAGAAGGCGACCGAAGCCCCGCTGTCATGCGCCGTGGTCAGTGAAAAGGACGTGCCACCGATCAGATCGCTCCCGGTGACCGTGCGCGCGGCCTCGTCGCTCTCCTCCCCCTCTCCGGTCCGCCAGGCCCCCAGCCGGAACGTCCCGGACCCAGACACCAACGGATCAGGCACCAACGGGTCAGACTCATTCTCCACCTCCGCCCGGGCGGCCCCGGCCTCACCACAGGACCGGGGCTGCCGGTCAGAGGCGTCCAGGCGCGCGTCCTGCGCGATGGCCCGGGCGGCCGGATCATCATCGCAGACCAGTCCCGGCAGCGCCTGACCCGCAAGCGCACCGGTGAAGCCCGGCCTGCGCTCCGCCTCCAGCCGATCCGTGATCGCATCCATCGCCTGCAGGCCAACCGTGCGTCCGAACCGCGACAGAAACGCCGCTTGCGCCCGCGCAAGGACCAACGGTGGATCGTCATTGTCATTTACCGCCACCGAGGCGGACGCATTCGTTTTGTGGGGCGCATACCCGCTGCCGGTATCGACCGTCGCGATGATCGCGCCGTCCGCCTCGTCGGTGCCGTCATCCTCGGTGGCCACCGTGAAGCTGGCCGTACCGCCCGTGCCCAGAGTCACCGACCGCGCGCCGGTCTCGCCGCGCGCCGCAAAGCGACCGGTCTCCGTGACGGTCACGCTGACCGTCATAGCCGCCGCCGGGGCCGGATTGGCGCTCAGCGTGAAGCGGGCGCTGCCACCCTCGGTGATCGAGGCCGGGTCGAGCACCAGCGTCACCACCGGCGTCCCCTCGTTGTCGACATTGGTCGCCGAGACGTCCTCCGGGTCCCTCCCGTTGTAGTTCGTATCCGTGCTCACCGCTGGCGCCAGCAGCACCGTGTAGTCCTGATCGCCGTCGTTGATAGTGTCATCCACCCCGGTCACCGTCACTGTCTGCGGCACCTTCCAGTTCGTGGGCGTGAAGGTCAGCGCGGCCGGGCTCACCGTCGCCTCGGTGATGTCCGAGCTCGACACCGCGATGGTCACATTCGCCGTCGGCGCGCTTGTCAGCACCACCGTGAAACTGTCCTTTCCCCCGGCCTCGGTGGTTGCCGTGCCACCGTCGCTCTCGACCACCGTCACCCCGGCCGCATCGTCGTCGGTGATGGTCAGGCTGGTGCCAGTCACCGTCGCGCTGTTACCCGCAACCCCCGACACCGTCACCGTCTCGTCGCTCCCGTCGATATCATCCGCTGTCGGCGTCAGCTTGAACGTCCCCGCCGCGTCTTTGGCACCTGCCGGAATAACGATATCAAAGCCCGGCACCGCCCTGAAACCCTACTCGATTCACACATTTCCAGCGATCCCATATCCGAGTTGGATTGACCTAAATTGATAGAGACCGCGCAACATAACCACGGGGCCCGGTTTCCCATAATATCCGGTCCAGCCACCGAGACGGGCGCACACCCAGGCTGCAAAGGCGAGCGACCCCTTTGGATGCGGGTTTTTCTGCTTTTCGGTCTTACCTTCAAGCGAAGCGGATACGGCCTCAAGGACCGGTTGATCCTGCGCCTCGAATACATCCTCCAGCGGGCGTTTGCCTGCGCCATCCCGGTCCTGCACGAGCTGCATGCAGGATATCCCCGCGATAAGCGTCATTGCGCAAAGAGTTTTGAAGGGTGCGGGCTCCATAGACACGTTTTCGATGTCGAAACCTTTGGTCTTAATGGTCCGGAAAACCTGCTCAATGACCCAGCGCCGACGGTAGAGTTGAGTGATCCATCGTGCCTGTTCGAATGTTTCGACCCGATGGCTGGTCAGCAGGCGCCAACGTGCAGGCTGCACACCTACTGGCGGGTCGATTTCTCGCGCCTCAACGATGTAGACGGACGTGCTGGTGGGAACGCCTTGTTCAATCGGTCTGTTTTTGGGGTGCGGCAGGGTAACGCAAGCGAAACGAACGCCAATCCGGGCCGTGCGCTTCTTCTGCCCGGGTCGCGCGGGCAACTCGACCGTATGTTCTTGCTGCGGCGTGCCCTCAAGGCTGAAAAAGAGCTTGCCTGTATCATCGGAAAGATTGCGATCATGGGACGCTCGGACCAGGACGTCCACGCCTTTTGGGCGGCATGCAAACATCTCGAAGATGTCCCCTTCACGGTCGGCTATAACCGTGACATTCGCAGCCGCGTTCAGAACGGCGGCACTAGTTTGCATGCTTTCAAGCCAGCGATAGCTCTCTTTTTCACGAAGAGGTCGATTTTTGGGCGGCTTCTTGCGGCCGCCAGAGCGTTCAATGAGTTGCATGTCAACCGCTCCGAGCAACGTGCCCTGTTCGGCCTCCACCGCGATCGTAGCATGGCCGACAATGCAGTTTCCCGACCCATCATCACGAAAGCTCGTTGTGTCTTGAATCGCCAGAACATGCAGACCGTCAACGCGCCCGGACGTGACCTTCCCGGCCTTTTCTACAATCTTTTTCACTGTCACCTTCTCGTTCCTCAAAAACCGACCAAAGCGAACCTCACCTGCGCGATTGCCGCCGACGCTACGCACCGAAATACCACGAGGACCGACCTCGACAAGACGACCATGCAAAAAGCGTTCAGCCTGATCCAAACGACAATCACCAAAATGCGAACTCGAGTTTTGCATCTCTACCCCCTTGAAACAGCAAGACAGGAGATAGAACCGATATGACAAAACGGCAAGGTTCAGAACCTAATTCCGCGTGCGGGAAAAGATGTGTGCATACAGTAGCCCTGAAACCCACCGCACCCGCTGTTCCCGAGCCCGCCACCGACACCGCGACCGTCACTTCCGCGCCGTAGGTGGTTGTGCCGGTCACCGTCGCCGTCACCGTCACGTCGGTCTCACCCGCCCCCTCGGTGATCGAGGCCGGGTCGAGCACCAGCGTCACCACCGGCGTCCCCTCGTTGTCGACATTGCGCGCCGAGACGTCCTCCGGGTCCCTCCTGCGGTAGTTCGTATCCGTGCTCACCGCCGGTGCCAGCAGCACCGTGTAGTCCTGGTTGCCGTCGTCGATAGTGTCATCCACCCCGGTCACCGTCACTGTCTGCGGCACCTTCCAGTTCGCGGGCGTGAAGGTCAGCGCGGCCGGGCCTCACCGTCGCCTCGGTGATGTCCCGAGCTCGACACCGCGATGGTCACATTCGCCGTCGGCGCGCTTGTCAGCACCACCGTGAAACCGTCCTTTCCCCCGGCCTCGGTGGTTGCCGTGCCACCGTCGCTCTCGACCACCGTCACCCCGGCCGCATCGTCGTCGGTGATGGTCAGGCTGGCGGCAGTCACACTGGCCTTGTTACCCGCAACCCCCGACACCGTCACCGTCTCGTCGCTCCCGTCGA
>CAXXPZ010000036.1:0-31511 GCA_963422555.2 uncultured Ruegeria sp.
GACCCGATAACCCATTGGGAACGCGCGCTTTGTACCTGGGATGGAAGTATTACCGTATTCACGGCACCCACGACACGCGTAAAATCGGGCGCCGGTCGTCAAACGGCTGTATCGGCCTGTTCAACGAAGACATTGCCGAGCTGTTCGGAATGTCGAAGGTAGGCACGCAAGTGTTGCTAATTTGACGACATTTTGGCGCACGAACCCGCTTGTCCGGTAAGTTGCAATTGCATTCCCTCTGCATTGCTGATTAGAAAAAACCACGAGGTAAGTCTTGGATGCGCGTTCCAGATCAATGGATTCGTGCAAATTCTGGAGGTTAATTATGAAGAAACTCGTTCTCGCTGCTGCACTGACTGCTGCTGCTTCGACCGCTTATGCCGGTAACCTGGAAGAGCCGGTTGTTGAAGCACCTGTTGTTGTCGAAGAGACCCAAGGTTCGTCGCAGGGCATCATCCTGCCGCTGATCCTGCTGGTCGTAGTTGCCGCAGCTGTTGCAGCAAGCTAAGTCGACGAGACACAAGATCTAAAAGGCGGTGGAGCATTCCTCCGCCTTTTTTTGTTTCCAAACTGTCAGTCCAGCCAACCGCGCAAGTTGTCCTGGATCACCTTCCCCAGCGCCGCGATGTGCGAATCATCATCGTTAAGGCAGGGGATGTAGGAAAAGCTTTGGCCGCCGGCCTCTTCAAAGCTCTCTTTGATCTCTTCATTGATCTCTTCCAGCGTTTCGATGCAATCGGCGGAAAATGCCGGTGCAATGACGGCGATGTTCTTTTTGCCCTGTCGCGCCAGATCGGCCACGTGATCGACGGTATAGGGTTTCAGCCATTCCTCGGGCCCGAACCGCGACTGAAAGGTTGAAACCAGTTGATCATCGGACCAGCCCAGACGTTCTTTCAGCAGACGTGAGGTCTTGACGCATTGGCAGTGATAGGGATCGCCCTGCTGCAGGTAGCGCTCGGGCATTCCGTGGTAGGAACACACCAATATGTCCGGTTTTGTGTCCATCGCCGCATAAGCACGCTCAACCGAACCGGCAAGCGCGTCGATATAGGTGGGTTCGCCGCAATAAGCGGGGACGGTTCGGCTGGCGGGTTGCCAGGCTTCTTTCATCAGCGCGCGGAAAAACTGATCGTTTGCAGTGGCGGTCGTAGCGCCCGCGTATTGCGGGTACAGCGGAAAGAACAGGATACGGTCGCAGCCTTCGGCCACCATCTGGCGGACCTTTGATTTGGTCGACGGATTGCCGTAGCGCATGCAGAAATCGACCATCACTTGATCGCCATATCTGTCTTGCATCGCCTGTTGCAGCTTGGCGGTCTGATCCTTGGTGATCGTCATCAGCGGGCTTTCGCCCTTGTCGTGGTTCCAGATCGATTTATACGCCGCACCCGAACTGAAGGGGCGTTTGGTCAGGATGATGCCCTGCAGGATCGGCTGCCATTTCCACGCCGGATAGTCGATCACACGCTGGTCCGACAGAAACTCGTTCAGATAGCGCCGCATCGGCCAATAGGTGTAATCATCCGGCGTGCCCAGATTGGCCAGCAGGATACCGACGCGGTCCATCTTGACCTTGGGGTGGTCCGCAGGCGCATGAGCGGGGCGAGTGGCGTCAAACATTGTCAGCTTCCTGATTTTCTTGTCCCGGCCTGAGATAACGGGAATCGCCCGCTCGTCAATCGGGCAGTTTACGTTCATCCGTGCGCAGCGCCTCGGCCAGTCGCGTCTGGGCCGATCCGGGGCGCAGGGGTTTGGGTTGGCTGTCATCCGGTGACCAGCCGGTCAGGCAGATCAGCTCGAACGTGGCGGTCAGGCGGCCCGAGGGGGCTGTGAAGTGGTCCGCATAAATACTCTGGGCTGCGTCAAACAGAGTGCGACGGGTGGGATGCCGCAGGCGCGCGGACAGGACGTTGGTTTCCCCCATGGCCCGCAGATCCCGCATCAGATGCCAGATGTCGCGGTATTCTGCCGACAGCGGCACGGAATCGGCGACAGGCAGGGCCAGACCGGCCCGTTGCAGCAGGCCACCCATATCGCGCAATTCGCCCATGGGCGCGATACGGGGGCTGAGACCTCCGGCTACCTGGACCTCGGCCTGACCCAACGCGGCGCGCAATTCGGTCAGGGTGTTGCCGCCCAGACAGATGGCCAGCAGCAGCCCATCTGGTCGCAGGGCGCGGCGGCATTGGATCAACTGCCCAACCGGATCATTGGCCCAATGCAGCGCCATTGCGTGGATCACCAGATCATGGGCGCCCGGTGTCAAAGCTAGAACGTCATCGTCCTGCACAATGTCTGCGTTCGGGAACTGATTGGCCCAAACCTGCGGGAACGGGCTCACGATCGCGGGTGCCGTAAAGGTTTTGTTAACCATAGAGAGGCGATCCTGCACCTCGTCCGTCGCGGCGCGATGCAGGAACAGCGCCTCGGCGGTCGCGCGGGCACGGTGCAGGGCGAGGGCTCTTGGGTCGAACAATGAGGGTGCGTTGGACGCTGGCAGTTTCATAGGCCGCAGGTATCGCATTCGGCACCGGATTCAAACCGCTGTCGAACTGATCTACCCGCCGCGCTGTATGGGGTGTGGGGATCTGACCGAATCCGATTTCGGTCTGTGCGGCCCATGCTGGCGCGACACGCCCTTTATCGGTGGGACGGTTTGTGAAAGCTGCGGTACACCTTTGCCCGGCGCGAAAGACGGGTATCGCATCGAATGCGACGATTGCCTGAAATCGCCCCGCCCCTGGAGCGACGGTCGCGCCGCCCTGATGTATCACGGCAAGGCACGATCACTGATCCTTGCCCTGAAGCACGGCGACCGGCCCGAACTGACCCGGCCCGCAGCGCGGTGGATGGCGCTTGCTGGGCGCGAGGTGTTGCGTCCCGACATGCTGATTGCGCCAGTCCCGTTGCATTGGACGCGTCTGGTGAAGCGGCGATACAATCAATCCGCCCTGCTGGCGCGGCAGTTGGGGCGCGAAACCGGGTTGGCCTGGTGCCCCGACCTGCTGCGGCGAACGCGGCGAACACCGGTTATGGATGGCAAAACGGCGGCGGAACGCGCGCAGGATTGTGCGAAACCCGAAGGGACGGAAAATGAAGCCGGTTGAAATCTACACCTCGCCGCTATGCGGTTTTTGCCACGCGGCCAAACGCCTGCTGAAACAGAAAGGCGTCGAGTTCAAGGAAGTCGATGTTCTGATGCATCCCAAGCGCAAACCCGAGATGATCAAGCGTGCCGGTGGCAAGCGCACTGTGCCGCAGATTTTATCGGCACCACCCATGTCGGCGGCTGCGATGAACTGTACGAGTTGGATCGTCAGGGCAAGCTGGACCGCCTGCTCGCGGCCTGATGAAAACCGCGCTGCTGCAAATCACCGCTTCGGATGACCCGGCTGTAAACCTGGATATGATCCGGTCGATGATGGCCGAGGCCGCGTTCTGCTCCGCCAAGTTTGTCCTCACGCCAGAGGTGACAAATTGCGTGTCAACCAGCAGCACGCGGCAGCGCGAGGTTTTGCAGCATGAAGAACACGATATCACCCTGGCTGGCCTGCGCGCACAGGCCGCCGATCTGGGTGTCTGGCTGCTGATCGGGTCGCTTGCGATCAAGACCCATGATGGGGATGAACGATTTGCCAACCGGTCTTTCCTGATCGACCCGCAAGGGCAGATCGTGGCCCGGTACGACAAGATACACATGTTCGATGTGCAGGTAACCGAGACCGAGACGTTTCGGGAATCCAAAAATTATCGTCCCGGTACCCAGGCAGTGTTGGCCGATACAGAATTCGGTAAGGTCGGCATGACCATCTGCTATGACATTCGGTTCGCGCATCTTTATGCGGCGCTGGCGCAGGCCGGGGCGCGTATTCTGACTGTTCCGGCGGCGTTTTCGCCCGTTACGGGTGCGGCACACTGGGAATCTCTGCTGCGGGCGCGGGCGATCGAAAACGGGTGCTGGGTCATTGCCCCTGCGCAGACGGGCGAACACCCAAAGACGCGCGGAAAAACGCGGTATACCTATGGTCACAGCATGGTTGTCGCCCCTTGGGGCGAGGTGCTGATCGACGCAGGCACAGATCCGGGCATTCACATTTTCGATTTGGATGATAGTTCTGTGACAGAGGCGCGCCGCCGCGTACCCTCACTTACGCACACCCGTCCCTTTGACGGCCCCTGAGCCAGAACCGGACCATGACTGACGACACAAATGCCCTTGCGGTCACGCTGTTCAGCGAGATCCTGACCGCAGATCAGCTATTGCGGAACCGGCTGAGCCGGGTGCTGCCCAAGGGCATGGAAATCTCGCATTTCTCGGTGCTGAACCACTTGGTGTTCGTGGGTGACGAACGCAGCCCGGCGCAACTGGCCAATACGTTCCACGTGACCCGGGGCGCGATGACCAACACATTGGCCAAGCTGGAATGGGCCGGATACATCCACATCCGCCCCGACTGGGACGACGCCCGCCGCAAGATGGTCGCGATCAGCCCCGCAGGCCGGAGGGCGCGCGATCAGGCGATTTCGTCGATTGCCCCCCTGATCAATCGCGTGGTCAGAGAGTTGGGGCTTGAGCGGGTTCGCAGCACGCTGCCCGTCCTGCGGGATTTGCGGTTGCAGCTTGAGGGGGAGTAGGGTTTCTTCCACTGGATTGATTTGTGTGGCTTGAGAATCAACCTCGGCGGGAAGAATTGGTTTGAGAATTTACATACTCGTATTGGCCATCATGGCCGTTGCGTTAGCCGGTTGCGCCAAAAAGGCGGACTGGCAACAGAAATTGGTGCTGTACTTTGATACGCCCAACGGTCCCATGACTGCGTCGAGTGTCATCCGAGTTGACTTCACCGGTGCTATGGAATGGGCTGGCGATCTCGATCATGATCACACTGATCTGACAGGTGAAGCAGTGGTCGCGGATCTCGGCGGTCGGTTTTTGTTTGCGTTGATAGAAGAAGGCGCAGGCAGGATGATTGTGCGCGTGCTACCTCCAGACAAAAAAAGGGCAGTCATTCAAAAGTTCTATTCGCTGGATCAAAAAACAGACCGAACCCTTGGATGTACCGAGACAGCTATGGCCGCGAATGGTCACCTTCGAAGACTCTAACGATCCGAAATCTGTCCAATTCGTGAATCCTGAGGACATCACCGAAAGTTTCGGCCCGGGGTTCGAAATTCAGAGAGTGACAATCCAAGCGACAAGTGAACCAGTTACTGAGGGTCAGGTGGAAACTGTTTTGCCTTGGCTTGAGTCTGTTGGCCGGGAAAAAGCATCGCTGTTGGGAAGGCCAAAACAGGGTCTAATTAGCGAGCAGCCTAACCCTCGACTCTATCAAATAGCGCCAAGCGACTTTTCGACGGAGCTTTATGAAGAATGAGTACCTCATAGCGAGTGTGGGTTGGGTGCTCGCACTCATCGGCCCTGTTCTTTGACGTTGGATTATTGGGTATAAACACCCATCCTACACTCATCCCGGCTTCACACTCGCCGTCACATAATTCACGCTCAAATCCCGGTCCGAGATCGACCAGCTCCACAGGATCGGGTTGAACACGAACCCCTTGCGATCCACCGGCTCCAGCCCGGCTTGGTGCAACAGGTCGAACAGCTCATCGGGGGTGATGAACTTGTTCCATTCATGCGTGCCGCGCGGCAGCCAGCGCATGACGACCTCCGCCCCGAAAATGGCCATCGCATAGGATTTCGGGTTGCGGTTGATGGTGGAGCAGAGCAGCAATCCACCCGGTCTCAGCAACTGTTGCGATGCGGTCAGGAACCCCAAAGGATCGGCGACATGCTCGACCACTTCCATGTTCAGAACCACGTCAAACTGTTCGCCCGCATCGGCCATCGCCTCGGCCGTGGTGTGGCGATAGTCGATCTGCAAACCGGATTGTTCCGCGTGCACGCGCGCCACGGGCAGATTGCCCTCGGCGGCATCGGCGCCCACGACCTCGGCCCCAAGCCGCGCCATCGGTTCGCTGAGCAGCCCTCCGCCACAGCCGATATCCAGCAGGCGCAGGCCCTCGAACGGCCTAGGAACCGTCAAATCACGGTCAAATTCGCCCGCGATCTGCTGTGTGATATAATCAAGGCGACAGGGGTTCAGCATGTGCAGGGGTTTAAATTTCCCGTGCGGGTCCCACCACTCGGCGGCCATCGCCTCGAATTTTGCGATCTCGGACGGGTCGACCGTGTTCGGATGCGCTTGCATTCCTGTCTCCGTGTGCTCTTTTACGCTTAAGGACTATATAGGCCCATAATGGACAAGTACCCGGACCAAAAGCGCGCAGTTCAATATCTGTACCCGCCGATCGATCCGTTCGATCAGCGTATGGTGGATATGGGCGACGGGCACCGTATTTATGTTGAACAATCCGGCAATCCGGATGGCATTCCCGTTGTTGTATTGCATGGTGGACCGGGCGGCGGTTGTAGCCCGGCGATGCGGCGGTATTTCGATCCCGATGCCTATCGGGTGATTCTGTTCGATCAGCGCGGCTGTGGCCGGTCGCGGCCCACCGCGTCGATTCAGGACAACACGACATGGCATCTGGTTGCCGATATCGAACGTCTGCGCGAATTGTTCGAAATCGATGAGTGGATTGCCTTTGGTGGCAGTTGGGGCGCGACACTGGCGCTGGCCTATGCGCAGACGCATCCTGACCGTGTCAGTCGTCTGGTGCTGCGCGGCGTGTTCCTGATGACACAGGCCGAGCTGGACTGGTTCTACGGCGGCGGGGCGGGCAAGTTTTGGCCCGAGCAATGGGCCAAGTTCACGTCGCTGCTGTCCGAGGATGAGCAGTCGGATGCCATCCGGGCCTATAACAAGCGTCTGTTTTCCGGCGACCGCGCGACCGAGATCCTGTATGCTCGGGCATGGTCGCATTGGGAAAACGCGCTGGCGTCGATCCACAACAACGGATCGTTGGGGGAAAGCCCGGGCGAATATGCGCGCACCTTTGCGCGGCTGGAAAACCACTATTTCACCAATGGCGGGTTCATGGAGTTTGATGGCCAAATTCTGGCGAATATGGATCGGATCGCACATATACCCGGCCACATCGTGCAAGGCCGCTATGACATGATCTGCCCGCCAAAGGCCGCGTGGACCCTGTCGGAATGTTGGCCAAGTGCCGAGCTGCGGATGGTGCGCAATGCAGGTCACGCCCTGTCAGAACCCGGCATCAGCGCCGAGCTGGTCCGGATCATGGACCGTGTGGCCGAGGGGGTGACATGACCCGAATCGACCGTCGTGCCCTTTTTGCATCCGGTGCCGCTGCAGCACTGCTGGCGGCCACGGGCGCGTCTTTGGCAGATACGCCGAAAAAGGGCGGTACACTGCGGCTGGCCGTGCCCCGCGATGACAGTTTGGAACAGGTGGCACGCGGCGCCGTCTTTGACACGCTGACCGAGATTGGCCCCGATGGCACCTTGCGCGGTGAACTGGCGACAGGCTGGCAAACCGATGCCAACGCCCGCGTCTGGACCTTTGACCTGCGCGACGGCGTGCTGTTTCACGACGCTGCCCCGCTTGTCGTACAGGATGTTGTTGAAACACTTGCCGCAATAGGACGGACCGAGGCGTTGGCTGAAAATCGCGTGCGTGTCGAATTGTCAGACGCCGATCCTAGCCTGCCCTTCCTTTTGGCCGACAGCCAGTTCGTTATCTCACGGGCAGGCCAGACCGTGACGCCTCTGCGCGATGCGAATGGAACCGGATGCTACCGGGTGGAGCGGGCTGAGGACGGGCGTCATTTTCTGGGGCGCAGAGTGGCGGGGCACTACAAGGACGGCTTGGCCGGTTGGGCTGACGCGATTGAGATCATCGTGATCCCCGACGCGCATGTCCGGGCTGAAGCCCTGCGCGACGGATTCGTAGACGTTGCCGCCATGCCGGAACGTCAGGTTTTACGCGATCTGCGCGGGTTGCGGTTTCACCCCAGCGAATCCCAATTGGAACTGGCGGTGGCCACACAAGTCGGCCTGCCGCGTCAGATCGGAGGAGGCCGTGGGCTGGACGACGGCCGCATCGCTGAACGATGGTGGATGGCGTAAATCTGTTCACGATTCTCGCCGGGGGTTGCAGACTCGGAAAACCCTGCGTATATGCAGTTCCAACAGCGGCGTGTCGGACCATTGTCCGGGGCTCCACCGGAAAATATCGACGGGCCGCGCGCCCGTTTTTTTGTGCCCGACTGAAGGGTAGAGAATCTGATGACAAACGACCTGATAGCCAAAGCGGCCATTGACCGGCGACTGGCCGAGATCATCACCCCCGTGATCGAGGATCTGGGGTATGAACTCGTCCGCATCCGCCTGATGAGCGGCAAACAGACAACGCTGCAGATCATGGCCGACAAGCCTGACGGCGGTATCGAAGTGGACGATTGCGCCGAGATCTCGAACGCGGTCAGCGCTTCGCTGGATGTCGAGGATCCGATCCTTGACGCCTATACGCTTGAGGTCTCCAGCCCCGGCATCGATCGCCCTCTGACCCGTCTCAAGGATTTTGAGATGTTCGAGGGGTATGAGGCCAAGCTGGAAACTGCCGAGCTGATCGATGGACGCCGCCGGTTCAAGGGCGAACTGGCCGGGATCGAAGCGGATGAGGTTCTGATCAACATCCCCGAGGGGGATGAGACGATCACCATCGGTCTGCAATTCGACTGGCTGACCGACGCCAAGCTGGTCCTGACCGATGACCTGATCAAGGAAATGCTGCGCCAGCGCAAGGATGCGGGCGCCCTGAATGAAAACGCCTTCGACGAGATTGAGACCGAAGGGTCCGAAGAGGAGACGAACTGATGGCAATTACCTCAGCCAACCAGCTGGAGCTGTTGCAAACCGCCGAGGCCGTGGCCCGCGAAAAGATGATCGACCCCGGTCTGGTCGTCGAAGCGATGGAGGAATCGCTCGCCCGTGCCGCCAAAAGCCGCTACGGTGCCGAGATGGACATTCGTGTCTCGATCGACCGCAAGACCGGCAAGGCGACCTTTACCCGTGTCCGCACCGTGGTCGAGGATGAAGAACTGGAGAATTATCAGGCTGAGATGACCGTCGAGCAGGCGCGCCAATACATGGAAGCGCCCGAAGTCGGAAATGTCTATGTCGAAGAAGTTCCGCCGGTCGAAATGGGCCGTATCGCCGCGCAGTCGGCCAAGCAGGTGATTCTGCAAAAGGTCCGCGAAGCTGAGCGGGATCGTCAGTACGAAGATTTCAAAGATCGCGCAGGCACCATCATCAACGGCGCCGTCAAACGCGAGGAATTTGGCAACGTCATTATCGATCTCGGTGGGGCCGAGGCTGTTCTGCGCCGCAACGACAAGATCGGCCGCGAAAGCTATCGCCCGAACGACCGCGTGCGCGCCTATATCAAGGAAGTGCGCCGCGAAGTGCGTGGCCACCAGATATTCCTGTCGCGCACCGCGCCGGAATTCATGGCCGAGCTGTTCAAGATGGAAGTGCCGGAAATCTATGATGGCATCATCGAGGTCAAGGCCGTGGCCCGTGACCCCGGTTCGCGCGCCAAGATCGCCGTGATTTCGTATGATGGCTCGATTGACCCCGTGGGTGCCTGCGTTGGTATGCGCGGCAGCCGTGTGCAGGCCGTCGTGAACGAACTGCAGGGCGAAAAGATCGACATCATTCCGTGGAACGAGGATCAGCCGACCTTCTTGGTGAACGCGCTGCAGCCCGCCGAGGTGTCAAAGGTGGTTCTGGACGAAGAGGCCGGCAAGATCGAGGTTGTGGTCCCCGAGGAGCAATTGAGCCTCGCCATTGGTCGCCGCGGTCAGAACGTGCGTCTGGCCAGCCAGTTGACCAATCTGGACATCGACATCATGACCGAAGCCGAAGAATCGGCCCGCCGTCAGAAGGAATTTGAGGCCCGCACCCAGCTGTTCATGGAAACGCTGGATCTGGACGAATTCTTTGCCCAGTTGCTGGTGTCCGAAGGGTTCACCAACCTGGAAGAAGTGGCTTACGTAGAAATCGAAGAGCTGCTGGTCATTGACGGTGTTGACGACGGCACTGCGCAAGAGCTGCAGACCCGCGCCCGCGAATTCCTTGAAGCGCAGGCCAAGGCAGCTCTGGACGCGGCCCGCGCCTTGGGCGCCGAGGACAGCCTTATTGAATTCGAAGGCCTGACACCCCAGATGGTAGAAGCGCTGGCCAAGGACGATGTGAAGACTTTGGAAGACTTCGCAACCTGCGCCGACTGGGAACTGGCCGGTGGCTGGACCACGGTCGATGGCGAGCGCATCAAGGACGACGGTGTTCTGGAGCCCTTTGGCCTCACGCTGGAAGAAGCGCAGGATATGGTGATGACCGCGCGCATCATGCTGGGCTGGGTTGATCCCGCCGAGCTGGAGCAGGCCGAGGAAGACGGCGAAGCCGTTGAAGAGGAGGCCGAGGCCTGATCTCAGGCCTCGGGTGGTGCGCATGGGTCGCGGTGGCGTCCATAAAGATCGGTCTGACGGACCCGAACGCAAGTGCATTGCCACGGGCGAGGTGCAGCCGAAATTCGGTCTGATCCGCTTTGTGACGGGGCCGGACGGTCAGGTTTATCCGGATGTCGCGGCCAAGCTGCCGGGGCGCGGGGTCTATGTGGCGGCGGATCGTGCCGCCATGGACAAGGCTGTGGGCAAAAAGCTGTTTGCGCGCGGCTTCAAGGCGCAAGTGAGCGTGTCACAGGATCTGACAGACGAAGTGGAACGCCAGATCTTGCGCCGGGTGATCGAATTGCTGAGCCTTGCACGCAAGTCCGGTGACGCGGTCGCGGGGTACGAAAAGGTCAAGACGTGGCTGGACCGGGAAGACGCGAGCGTGCTGCTTCAGGCCAGTGACGGGTCAGGGCGCGGCAAGTCCAAATTGAGCACGCCGCACTTTGGCAAATACATCGGCTGGCTGACGGCGGACGAGCTTGGACAGGCTTTTGGGCGCCAAACCGTGATTCATGCGGCGCTCGCCTCTGGCGGACTCGCCAAACGTGTTGTAGAGGAAGCGCAGCGCCTGCGTGGCTTGCGCGAAAAGGATGACGGCGGCAAGGGCCGCACGGAAGGGTAAGAAGCTTTATGAGCGATAATGACGGCAAAAAGACATTGGGTCTTCGTGGCGGGGCGCGCCCCGGAAATGTGAAACAGAGTTTCAGCCATGGACGGACCAAGAATGTCGTGGTGGAAACCAAGCGCAAGCGCGTTGTGGTCCCCAAGCCGGGTGCGGGCAAGCCGGGTGGCGGTTCAACGCCTTCGGGTGATCCGTCGCGTCGTCCTGCCGGGATTTCCGATGCTGAAATGAGCCGCCGCCTGAAAGCGCTGCAGGCCGCCAAAGCGCGCGAGGCCGACGAGGCTGCGGCCCGCGAGGCACAGGAAAAGGCGCGTGAAGAAGAACGCGCCCGCCGCCGGGCCGAGCAAGAGGCCAAAGAGCGCGAACAACGCGAAGCCGAAGAGCGTGCGCGCCAAAAGGCCGAGGACGAAGATCGCAAGCGCAAAGAGGCTGAAATTGCTGCACAACGCGCTGCAGCCCCCGCGCCTGCGGAACCCAAACCCGCAGCACCTCGCAGCCCGGCCAACAAACCGGCACCCGCGGCGACGCCGCGTAAGAACGAGCGTGAGCGGGAGCAGCGTGGCAATCGTGGCAAGGGCCGTGATGACAACCGTCGCTCGGGTAAGCTGACATTGGGTCAAGCCACCGGTGGTGAAGGCGGACGTCATCGCTCGATGGCGGCGATGAAGCGCAAACAAGAGCGCGCGCGTCAAAAGGCGATGGGTGGCACGGTCGAGCGGGAAAAGGTGATCCGCGACGTCCAGTTGCCCGAGGCTATCACGGTCTCTGAGCTGGCCAACCGTATGGCCGAGCGTGTGGCAGATGTCGTCAAATCGCTGATGAACATGGGCATGATGGTCACGCAGAACCAGACCGTCGACGCCGACACCGCAGAACTGATCATCGAGGAATTTGGTCACAAGGTCACCCGGGTCTCTGATTCGGATGTTGAGGATGTGATCAAAGAGATCGAGGATGACGACAAGGACCTCAAACCGCGTCCGCCGGTCATCACCATCATGGGTCACGTCGACCATGGTAAGACCTCGTTGCTTGATGCCATCCGTGACGCCCGCGTTGTTGCGGGTGAGGCCGGTGGTATCACCCAGCATATCGGGGCCTATCAGGTGAAAACCGATGGCGGAGCGACACTGTCCTTCCTGGATACACCGGGCCACGCGGCCTTTACCTCGATGCGTTCGCGCGGGGCTCAGGTGACGGATATCGTGGTTCTGGTTGTTGCCGCCGATGATGCGGTGATGCCGCAGACGATCGAGGCGATCAACCATGCCAAGGCAGCCGAAGTGCCGATGATTGTGGCGATCAACAAGATCGACAAGCCGGGCGCAGACCCGGACAAGGTGCGCACCGATCTGCTGCAGCACGAAGTGATCGTCGAGAAAATGTCGGGTGAGGTTCAGGACGTCGAAGTCTCGGCCATCACCGGTCAGGGTCTGGATGAGCTGCTGGAAGCGATTGCGCTGCAGTCCGAGATTCTGGAACTGAAAGCGAACCCGAATCGCGCCGCTCAGGGTGCCGTGATCGAGGCCCAACTGGATGTGGGCCGCGGGCCTGTGGCCACTGTTCTGGTTCAGAACGGCACGCTGCGTCAGGGCGATATCTTTGTTGTGGGTGAGCAATACGGTAAGGTCCGTGCGCTGATCAACGACAAAGGCGAACGCGTCAAAGAGGCTGGGCCGTCGGTTCCGGTCGAGGTCCTTGGCCTCAACGGCACACCCGAAGCGGGCGACGTTCTGAACGTGACCGAAACCGAAGCGCAAGCCCGCGAGATTGCCGAATACCGTGAACAGGCGGCCAAGGACAAACGCGCCGCCGCCGGTGCCGCGACGACGCTTGAGCAGTTGATGCAGAAGGCCAAGGAAGACGAGAACGTCACCGAACTGCCGATTCTGATGAAAGCGGACGTGCAAGGCTCGGCCGAGGCCATCGTTCAGGCGATGGAAAAGATCGGCAACGATGAGGTGCGCGTGCGCGTGCTGCATTCGGGCGTTGGCGCCATCACCGAAACCGATGTGGGTCTGGCCGAAGCGTCAGGCACCCCGATCTTTGGTTTCAACGTGCGTGCCAATGCCTCGGCGCGGAACACCGCAAACCAGAAGGGCGTGGAAATCCGTTATTACTCGGTGATCTACGATCTGGTTGACGACGTGAAAGCGGCCGCATCCGGCCTGCTGAGCGCCGAGATCCGCGAAAAGTTCATCGGTTACGCCGAGATCAAAGAGGTCTTCAAGGTCACCGGTGTCGGCAAGGTTGCCGGTTGTCTGGTCACCGAAGGCGTTGCACGTCGTTCGGCGGGTGTACGTCTGCTGCGCGACAACGTGGTGATCCACGAAGGCACGCTGAAGACCCTGAAACGCTTCAAGGACGAAGTGGCCGAGGTTCAGTCGGGTCAGGAATGCGGTATGGCGTTCGAGAACTATGACGATATTCGCCCCGCGGACGTGATCGAAATCTTCGAGCGCGAAGAAGTGACCCGGACGCTCGACTAAGATCGACACAGTATGAATTGTAAAAAACAGCGGCTCATCGGGTCGCTGTTTTTTTATCTGATCACGTATTTATTCAGTGCGGTGGGACAGAAAGCTTTCCGACGGCAGAATAATGTCGAAGTGATGCTTGCCCTGTTGCAGATCAAAGCTGACGGAATGCCCGGCTTTGCGCAGCCGTTCCGCATAGTCGCGGCTTTGCCGGATGAACTCGGGCGTGTCCCGCTCGGCAACGGTTATGCGATAGCGCGGACCCGGTAGCGGTAGGTTCAGGCTGGGCGACAGATCGTGCACCTCAACCTTGCTAAGCTGCAGCGGGTCATTCACTGGCGTCAGGCTGATCGGTTCAAGATCATAAATGCCACTGATCAGGATCACATTACGTACACGCAGACCGGCCTGCGCCAGATCATTCGATGCCGTTGCCATGACCATGGCCGCCAGTTGCGCGCCAGCGCTGTGGCCCGACAGGGTGACCTGGGCCGGATCATACCCCAGATCTTGCGCCTGCGACGCCAGCCACAGCAGTGCATCGCGGCATTCCGCGACCATCTCACCGAGGCGGGCAAATGGGGCAAGTGTGTAGTTCAGCGTCGCAAAGGCCTGCCCGTTTTCATGCAGCACCGGGGCCATCATTGCTGATTCGCGCTGGCTGAGCGCCTGCCAATATCCGCCGTGGATGAACACATGCAAAGGCGCGTTGGCCGCCGGGGCGGGGAAAAAGTCGAGCACCTGTTTGGGAGTGGTGCCATAAGCAAGGTTTTCCCGAACCGGCAAATTCGCCCGCGCCTGCGCGCTGAGCGCACAATAGCTGGCAAGGTAGGGGGACAAATCACCTCCGATCATCGAACTGGGAGAATATTCGCGTTCCAGTTCGGCCTGAGAAAACCCGCGATAGAGCATATTCAATCCTGTCCGTGATACATCAGCCTGGTCCGCACATCGTGCAGGTCATGAAAAAAGCGCAACTCCAACGCTTTGCGCAGAAAGGCAACGCCGCTTGATCCACCGGTGCCGGGCTGCATGCCGATGACACGTTCGACCGCAGTAACATGGTCGAATCGCCAGCGCTGAAACAGCGATTCCACATCCATCAGTTTTTCGGCCAGCGCGTATAGATCCCAGTATTTGCCAGTATTTTGAAACACTTCGGCCCAGATCTCGACCACGCGTGGATCGCCCGAATAGGGCTGTGCGTAATCGCGTTCGACCAGTTCTTGCGGTACGTCGAACCCTTGCCGGGCCAACATGTGCAGTACCTCGTCATAAAGCGACGGTTTGGTCAGCGCCGCAGTCAGCATCTCCATAACCTCGGGGTCGTGTTCATGCACTTTCAGGGTTGCGGCATCTTTGTTGCCCAGAATGAATTCGATCTGACGATAGCCATAGCTTTGAAAGCCCGAGGAACTGCCCAATGCCTGCCGAAACGTCAGATAATCGGCGGGCGTCATGGTCAACAGCGTCTCCCACGCTGTGATAAGCTGTCGCTGGATGGCCTTGATCCGATCAAGGTTCTTCATCGCCGGACCGAATTCATCCTGTTGCAGGTAGCGACGCACCTCGACCAATTGGTGATGCATCAGTTTCAGCCACAATTCGCTGACCTGATGAATGATGATGAACAGCATCTCATCGGGTTGAGCCGGGTCCTGAAAGGTCTTTTGCAGGTTCAGCAAGGTCTTGAGCTGCAGGAAATCGCCATAGCTTTTGCGATGGGTTTCAGCGAAATCGGTGACCAGAGTTTCCTCGACCCCGCGCGCCAAAAGACGGTCTTCCTTGTAGTCCCCCATCAGCTTCTCCCCTTGACGGTTGTCGCTTATGTTTAGGGACCAATCCTGCAGTTTTCCAGCGTCTCAAGCCCAGTCGAGCACAACCTTTCCGGACTGGCCGGACTTCATCGCGGAAAACCCTTTTGCGAATTCGTCAACACCGAACCGATGGGTGATCACGCGGGACACATCCAGACCGTTTTGCAGCATGGCGATCATCTTGTACCAGGTCTCGAACATTTCACGCCCGTAGACGCCTTTGATGGTGATGGCCTTGAACACAATGCGCGACCAGTCCACGGGGGATTTTCCGGGCGGAATGCCCAGCAAGGCGATCTTGCCGCCCATCACCAACGCCTCGACCATCTGGTCCAGCGCGGCCTGTGAGCCGGACATCTCAAGCCCTACGTCGAACCCCTGGGTCATGCCCAGTTCGGTGATGACATCCTGCAGGTCTTCTTCGCTGACATTCACGGGGCGTAAGGTTGGCACAACATTCTGGGCCAGCTTCAATCGATCCGGGTTGATGTCCGTGATCACCACATGCCGTGCCCCCGCATGGCGGGCGACAGCAGCGGCCATGATGCCGATGGGGCCTGCGCCGGTGATCAGAACATCCTCGCCCAGCAGATCAAAGCTGAGTGCGGTGTGTACCGCATTTCCCAGCGGGTCGAGGATGGCGCCGATTTCGTCCGGCACATCATCGGGCAGCGGTACCACGTTGAAGGCGGGCAGTTTCAAATATTGCGCAAACGCACCCTGTTCATTCACACCGATCCCGCGCGTGCCGGGGTCGAGGTGAAACTTGCCCGCGCGGCTCTGTCGGCTGTCGGTGGTGATCAGATGCCCCTCGCCAGAGCAGCGCTGACCGATTTCCAGACCGGTCACATTGCGCCCGATCTCGACGATTTCACCTGCAAACTCATGGCCGGTGATCATCGGAACAGGAACCGTTGCGGCGGCCCAGTCATCCCAGTTCCAGATATGGATATCCGTGCCGCAGATGCCGGTCTTGTTGACACGGATCAGAACTTCATCCGGGTCAATCTCGGGCACCGGGGCCTGTACCATCCACAGGCCCTCCTCCGGCTTGGATTTCTCCAGCGCTTTCATTGTGTTTGCACGCATCAGATCACCCCCAGATCCTTGCCGACCTTGCCAAAGGCGGCCAGCGCGCGGTCCAGTTCATCCTTGGTCAGAGCCGCATTCATCTGTGTCCGGATCCGCGCCTGACCGCGTGGAACAACCGGGAAGAAAAACCCCGAGACATAGACACCCTCGTCAAACAGCTGCGCGGCCAAATCCTGTGCCAGTTGCGCCTCACCCAGCATGACCGGGATGATCGGGTGCTCACCGGGCAGCAGGTCAAAGCCCAGTTTTTCCAGACCCGCGCGCCAATATTTGGCATTGCCGAACAGTTGGGCCCGCAGCATGTCGCCCTGTTCAACCAGACGGATCGCCTCCAATCCGGCGGCGACGATCGAGGGTGGCAGCGAATTCGAGAACAGATAGGGCCGAGCCCGCTGCCGCAGCAGGTCGATCACTGGCTGCGGCCCGGCGATATAACCGCCGATTGCCCCCCCAAGTGCTTTGCCCAAGGTTCCCGTGAGAATATCCACATCGATGCCAAAATGATCTGGCGTGCCAGCACCGTTTGGCCCCATGAAGCCGGTTGCGTGGCAATCGTCGACCATGACGATAGCATCATATTTGTCAGCCAGCTCGCGTATTGTCGGCAGGTTGGCAAGATAACCATCCATCGAAAACACGCCATCCGTCGCGATCATGATATGCCGCGCCCCGTCCTCGCGCGCCTGTTTCAGCCAGGCCTCAAGGTCGTTCATGTCATTGTTCAGATAGCGATAGCGTTTGGCCTTGCACAAGCGAACTCCATCGATGATCGAGGCGTGGTTCAGACTGTCCGAGATGATGGCATCCTCAGGCCCTAACAAAGGCTCAAACAGCCCGCCATTGGCATCGAAACAGGCAGCGAACAGGATCGAATCATCCTTGTTCAAGAACTTGGCCAGCCTCTGTTCCAACTCGCGATGAATGTCCTGCGTACCGCAGATGAATCGGACCGAGGCCATGCCGAACCCCTTGGGTTCCATCGCGCCTTTGGCTGCGTCGATCAGGGCGGGGTGATCTGCAAGGCCCAGATAATTGTTGGCGCACAGGTTGATAACCTGTTTGTCGCCCACAGTAATCTCACCACCCTGAGGCGAGGTGATCATTCGTTCGCGTTTTTACAAACCCTCGGATTCGATCTGCGCGAGGGTCTGCGTGACGTGGGACAGGAATGCATCAGCCATGGCGGTCTCCGTTTGTTTGAGTCGCACATCTAACATAGCGGACGTAATTCCCAAATAGGGGAATTACAATATACAAGACAAACATCCGTAAAGGTGGATATTCACCGTTGTCAGGCGTTTTTAACGATCAGAAACACGCGCGCAGATCCGATGGATGAAATCGAATGCAAGGTATCGGCTGCATAACGGGCTGTATCGCCTTGTCTGAGTTCGGAGGATGCCGAGCCGGACGTGATCTGGACTGCGCCTTCCAGTACGGTCAGTTGCTCGCGCGCGCCGCGGGCATGCGGCTGGCTGTTTAACGCTCCGCCTTCGCCAAAGTGGATGTCATACACCTCATGCCCTCCGGCCTCTTCGGGCGGGGACAGAATGCGAATCCGGCAATTCTGACCCATGTTGTCAATACTGGGCACTTCGGCCTGATGCAGAACTTCAATCTGGTCGGCGTTGTTGGCCTCTTCCAGCAGCCCTGCAAAATCTACCTGCAGGGCGCGGGTCAGGTTCCACAGGGTCGAGATGGTGGGGCTGCTTTCGCCGCGTTCGATCTGGCTGACCATCGAACGGGACACACCGCTGAGATTTGCGACCGCTTCGAGCGAAAGACCCTTGGCCCGGCGCGCCTCTTTCAGGCGGGCGGGCAGGCGTGTCAGGATATCGTCTGAGTTGTCCGTCATGACGGAATTTCATGCGCCTTGAGCGGGCCATTGTCAATTCCACCTGTGACGGGACGTCTCAGAGGACATGCTTGATTGCCGGGTGCATACTGCGCCCAAACTCAGGAGGAGTGATCCATGACCGACATCGTAATTCTGGACGGTGCCCGCACCGCAATCGGCACCTTTGGCGGCGCGCTGGCTTCTACCGCGCCGATTGATCTGGCAACCGTTGCAACCGAGGCCGCGCTGGAGCGGTCAGGCATCGAAGGCGCGCAGATCGGGCATGTGGTGTTTGGTCATGTGATCAATACCGAGCCGCGCGATATGTACCTGTCGCGTGTCGCTGCGATGAATGCGGGTATTCCAAACGGGACGCCTGCGATGAACGTGAACCGGCTGTGTGGCTCTGGCGCGCAGGCGATTGTGTCTGCGGTGCAGGCCTTGATGCTGGGTGATGCAGAATTTGCCGTGGCTGGCGGCGCCGAGAGCATGTCACGCAGCCCCTATATCGTGCCGCAGGCACGGTGGGGCGCGAAGATGGGGGATGTAACCTCCTTGGACATGATGCTGGGCGCGCTGAACTGTCCGTTTGGAACCGGGCACATGGGTGTGACGGCCGAGAATGTGGCGGATGAGCATCAAATCAGCCGTGAACAGATGGATGATTTCGCTGTAGCCAGCCAGACCCGTGCGGCAGCGGCCATCGATGCAGGTCATTTCACCAGCCAGATCACGCCGGTACAGGTCAAGGTCAAGCGGGACATGGTGGATTTCATGGTCGACGAACACCCCAAGGCGACCACCGCCGAGGCGTTGGCCGGGTTGCGTCCGGTCTTTAAGAAGGATGGTCGTGTGACTGCGGGCAATGCGTCAGGCATCAACGATGGCGCGGCGGCGATGGTTCTGGCGACTGCGGATGCGGCAGAGAAGGCCGGATTGAAGCCGAAGGCCCGCATTCTGGGCTATGCGCATGCAGGTGTGCGACCCGAGGTTATGGGTATCGGCCCGGTTCCGGCGGTTCAGAACCTGCTGCGGAAAACGGGACTGTCCGCCGGGGATTTTGACGTTGTCGAAAGCAACGAGGCCTTTGCGGCGCAAGCTCTGGCAGTCAATCAGGAATTGGGGCTGGATGCCGGTAAAGTGAACCCAAATGGCGGTGCGATTGCTCTGGGGCATCCGGTGGGTGCGACCGGTGCGATCATCACGCTGAAGGCGCTGTATGAGCTAGAGCGGACAGGTGGCAGCAAGGGTCTGATCACCATGTGCATCGGCGGCGGCCAGGGGATCGCCATCGCTATCGAGCGGCTCTGATCCGTGATCGGGCACGGGGGGCTGTCTGCCCCCCATCGCGCAGGGGCGCGATTCCCCCCGAAGGTATTTTTGGCCAGATGAAGCAGGTGGCGCGGCGTTAGCCGAGAGCGGAAAGGGCCATGACAAGCGCTGCCCCGACGATTGCACCAATAGCCGCCGGGAGCAGGGCAGAGCGCAATCGTGATTGATGGGGGTCGTCCTTTTGTGTCTGCGCGATCAATGCGTTTTCCACCAGCCCGGGCAGGCGAGGCCCGAAACGTGCAAGAACCAGTGCAGTTTTGCCGAAATCGCGAAGCGCTGCGCGGGGGCCGATGGATTGTTTGATGTAATCCTCGACCACGGGGCGCGCGACCTCCCAGATGTTCATATGGGGATCAAGCGAGCGGGCGACGCCTTCGACGACAACCATTGTGCGCTGCAGCAGGATCAGCTCGGTCCGGGTTTCCATGCCGAACCGCTCGGTGACCTCGAACAGATAGTTCAGCAGACGGCCCATCGAGATATGTGAGGCGTCCATGCCAAAGATTGGTTCACCCACTGCCCGCAGGGCGCGGGCAAATTCATCGACGTCCCGGTCGGCGGGGACATAACCGGCCTCGAAATGCACCTCGGCCACGCGTTTATAGTCGCGGCGGATGAAGCCAAAAAGGATCTCGGCATAGACCCGGCGGGTGTATTCGTCGATATGGCCCATAATGCCGTAGTCATAGGCGATGATATCGCCATTGGCCGCGACCTTGAGGTTGCCCTGATGCATGTCGGCGTGGAAATAGCCGTCGCGCAAGGCGTGCAGCAGAAACAGACGCAGAACGCGTTCGGCCAGATCGCGGCGGTCGTGACCAGCCGCATCCAGCGCGTCGTTTTCGCCCAAAGCGATGCCACCCGCCCAGCTGAGCGTCATCACGCGGCGCGCGGACAGGGACCAGACGACAGGCGGCAACCAGAACCCCGCATCGTTCTTGGTATTGGCGGCGTATTCCGAGGCGGCTGAGCTTTCCAATCGCAGGTCCAGTTCGCCGCGGACCACGCCGTCGAAATGTTCGATCACCTCCATCGGGCGCAGGCGGCGCGCGCCGGGGGCGCAGAGATGCACGATGCGGGCGGCGAAGTAGAACGCGTCAACATCCTTGCGGAAGGCGCGTTCGATATTCGGGCGTAGGACCTTGACCGCCACATCCTCGCCGGTGCTGACCAGCTTGGCCTTATGCACCTGCGCGATTGAGGCAGCCGCAATCGGTTCGCTGAAATCGCTGAACATCTCGGCTATGGGTTGGCCCAATTCCTTTTCCACCTCGGCCATCGCCTCGGCCTGAGAAAAGGGTGGCAGTTTGTCCTGCAGGACGCGCAATTGCTCGGCCAGTTCGTCGCCCACCACATCGGGACGGGTCGAGAGCACCTGACCGAATTTGATGTAAGCCGGGCCCAGTGCCGTCAGGGCACGTGTGGCGGGTGGCATTTCCGGATCACCCTTGTACCCAAGCCATTGAAACGGTTTGCCAAGGGTGTGGGCCAGGATACGCAAAGCGCGCGGCGCCTCGAACGCGTCCAGCACTACATTCATCGCGCCAGTGCGCTCGAACGTGGCGCCTGTACGGATCAGGCGGATGATGTTGTGAGGTCCGCGCATGCGTCAGATTTTCCAGCCGGAATGCAGCGCGGCGATGCCCATGCTGAGGTTGCGATATTTGGCGTTTTCAAAACCGGCGGTGCGGACCATGTTCAGGAACGTGTCCTGATCGGGGAAATTGCGGATCGATTCCACCAGGTACTGATAGCTGTCGTAGTCGTTGGCGATCAGCTTACCCATGCGTGGGATCACGTTGAAGCTGTAGAGGTCATAGATCTTTTGCAGACCGTCATTGGGAAGCTGGCTGAATTCAAGAACCATCAGACGCCCGCCGGGTTTCAACACACGGAAGGCTTCGTTCAGGGCCTCTTGCGGGCGGGTCACGTTCCGGATGCCGAAGGAAATGGTGTAGACGTCGAACGTTTTGTCCTCAAACGGCAGCGCCATCGCATCGCCGACCACCCAGTTCAGGCTGTCGGCCATCTGATCGGCCTCGGCGCGCTGGCGGCCTTCGACCAGCATCGGCTCGGTCAGGTCCAGAACGGTGGCATGGCCGTGGCCCGCGCGTTTCAGGAACCGGAACGAGATATCGCCGGTGCCCCCGGCCACATCCAGCAGACGTTGACCAGGGCGCGGTGCCAGCCAGTCCATCATCGCGTCTTTCCAGACCCGGTGGATGCCCATCGACATGACATCGTTCATCACATCGTATTTCGAAGCGACCGCGTTGAACACGCCCTGAACGCGGCCCGCCTTTTCGGCCTCGCGGACGGTCTCAAACCCGAAATGGGTGGTCTTGTCGCTGGTGTCGGACATAATTCGATGCCTCTGTCTGTGTTGCCCATCCTTATAGGCCCCGGGGCGGGGAAGACAATCGCGCGAAATGGTAGCAGGGGGCGATGATCCTGCGGTTACGCCACAGATTTCCCTTAGTCGCTGCGTATGATCGAGGGCAGTTCAAAATAGCAGACATTTTGATGGGTCGGATTGTTTCATACAACTTTGTTCGGCCCGACCCTGCGCGCTGTTTTTTCATCTTGCCAATTCGATTTCTATCGACGGGCCCGAGCTGGTCACGACGGGCCCATTGTTTCAGCGGCGGTATTTTGACCTGACCAGGCTGACCCGGATCAGGGTCAGGTTTGACGGATGCTACATTCTGCGTTTTTCAGATGGGAAGACGGCGCGGATTCTGAAAGATGTAACCGGACATAAGGAACTGGTGCAGGCGCTGGAACGCGCCCTTGAAGCAAATCAGGAGAGCGCATGCCGGAACTTCCCGAAGTCGAAACGGTCCGCCGAGGATTGAGCCCCGCGATGGAGGGGGCGGTGATCGAACAGGCGGATGTGAACCGGCCCGACCTGCGCTGGCCGTTCCCGGATCGTATGGCCCAGCGGCTGACCGGACAGCGGGTGGACCGGTTGCGACGGCGGTCGAAATACATTCTGGCCGATCTCAGCAGCGGTGAAACCCTGTTGATCCATCTGGGTATGTCCGGGCGCATGACGGTTTCCGGTGATCCGCTGGGGCAATTCGCCCACACCCATCCGATGCCTGAAAAACACGACCATGTGGTCTTTCACATGGCCAATGGTGCGCGGATCACATTCAACGACCCGCGCCGGTTCGGGGCAATGGACCTGCTGCCCACGGCGACAGCGGAAGATCACAAATTGTTGGCGGTGCTGGGCCCGGAACCTCTGGGCAATGATTTCCACGAACAGCATCTGGTTGGCGCGTTCAAGGGCAAGAACACCCCGGTCAAATCCGCGCTGCTGGATCAGGGAATCGTTGCAGGCCTGGGCAATATTTACGTCTGCGAAGCACTTTTTCGGGCCAGAGTGTCGCCACGTCGCAAGGCCGGACAGATTTCTGCACCCCGTGTTGCGGCGCTGGTGCCGATCATCAGACAGGTCCTGCAAGAGGCCATCGAAGCGGGCGGTTCGTCGCTGCGGGATTTCCGCCAAGCTGATGGAGAGCTTGGATATTTTCAGCACAGCTTTGACGTTTATGGCCGCGAAGGCGAGGCGTGCCGCACCGCAGGTTGCGGGTCCACGATCAAGAGAATCACCCAGTCCGGTCGCTCATCCTTCTACTGTGCGCAATGCCAAAGATAACTTGATCCAGCGAATGCGCGTGGTAAGGAATCGTATCTGAACGGAACAACCGAAAGCTCGTACCTCATGGCTTTTGAGACGATCATCGTCGAAATCGAAGACCACGTCGCCCTTATCAAGCTCAACCGACCCGATGCGATGAATGCGCTGAACACTCAGCTTCTGAGTGAATTGTGCACGGCGTTGGAAGACGCTGACAGCAACGACAAAGTGCGCTGCATCGTCATCACGGGCTCGGACAAGGCCTTTGCCGCTGGCGCGGACATCAAGGAGATGTCCGAGATGAGCTTTGTCGACGTGTTCAACGTCAACCTGTTTGCCGACGCCAATGACCGGGTGACCGCGATCCGCAAGCCGATCATCGCCGCCGTCGCCGGTTACGCGCTGGGCGGTGGATGCGAACTGGCCATGCTGTGCGATTTCATCATCGCGGCCGATACAGCCAAATTCGGTCAGCCCGAGATCAACCTGGGCGTCATTGCCGGGCTGGGCGGCAGCCAGCGACTGACCCGCTTTGTCGGCAAGTCCAAATCGATGGACATGAACCTGACGGGCCGTTTCATGGATGCCGAAGAGGCCGAGCGCGCGGGTCTGGTCAGCCGCGTTGTGCCTGCCAAGAAGCTGGTCGAAGAAGCAACAAGTGCCGCGCAGAAGATCGCAGAGAAATCGCAGCTGACCGCGCTGGCCGCCAAAGAGGCCGTCAATCGCAGCTATGAACTGCCACTGAGCGAAGGCATGCTGTTCGAACGGCGGGTGTTTCATTCGATGTTCGCAACGGAAGATCAAAAAGAAGGCATGGCGGCGTTTCTGGAAAAACGCGCAGCCCAGTTCCGCGACAAGTAATGCGGTGGGCCAAGGCCCGCCTTTTGGCCGCCTGCAGCCGGATCGTGAGAATCGGCTTGGCAAACCCCGCAAACTTGTCTAAAGACCGCCGCTATACATGCGCGTGCGGCCCGCTTTGGCCCGACTCACACTCGTGATCGACGATCCGGTGCGGATTTCCCGTGGCGCGCAAACCCAGATATAACCGTACCGAACAAAGGTCAGAGACACACATGGCAAATTCGCCCCAAGCAAAGAAACGCGCTCGTCAGAACGAGAAGCGTTTTGCAGTCAACAAAGCACGCCGTTCGCGCATCCGCACCTACCTGCGCAAGGTCGAAGAAGCGATCACATCCGGTGACAAGGACGCAGCGACCGCCGCCCTGCGCGCGGCTCAGCCCGAGCTGATGCGCGGCGTCGCCAAAGGCGTATTCCACAAGAACACCGCATCCCGCAAAATGTCGCGCCTGTCGGCACGCGTTAAAGCGCTGGGATAAACCCGGGGATTGACCCTAGGTCACGTCAGCAAAGCTGATCTAATTTGAAGGGCGTCGCAAGTTGCGGCGCCTTTTTTGCTGTTGCCAGAAAACCGCGCCTTCACGAAGCTGAGAGATTCTTTCGGGTCCAGATGCGAGTCAATATCGAAGTTTCGTTGCCGCGCCCCATACCATCTTGCTACCACTGATACAGCGATTCACTCGCTTGGGGGGACAGGCTGTTTCCGTGATCGAACCGACGGGTATCGGGATGATCTTGGGGACGAATGTTCGAAAACCGGCCTTGGCCGGACGGACGATCTGCTGCGGATCTCGGGTTTTCCGACGATTCTGGCCCTGTCGAAAATTTGGATTGTGATGCGCAGCCTGGTTTCTGGGCGCGGCCCTGTATTGGGTCGAACAGGAATTTTGATTGCGCTGATCATCCGATCTCTGCCCGCCAAACCGCTGCGGTTTGGCGAATGGTAGCCTTGTGCGTGAACGCGATAAACCGGGAAACCGGGCCATATTAATAAGGCCGACAGGCCAATAAAGAATGGGATGCGTGAGGCGCCGTATGACACAAGAGAAATGGGGACAACTGCGTAGCAAGTTGCTTAAGGCCGTTGGTCGAAATAACTTCACCACCTGGATCGAACCGCTGGAGTTCCAGGAGTTGCAGGATGGTGTGGCCATTTTTTCCGTACCGACCAACTTTATGGGCAACTATGTGAGTCAGAATTTCGCGGATCTGATTCTTTATGAGCTGAACACATCGGGTGAGTCCGTACAGCGTCTGGCATTCCAGACGGCCGCCAACTCTTCGGCACGCCCGGCGCAGACTGTTCAGGCACAGCCAGTGACAAGTGCACCGGTGCCGGTGGCGGATATTGCATCAGACGCGCTTGAGGGGTTGCAGGCCGCGCCGTTGGATGCCCGCTTCACCTTTGACAGCTTTGTTGTCGGCAAGCCCAATGAACTGGCCCATGCCGCCGCGCGCCGCGTGTCCGAAGGCGGCCCGGTCACTTTCAACCCGCTGGTTTTGTATGGTGGCGTCGGCCTTGGTAAGACGCACCTGATGCACGCCATTGCATGGGAACTGAAGACCAGGCATCCCGAACTGAACGTACTTTACCTGTCGGCGGAACAGTTCATGTACCGGTTCGTACAGGCCCTGCGCGAACGGCGGATGATGGATTTCAAACATCTGTTCCGTTCTGTCGATGTGCTGATGGTCGATGACGTGCAGTTCATCGCTGGCAAGGATTCGACACAGGAAGAGTTCTTTCACACCTTCAACGCGCTGGTGGACCAGAACAAGCAGATCATTATCTCGGCCGACCGCGCCCCGGGCGAAATCAAGGATCTGGAAGACCGCGTAAAATCGCGCCTGCAATGCGGTCTGGTCGTCGATCTGCACCCCACCGATTACGAACTGCGCCTGGGCATCTTGCAAAATAAGGTCCAGCAATACCGCAACACCTATCCCGATCTGTCCATCACCGATGGCGTTCTGGAATTCCTCGCCCAGCGTATTTCGACCAATGTTCGCGTCCTTGAGGGCGCGCTGACCCGTCTGTTCGCCTTTGCCTCGCTGGTAGGCCGCGAGATTGACATGGAACTGACGCAGGATTGTCTGGCCGATGTGCTGCGTGCGTCTGAACGTAAAATCACTGTGGAAGAGATTCAGCGCAAAGTCTCTGAATACTACAACATCCGCATGTCCGACATCATCGGACCCAAACGCCTGCGGTCTTATGCGCGCCCGCGTCAGGTTGCGATGTATCTGTGCAAGCAATTGACCAGCCGTTCGCTGCCCGAAATCGGTCGCCGATTTGGCGGGCGGGATCACACCACCGTCATGCATGGCGTCAAGCGTATCGAAGAGTTGAAGCTGACGGACGGGCAGATCGCCGAAGACGTCGAAATGCTGCGCCGCGCGCTGGAAGCCTGAAGACAACCACCCCTTTCGCACATGCGCCCCGGACCCTCATATCCGGGGTGCAGTCTTGTGCGCATTTGTCCACGGTCCGCGATGAACTGTAACGGTTGGGCCACGCGACCCTTGACGCCTTGCGCATTCCAAACCAGAAATCCGTAAAAAATCCTTGTGCCTCAGGGCGGAACCGCTAACGTGCCAGTCCCGCCTATTTCAGCACGCCAGTCAGAGGAATTAAGGGTATGAAGATCAGCATCGAACGCGGCACCCTTCTCAAGGCCGTCTCGCAGGCCCAATCTGTTGTCGAACGACGCAACACCATTCCGATACTGGCCAACGTGCTGATCGAGGCCGAAGGCGATCAGGTGCAGTTCCGGGCCACCGATCTGGATATTGAGGTTGTCGACAAGGCGCCCGCGCAGGTCGAAAAAGCGGGTGCCACAACGGTTGCCGCCACCACCCTGCACGAGATTGTGCGCAAATTGCCGGATGGCGCGCTGGTGACCCTGATCGCCGACAGTGCGGCGGGTCGGTTGACGGTCGAAGCGGGGCGCTCGAATTTTTCGCTGGCGACGCTGCCGAAAGAGGATTTCCCGGTGATGGCATCCTCGGAATATCAGTCGAATTTTACTGCATCGGCCGCATTGCTGCGCCGGTTGTTCGACAAGTCGAAATTTGCCATCTCGACGGAAGAGACGCGGTATTATCTGAACGGTGTCTACATGCATGTGACCGACGGGTCCGAAGGCGGCAAGGTTCTGCGCTGTGTGGCCACCGATGGTCACCGGCTGGCACGCATTGATGCGGATTGCCCCGAAGGTGCTGCGGATATGCCGGGCGTTATCGTGCCGCGCAAGACGGTGGGTGAGCTGCGCAAGCTTCTGGATGACGATGAGATGGACATCGCCGTGTCGGTCAGTGAAACCAAGGTGCGCTTTGCGACACCTGATATCACGCTGACCTCGAAAGTGATCGACGGCACTTTCCCCGATTACACGCGCGTTATTCCGCAAGGCAACACACGCAAGATGGAAGTGGATGCCGCCGAATTTGCGCAGGCCGTGGACCGGGTCGCCACCGTGTCGTCGGAACGTTCGCGCGCGGTCAAGCTGCAGTTGGATGGCGACAAGCTGGTACTGTCGGTGAACGCCCCAGACAGCGGCGCGGCTGAGGAAGAACTGGCCGTGGCCTATGGCGATGAGCGGCTTGAGATCGGGTTCAACGCAAAATACCTGCTTGAGATCGCATCTCAGGTCGATCGCGAGAATGCGGTGTTCCTGTTCAATTCCGCCGGTGATCCGACGCTGATGCGCGAAGGCAATGACCTGAGTGCGGTCTATGTCGTCATGCCGATGCGCGTCTGATCGCGCTGGCGCGCGATGCCTCCGGCGGGAGTATTTTTGAAAAGATGAAGGGAGGGGTCATGGCATTGGCCCTGACCGAACTCAAAGTCTCGCATTTTCGGTCACACAAGCTGGCGCATTTGTCGCTGGATGGGCGGCCTGTTGTTTTGCACGGAGCAAACGGGGCGGGCAAGACCAACATATTGGAAGCGGTCTCGCTGTTCTCTCCTGGTCGCGGCATGCGGCGGGCCAGCGCGGCTGAGATGACTCGGCGGCCAGAGGCCATAGGCTGGAAGCTATCGGGTGTGCTCGACGTGCAAAGCCAGCTATATGAGATCGAAACTTGGTCCGAAGGCGGCGGGGCGCGTCAGGTTCGGATCGATGACAAGGCTGCCAACCAAATCGATCTGGGCAAGCTGGCGCGGGTTGTCTGGCTGATCCCCTCGATGGATCGGTTGTGGATCGAAGGGGCCGAGGGGCGGCGGCGGTTTCTGGATCGGATCGCGCTGAGCTTTGATCCATCCCACGCCGAGGCCTCATTGACCTATGAGAAATCCATGCGGGAACGCAACCGTCTGCTGAAGGAGCAAGTGCGGGACGCCCACTGGTATGCCGCGCTGGAGGGTCAAATGGCCGAGATGGGCAGTCGGATTCACGCCGCGCGTCAGGCGGCGCTGGATCATTTGCGCGCGTCCCAGGATCAGGCGGAAACGGCGTTTCCTTCGGCTGAGCTGGAATTGGTGCAAACCGAAGGGGTCCATGCCCGAAACGGCAGATGATCTGTTGGACGCTTTGGCCGAAAGCCGGTTTCGCGATTTGGCGGCGGGGCGGACATTGGTCGGGCCGCACCGGTCGGACCTGTATGGTGTGTTTGCCGCCAAGGGTGTTCCGGCCAGGGATTGTTCGACCGGCGAGCAGAAGGCGCTGTTGGTGTCTCTGATCCTGTCCAATGCACGGGCCCTGGCTGCGATGGTTGGTGCACCGCCGATTGTTCTGCTGGATGAGGTTGCCGCGCATCTGGATGCGGGTCGGCGTGCGGCGCTGTATGATGAGATTTGCGCGCTGGGCGCTCAGGCCTGGATGACGGGCACCGGGCCTGAGCTGTTTGAGGAACTGGGCGACCGGGCCCAGACGTTGATCGTGAGCGATGGTGAGGGCGGCTCGGTCGTGTCGGCTTAGGCAGGGTTCGCTGACTTTGCGTTCCCACATAAAGCCGCGCATGACCTCGTCCACCGGCGTCTGAGCCATGTGGGTTGACGTAGTTCGACATGGTTTTCTGTGCCAGACCCAGAACCACATCCAGAACCGCGCGGTGTGAATAACCGGCGTCAAAGAAGGCCTGCAATTGTGCGTCCGTCACGTTGCCCCGGGTCTGCATCATCTGCAGGGTGAAAGTGCGCAGCGCTTCAAGCTTGGCACTGGGCAGCGGGGTCTCATTGCGCAGGGCTTCGGTGATCTCGTCCGATACCTTCATCATCTTGGCGATGCCGGTATGGGCGGGCACGCAATAGTGGCATTCGTTTTCCACATTGATGGTCTGCCAGACCACTGTCTTTTCGTCATTGTCGAAATCGGTCTGCATGAACAGGTGATGCAGAACCTGATAACCCTCAAGATGTTGCGGGCTGTCGGCCATGACCTTGTGCAGGCCGGGCAAGCGGCCAAAAGGCGGCCTGGGATTTTTCCAGCAGCGGTTTGGACCCTTCGGGCGCGGTTGTCAGGTCGTGAGAGGGGAAATCAGCCATGTCGGAACTCCTTTTCTGGCGCGGTGAGGCAGAAATAGGCTTTCTTGAGCGATCACTCAAGTATATATTTGAGCGACCGTTCAAGAAATGGTGACGCCAATGCCCCGCAAACCTGAATATGACCGAGATGCACTGATCGACCGCGCCAGAGATATCTTCTGGCGCCAGGGCTGGGCGGGCACGTCACTGAAGGATCTTGAGCGTGAGTTGAAATTGAAGCCGGGCAGCTTCTATGCCGCGTTCGGGTCCAAGGATGCGCTTTATGCGCTGGCGCTCGAGCGATACACGCAAGAGGGTTTGGCGCGCCTGAAGGCGTTGGCGGACAGGCTGGGCCCCAAGGCGGCGCTCCAGACGCAGCCCAGGCTGGTGATCGAAGCAGCCGAGCCTGCCTGCCAAGGCATGCATGTTGGCCAAGACCTATGCCGAGTTGCAAGCCAAAGAGCACGATCTGGCCGAGAAGGCCGCCAGGCATATGGCCGAAATGAAAGCGTGTTTCACCACACTCTTTCACCGCGCGCAGCAGGCTGGGGAAATTGGCCCGGAGCATGATCCGGAACGGTTGGCGGCACGCTATCAATCTGACCTTCTTGGGCTGCGTTTGTCGGCGGAACGCAGCGATGTGGATGCGCAGGCAATTGCGGCGGATATCGCGTCTGATCTGGATCGTCTGTGACCGTTTGGCAAACGCGCGCCTGAACCGGCGCAAAAACCCATTGGAACCACAAAATATTGGGGGATGGCGTGACATTCCCCACCGGGTTTCGTATAAGTTACCAAAATAATATAGGTACTAACGGCATGTCCGAAGACGCACAGGCACCTCAGGAATACGGCGCTGATTCCATCAAAGTTCTCAAAGGCTTAGAGGCGGTTCGCAAACGCCCCGGCATGTATATCGGTGACACCGACGACGGCTCGGGGTCTGCACCACATGGTGTACGAGGTTGTCGACAACGGAATTGACGAGGCTTTGGCCGGTCACGCCGGACCACGTGACGGTGAAAATTCACGCCGATTTCCAGCGTCTCGGTCAGTGATAACGGGCGCGGAATTCCGGTGGATATCCACCCCGAAGAGGGCGTTTCTGCCGCCGAGGTCATCATGACCCAGCTGCATGCTGGCGGTAAGTTCGACAGCAACTCATACAAGGTGTCCGGCGGTCTGCACGGCGTGGGTGTTTCGGTGGTGAACGCGCTGTCCAATTGGCTGGAACTGCGCGTCTGGCGCAAGGGTAAGGAACACGTGGCCCGGTTTGAGGGCGGTGAGGACGACCGAACACCTGAAAGTCGTCGGCGACTGCGGTGATCAGACCGGGACCGAAGTGCGCTTTCTGGCCTCGACCGATACATTCTCGAACCTGGAATATTCATTCGAGACGCTGGAAAAACGTCTCTGCGCGAGCTGGCCTTTCTGAATTCGGGTGTCCGCATCATCCTGATCGATGAACGCCCGGCGGAACGTTTGGAAACGGAACTGTTCTACGAAAGGCGGCGTCAAAGAGTTCGTCAAATATCTGGACCGTTCGAAATCCGCCGCCATGCCCGAGCCTATTTATATTAAAGGCGAGCGGGACGACATCGGCGTTGAAATCGCGATGTGGTGGAATGACAGCTATCACGAGACGGTGCTGCCCTTTACAAACAACATCCCGCAGCGCGATGGCGGCACGCATATGGCCGGTTTCCGGGGCGCTCTGACCCGGACGATCAACAATTATGCGCAGTCCAGCGGCATCGCCAAAAAGGAAAAGATCAGTTTCACCGGGGATGACGCCCGCGAAGGTTTGACCTGCGTGCTGTCGATCAAAGTGCCCGATCCGAAATTCTCGTCCCAGACCAAGGACAAGCTGGTCAGCTCCGAAGTGCGCCCGGCGGTCGAAGGTCTGATGAACGAAAAACT
>CAXXPZ010000037.1:0-23168 GCA_963422555.2 uncultured Ruegeria sp.
TCCGACAACCAGGCAAGAAAGGCTTTCCGGTCCATAATGCGCATCCTCCTGTATTTCAGACAAAATATAACACATCAATACGATGTGCGAATAGAGCTTTTCTATTCCTTTCGAAGGTCGGGGCGTATTCCCCGATGTCACTTGTTTGTTTCGTCTTTGGACAAGGCTGAGATAGGCGCGTTGGGTATCGCTAACAACGCAGGTTTCGGTCTAGCCGGTATGCATGGAAGGAATGGCAATACGAGATTGAGACCTGGCGCAAACATACCTGAGAATGCCGGAATACGCACAGCACACGCAGCGTCTGATACACATGTTGAATTAGGCAGAGCGGAGGATTCAGTGTGGGATTTGACGGAAGATGTATCTTGGTCACCGGCGGCGCAAGCGGGATTGGGCAGGCTATTGCGCACAGGGTTGCTTTGGCTGGCGCGCGAGTTGCAATCGCGGATCAAAACGAAGACGGCGCACTTACGGCCAAATCCGAATTGGAGGCTTCTGGCCATTCGGCCCTCTCGATCTGCGCCGATATTTCAGACCCGGATGACGTCAACCGAATGTTTGAAGCCGCTTCAAGGCTGACCGGGCAAATTGATGGAGTGGCACATTGCGCGGGCATTGGCGCCGAGAAAACCATACTCGATACTTCGTTGGAGGATTGGGACCAGATAATCAGGATCAATCTGACGGGAACATTCCTGTGCGCCAGAGCCGCAGCCAAGGTCATGGTTCAACAGGGATACGGGCGCATTCTGCTCATGGGATCAGCCGCAGGCGAACGCGGGGGTACCGGGCGTACAGCTTATGGGGCAAGCAAGGGCGGTGTTCACGCATTGACACGGGTTCTAGCCACGGAACTTGCTGAATTGGGGATTACGGTGAATGCGATGGCTCCGGGCGCAATCGAAACAGCGTTGGTCAAGAAGATGCACGACGCAGAGACCCGGGAAAGCTATTGCGCGAGCATTGCCGCCAACCGCTATGGAACACCGGACGAAGTGGCCGAAGTCGCGGCCTTCCTGCTCAGCGAAGCATCAGCTTACGTCAACGGCGTGGTCATGCCGATTGATGGTGGGTTTATGAGTTCCGGCGTAATCAAGCGACGAATGAACCCAAGTCGCTAGGCGCCTCATTTAATCAATCTGAATTTCTACCAAGCCGATTGGAATTGATAGAAACACCATCCTGTCAAAAAAAAGTAAAACGCCCCCGACCGAGGTCAGAGGCGTTTCAATTTTTTCGAAGAAGTCGGGCTTAGCCGCGCTCTTCGATGATCTCTACCAGATGCGGGATCTTGTTGACCATGCCGCGGACCGAGGGGGTATCCTCCAGCTCACGGGTTTTGTGCATCTTGTTCAGGCCCAGACCGATCAGGGTTGCGCGCTGTTCGGCGGGGCGGCGGATCGGTGAACCGACCTGCTTGACGACGATGGTTTTTGCCATGGGTCGCTCTCCTTATGCTTCTGCTTCAGCAGCAGGTGCTTCGTCCCGCTTGGGCAGGATGTCGGCGACCTTTTTGCCACGACGCTGTGCGACCGAACGCGGGCTCTGCTCTTTGGTCAGGCCGTTGATGGTTGCGCGGATCATGTTGTACGGGTTCTGCGAGCCCAGCGACTTGGACACAACGTCCTTGACACCCAGCATTTCGAACACGGCACGCATCGGACCACCGGCGATGATACCGGTACCTTCAGGTGCTGTGCGCATGACCACTTTACCGGCGCCGTGACGGCCTTCGATATCGTGGTGCAGGGTCCGACCTTCGCGCAGTTGCACGCGGATCATCTGACGCTTGGCTTGTTCGGTCGCCTTGCGGATGGCCTCGGGTACTTCTTTCGCTTTACCCTTGCCAAAGCCGACGCGGCCTTTTTGATCGCCAACAACCACCAAAGCGGCGAAGCCAAAGCGCTTACCACCTTTTACGGTTTTCGACACGCGGTTGATCGCAACCAGACGATCTGCGAATTCCGGAGTTTCATCGCGGTCACGACCACGTCCCCGGCGGTTATCACGTTCTGCCATTTTGGCATCCCTTTTCTTTGGTGACGCTCTCGGCGCCGTTTGTTCAATCCAAGTGAGCCCCGACATCTGCCGAGGCCCCCGGATCATCGGGGCAGCCGCAAAGCTGCCCGCAAGTCTTAGATCTTCAGACCACCTTCACGCGCGGCGTCGGCGACAGCCTTCACCTTGCCGTGGAACAGGAAGCCACCACGATCGAAATAGGCCTCTTCGACGCCTGCCTTCTTGGCACGCTCGGCGATAGCCGCGCCCACTTTGGTGGCCGCTTCGACGTTGTTCTTGCCAACAACACCCAGATCTTTTTCCAGAGTCGAGGCCGAGGTCAGGGTCACGCCGCGCACATCGTCGATCAACTGAACAGAGATGTTCTTGTTCGAACGGTGCACAGACAGACGCGGACGACCCGCGTTGACCTTGCGAAGTTTGTTCCGAACGCGCAGGCGGCGCTTCAGAAACAGGGTTCTTTTGCTGTTTGCCATTGTTTGCGTCCTTACTTCTTCTTGCCTTCTTTGCGGAAGATGAACTCGCCCTTGTAGCGGATGCCTTTGCCCTTATAGGGCTCGGGACGGCGCCATTCGCGGATTTTCGCCGCGACTTCGCCCACCTGCTGCTGGTCGTTACCTTCCACAATGATCACGGTCTGCTTCGGTGCGGTGATGGTGACACCTTCCGGAGCAACGAAATCAACGTCGTGGCTGTAGCCCAGATTCAGCTTCAGGGTGTTGCCCTGCATCTGAGCCCGGTAACCAACACCCTGGATCTCCAGCTCTTTTTTGAAGCCGTTGGTGACGCCTTCAACCAGATTGGCGACCATTGTGCGGCTCATGCCCCACTGCTGGCGCGCGCGCTTGGACATGCCGCGAGGGTTGATCTGCACAACATTGTCTTCGACCGACAGAGTTACGTCATCAGTTGCGGTGAAGCTGCGGGCGCCTTTTGGGCCTTTGACTTCGATGGTCTGACCCGACACAGAGGCGGAAACGCCGCTGGGCAGCTCGACCGGTTTTTTACCAATACGAGACATTGACAGACCTCCTTAGAAGACGGTGCAGAGCACTTCGCCGCCAACATTGTTGGAGCGTGCATTCTGGTCCGACATCACACCTTTCGGAGTGCTGACAATCGACACACCCAGACCCTGACGGACCTGCGGAATGTCATTGACGCCCATGTAAACGCGACGGCCGGGCTTTGAGACCCGCTTGAGTTCGCGAATGACAGGGGTGCCTTCGTAGTATTTCAGGCTGATTTCGATGGCCGGATGACCGTTTGTGCCGGTCGTCGCTTCATAGCCTCGGATGTAACCTTCGTCCGCCAGCACGTCCAGAACCCAACCACGCAGCTTGGAAGCTGGGGTAGAAACAGAGGACTTGCCGCGCATTTGCGCGTTGCGGATACGGGTGAGCATATCGCCGATAGGATCGTTCATATCATTCTCTCCCTTACCAGCTCGATTTCACCATGCCGGGGATCTGACCAGCAGAACCCAGCTCGCGCAGCGCGATACGGCTGACCTTCAGCTTACGGTAGTAAGCATGAGGACGACCGGTCAGCTGACAGCGGTTGTGAAGACGAGTTGCCGAACTGTTGCGCGGCAGTTTCGCCAGTTTCAGACGCGCTTTGAAACGCTCTTCCATCGGCTTGCTCTCGTCATTCGCGATTTCTTTCAGCTCGGCGCGCTTTGCGGCATATTTGGCCACCAGGCGCTCGCGCTTCTTCTCGCGTTCGATCATTGCTTTTTTAGCCATGTCTTTTTCCTCCCGTCGCTCAGGCGTTGAACGGCACGTTGAATTGCTTCAACAGCGCCTTGCCTTCAGCGTCGGTTTTCGCTGTGGTGGCAATTACGATATCCAGGCCCCAGACCTCGTCGACCTTGTCGAAATCGATTTCCGGGAACACGATGTGCTCTTTCATGCCCATGGCAAAGTTGCCACGACCATCGAAAGACGGCTTCACACCGCGGAAGTCACGAACACGCGGCATCGCGATGGTGATCAGACGATCCAGGAATTCGTACATCCGGTCACCGCGCAGGGTTACCTTGGCACCCAGCGGCATGTCTTCACGGACGCGGAAGCCCGCAATCGACTTTTTCGCCAGTGTCGCAACAGCCTGCTGGCCCGCGATTGCCGTCAGATCCGCGACAGCCGCTTTGGCTTTCTTGGAATCACGCACAGCCTCGGCGCCACAACCAATGTTCAGAACGATTTTTTCCAGCTTGGGCAGCTGCATTTCGTTCTTGTAGCCGAACTCTTCCATCAGAGCGGCACGGATGGTTTCTGCGTACTGAGCTTTCAGACGCGGGGTGTAGTTTGCAGTATCAAGCATCGATCACGTCCCCCGTGGTCTTGGCGAAACGCACCTTCTTGTCACCTTCCATGCGGAAGCCGACGCGGGTTGCCTTGCCGTTTTTGTCCAGCAGAGCCAGGTTCGACAGTTCAACCGGGTTTGCCTGAGGCAGGCGACCACCCTGGTTGTTCTGGGTCTGGCGCGTGTGACGGATGGCGATGTTGACGCCATCGACAACAGCTTTACCGGCAGATGGGTCAACCGAGGTAATCGTTCCCTCTTTGCCCTTGTCCTTACCGGCCAGCACGACGACCTTGTCGCCTTTGCGGAGTTTAGCAGCCATGATTACAGCACCTCCGGAGCGAGCGAGATGATTTTCATGAAGTTCTTGCCGCGCAGTTCACGAACAACCGGGCCAAAGATACGGGTACCTACGGGCTCGTTGTTGTTGCCCAGGATGACGGCGGCATTGCGATCGAAACGGATCGCGGTGCCGTCTTCGCGACGGACTTCCTTGGCGGTGCGTACGACGACGGCCTTGCGGACGTCCCCTTTCTTTACGCGGCCGCGTGGGATGGCTTCCTTCACCGAGACGACAATGATGTCGCCAACGGAGGCGTATTTACGCTTGGAACCACCCAGGACCTTGATGCACTGAACTCGGCGTGCGCCGGAGTTGTCAGCGACATCCAGATTGGTCTGCATCTGGATCATGTGGTTTCTCCCGACCTGTGGGGGCTGGTCTTGTTAAATCCCCCAGGGTTTCGACAAATGGAAAAATCCTGCAGGCTTACGCCTCCAGAACTTCCCAACGTTTCGTCTTCGATTTCGGCGCGCATTCGATGATGCGGACTGTATCGCCGACCTTGAAGGCGTTCTTTTCATCGTGAGCCCGGTATTTCTTGGACTTACGGATGGTTTTCTTCAGAACCGGATGCGTAAAGCGGCGCTCGACGGATACGGTTACGGTCTGTGCGTTGGCATCGCTTGTTACGGTGCCGGACAGGATACGCTTGGGCATAGGATTACTCCTCCGATGCCGCTGCAGCGGCCTTTTCGTTCAGAATGGTTTTGACGCGGGCAGCGTTGCGGCGGGCCGCTTTGATACCAGCAGTGCTTTCCAGCTGACCGGTTGCCTGTTGAAAGCGCAGGTTAAAGCTTTCTTTCTTCAGGTTGGCCAGTTCCTCGCGGAGCTGGTCCGGGGTCTTGTCACGCAGTTCTTGGGCGTTCATCGCCTTTTTCCTTTGCTCAAAACACCAGAAGGCCCCGTAACTCGGGTCACCTTTGACCTGGTGGATGAATGATAGACATACGAATCCCCCGACTCGGCCGGGGGAACGCAAGATGCCGCTCTATAGGGGGTTCACGGGTGGGTGGCAAGGGAAAGTTTAGTGCAGTCGCGCGCTAACAAACGTACCATGGGAACGCTATGCTTGTTTGCATGTTTCTAGAGCTTGAAGCAGCACGTAGAAAGTAGCGCCGATCGTCACCATCGAGACACTTAGTTCAACCCGTGTGAAATATCGCATTCCGCGTAATCCTACGATCGCCAAAATACTCTCCCTCACATTCCAACCCGTTCGGTAGAGTAACAACAGAAACAAGACTAAAATACCTCCCCAAAAGACTGGAGTTGCCGATTCCATTGCGTGCCTGACACAAAGGTTTATCCCGTCAGTAACTAAATCTGACACCGATCCGCTCTCCCTCAATCACCCTCATAGGCACCTCACGGTGTAACCCATCGCCATTCCGCCTAGCACCCACAAACGCAAAACGCGGCCCCGTTTGCACGAGACCGCGTCTTAAACTGTCAAAGTCCGGGGGACTTACGCCAGCGCGATGTTCACAGCCGACTCACGACCGTCACGGCCGGGCTCGATGTCGAACGTCACTTTCTGGTCGTCGGCCAGGCCGGTCAGACCCGAGCGCTCGACGGCTGAGATGTGCACAAACACGTCTTTGCCACCGGTCTCCGGTGCGATGAAGCCAAAACCTTTAGTTGTGTTGAACCATTTTACGGTGCCATTGGCCATATCCGTAGTCTCCTAAATAATGCTGTCCGCGATATTGCGACAGTGCGGCGTTGTCGGTCTGGATCGAGAGACTGAACGCCGAAAATCGGTAGACAGTGGTCGAAAAAGAAAAACGAAAGCGTGCATCACATCGTTGATATTCTATCGCATTGCAAGGATAAATCGCATTTTTTTTGATCGCAACCGCCACAGGCGGCCCAATTAGTCCCACTTGTAGTTAAAGCTAACGCTGATCCGTTCTTCCTCGGCCATGTTCATGGGCACCTCGTGACGCAGCCAGCTTTCCCACAACAGCACGTCCCCAAGTTCGGGTTTCATATAGATGAATGGCTGCAAGTCGCGCCGCCCGTCTTTGCGACGGATCGGGGCCGCCATCATGCGGGCCGACCGGGGGTCCTCAAGCTTGAGCGCGCTGGCACCTTTGGGCATCGCCACATAGGTCGTACCCGAGATTACGCTGTGCGGGTGGATGTGGCTGGAATGCATTCCGCCCTCGGGCAGGATGTTGATCCACAGGTCTTCCAGCTTCAATTCACCCTCGCCCAGATCGAACTCCAGATCCTTGGCAAAGGCCGTTACGTGCTGATCCAGCACCTTCACCAGATCGGCAAAGATCGGAAAGCGCCACGGCAGATCCGTCAATGAGGCATAGCTGGTATAGCCGGGATAGCCGTTTTCTTCACACCACTCCTGCCCGGCCTCATCATCTTCGGCGATGACCAGGCAGGAATTCTCCAGCTCTTCCGGGTCGATCTTGGGATCGAACTCGGACAAAGCTGCGCGGTAGAGACGGGTGACGAAGAGCGATTCAATCTGTGCCATGGGTCGGGCATAGCCCAAGCCCTGATCCAAGACCAGCCCCAGCCAACCGTTAGTTCTTAACAGGCCCAGAGCCGCAGCGCGGGATTGGGCGACCGCCATCTGCGTAGGCCAGACACAGGACGATCTCGTCCGGTTTCGGCGCGTCGGGAACACTCAGCGTCATAGTGTCGAAATGATCAAAGGACCACGGGTTATCCTTGTGCCCAAGCGGCAGATCGATCGCAGCTCCCGGTGCCCCGAGTTTCGCATTGGACGGAATAACGGATTCACCGCCGCCCGCTGAGGCGCGCATTGGGGCGCCAAGTTTCGGGTGGATCAGAGCGCCACCCTGTTCGAGATCGCCATTCACACCAACAATCGCTGCTTTGCCGTATGAAATCGGAGCACCGTCGAGTTGGGACACAGCCTCGGCCGCGAGGTCCGGGCCAAGAGCACCACCAATTTCGAACAGCTCGGACAAGTCTTCTGAGAATCTACCGGCCAGTGGGTTGTGTATGACGGCCAAAGCTGCAACCCGGCAGACCGGATAGCAAGATTGCCCCAATTGGTCGGTGGTTATGACCTCTTTGATGAACACCTTCTTGCGCAGCTGAAACATAAGACACTCCCATTCACTCCGGGCAGCCTATGGGGGCGATGGACAAACGTCGACTTTTTTCACGGAACGGTGGGAGTAATCAGAAAAGGCTGGCGCAAAAGAAAACCCCCGCCGGTTTCCCGACGGGGGTCAGTCTTGTCACGAACGGGGAAGTCCCCCAATCGCTTACCAGTCTTCGCGAACCACGACGCGGGTCTTGATCGGCAGCTTCATCGCGGCCAGGCGCAGGGCCTCGCGGGCGATGTCGTCATTGACACCGTCGATCTCGAACATCACGCGACCGGGCTTGACCTTGCAGGCCCAGCGGTCAACCGAACCCTTACCTTTACCCATACGAACTTCGATCGGCTTTGCAGTGACCGGAGTGTCGGGGAAGATACGAATCCAGACACGACCCTGACGTTTCATGTGACGGGTCATGGCACGACGTGCAGCTTCGATCTGACGCGCGGTGACGCGCTCGGGCTGCAGAGCTTTCAGACCGTAAGTGCCAAAGTTCAGATCAGAGCCGCCCTTGGCTTCACCCTTGATCCGGCCTTTGTGCATCTTGCGGAATTTAGTACGCTTTGGTTGAAGCATATCTTTCCCTCCTTAACGACGACCGCCACCAGCACCACGAGGTGCAGGGCCGTCCTGGAGTTCCTGTGCTTTACGGTCACGTGCCTGCGGATCGTGCTCCATGATCTCACCTTTGAAGATCCAGACCTTGATCCCGATGATCCCGTAGGGGGTCATCGCTTCGGCATGTGCGTAATCGATGTCGGCACGCAGGGTGTGCAGCGGCACGCGGCCTTCGCGATACCACTCGGTCCGTGCGATTTCGGCGCCACCCAGACGGCCAGCGACGTTCACCTTGATACCCAGCGAACCCATGCGCATGGCATTCTGAACCGACCGCTTCATCGCGCGGCGGAACGAAACACGACGCTCAAGCTGCTGAGCGATGGACTCGGCAACCAGCTGCGCGTCAAGCTCGGGCTTGCGCACTTCGACGATGTTCAGGTGCAGTTCGCTGTCGGTCATCAGGGCAATCTTCTTGCGCAGGACTTCGATGTCCGCGCCTTTCTTGCCGATGATGACACCCGGACGTGCTGTGTGGATCGTGACGCGGCACTTTTTGTGTGGACGTTCGATGATCACACGAGCAACACCGGCCTGCTTGCACTCTTTGTTGATGAACTCACGGATCTTGATGTCTTCAAGCAGAAGATCACCGTAATCCTTGGTATCAGCGTACCAGCGGCTGTCCCAGGTGCGGTTCACCTGCAGGCGCATGCCGATCGGATTGACTTTATGTCCCATTAGGCTTGCTCCTCAACTTGACGCACCTTGATGGTGATCTCCGAGAACGGCTTTTTCAATGCGCCGAACCGACCACGGGCCCGCGGGCGACCGCGTTTCATGACCAGGTTTTTGCCAACCCAGGCTTCGGCGACGATCAGTTCGTCGACGTCCAGGTTGTGGTTGTTCTCGGCGTTGGCAATCGCGGACTGAAGGCATTTCTTCACGTCCTGCGCGATACGCTTGTTCGAGAAAGTCAGGTCGGTCAGAGCCTTCTCGACTTTCTTGCTGCGGATCATTTGCGCCACCAGGTTCAGTTTCTGCGGGCTGGTACGAAGCATGCGGGTTTTCGCCATTGCTTCGTTTTCGGCCACGCGGCGGGGGTTCTTTTCCTTGCCCATGACTTACTTCCGTTTCGCTTTTTTGTCAGCGGCGTGACCGTAATAGGTCCGGGTCGGCGAGTACTCACCGAACTTCTGACCGATCATGTCTTCCGAGACGTTGACGGGGATATGTTTATGGCCGTTGTACACACCAAAGGTCAGACCCACGAACTGGGGCAGAATGGTGGAACGACGCGACCAGATCTTGATGACTTCGTTGCGGCCCGATTCGCGCGCTGCTTCGGCTTTTTTCAGCACATAAGCATCGACGAAAGGACCCTTCCAAACAGAGCGAGACATAGATTAACGTCCCTTCTTCTTGGCGTGCCGCGAGCGGATGATCAGCTTCTGGGACGCTTTGTTCTTGTTGCGGGTACGCTTACCCTTGGTGTCCTTACCCCACGGTGTAACCGGTGTCCGGCCACCCGAGGTACGACCCTCACCACCACCATGCGGGTGATCGATCGGGTTCATTGCAACACCACGAACCGACGGACGCACGCCCTTGTGGCGCATACGACCGGCTTTACCGAGGTTTTGGTTGCTGTTGTCGGGGTTGGACACGGCACCGATGGTGGCCATGCATTCCTGACGGACCATGCGCAGCTCGCCCGAGCTCAGACGGATCTGAGCGTAACCGCCATCGCGGCCAACGAACTGAGCGTAAGTACCGGCCGCACGTGCGATCTGACCGCCCTTGCCGGGCTTCATCTCGATGTTGTGGACGATGGTACCGATGGGCATGCCCGAGAACGGCATTGCGTTGCCCGGCTTGATGTCGGCCTTGGCGGATGCCACGACTTTGTCACCAACAGCCAGACGCTGCGGAGCCAGGATATACGCCTGCTCGCCGTCTTCGTATTTTACCAGTGCGATGAATGCGGTCCGGTTCGGGTCATATTCGATCCGCTCGACGGTTGCCGCGACATCAAATTTGTTCCGTTTGAAGTCAACGATCCGGTAGAGACGCTTTGCGCCACCGCCGCGGCGGCGTGAAGTGATCCGTCCGGTGTTGTTCCGGCCGCCCGATTTGGTCAAACCCTCAGTGAGAGACTTGACCGGACGTCCTTTCCAAAGCTCCGAACGGTCGATCAGCACCAGCCCGCGCTGGCCCGGCGTCGTCGGCTTGTACGACTTGAGTGCCATGCTTTCTGTCTTCCGTTTAGCAAGTGCGGGGATGTCCCCGCTATGTGATAGGCCCCCGTAGGTGCCAAAGGTATAGGGCCCCGAAGGTCCCCGGTTTCAAATATCTAAGGCCCCGGAACGAATCCGAGGCCGCAAGATTGGGTGCATATAGCCGTGTTGGGGGTGGGTGTCTATAGGGGAATTGAACCGCCCCGGGTTTACCGGAGAGTAAAACTCTCAAAGGATGAACCCTATGGAGAAGAAAAAATCACCCCCGAAGTACACGGCTGAGTTTCGCGCCCGCGGCGTTCGGCTTTATAAAGACCATCGCGCGGATTACGCCAGTGACAACGCGGCCTACCACGCGATCGCGCCAAAGCTCGGCTGCTCGCCGGACAGTCTCAGAGTCTGGTGTCAGCAGGCTGAGCGCGATGCCAGCGAACGCGATGGGCTGACCAGCGAGCAGAAGGCACGTCTGAAAGTCCTGGAACGTGAGGTCAAGGAACTGCGCACGGCCAATGAGATCCTGAAGAAGGCGAGCGCGTATTTCGCACAGGCGGAGCTCGACCGCCCGTTCCGGAAATGATCGCATTCATCGATAATCATCGGGACGAGTTCGGTGTCGGGTCGATCTGCAGGGTGCTGCCGATCGCGCCATCGTCCTATTATGCACATCTGTCTATCCGGCGCAGCCCGGACAAAGCCTCGGATCGGGCCAGGAAGGACGATAAGGATGCGCGGGAAATCCAGCGCGTCTTTGATGCCAGCCGGGGACGCTATGGCGCGCGCAAGGTATGGCATCAACTGCGCCGGGAAGGCTATGACATCGCACGCTGCACGGTGGAACGCCTGATGAAAGTCATGGGGTTGCAGGGTGTTACACGCGGCAAGAAGAAGACCACGATCCCGGACCCTGCACAGGCCTGCCCGGAAGACAAGGTCAATCGCGCGTTCACGGCCACCGCACCAAACCAGCTCTGGGTCTCCGACTTCACCTATGTGTCGACCTGGGCCGGGATGGTCTACGTGGCCTTTGTCATTGATGTCTTTGCGCGCAAGATCGTGGGCTGGCGGGTGTCCACGTCCATGACCACCAGCTTCGTGCTGGACGCGCTGAACCAGGCGATCTGCCAACGAATACCATCACAGGCAGACGGGCTCATTCACCATTCGGACAGGGGGTCGCAATACCTGGCGGTTCGGTACACAGAGCGGTTGGCCCAGGCCGGGATCGACGCATCGGTCGGCAGCGTCGGAGACAGCTATGACAACGCCCTGGCAGAAAGCATCATCGGCCTGTTCAAGACCGAAGTCATTGAGTTCTTCGGCACATGGAAAACGGTTGGCCAGGTTGAGTGGGAAACCCTGGACTGGGTCAGTTGGTACAATAACAGGCGGCTGCACGGCGCGATCGGGCACCGGCCGCCACAAGAACTGGAGGACGCATTCTATGCAAACCTGAACACCCTTGATAAAGTCGCCTGAGTCTTGAGCAAAAAAGTCTCCGGTAAACCCGGGGCGGTTCACCTTCTGGGCCAAATCCCTAATCTGCACAGTCTAGTGCCGTATAGTCAGGAAGCCCGAAAACCGATCTTCGATTGCACTGGGAAAGACGGGCTTAGGGGGGCTCACCAGACTAAAGCCAAAGATAGCATGGATCTTTTCGACGATATTATTACCGCAATCGAAAACGTCCTGTAGCCTGAAGCTATAAAGAAACACAAGTTCTGATTAGAGATGCCGGCCAACTCGTTCCAACAAAGAGCCCCCGCTTTCGCGGGGGCTTTTAGCTCTCTCCAAAGTCAGGCCCGATCAAAGACCGGTGGACGCGTCAATGCTGCTCCCCTCTTCCAGGGTCACATTTGCATTCTCGAAGTCTTTCCGTTTACCCAACAGACCCCGCACAATCACTTCTTGTCGCGCGCGGCCTTCTCTTCTTTGGTCAGCTTGGCGTTCCAGACATTTTTACTCAAACCCAGCTCAGCGGGTGCAGGTTTGGTCTTGCCGACGCTGACTTTGCCTCCTTTATCCAGGAACTCCTGAATAAGGGCCTCATCCGTTGTTTCTTTGGGGACATGTTTCATAGGTGTATGCCTATCTGCTCAGCTCACTCGAAGCAACGGCAGCTTCGCAGAGCCAATCTGACAGAGCAGGTTCAGAACAGACATTCATATAACAAAGGCCCGCTTTCCCGGGGGCTTTCACCTCTCGCCAAAGACAACTCCGATCAGAGACCGGTGGGCACGTCGATGGCGTTACCCTCTTCCAGGGTCACACGTGCTTTCTTGAAATCTCTCGGTTTGCGCTCCGCCCAGCGAAACACCCCTCACCCATAAAGCGCGCGCGCCTCGGCAAAGGACAAGAGCCGACGGTCCTTTTCATCCCATAGGTGCAGCCGCGCGTTGGCGAGGCTTTGGCGGATGGTCATCTGGTTGCTGTTGGCCAACTCATCATGATCACGCAGCACTTCGGTCAGGCGGTAGAACGGGATGCGGCTGTACAGGTGGTGCACGTGGTGGATGCCAATATTGGTGCTGAACCACTGCAACACCGAAGGCAGGATGTAATGCGAACTGCCGTGCAGGGCGGCTTCATGCAGCTGCCAGTCCCTATCGGGATCCCATTGCGTCTCTTCGAACTGGTGTTGAACGTAGAACAGCCAAACTCCGGCCGTTGCGGCGATCAGGGTCGAGGGCAGGAAGATCAGCAGCACCGGCATCAGGCCGCCAAAATAGTAGATGGCCCCCAGCGCGGTCAGAATGGCCAGGTTTGTCACCATCGCGCTGACCCAGAATTTCGGAATACCCGTCAGGCCAAGCGGCAGGCGGTTCTGGAACAGGAACAAATAGCCGGGTCCAAAGCCAAACAGGGTGATCGGGTGGCGGTACAACCGGTACCAAAACCGGTTCATCGGCGTCAGCGCGCGGTATTCGGCCACTGTCAGCGTATGGATGTCTCCCATCCCGCGCTTGTCCAGGTTGCCGGAAGAGTTGTGATGCGAGGAATGGGTGCGGCACCAGACGTCATAGGGTGTCAGCGTCAGAACTCCGAGCACCCTGCCGACCCAGTCACTGACCGCCCGCTGTTTGAAGAACGCGCCATGCCCACAATCATGCTGGATCGCAAAGAGACGCAGCAGAAACGCCGCGTTGAGGACGGAAATCGCAAATGCCAGCCAATAGCTGACCGACAGGGACATCCAGGACAGCGCCCACAGTGCAAAGAACGGAACGATGCTGATGCCAAGTTCGAACGTGCTGCGCAGCTGGTTTGGTTCACGGTATTTGGCAAGCGTCGTAACCCAATCACGCGCGGCGGTTTTTTCCGGTGTTTTCGGGTTGGAATGAAAGGGTACGTTCATGCGCCTGCCATGTCTTTTGTTTGTATGAAACCGGATAGACTACCACCCCGGCATAGCAAGCGATTTCTGTCATGGGCGCGAGGTTTCACGCTCAAATTTTGGTGTCGCAGCTAAACGAAAAGCCCCCGCTTGCGCGCTACTCGATTCACACATTTCCAGCGATCCCATATCCGAGTTGGATTGACCTAAATTGATAGAGACCGCGCAACATAACCACGGGGCCCGGTTTCCCATAATATCCGGTCCAGCCACCGAGACGGGCGCACACCCAGGCTGCAAAGGCGAGCGACCCCTTTGGATGCGGGTTTTTCTGCTTTTCGGTCTTACCTTCAAGCGAAGCGGATACGGCCTCAAGGACCGGTTGATCCTGCGCCTCGAATACATCCTCCAGCGGGCGTTTGCCTGCGCCATCCCGGTCCTGCACGAGCTGCATGCAGGATATCCCCGCGATAAGCGTCATTGCGCAAAGAGTTTTGAAGGGTGCGGGCTCCATAGACACGTTTTCGATGTCGAAACCTTTGGTCTTAATGGTCCGGAAAACCTGCTCAATGACCCAGCGCCGACGGTAGAGTTGAGTGATCCATCGTGCCTGTTCGAATGTTTCGACCCGATGGCTGGTCAGCAGGCGCCAACGTGCAGGCTGCACACCTACTGGCGGGTCGATTTCTCGCGCCTCAACGATGTAGACGGACGTGCTGGCGGGAACGCCTTGTTCAATCGGTCTGTTTTTGGGGTGCGGCAGGGTAACGCAAGCGAAACGAACGCCAATCCGGGCCGTGCGCTTCTTCTGCCCGGGTCGCGCGGGCAACTCGACCGTATGTTCTTGCTGCGGCGTGCCCTCAAGGCTGAAAAAGAGCTTGCCTGTATCATCGGAAAGATTGCGATCATGGGACGCTCGGACCAGGACGTCCACGCCTTTTGGGCGGCATGCAAACATCTCGAAGATGTCCCCTTCACGGTCGGCTATAACCGTGACATTCGCAGCCGCGTTCAGAACGGCGGCACTAGTTTGCATGCTTTCAAGCCAGCGATAGCTCTCTTTTTCACGAAGAGGTCGATTTTTGGGCGGCTTCTTGCGGCCGCCAGAGCGTTCAATGAGTTGCATGTCAACCGCTCCGAGCAACGTGCCCTGTTCGGCCTCCACCGCGATCGTAGCATGGCCGACAATGCAGTTTCCCGACCCATCATCACGAAAGCTCGTTGTGTCTTGAATCGCCAGAACATGCAGACCGTCAACGCGCCCGGACGTGACCTTCCCGGCCTTTTCAACAATCTTTTTCACTGTCACCTTCTCGTTCCTCAAAAACCGACCAAAGCGAACCTCACCTGCGCGATTGCCGCCGACGCTACGCACCGAAATACCACGAGGACCGACCTCGACAAGACGACCATGCAAAAAGCGTTCAGCCTGATCCAAACGACAATCACCAAAATGCGAACTCGAGTTTTGCATCTCTACCCCCTTGAAACAGCAAGACAGGAGATAGAACCGATATGACAAAACGGCAAGGTTCAGAACCTAATTCCGCGTGCGGGAAAAGATGTGTGCATACAGTAGCGCTTGCGCGGGGGCCTTGTTGGTTTGTCCAAAGACGTCGACCGATCAGAGACCGGTGGATACGTCGATGGTGTTCCCCTCTTCCAGGGTCACATATGCCTTTTTGACGTCTTTCCGCTTGCCCAACTGGCCGCGGAACCGCTTGACCTTGCCTTTGGTCACGGTGGTGTTCACCGCCTTGACCTTCACACCAAACAGCGCCTCGACGGCCTCTTTGATCTGCGGCTTGTTGCTGTCGATCGCCACTTCAAAGACAACCGCGCCGTTTTCGGACGCCATGGTCGACTTCTCAGTAATGACCGGCTTGCGGATCACGTCGTAGTGTTCTGCCTTCGCGCTCATTTCAGACGAGCCTCCAGTGCTTCGACAGCCGCTTTGGTGAGCACCAGAGTGTCACGCTTGAGGATGTCATAGACGTTTGCGCCCATCGTCGGCAGGATATCCAGACCTTCGATGTTTGCGGCTGCACGGGCGAAACCTTCGTTCACGGTGGCGCCGTCGATGACCAGAGCGCGTTTCCAGCCCAGATTTGCAACCTGCTTGGCCAGAGCGGCAGTCTTGCCCTCGGATGCGGCGTCTTCGATCACGACCAGTTCACCTGCCTTGGCTTTTGCCGACAAAGCGTGGCGCAGACCAAGCTTGCGGAACTTCTTCGGCAGATCATGACCATGCGAACGCACAACCGGACCTTTGTAGATACCACCACCCCGGAAGATCGGCGCGTTACGGTCACCATGGCGAGCGCCACCGGTGCCCTTCTGGCGATAGATCTTCTTGGTCGAGTAGCTGGTTTCCGAGCGGGTCTTGACCTTGTGGGTGCCGGCCTGCGCGTTGTTGCGCTGCCAACGGACCACACGGTGCAGGATGTCCGCGCGCGGCTCGAGGCCGAACAGCTCTGCATCCAGCTCGATGTTGCCGGCTTTGCCGCCGTCCAGTTTGATTACATCAAGTTTCATGCTTCACCACCTTCCGCGGGCGCTTCTTCCGCCACCTGCGAATCCTGGACTTCGGTTGCGGCACCTTTTACGGCTGCCGGGAAAGGCAGACCTTCGGGTGCTTTCTTCTTGACGGCGTCCTTGACGGTAACCCAGCCCGATTTCGGTCCGGGAACGGCGCCTTTGATGAACACCAGACCACGGTCGGCGTCAGTTTTGACAACCTCCAGGTTCTGGGTGGTAACACGGGCAGCACCCATGTGACCGGCCATCTTCTTGCCTTTGAAAACCTTGCCCGGGTCCTGACACTGACCGGTTGAGCCGTGCGAACGGTGGCTGATCGAAACGCCGTGCGTGGCGCGCAGACCACCAAAGTTCCAGCGCTTCATTGCACCGGCAAAGCCTTTACCGATCGAGGTGCCCGAAACGTCAACCTTCTGACCTTCCAGGAAGTGTTCTGCCGAAATTTCGGCACCCACTTCGATCAGGCCGTCGGCAGAGACGCGGAACTCGGCCAGCTTACGCTTGGGCTCGACCTTTGCAGCAGCATAGTGGCCGCGCATGGCTTTCGAGGTGCGTTTTGCCTTGGCAGCACCGGCACCCAGCTGAACAGCAGTATAGCCGTCCTGCTCATCGGTGCGCTGTGCAACAACCTGCAGGTTGTCCAGGTGAAGAACGGTCACAGGGATCTGCTTGCCGTCTTCCATGAACAGGCGGGTCATGCCTACTTTTTTTGCGATAATACCAGAGCGCATAATCTATACCCTCCGATCTTATGACTGCAGCTTGATCTCGACGTCCACACCAGCAGCGAGGTCGAGCTTCATCAGCGCGTCAACGGTCTGGGGGGTCGGATCAACGATGTCGAGCAGACGCTTGTGCGTACGGATCTCGAACTGGTCGCGGGATTTCTTGTCAACGTGAGGGCCACGGAGAACCGTGAACTTCTCAATCTTGTTCGGCAGCGGGATCGGGCCACGCACGTTCGCGCCGGTCCGCTTGGCAGTGTTGACGATCTCTTGCGTGCTGGCATCCAGAACGCGATAGTCAAATGCCTTCAGCCGAATACGGATATTTTGGCTTTGCATAATAACAGCCTTTTATCAGGCGTTGAGGTTGAGAGGAGGACAAGCGCGCATCGCCAACCCTCATCGAACCCAAAAGGCGGGAATCACCCCGCCTTGATGTTCTTATGGAGAACTCGCGCGAGATACAGGGGTGCGGGGGGCTTGGCAAGGGGGAAATCGAGGGTTGGGCCAAAGTTGCCGCTTGTCTGATCCGAGCGCATTACATCATAGCCCCAAAACGGCATCGTCCTAAGAGGATAGCCCGTCAACGCAGTGGGTTGTCTGACCTTCTGCCAAGTATTCACGCACCGATTGCTTTGCGTTTATTTCAATCTGGTCCGTCACATCCAAGCACAAGGCTATACTGACAGTTAGCGCCGCAATTTCATTGAAATGTGCGTCCAGTTGATCCATCGATGGGGGATTGTAGATGCGGGTCTTATCAATAATCCTCGGATCAAGTGGATAACGTGCTCTCAGAACACAAAACTCATAAGTTTCGGGTTCTTTTTCTGCGGAACAGCCAAGTGCATACTGTTTCTTAGAAGAATTGGGCGTCAGATACAAAAGCCTGAAACCGCCACCCTCGCCCGTATTCACTGTGTACCCCGGTAGCCTCAAATGCTCTGGCACCGACTCTGAGTTTGTATACCATCCACCGGGACCAGTCGGCGACCAAAGGAAATCTGAGTCCGTGTTCAATTGATCGATGTGGACTACAGTGCGGTCTAAAATTGGCAGTTTCTTAAGTATTTCGTCCAACCAATCGAGCCTATTGAGAGGAAGAAACTTATCTTCTGAATCCCGTCCCCGAAAGTCCTCCCCTGCGTAGAAAGTACGCGTATTCAACTGAACAACGATAGCTTCTTCAGCTTGCAGCGCAGAGGCACTTGGTAACACCAAGCACAAAACAAAGAGAATTCTCAAATACATAAACGATGCTCATCTTTAATTTGCTTTGCAACACAGTCAGCAACCGAGAGGAGAAAAGCAAGCACCAAGACACTGCATAGAAAAAGGCCGCCCCTGTTAGGACGGCCGACTTATCTTCGACGCACTTGTTTGAATTCAATACTCTTCGTCACGGCGCCGACGATGAGGTCCTTTCTAAAGGCCCTGCGGTCGAACCAAAACGTATCTCCGCCAATTAAAGAACTCTGAAACCCGATCAAGTGCTTTCCGATTGCCAAGCAAAGTATCTTGTGACCATGAACACCACCATCGGAAAACAGAAACGAGAATGCTCCCATGATTAAACGCATCGACACCGGAGAACGGTCCTCCAAAATCGTGAAACACAACGGCGTCGCCTACCTGACCGGTCAGGTCGCCGAGGGTGAGACCATTCAGGAACAGGTTCGGACTTGCCTCGATAAAATCGACACATTGCTCGAACAGGCCGGTTCATCACGTGAGAAAATGTTGCGCGTGACGATCTGGTTGGCCGATATGAAGGACTTTGCCGGATTGAACGAGGTCTGGAATGCATGGGTTCCCGCCGGACACGCACCTGCGCGGGCATGTGGTGAGGCCAAACTGGCGCGGCCTGAGCTCAAGGTGGAATTCATTGTGGACGCCGCCTGCGACTAAGGCCAATTGGATCCGACGGCGGGGATCAACGTCCACCCGCAAGGCCAACCAAAACCGGTATCAGTTCTGATCACAAAAGGCCGCCCCTGTATAGGGCGGCCTTTCTGAGTTCAACGACGTGCACCTTGATCCTTCAGTTGGAACAACCGCGCCCGCTTTCCAGCAAACGGCCCTACGGAGTGTACCAGATCGGCGAGGAATAGGCGCGTTCCTGATGGGTCAATTGCGCTTCGGGCGGCAACTCGACACCATAGCGCAGCTTGTCATAGACCACCCAGCGCGGGGTCGGGATTTCCAGCACCCGGACGTAATAAAACGCGCGCTCCTCCGGGTTAAAGTCGGGATCGCTCCAGACCGTGACAAACTCGGATGCGCCGATGCTGTTTGACCAGCTGGCAGTCTCAATATCCACGGTATCGCCGACGGCCGGAATCTTCCCGTTTTCGTCCGCCGCTCGATCATCGGACCAGGCAACGTCATATACCTTTTCGTGCAGCTGACCTTCGCCGTCCAGCCAGCCTTTGACCACCTGAACCCGGTCCAGATTGGCACCAACCGGATCACGCAATGCTGCAATCAGGAAGTTTGGCGCGCCCTCGCCCTCACGCTCGCGCAAATCACTGCCCATCGGAACGCCCTTGACGTATCCAACGTCCGCAATAGCCCGTGTCTGCATGTCTTCATCCGAGAAATCCCAACCGCCGAAGAATCGAAGCCATATCCGAGGTCCGGTAGTCGCATAGGTTTCGCGGCGCTTGAACGCGTCAAAGATGGCCGAGCGGGTGTTTTCCCTTGCCCAAACCGCCGTATAACCGGACGCGACCAGCGTATGACCCTCAAAGGAACCAAGATCGCTTTCCACGAAAGGATGAAGCACGCGAGTCGGAGACGGTTCAGCGCTGACGCTCTTGCCGAAATAGTTGTCCTCCTCGGCAGTCGCCAATGAGGTATGGCTGTCCGTGGCGCCGCCCATACCGAATTTATAGGGGTTCACGCCAAACTTTTCCTCCAGCAGCAATCCGCGCTTCAACGCCTCGCGGGCGTATTCACCGGCCAACATGTCGTCGGTCTTCAACTCTGTGATATCCAGATTGCCAACGTCCCAATTTTTCGTAGTCCGCGAATTCGTCATCCGGGCTGAGGAAAGGATGCGCCTCTCCATCCCCTTTGATCTGGGTGACTTCGTAGTGCGGCTCCCACCTTGCGCGGTTCTGGACGTATTCCTCGTCAACTTTGCCACCGTGATAGGTGCCTTCTGTTGGGAACATCCAGCCATTCGACAGGTTGCCGTTATGCGCAAAAGCGACTGCACGACCACCGGTTTCCGACTGATATTGCTCTAACCAAGCATACAGGGTTTTCGGATCGGTATCGCCAAAAGGCGGCTGCGTCACGGGCGGAACAAATTTCAAGGCCCGGATCGGTCCATCCCGCAACATGACGTTACGATGCAGGTTGAAGCCCTTGGGAACCGAAGTCCACTCAAAGCCGATGAAAGCGGTAAAATTGTCAGGATCGTTGTGGCGTTCGGCCGCCATGACAATGTGTTCCCAGGTAAAGGCAAACGCGTCTGCGCCGGGGCTGTAGGATTCCAGCAGAATTTCAGGCAGCGTTCCTTGCGAGAAATTTCCGATGATGTCGAAGGCGGCTTTTCCCGCGGCATCACCGCCAGCCTTGTATCCTTCGTACCATTCCAGCCCCTTCGGATCGGCCAGAACACCCGGCTTACCAGCCTGAAGATCCGGAGCAAAGCCCATCAGATCCGTTGTGATCGGTCAGAACCATCCAATCCAGAGGTCGCGCCAGTCGAACAGGCTGACCGGTCGAAGAAACAACCTGCTCGCCCTTTGCAAACCGCCACGCCTCGTCCGGCAGCAACGTGTTTCCGAAGGCACCGGCATCCAGAGACAGACCTGTATGCAGATGCGTATCCCCCCAAAGCGGGCGTTCAGGGATCGTGCGATTGGCATAAGGAGAGAACGGTCGTTCCGCAAGGCTCTATTCGTACATCGTATTGATGCTCATTCCAGCGAGGGCGCTGGCGAGGCAGTGCCTCGGGGTTGGGTTCTTCTGCAGGACTATGAGATGGAACCAGCGCAGATAGCTGGCAAGATATTTTGTGGCGATCCCCCGGCGGTTACCAATAAACCCCTTGAGGCGGGAGTGACGGTTGTTGACGTTTTGGATATGGAGTTCGCCGCGAACGCGTTCACCGGAAGACTGGTTGAGCGCTTCGTGGCTGACACACAGGGCGGCAGCACACGGCGGATAGCTGGTGCCCCCATCGGTCACCAGCAGTGCATCCTTGTCCATGACCGGCGCGAGAACCTCCCGCAGAGCGGCAGCATTGACCGCAGGCAGGACGGCACTAACGGTCGTGCCGGAGCGATCTGTCGCGACCAGAACCGGCACCTGCTCATCGGACAGGCCCCGCTTTGTTGCCTTGCCCCCGCGCTTTCGGGCCTTTCGGTCCGGCTTTTTTGCAGAGGATTTGCCTTCCGTGGCCCGTGTCCAAACACGATCCCCTTTGCGGCTTTCAAGAAAATAGGTTTCGTCGGCCTCGACAATGCCCTTCAGTTTTTCGGCGGTGGATTTGATCCCGGCAAGGAAGCGGTGTCGCCAGCGAAAGGCGGTGCTCCCGGCTATGCCACAGCGCTTTGCCGAAACTGCCACCGTATCGCCATTGGCGAGGCATTCGCTGAACGTCAGCCAAAGATCCTTGCGGTGCAGGCCGCTCAGTGGTGTACCCGTCACCGCTCCAAAGGTTCGATTGCAGGATCGGCAAAGATAGCGTTGCATTCCCCGCGCCTTGCCATTGGCCACTGCACCGTGTGCGCCGCAATGCGGGCAGGTCCGGTCTTCTCCAACACCCAGCTCAACTGCCGCAACCGAGGCTTCACCCGCTGGGCGACCGGCCAGAACCTCACCGACCTCTACTTTCTGCGCCTCGCTCAACGTGTCGACCTCCGACAACCAGGCAAGAAAGGCTTTCCGGTCCATAATGCGCATCCTCCTGTATTTCAGACAAAATATAACACATCAATACGATGTGCGAATAGAGCTTTCCGCAAAGGTTCCTTCGGCGGCTTCTTTGCTGGGTACGCCGTCGGCCCATACTGAAGTTGATAAGGCAAAGCCGATGGCGGTTGAAATCAAATACCGATACATGTTTCCTCCCAAGTTCTTTTCTTTTCGCGCTTTTGCGCGCCTGAATTCGTACAAATTTAAAGGCTCAGTTTCCAATTCGTATGCATGGCCTGTCGATTGCGTTGGCGAGACACGCACGGGGTGAGGCGCTTTCCAGTTCCAGATGCTGAAACCATCGCAGGTAGTTGTCGAGATATTTGGTTGCGACCCCCCGGTAGCGCCGCAGGAAATCCTTCAACTGGCTGTGTCGATTGTTGACTGTCTGAATGTGAAAGGCGTCGCGCACCCGCTCACCACTGGACAGGTTCAACGCTTCGTGGCGCACACCGATTACGGCGGCACAGGGCGGATAGGCGCGGTGACCATCACTTACCAGAACGATATCCTCGTCCACGACCGGTTCGATGACCTCCCGCAAGCTGTCAGCATTGACCGCAGGGAGAACGGCACTGACTGTCGTGCCACTCCGGTCAGCGGCAACCAGCACCGGAACCTGCTCATCTGAAAGCCCCCTTTTGCTGGCCTTGCCGCCCCGGCGTCGCGCTTTGCGTCCCAGTTTCCGTTGGCCCTTGCGGCTTTTCAGGACATAGGTTTCGTCGGCCTCGACAATGCCCGTGAGCTTGCGGGGCTGCGGGCTTTCTGCGGTGAGAAACCGGTGCCGCCAGCGAAATGCAGTAGTGACGGCAAACCCGCAATGTTCTGCCGATCGGCGAACCGTCAACCCATCTGCAAGGCAAGTTCCAAAGGCAAGCCACTTGTCTTTGCGGTGAAGACCCGCCAAAGGGGTGCCGGTCGCGGCATTGAATGTCTTCTTGCACCCCTTGCACTGATATCGCCGCAGGCCTCGGGCCTTGCCCCGCGAGAGTGCCCCTGGTGTGCCGCAATGCGGACACGGGCGATCTTCCCCTACACTCGCTTCAATAGCCGCCAGCGAGGCTGACGCTTGCGAACCTCCTG
>CAXXPZ010000038.1:0-12580 GCA_963422555.2 uncultured Ruegeria sp.
GCGTCGGGCCCCTATTATCTGGATTTCGCCAATAAAGCCAGAACGATAACGTCCATTCCAATCATGCTGACCGGTGGGTTTCAGACCAGAGAACAAGCAGTATCTGCGATCCAGTCTGGCGCTGCTGATGCCATAGGGCTTGCACGATCCATGGCGCTAAACCCGTCACTTGCGAATACCTGGCTCAGCGACAATAGCTGTGACCCGGATTTCCCCAAATTTTCGGCGCCGCCGCGTGGCGGTATCACAGCCTGATATTCGATGCGGTTGACCGCTTTGGGGCACGACACCGAAAATGACTTTGACGATTGCCTTGCCGCCGCACTGAAAGCGTATGATGACCGCGACGCAGAGCGATGCGAGAGATGGAAGAGACGGTTCCCACCGTCCGATACCTGACCTTCCACGGCAGCAGCGTCAAGAACCTATGGGTCGACCCCAAGCGTGCCGATAAGGCCAGTTTGAAAGAAAGTTCTGCTCAGCTTTTATGCCGCGCGGCTTTCCCTTGCCCTTGCCCGCAATATGTTGCACCACACACAGGTTCAAACCCGCTGAACGGGCCAAAGGATAAGGACTAGGCGCATGGCTGACGGATCGATCGACATCAACGCAAAACCTACCGAAGAGATCTCGGTCCGTGACGTATTCGGTATCGAAACCGACATGGCCGTCAAGGGCTTTGCCGAGGCCAGCGACCGCGTTCCCGCCATCGACAACACCTACAAGTTCGACCCGGAAACCACGTTGGCGATTCTGGCAGGCTTTGCCCACAACCGCCGCGTGATGATCCAGGGTTATCACGGCACCGGCAAATCGACCCATATCGAACAGGTCGCCGCCCGACTGAACTGGCCCGCCGTGCGCGTGAACCTGGACAGCCACATCAGCCGGATCGACCTGATCGGTAAGGACGCGATCAAGCTGCGTGACGGTAAACAGGTCACCGAATTCCACGAGGGCATTCTACCCTGGGCGCTGCGTAACCCTGTTGCCATCGTCTTCGACGAATACGATGCGGGCCGTGCAGATGTGATGTTCGTGATCCAGCGCGTGTTGGAGCATGACGGCAAGCTGACCCTGCTGGACCAAAACGAAATCATCACGCCGAACCCCAATTTCCGCCTGTTCGCCACCGCCAACACCGTCGGTCTGGGCGACACCACGGGTCTGTATCACGGCACTCAACAGATCAACCAGGCGCAGATGGACCGCTGGTCGCTGGTCTCGACCCTGAACTACCTGAGCCATGACGCTGAGACGATGATCGTTCTGTCGAAAGCGCCGCATTACAACACCGAAAAGGGCCGCAAGACCGTCAGCCAGATGGTCACCGTTGCCGACCTGACCCGGACCGCTTTCATGAATGGCGATCTCTCCACTGTCATGAGCCCACGAACCGTCATCAACTGGGCCCAGAATGCTGAGATTTTCCGCGATGTCGGCTATGCCTTCCGCCTTTCGTTCCTGAACAAATGTGATGAACTGGAGCGTCAGACTGTGGCCGAGTTCTATCAGCGCTGCTTTGACGAAGAACTGCCGGAAAGTGCGGCAAGCGCGACCCTCGGGTAAATACCCGAATTGCGCCCGTCCCGGGCGCAATGCCTCCGGCGGAGATATTTTTGGCCAGATGAAGGCGGATCCGGTATTTTTTTGAAGCGTTGAACGGAACGCACCACGAAAGGCTTTGGGACATGGCACAGAAGAACGACAACCCTGCTGATCCGTTCAAGAAGGCTCTGGCCGAGGCCACAAAGGTCATGGCTGACGACCCCGAGTTGAACGTCACCTATACGGTCGATCCGTCAGGTGTGACCGGCGAGTCGATGCGCTTGCCGCAGGTCTCTCGCCGGATGACGCGCGAAGAGGTTTTTTTGGCGCGGGGCACGGCGGATGCGCTGGCGTTGCAGCGCAAGTATCACGACGACGCCACGCATAATCGCTATGCACCGCCGGGCGATATGGCGCGTGACCTGTATGAAGCCATGGAAGTCGCGCGGTGTGAGGCGATGGGCGCGCGGGACATGCCCGGCACCGCGTCGAACATTGACGTCAAGATCGGGCACGAGGCGATCCGCCGCGGATACGATCAGTGCAAGCAACCGGCTGATGCGCCCTTGTCGGTGGCCGCCGGATACCTGATCCGGCATCTGGCCACCGGGCGCGATTTGCCGCCTGCGGCTGAAAATATCATGAACCTGTGGCGTGGCTTCATCGAAGAACAGGCCGGGGGCACGCTGGACAATCTGCAGGATATCCTTTCGGATCAGGCCGAATTCGCCAGGTTCGCACGGCAGATGATCAAGGATCTGGGCTATGGCGATCAACTGGGCGAAGACCCAGATGAGATCGACGAAGATCAGGAGGATCAGGCCGAGGACGACGCCGACGAACAGCCCGATCCCGACAGCACCGGGCAGGATGATCAGGACGAACAGGACGCGGATGCGACCCCTGAGCAAACGCAGGAAGAGCAGCAGGACCAGTCTCAGGCCCAGGTCTCGATGGATGAGATGGCCGAGGATGAGATGGGCGACGAGGCCGAGATGCCCGAGGGCGAGGCCCCGCTGGAGCCGCCTGCCCCGCCGCCCGCATCTGAGGCTGATCCGGACTATAAGGTCTATCTGAACACTCACGACGAAGAGATTCTGGCCGAGGATCTGGCGGAACCCGCCGAATTGGAGCGGCTGCGGGCCTATCTGGATCAGCAACTTGAACCGCTGAAAGGCGCAGTCAGCCGTCTGGCCAACAAGCTGCAGCGCCGCTTGCAGGCGCAACAGAACAGGTCTTGGGAGTTTGACCGCGAAGAAGGCATTCTGGACGCCGGTCGTTTGGCGCGCGTGGTGGCGAACCCGACAACACCGCTGAGCTTCAAGGTCGAGAAGGATACCGAGTTCCGCGATACAGTGGTGACGCTGTTGCTGGACAATTCTGGGTCCATGCGTGGACGTCCGATTTCCATTGCGGCGATCTGCGCCGATGTTCTGGCGCGGACGCTGGAACGCTGCAACGTAAAGGTCGAAATCCTGAGCTTTACCACGCGGGCGTGGAAAGGCGGGCAAGCACGAGAGGCATGGCTGAACGATGGCCGTCCGCAACAGCCCGGGCGTCTTAACAATCTGCGCCATATCGTCTACAAGGGCGCCGATGCCCCCTGGCGGCGTGCGCGGCCCAATCTGGGCCTGATGATGAAAGAGGGCTTGCTGAAGGAAAACATCGACGGCGAGGCGCTGGAATGGGCGCATCGGCGCATGCTGGCGCGGCGCGAGCAGCGCAAGATCCTGATGGTGATTTCAGACGGCGCTCCGGTCGATGATTCAACGCTCAGCGTGAACCCGGCGAATTATCTGGAAAAACACCTGCGCGACGTGATCGCCATGGTGGAAAAGCGCAAGATGGTGGAATTGCTGGCCATTGGCATCGGGCACGATGTGACGCGATACTATGACCGCGCGGTGACAATCACTGATGTCGAGCAACTGGCCGGGGCGATGACCGAGCAGCTGGCCGCGCTGTTTGACAGCGATCCGCGCGCGCGGGCGCGGGTAATGGGAATGAAACGCGCCAGCTAGGCTTGCTGGCGACGACATGTTGGCCGGAAAACGAACGACAATACCCGGTTGAGCACGCTTTTCCCATTCGCGCTTGGTGGTGCTATTCGCGACCCCTCTGCCCTGCATTTGTATCGGGCAGGTGGGTTGTGCAATAATGCTGTATCGAAAGGGGGCATCATTTTGCGGTCTCCTGTCTGTTTCCCCTATTTTGACTGTCGCACTCACCGCCCGCTTGAAGGCGGTCCTTAGATAAACCCGAGAAACCCTTGGGATAGCCATCGAACCTTGTGGCTTGACCCGAAACGAGGTGTATTCGCCCCATGCGATACGAGTTTGCCGATTGTGTTCTGGATGTGGATCGTCACGTGCTGCTGCGCGGGGGCAAGACTGTGCCGGTGGAGCCGCAGGTATTCGACCTGCTGGAACTGTTGGCCGAACATCCCGGCAAGCTGGTGGCCCGCGATCAGATCATCGCGCAGGTCTGGAAGAGCCGGTTTGTTTCGGAATCCACCATCAGCGCCCGCATCGCTGCGGCACGCAAGGCGGTTGGGGATGACGGCAAGACACAGCGGATCATTCGCACGATTGTGCGCCGGGGGCTGCAATTGACGGCGGATGTCGCCTGTGAGGCAGATACAACCGCCCCAGATAACAGCCGCGTGCAGCGGCTGCGCTATGCAAAAGGCAGCAGCGGACAGGCCATCGCCTTTGCGCTGTCGGGCAGCGGGCAGCCGGTTCTGCGTATCGGGTCAATTGTTTACGATATCGAGGCCGAAGGGCGGCTTTCCTCGGAACGTACCTATCTGCAGGCGATGGGCTCTCGGTTCACCATGTTGCGTTACAACAAGCGACATCAAACCTATTGGGGCGATCCCGGCCACCCCAACTATGACGGCGTCGCCGAAGATATTCTTGCAGTGACCCAAGCCGCCGGATTCGATCGATTTGCCATCGTCGCGGAATTTGGCGGTCTGTTCTCGGCGCTGCGCTTTGTCGCGCAGTTTCCGGACAGGGTCAGCAAGCTGGCCATTGTCGGCGGCTGGGCCGAGGGGCGCGATCATCGGGACGGTGTCGAGGGGCCGGATTCGATCCGCAACCTGATCATCGAAGGTTGGCAGGACCCGGAAAGCGGCTATGCAGTCGGGTCGCTGCTAAGCTATTTTCCCGAAGGACCGCTTGAGACGGTGCGTGAAATCGTACGCGAGATGCAGACGCTCTATTCGGTTGAGCAAAAGCTGTATCAACGCGACAGCGGCAACACCGCGTCGGTCCTGCATCTGCTGCCAAAAGTGCAGTGTCCGACGCTGGTCCTGCACGGACGGGGAAGTGCTGTTCACCCTTTGTCAGAGGCGCGCAAGCTGGCGGCAGGCATTCCCGACGCATCGCTGGTAGTTCTGGAAACCGCAAATCACATCCCCCTGCCCGGCAATGACTCGTACGATATGTATATCCAGACCCTGCAAGATTTTCTGGGTGATGATGAGGCGGGCGTCTGACGCTGGACATTTACCGCCCAAGGCCTCAGGTTCCACCGCGTTGAGACAAGAATGAGGCCGTCATGTTCCAATCCTTCGCTGTTACCGCCCGCCCGGAACAGGGGCCTCCTCGTCTTGCCGCATTACGTCAAGAGCTGGCGCGCGAAGGGCTGGATGGGTTTCTGATCCCGCGCGCGGATGCGCATCAGGGGGAATATGTGGCGCCCAGAGATGAACGTCTGTCCTGGCTGACCGGATTCACCGGGTCTGCGGGATTTTGTGCTGCGCTGACGAATGTAGCCGGCGTTTTTATCGACGGTCGGTATCGCACGCAGGTCAAGGCTCAGGTCGCGGGGGAATTCACGCCCGTTCCCTGGCCCGAAACCAGCCTGAGCATGTGGCTGAAAAAACAGCTGCCCGATGGCGGCAAGGTTGGGTTCGATCCGTGGCTGCATTCAGCCGGACAAATCTCGGGCGCCCAGAAAGAGCTTGAGGGCAGCGGTATCGAGTTGGTGCAGTGCAGCAATCTGGTAGATCGTATCTGGCCGGATCAACCCGCCCCGCCGACGCAGCCGGTCAAGGCGCATCCCATCGAATTTGCCGGGGAAACGGCCGAGAGCAAAATCTCAAGACTGGCCGAAACCCTGCGACAGGCAGGACATGCTGCAGCAGTCATGACTTTGCCGGATTCAATCATGTGGCTGCTGAATATCCGGGGTGCCGATATTGCCAATAATCCGGTGGCGCATGGTTTTGCCATTCTTCACAGCGATGGGCAGGTCGACCTGTTCATGGCCGCTGAAAAACTGAAAGAGATCGAAGGGGCGTTGGGGCCAAACGTTCATCAGCACGAGCCCGACGGTTTTCTTGACGCGGTCAGCGCGCTGAAAGGCAGCGTGCAGGTCGATCGGGGGACCCTGCCGCAGATCGTGGCAGATGCTCTGGGCGAACGGATGACCGATGGCGGCGATCCCTGCGCCCTGCCCAAGGCGCGCAAGAACGAGGCCGAAATAGCAGGCACTGCCGAGGCACATCTGCGCGACGCTGCAGCCGTGATTGAGCTGTTGTGTTGGCTGGATGCGCAGCCCCCCGGCAGCCTGACCGAGACACAGGTGGTGACCCGATTGGAGGAAAGCCGCCGCCGGGACAATGCATTGCAGGACATCTCGTTCGATACAATTGCCGGCGCTGGCCCGAATGGCGCGATCATGCATTACCGCGTGACCGAAGATACCGACAGTCGGCTGGAGGATGGTCATCTGCTGGTGCTGGACAGTGGCGGGCAGTATCTGGACGGCACCACCGACATCACCCGCACGATTGCGATCGGCGACGTGGGCACCGAGGAAAAGACCTGCTTTACCCGCGTCCTGAAAGGCATGATTTCAATGTCGATGCTGCGCTGGCCCGTGGGGCTGGCAGGGCGGGATATCGAATGCGTCGCGCGGATGCCGCTTTGGCTGGCAGGACAGGATTTCAACCATGGCGTTGGCCACGGGGTGGGGACCTATCTGAGTGTACATGAAGGCCCCCAGCGCCTGTCACGGCTGAGCCATGTGCCGCTGGAACCGGGCATGATCCTGTCCAATGAACCGGGATATTACCGCGAGGGCGCCTTTGGCATCCGTCTGGAAAACCTGGTTGTGGTAGAAAACGCAGCCTGCCTGCCCGGCGGCGACGATGAGCGCACAATGCTGGGTTGGCGCACGCTGACCTACGTTCCAATCGACCGCCGGTTGATTGTGGTTGACATGTTGTCAGGGGATGAACGCGCGTGGCTAAACGCCTATCACCGCGACGTTGCGGAAAAAATCCGACCAAGGCTGGGCGATGGCGCGCAACTGTGGTTGGATGCCGCAACCGCGCCGGTCTGATACAGGACTGTTACATAGATTGGGCTGGGAGAGGCCCGAAACGACGAGGGAAAGAGCAGATATGACTGATTACATCACAATCCGCAAAGCTGAAGGCAAGTGGAGCGTGCGTTCTGGCGGCGCCATTCTGGGCGAAACTACCGGCGCGCTGGAGCTGCTGGAAGGCGACAAGGACCCGGTAATCTATTTCCCGCGTGCCGATATTGCCATGGCGTTTCTCGACCGGACCGACAAGGTGACCCACTGTCCGGCCAAAGGCGACGCCGCGCATTTTTCGATCGTCAACAAATCCTCGGTGACCGAAAACGCGGTCTGGAGCTACGAAGCTCCGATCCCAGCGGTAACGGAAATCAAGGAATACCTGGCATTTTACGCATCAGATTCAGTCAAGGTTGAACAATTGTAGCGTCCGCCTGGGGCGATTTGTCGAATCCCGCCGTTTTCCAATCGATCACGCAGTTCTGGTTCCCAATAAACGATCCGATCCTGAACACTCGTCACAATTGTGCGGCGCGATTTGGCATGTTACGAAATTATCAACCTGCCATAGGCAACAATTGCGGGCGACGTCCATAGACAGATGCCCAATGTGAAATTCAACCACGGCTACAAAAAGAACATGATAATCGCTGAGGGGGCAAAATGAGGGTTGGGTTGTTTTCCTGCGCCAAGAACGAGGGCCCCTTCCTGCTGGAATGGATCGCCTACCATATCCTCAGCGGCTTTACCGACATAGTTATCTATAGCAATGACTCAACCGACGGCACGACCGAGTTGTTGGATGCTTTGGACGAAAGTGGGGTTATCTCTCACGTTTTGCAGAAGCTGGACGGCAATCAGGTTCCCCAGCACGAGGCGGCAAAAACCGCTTACGATCACAAGGCCTTTGAAAACGCAGAATGGCTCATGTGGCTGGATTCGGACGAATTTCTCTTTTGTTCGAACCCCGAAAACAGCGTTGTTGATTTGATACAGTTGATCGAACCAACCGCTGATGGAATGGCGGTGAACTGGCTAAATTTCGGCGATGCCGGACACCCTGTGTGGACTGGGGAGCCGGTCACTGAAAAGTTCATCCAACGAAGCAAAGAGGTCAGCAGCCGCACCTCGATGTTCAAAACCCTGTTCCGAAAGTCCGACCAGATCAGAGGGTTCGGTTTGCACCGCCCGTTTCTACACGCAGGTTTCAGAGAGGCCGGTGGTGTTATTGTGAATTCCAATGGTCAGCCGATGCATGACAAAATGTACCGGTCCGGTGGTCGTAAACGGCACAGTTTTGGCGCCGCCCCCGCCGATCTGGTCGCGCATGACTGGGCCGCGATCTTCCATTATGCCGTCAAAACCCGAGACAGTTTTGAGCTTAAAAGAAAACGGGGACAGGGAACCAAACCAACCGAAGCGGAAAATCGTTCAACCAGATTTCGCAACAGGTACTGGGACATATTCAACCGTAACGAAGTCCACGACCCTCGCATGCTAGACTACGCCGCAAGGTTGCAGACCAAGATGACCGAGTTGTTGTCAATCGACGCCGTGTCCAAAGCCAACGAAAATTGCATTGAACGATACCAGGAAAAGCTACAGCAGTTGCAGGCTGAAAAGATCAGCTCGGAGTCCAGTGTCGATTGAAGCGGATGGATGAGTAAAGCCCTACCCAATCCGGATGACCATGCCGCCCGGACGGCATGGTCGCCGGACGGTCAGTCTTGTTCTGCAATTACCTTGCGCGCGACGCGGAAACATTCCAGCGCCTGCGGGACGCCGCAATAGATGCCGATGACGTGGATGATGGCGCGGATTTCTTCGACGCTGACCCCGTTTCCTATGGCGCCCCGACAATGGATTTCCCACTCAGTCATTTTGCCCAGCGCACCGATCATCGACAGGTTCATCATTGACCGGGTCTTTGCGTCGATGACCTCGTCACCCCAACCGAAGCCCCAGCACCAGGCTGTCATCGCTTCTTGAAAGGGACGGGTGAAATCGTCGGCAGCGGCCAGGTTTTTCTCGACATACTCTGCGCCAAGCGTTGCTTTGCGCTGTTCAAGACCTTTCAGAAACAGGTCTTCGTCAAATAGGCTCATGTCTTGGTCCCTTTGTTGCATTTTGTCGCCGGTGTCTTAGCGGCACAGTAAACTCCTGACCAAGTATGCGCATTGTCACGCCCCTTCAATTGCCTCGCGCATCCACCTTTGCAGGTGCATGATCAGGTGTTCGGAATTCACCCGCCCCTTTGGGTCGATCACCGGTGGTCCCGACCGGTATCCGTTGGTGACAGGTGTTCTGCACATTTCAAGTTATTCACGGTTGAATACTTGCGATCCAGCCTCTTAGTTTCTCCCGCGCCTCTGCCCTGCTGGACCGCACACAACAAGGGTAGAAATGCGCCGCCCGACAGTGCAGGGTTGGGCGTGACACCCGACCCCGATCACCCTGGATCGCCCATACTTGAATTGGTCTAACATATGCAGAAAATCAGCACTCAATCCGAATGGATCGCCCGCGCGCAACAGGTCCTGCCTGCTGGCGGCTTTGGCAATTTCGACCCCGGCATCGTCATCGCGCGCGGCGAAGGCAGCCGCGTCTGGGACGAGAACGGGCAGGAATACATTGACTATCTGATAGGGTCGGGCCCGATGCTGCTGGGCCATGGCCATCCCGAAGTGATGGAGGCGGTGCTGGAACAACTGCCGCTGGGTATGACTTTTTTTGCCAATAACAGCAAAGGGATAGAACTGGCCGAGGCGATTGTCGAGGCTGTGCCCTGCTGCGAACAGGTGCGCTATGTCGCGTCGGGCGGCGAGGCTGACATGTACGCGATCCGGCTGGCCCGGGCCTATACCGGACGGGATAAGATCCTGAAGTTCGAAGGCGGGTATCACGGTATGAGCGCCGAGGCACAGATGAGCCTTGCCCCAACCAAACGTGTCAATTTCCCGCAAGCAATCCCCGACAGCGCCGGCATTCCCCAGGGCGTCGCGGACCAGATGTTGATCGCGCCTTTCAATGACCTTGAGGCGGTTGCAGCGCTGCTGTCCGAACACCCCGACACTGCAGCGATCATCGTCGAGCCATTGCAACGAATTGTACCGCCTGAACCCGGTTATCTGCAGGGGCTGCGCGATCTGTGTGACAAACACGATGTCTTGTTGATCTTTGATGAGGTCGTCACTGGTTTCCGCCTGGCCTATGGCGGCGCGCAAGAACGGTATGGCGTTGTCCCCGATATCTGCACACTCGGCAAGATTATCGGCGGCGGCTTTCCCCTAGCCGCTTTGGGCGCCAGTGCCGAGATCATGCAGCATTTCGACAAGGACCAGGTCGGTGCCGACAAATGGCTGATGCAGCTTGGTACCCTGTCGGGCAATCCGATTGCCGCTGCCGCCGGTTTGAAAACGATGGAGGTTCTGGCCCGAGACGGCAATTATGACCGCCTGCGGGCCACCGGAGAAGCGCTACAGCAGATGCAGTCCAATTCTCTGACCGCTGCAGGGATTGCCCATCAGATTTGCGGCGATCCAACGCTGTTCGACATCTATTTCACCGACGGGTCTTGCCGGGACTACCGGACTGCTACCCATGATGACCCGGGCCGGGCCGCGCTGTATAACGAAACCCTGCGCGCAAACGGGATATTCAAGGCGCCGGGAAAACTTTACCCCTCGCTTGCGATCTCGGACGCAGATCTTGCACACACCCGTGCGGCCTTTGAAGCTGCGGCCAAAGCCGTGTCATAGGCGCAGCAATGGTAGGCATTCAGGTTCCATAATTGTGAGACCTGAATGCCGAAAGGCAGACATGGTTGCCGCCGGAATTGACCGCAAATAAGGTCCTCAGGATATTTCAGAATCTCGACACACGCCAGGTTTTGAGGATCATAGCGGGTTGGGAATGTTCAGCACCGGCATGTCGCGACGGACGTCAAATACCCGCGATGCCGTGCCCGAGGTCATTTGAACACGCAGGTTTCGCGCGTTTTCGAACCGGTCAAAATAGGCGAATTCGATAATATTCGCAGCCTCGATATTCTGGCACTGAACCAGAAAATCAGCCTGAAATTCCGTGTGCTCTGCTGCCCCGCCATCGTCGGCAGCACCAAATGCGTCACCGATAAGAACGACGTTTGCTGACACTGTCGCGCACCCGGCCTCTGGCGGAACAACAAACAATTCCAAAGGCTTGGACAAATCAGAAATGGCTGTTGCGACCTGCGCGCGGTCGTCGTCATTATCGGCCGGTTGTTCGAACCCGACAACATCCGCGCCGGGAACCCGCAGCGTCAATGTGAATTCGGTATCCGCGAACTCAAAGGACAATTGCCCGGTTCCATGTGCATGCGCGTCTGTTGGCATCGCGCTTTGTGCCATCAAAGCAGTTGGCAGTAAGATCAGGGCAATGACAGCACATTTCATAAACTCACCACGCATCAAACTATCAACTCATACTGTAAGGTTTCTACTATACCACGCAATGTTGAACCCTGCATCGAAATCCCCCCAGATATGGTTAGACAGTTTCGCGACACATTTACCTGACAGTAAAACTCAGGTTGACTTAACTAATAATTTCACTCAGATATCTGCGCATCCCTGCTCTCAAGTGATGCAGGCGCAGATTCCGTTTCAACAGGAAAGTTCGAATACCATGATCAGATTATTCGCAGCGACCAGCGCATTGGCCTTGTGCATCGCAAGCGCAGCTGCCGCAGAGGCCCCGTCCAAGGCCGATGTCCTGACCAATTATGCCAACATTGCAGAAGCGAAATATGACGACAGTCTGATTGCCGCAAAAACTCTGCAGGCAGCGGTCAACGCTCTGATTGAAACCCCGTCGGACGCAACGCTCAACGCCGCCCGCGCGGCATGGATCGCGGCGCGTGTGCCGTATCAGCAGACCGAAGTTTACCGCTTTGGCAATGCCATCGTCGATGACTGGGAAGGCAAGGTGAACGCCTGGCCGCTGGACGAAGGTCTGATTGACTATGTCGATGCCTCTTATGGTGGCGCAACCGATGAGAACGAATTCGCGGTGCTGAACGTGGTCGCCAACCCCAGCTTTGAGTTGTCGGGCGAAACCATCGACGCCAGCGAAATCACCCCGGAACTGCTCTCTGAAACACTGCACGAGGCAGACGGTGTCGAGGCAAACGTTGCCACCGGCTATCACGCCATCGAGTTTCTGCTGTGGGGTCAGGACCTGAACGGCCATGGCGCAGGCGCCGGTAACCGCCCCTGGACCGATTATGCGCAGGGCGACGATTGCACAGGTGGCAATTGCGACCGCCGCGCGCAGTACCTGAGCGCCGCAACCGATCTGTTGATCAGCGATCTGGAATGGATGACTGCCCAGTGGCAAAACGGCGGTGCGGCGCGTTCAGCGCTGGCGGAAAACGAAGCCGCCGGTATCAGTGCCATGCTGACCGGCATGGGATCGCTGTCTTATGGCGAACAGGCGGGCGAACGCATGCGTCTCGGTCTGATGCTGAACGACCCCGAGGAGGAGCATGACTGTTTTGCCGACAACACCCATAACAGCCACTACTATGATGGTTTGGGCATTCAGAACGTGTATCTGGGCAGCTATACCCGCATCGACGGCACCCCGGTTTCCGGCGCATCGCTGGCCGATCTGGTCGTCGCGACCGACCCTGCCCTGGACACCGAAATGAAAGCCAAGCTAG
>CAXXPZ010000039.1:0-21990 GCA_963422555.2 uncultured Ruegeria sp.
TCGCGCGACGGCGATGTATCCGCCCGATAACCTCGCATCACAATACAGTTCTGGGAGAGACGCAGATGGAAGACATCACCGAAGATCAGGCCGCCGCCAATTACCGCGTGACCGCAGGCGAATTGCGCCAGTTTGTCGAACGGTTCGAGCGTCTTGAACTTGAAAAGAAAGATATCGCGGATCAACAAAAGGAAGTCATGTCCGAAGCAAAGGCGCGCGGCTACGACACCAAGGTGATGCGCAAAGTGGTTGCCCTGCGCAAGCGGGACAAGGACGACATCGCCGAAGAAGAGGCGGTTCTGGAAATGTATAAAGAAGCGTTGGGCATGTGAGGCAAGCCCCATAAGGGGGCAATGCCGATTTCGCAAAGGCTTTGGTGCCAATTCAAACCCTTTGAACGGGCACCGGAACTGGTTCTGAAGCCAAGTGGAAAACTCTGCGATTTACGCGAAACGGCAGGACCGGTTGGTCCTGCCGTTTTTCATTGCGCAGCGCAAAATGTCACCCTTTGCTGCGTTCACCGGTTTCGCAGGGAAAGACCGTCGTGAAACAGGTGAACCTTGGCCGGATCTGCGTTCAGCTTAACGGTTTGTCCGCGCAGGTTCTTTTTGATCCCGGGAAGCTTGGCGACTACGTCCTCGGCGCCGAGGCGGCTTGAGAAATAGAGCAGGGTGACCTCACCCAACGCCTCGACGAAGTCGACCTCCCCTTCGAAGAAGGTAGCGGTTTCGTCGGGAAAGAGATCCTCGGGCCGGACGCCGATATTGACGCGCAATCCCATTTGGTCGGAACCGGTTGGGATCGACGACACCGCAACACCCCCCGCGTCCAGTGTGACCGAAGTTTGTTCGCCGGTTCCGGAAATCACGCCCGGCAGCAGGTTCATTGCAGGCGATCCGATGAACTGCGCGACAAATTCGTTGTCCGGGGTCTCGTACAGTTCCAGCGGTGTTCCGACCTGCGCGATCCCCTGATTGGCCAGAACGACGATCCGGCTGGCCAATGTCATCGCCTCGACCTGGTCATGGGTGACGTAGATCATCGTGCTGTCGGGCATCGCCTCTTTCAGGCGCGCGATCTCGATCCGGGTGGCTACGCGCAGCGCGGCATCCAGGTTCGACAGCGGTTCATCAAACAGATAGACCTTGGGGTCGCGCACAATGGCGCGCCCGATGGCAACCCGCTGACGCTGCCCGCCTGACAATGCCTTAGGAAGGCGATCAAGAAAGGGCTCAAGCTGCAGAATCTGGGCGGCACGCTCGACGGCCGCGTCAATTTCAGCGGCGGGCATTTTTGCGATCTTCAGGGCAAAGGCCATGTTCTCGCGCACGGTCATATGCGGGTAGAGCGCGTAGGACTGGAACACCATCGCAATGCCGCGCTGTGCGGGCGGGACATGATTCATGACCTGCCCTTCGATCTCAAGCGTGCCGCCCGAGATTTTCTCTAGCCCCGCAATCATTCGCAGCAGGGTGGATTTGCCGCAGCCCGAGGGGCCGACAAAGACAATCAACTCGCCGGTTTCGATCTCGAGATCAATGTGCCTGAGAACATCGATCGTACCATAGGTTTTCGCCACATCCGTGAGTTTGAGTTCCGACATGGCTTACCTCTTTTCTCTGACCAGAAGACAGAATTGGGCGGCGTCCAGCGTGACGGTTCCAACCCCGTGAACGCCCCCCAACTCTTCGCCAATCATGCGCCAATCCCCGTTGGGCAGGGGGACGTCAGTCGCGGTCGAGCACAGGTTGAACGCGCAAAAGATCTGTTCGGCCTCGTCTTCACGCATGAATGTCAGGACCGGTCCAAGCTGTGCCATCTCAGCCTGCGTGCCTGACATCAGCGCCGTATGCGCATGGCGCAGGGCGATTGCCCGGCGATAGTGATGCAGCACCGAGTTCGGATTGCGTTCGGATTGATCGACGGCGCGTTCCGACTGTGTCGGGCTTACTGGCAGCCACGGGTGACCGGTACTGAACCCGGATTGTTCGTCCTGAGCCGTCCAGACCATGGGTGTGCGGCAGCCGTCGCGGCCTTTGAACTCGGGCCAGAACTCGATGCCATAGGGATCCTGCAGGTCTTCGAAAGGAACGTCGGCCTCGGGCAGGCCCAGCTCTTCACCCTGATACAGGCAAGCCGAGCCGCGCAGGCACATCATCAGAACCGCGTTCTGACGAATGGCTGCATCATCCAAACCCCAGCGTGAGGCATGGCGCTGCACGTCATGATTTGAAAACGCCCAACAGGGCCAAGCGTCGCCTGCCTTGTCTTCCAGTTGTTCAAAGACCTGCTTGGCGTACCCCGCTGTCAGGGCGCGCTTTTCAAGGAATTCAAAGGCATAGCACATGTGCATGCGCTTATCGCCGGTGGTGTAGTCGCCCATGATCTCTAACCCGCGCTGGGCATCGCCAACCTCACCCAGACAGGCGCGGCCTTCGTATTCGTCTGTCAGCGCGCGCAGGCGTTCGAGGAACGCAATGTTTTCGGGCTGGCTTTTTGAATACAGGTGATCCTGATGGTTGTAGGGGTTCACCATCGGCGCGATCGAGGCGTTGCGCTGATCTAACGGCAAGGCTGGGTTGTCGCGCAACTGCTTGTCATGAAAGTAGAAATTGATCGTGTCCAGCCGGAAACCATCAACGCCCATATCCAACCAGAATCGCGCTACATCCAGCATTGCGTCTTGCACGTCCGCGTAGTGGAAATTCAGATCGGGTTGCGAGCTGAGGAAGTTGTGCAGATAATATTGCTGGCGCCGCGAATCCCACTGCCAGGCGGATCCGCCAAAGATCGACAGCCAGTTGTTCGGCGGCGTACCGTCGGGTTTGGCATCGGCCCAGACGTACCAATCCGCCTTTGGATTATCGCGGCTGGCCCGGCTTTCACTGAACCAAAGATGCTGATCCGATGTGTGCGACAGGACCAGATCGATCATCACCTTCAGACCTTGCGCATGGGCCTGTTCCAACAGCGTGCGAAAATCCTCCATCGTGCCGAACATCGGATCAACGGCGCGGTAATCGCTGACGTCATAGCCGAAATCCTTCATCGGAGATTTGAAGAACGGAGAAATCCAGACCGCATCGACGCCCAGCGAAGCGATATAGGGCAGGCGTTGGGTGATGCCCCTGAGATCTCCGATCCCGTCGCCATTGCTGTCCTGAAAACTGCGCGGATAAATCTGGTAAATCACGCCTCCGCGCCACCAGTCGGGCGAAATTTTGGCTGCGTCGTTCAGGTTTGCGTTGTTCTGCACGTTCATAACACGCCTTTATTTTACCGATCCGGCCAGCAATCCGCGGACCAGATATTTCTGCATTGCAAAGAAGACCATCAGCGGCACGGCAATCGACACAAACGCCGCCGTAGCTAGAATTTCCCAGTTCCCACCACGGGTGCCCAGAAGTTCAACGATGCGGTTCGTCATCACCGTGGTTTCGCCGGATGCATCGATCAGGAACACTTTGGCCACCAGCAGATCGTTCCACGTCCACAGGAACTGAAAGATCGCGAAAGAGGCCAGCGCCGGAAAGCTGAGCGGCAGGATCAGTTTGGTGAAGATCTGGAATTCGGTCGCGCCATCGACACGCGCATTCTCGATCAGGTCGCGCGGCAGCCCGGCCATGTAGTTGCGCAACAGGTAAATCGCCAGCGGCATTCCAAACCCGGTATGGGCCATCCAGACACCCAGATAGCCTTTGCCGATCCCGATATTCAGGTGGAATTTCAACAGCGGGATCAGCGCCAGTTGCAGGGGAACAACCAGCAATCCGACCACCATCGCAATCAGCAGGGCGCGACCGGGGAAATCCATCCATGCCAGCGCATAGGCGGCAAAGGCGGCGACAAGGATCGGGATGATCGTCGCCGGGATCGTAACCGTGAGCGTGTTGAAAAAGGCCTTGCCCATACTGTCGGTGCTGTTTTCGGCCAGCAGCACCTTGTGATAATTGTCCAACGTGAATTCAGGCGGCAGTTCCGCGGTCACGAATACCCGCGCGCCGCGACGGCCCGAGAATTCTTCGGCGTTTTCCATCCGGTATTCACCGTTTGCGTCCACGGTGATCGTACCGCCGCGCCGCAACTCGGCTGTTTCACCGGGGATAAACGCATCCACCGCGCGTGAGCTGACGCCCCATTTCGAAATCGTGGCTTTGGTGCCGTCCTCAAATAGATTGCCCTGAATCACGAACACTCCGTTTTCCTGCACCTGTGTTTCCGGCGCCGCACTGCGCAGGGTCAGGTTCTGTTCAGAGGGGAACAGTGATTTCCACCATCCGTTTGTCGCGATCTGATCCGCCGTGCGGAAGGATGAGATCAACAACCCCAGCGTCGGGAATACCCACAGCACCACCAGCAGCACAACCGAGGCGTGGACAACCCATCTGAGGGCGGGGCGGGTTCCTGCAATGTCGTTCATGATCCCGTCCTCCTACTGCATTTCCTTGCGCGCATTGCGCACGTTCCAGATCAGGATCGGGGTCACCAGCAGCATGATCACCATGGCCGAGGCCGATCCGACGCCCCAGTCATTGGCCCGAAACAGCTTGTCGAACATATAATTGGCCAGCACCTGCGTTTCCCATTGCCCGTTGGTCATCGCAAACACGATGTCAAAGACCTTGAGCACGGTGATCGTGATCGTTGTCCAGACCACCAGAATTGTCGTCTTGATCTGCGGCACCTTGATCCGAAAGAAAATCTGAAACGGGTTGGCGCCATCCAGAATGGCCGCCTCGACCGTTTCTTCGGGTATGCCGCGCAGGGCGGCGGACAGGATTACCATGGCAAACCCGGTCTGAATCCAGACCAGAACGATCATCAGAAAAAAGCTGTTCCAGAACGGGATGGTCAGCCATGTCTGCGGCTCGGCCCCGCCAAAGAAGATATAAAGCGCGTTCAGGATACCGATCTGATCCTGTTCGGCCGGGCGGGTGTCATAGACCAGTTTCCAGATTACCGAAGCCCCAACGAATGAGATCGCCATGGGCATGAAAATCAGTGCCTTGGCGACATTGCCCCAACGAATGCGGTCGGTCAGTTGCGCCACCAGCAATCCAAACGCCGTGGACATGGCCGGAACCACGATCAGCCACAGCATGTTGTTGCGAACAGCCTCCCAAAACTTGGGTTCGGCGACCATCTGTTTGTAGTTGTCCAGACCCACCCATTCATAGCCGCCGCCCGGCACACGATCAGTCAGCGACAGGCGCAGCGTTTCGACCACCGGATAGGCCAGGTACAGACCCAGCGCAGCCAAAGCGGGAAAAAGGAACAGCCAGGGGCGGATCATGTTTGCGCGATTGATGTTGCGGCCCGCATTGGGGCCGCGTGGTGGGCATAGAACCTTGTCCAGAACCTGATTTGAAAAGTAGAAATAGCCCACACAGCCCGACACGCCGATGGCGATGGTCAGCAGGCCCTGAAGTGCCGGATGCATGACGCTCTCCGTTACGAAAGAGGAAGGCGGCCCGGCATAGTAGGCCGCCTGGTTTCAGCTGCGCTTAGTCCAGCGCATCCCACGAGGATTGAATCTCGTCAGCGACCTGTTGCGCGGGCTTGCCGCCGGTATAGTCGACCATCCCGGTCCAGAACGTTCCGGCACCAACGCCACCCGGCATCAGGTCAGAGCCGTCAAAACGGAATGTGGTGGCCCCAAGCAGAATGTCGTTCATCTTTTTCAGGGTCGGGTCTGAGAAGACCGAGGTATCGACACCCTTGTGCGGGGTCAGGAACCCGGTCAGCGCCATCCAGATCTCATGCGCTTCGGGCGTTTGCAGATAGGCAATCAGATCTTGCGCTGCCGGGCTGTCATTGGTGATGGCCCACAAAGTGCCCGCACCCAGAACCGGGCTGCCCAGATCCTTGCCTTCATAGGCCGGGAAATAAAAGAAATCGGCATCCTCGCCCACAATTGTACCTTCGGGGAAGAAGGCCGGAATGAACGACGCCTGACGATGCATGTAGCATTGCGGGGGTGAGCTGAACATGCCTTTGGGGCTGTCGCGGAAATCGGTCGTTGCAACAGCGCCAGCGCCTCCGGCGACAAAATCGTCATTGCGGGCAAACGCGCCAAACTCTTCTATAGCGGCGACGACCTTGGGATCGTTGAATTTCATCTCGTTCGAAACCCACGCATCGTAATCTTCGGGCGGTTGGGTACGCAGCATCATGTCCTCGACCCAGTCGGTCGCAGGCCAGCCGGTCGCGCCACCGGATCCCAGACCAATACACCAGGGCGTTTCGCCATCGGCCACGATCTGTTCGGTCAGCGCTTTCAACTCTTCCATCGTGGTCGGGATTTCATAACCGGCATCTTCAAAGTTTTCCGGCACAAACCAGACCAGCGATTTCACATCGACCTTGTAAAAGAACCCGTACAGGTGATCCTGTCCGTCAGGTCCGGAATAGGTGCCCAGATCGACCCAGGATTGCCCGGCGGCATAATTGTCGCGAATCCAGTCCCCGGTGCCATCGCCCAGCGGGGTCAGGAACCCCGATTTGGCCATGTCGGCCGCCAGACCCGGTTGCGGGAAGATCGAAACATTCGGCGCGGACCCGGCCTCGGCATCAATTCTGATCTGTTGTTCAAAGCTGTCCGAGCCGACATAGGCGTATTCATGGCCCGTCGCGGCAGCAAACCCGTCCAGTACCTTTTCTGCGTTTTCCTGATCCGGCCCCAGCCATGGGCCAAACACGGTAACTTTGTCGGCCTGCGCGGCGCCCGCCATCAGGGCGAACATGGCCGCGCCTGCGTAAAGCGAGTGTTTCATGAATTCTCCTCCCAACAATATCGCGCGCCTTGTGAGTCTCATTTTTCAAAGCGCTTTGGATGATGTGGTTTATCCGCTAACATTCCAATTCTGTCAATATTCTGTTTCCTGAATCGCAAAATATTTATAAAAACCACAAGAATTCCAAAACGGGTTGACGGGCGCGGGAATTCAAATGAAAACGAAGCATGTAATAATTTGAAGGCGCTTTGAAAGCCATGAACCTAAAGCATCTCTCTGAAATCCTCGGTCTATCGCAGACAACCGTCAGTCGTGCACTGAACGGATATCCCGAGGTGAACGAAGGGACGCGCAGCCGGGTTCAGGCCGCAGCCGCAAAACACGGATATCGCCCGAACATCCGGGCCAAGGGGTTGGCGACAGGGCGGTCGATGGTGATCGGGCACGTGATTCCGACCTCCTCCCAGCACGAAATGGTAAACCCGATTTTCGGGGATTTCGTCGCCGGTGCCGCCCGGACCTATGCCGCGAACAACTATGACATGATGTTCACCCATGCGCCGGACACATCGATCGAGGAATCCTATCGCAGCCTGTTCAATCGGGGGGCCGTAGACGGGGTCGTGCTGCAGGGTCCCAAGGTGAATGAGCCACGGATTTCGGTTCTGTCACGGATGGGCGTGCCCTTTATCGTGCACGGTCGGTCAACCGGGGTACAGACGCCTTATGACTGGATCGACGTAAACAACCAACGCTCATTCGAGCGGGCGACACAGTTTCTGATCGACCTCGGTCATCGCCGCATCGCCCTGATCAATGGGCTGGAGGATATGGATTTTGCCCAGCGTCGCAGAAACGGTTTCCTGACAGCGTTTGAAAACGCCGGGATCACAGCCGATCCGGCCCTGTTGCGCAGCGCCGAGATGACCGAGATTTACGGCCATCGAACCGCCTGTGACATGCTGAAACTTGATAACCCGCCCACCGCTATTCTGGCGTCCTCGATCATCTCGGCCATTGGTGTGCGCCGCGCATTGGAAGAGAACGGATTGAAGATGGGGCGCGATATCTCGGTCATCGCCCATGATGACGAGCTGTCGTACATGCGAAACGGTCAGGATGTGCCGATTTTCACCGCAACGCGTTCGTCTGTCAGACATGCAGGCGAACTGGCAGCCGAGATGCTGATTGAACGGATCAATGCGCCAAACGACCCTCCGAAATCCTGTCTGTTAGAGGCGGAGTTGGTGGTGGGAAATTCCACCGGACCCGCCCCGCAAAGGTCTTGAAATGAAATACAAACGAAGCGATTTTCTGCCGGATTTCCTGTTTGGTGTCGCCACCTCGGCCTATCAGATCGAAGGCCACGCGCAGGGTGGTGCCGGAACGACTCATTGGGACAATTTTGCCGCCACGCCCGGCAACGTGGTTCGGGGTGAAAACGGCGATCTGGCCTGCGACCATCTCAACCGGTTTGAACAGGACCTGGACCTGATCAAAGACGCCGGATTTGACTGCTATCGCTTCTCGACCAGTTGGGCGCGCGTGCTGCCGGAAGGACGCGGAACGGTCAATCAGGACGGGCTGGATTTCTATGATCGGCTGACGGACGGATTGCTGGAACGCGGCATCCGCCCATGTGCCACGCTGTATCATTGGGAGCTGCCCGCGCCGCTTGCTGATCTGGGCGGCTGGCGTAATCGGGATGTCGCGGATTGGTTCGCCGATTTCACCGAGATCATCATGAACCGTATCGGCGACCGGATGTTCAGTGTGGCACCAATCAATGAACCCTGGTGCGTCAGTTGGCTGAGCCATTTCGAAGGCCACCACGCCCCGGGTTTGCGCGACATTCGAGCGACGGCCCGGGCTATGCACCATGTTCTGCTGGCCCATGGCCGCGCGATTGAGGTGATGCGTGGGCTGGGAATGTCCAATCTGGGTGCCGTGTTCAACCTGGAATGGGCCGAGCCCGCTGATGACAGCCCACAGGCGCAAAAAGCAGCCGCCCTGTATGACGGGATTTACAACCGCTTTTTTCTGGGTGGTGTGCTCAATAAATCTTATCCTGAGAATGTTTTGGAAGGGCTGGCGCCGCACCTGCCACCCGGCTGGCAGGACGATTTCGATACAATCGGAGCGCCTGTCGATTGGTGCGGTCTGAACTACTATACCCGCAAACTGATCGCCCCTGCCGACACCCCATGGCCCAGCCTGCAAGAGGTTCCGGGACCACTGCCCAAAACGCAAATGGGATGGGAGATTGATCCCGCCGCGCTGTCCCGTTTCCTGATCCGAACGGCCCGGGACTATACCGGCGATCTGCCGATCTACGTGACCGAAAACGGCATGGCCAGTCCGGAACGTGGGCAAGATGATGACCGCATCGATTACCTGAACCAACACCTGTCCGCCGTGCAGGTGGCGCTGGGGCAAGGCGTTCCGATCAAGGGCTATTTCATCTGGTCGCTGCTCGACAATTACGAATGGGCCTTGGGATACGAAAAACGGTTTGGGCTTGTCGATGTGGATTTTCAGACGCTGGAACGCACGCCCAAAGCCTCATATCACGCATTGAAAGCGGCGCTGTCAGTAGGATGATCCGCAAGTTTGGCTCAAACCGCAGGTGCGGATGTTTGTTCAGGGCCTGAGAAAACGGATCTCTGGCATGCTTTCCAGCATCGCCAGATCCTGTTCATAAATCTCGGTAAAGGCCGAGATGATGTCGTCACTCCAACCCGGCAGGTCGAGCTCCTCCTCGATGGCGTCGGGCAGCGCGTGCTCCTCAAAAATCCGGCTCAACTCAGTCCGCAGATCAGGGCTTTCCGCGGTCAGGTTTCGTTGAATCAACGCCTGAATCTCTTGCTTTCCGGCATCGGACAGCAACGAAGAAAGCAACGAAAATTCTTCGTTCAGAGTAGTGTGTTCTGGCAAGCCCGCCATGGCCCGCGCTATGTCACCCCAGATGAGCGGCGATTCCTCATTACTCCAGATCGTGATATTCACGTCTGGTGCCAGATCGCGGATATTGTCGATCATCGTCAGCCAACTCAGACAGCTCAGATCCGTTTGATCCATGATACGCCGTCGCTCCACTTCAGGCAGGCTCATCAGCACCCTGGGAATAAAGCTGCCCGGATTGCGCAGCCCGAGAAAAAGATCGACCTGCATGCCGTCAAATACGTCACCCAGATACGCAATGCGCTGCCCGGCATGAGGAAAGAATTGCCCATCCATGATGGATGTCTCAATCTCGCCGATGAACCGGGGTGTCGACAGGATGGCCCGGTCAACGAGATTGTCTTTCGGCAAACGCTTAAGAAAACTCTCACGTGTGCTCGCGGCATCCGACCCTGGTTCAAGCGTATCCAGTGCAGGCCGAAAATGTTGTTTATACGCCCCAAACCCCGACAGCGTTACGTTCTGGTTGCTTAACACTTTCGTGTTGATCTTGAAGAGTTCGACAAAACGACCCTCATCGGTGAATGCTACGCCAGCATGGATGACGACCTGCATGTTTTTATTCACCTTTACGTCCTGAAGCGTCGTCACTTGGGTTACATCCTGCGTTTAAGACAGTCAAATCCGCCCGCGCCCGGAAAGTGAATTCGAGGACTCACAAAAAATTGTCACGGGTCGGTGCCAGGTGAATTTTCGGGCTTGCAGTCTTGGTTCTGAATCAGTAATCGACAGCCATTGCCCCTATAGCTCAGCTGGTAGAGCAACTGATTTGTAATCAGTAGGTCCGCGGTTCGAGTCCGTGTGGGGGCACCACATCCTCTCTATATTGCCCAGTAAAATATGGGCTTTCGGCTATCAAGCCGAAATCTTGAGTACCACTTTGAGTACCAGTTAACTTTCGCCTCTATCTGCGTACCAGTTTATCCTTTGTTTCATTGGGTTATGACGCTTCATAGCGGCAGAAAATGCGGTCATTGGTGTAAGCCCGAGCCACGGCGAACTGGGCAACCCACGGGTCGCGGGACAAAATGAGCTTTCGCTACGGCGGCGCGAATGGCTGCTTGTCGGAAATCGCAGGTCAAAAAACGGGCGTTTTTTCCGGTGGCAGAAACGTAGTAGTTCTGGCCGTCCTACGTCGGAAGCTTAATCCGGGTCGAAGTTTGGCACTGCAAGAACCTTTGCGGCGTGATGAGATCGGCCAGGCTCTTCGTAGTCAAAATCGCTTTGCATCCTGACGAACTCTGCTTTGGCTGGTATGGTCGCAACGTAGTTGTACTCCGTCCGCACACCCGGATAGATGAATGTGTAGTTCCAACCGCTAGGTATGAAGGCTCCTTTTAGCAAATTGTGTTTGAAGTCGAGCTGATGACGGATATCATCACCTCCTGATTCGAGGGTGCCTGACGCAAGAAGGCCTTTCACTACGAAAATCATGTTCCGCAGTTTTAGCGGGACGATTCCTTTGTTTTCTAGAACAGCTACCAGCTCGCAGATAATTTGGTCGTCTCGCTTTCCGATGAAGTTGATCGACACCTCAAAGAAAACGCGTGGGAACAATTCATCGCGCGCACGCCATTTCTGAAATGCCCAAACGGCCGCAGCAATAGCGACCAGGGCAGTAAGGAGCTTTCCAAACTCAATGAGATTGCTCAGCTCTTCCATCACTTCCTCTACAGATCGATAGAATGATCTAAGTATGCTGCGAACAGCGCGCGAGTACTAGAACCCTTTCGTCGGCTAGAAACTCTCTGAAAAAATCTATGCGCCAAAAACGGTGGTTTTTTGTTCTGGCTAGAAACCTTTGGCAAAACCTCGAGGGGCACGCCAACGGGTTTGGCCACTCAAGGGTTGAGCGAAGTGCCGTTTCACCGCACACTTTGCAGCAGATTACGAACAAACATGGAGGCCTCGATGATTGATCTTCTCTTTAGCGTGCTTGTAAGCGGGGCAATGAACCGCCCCGGGTTTACCGGAGAGTTTTTTGCTCAAGACTCAGGCGACTTTATCAAGGGTGTTCAGGTTTGCATAGAATGCGTCCTCCAGTTCTTGTGGCGGCCGGTGCCCGATCGCGCCGTGCAGCCGCTTGTTGTTGTACCAGCTGACCCAGTCCAGGGTTTCCCACTCAACCTGGCCAACCGTTTTCCATGTGCCGAAGAACTCAATGACTTCGGTCTTGAACAGGCCGATGATGCTTTCTGCCAGGGCGTTGTCATAGCTGTCTCCGACGCTGCCGACCGATGCGTCGATCCCGGCCTGGGCCAACCGCTCTGTGTACCGAACCGCCAGGTATTGCGACCCCCTGTCCGAATGGTGAATGAGCCCGTCTGCCTGTGATGGTATTCGTTGGCAGATCGCCTGGTTCAGCGCGTCCAGCACGAAGCTGGTGGTCATGGACGTGGACACGCGCCAGCCCACGATCTTGCGCGCAAAGACATCAATGACAAAGGCCACGTAGACCATCCCGGCCCAGGTCGACACATAGGTGAAGTCGGAGACCCAGAGCTGGTTTGGTGCGGTGGCCGTGAACGCGCGATTGACCTTGTCTTCCGGGCAGGCCTGTGCAGGCTGCACACCTACTGGCGGGTCGATTTCTCGCGCCTCAACGATGTAGACGGACGTGCTGGCGGGAACGCCTTGTTCAATCGGTCTGTTTTTGGGGTGCGGCAGGGTAACGCAAGCGAAACGAACGCCAATCCGGGCCGTGCGCTTCTTCTGCCCGGGTCGCGCGGGCAACTCGACCGTATGTTCTTGCTGCGGCGTGCCCTCAAGGCTGAAAAAGAGCTTGCCTGTATCATCGGAAAGATTGCGATCATGGGACGCTCGGACCAGGACGTCCACGCCTTTTGGGCGGCATGCAAACATCTCGAAGATGTCCCCTTCACGGTCGGCTATAACCGTGACATTCGCAGCCGCGTTCAGAACGGCGGCACTAGTTTGCATGCTTTCAAGCCAGCGATAGCTCTCTTTTTCACGAAGAGGTCGATTTTTGGGCGGCTTCTTGCGGCCGCCAGAGCGTTCAATGAGTTGCATGTCAACCGCTCCGAGCAACGTGCCCTGTTCGGCCTCCACCGCGATCGTAGCATGGCCGACAATGCAGTTTCCCGACCCATCATCACGAAAGCTCGTTGTGTCTTGAATCGCCAGAACATGCAGACCGTCAACGCGCCCGGACGTGACCTTCCCGGCCTTTTCGACAATCTTTTTCACTGTCACCTTCTCGTTCCTCAAAAACCGACCAAAGCGAACCTCACCTGCGCGATTGCCGCCGACGCTACGCACCGAAATACCACGAGGACCGACCTCGACAAGACGACCATGCAAAAAGCGTTCAGCCTGATCCAAACGACAATCACCAAAATGCGAACTCGAGTTTTGCATCTCTACCCCCTTGAAACAGCAAGACAGGAGATAGAACCGATATGACAAAACGGCAAGGTTCAGAACCTAATTCCGCGTGCGGGAAAAGATGTGTGCATACAGTAGGGCCGGTAAACCCGGGGCGGTTCACTGCCCAGGAACTGTTGTTCCGCGGTTCGCTCTGGAAATCCGCCGCCACTCTCTTAGAATACGTGGACGTAAGCCGCCGCGAATATCAGGATGAGTAAATGCTGCGCTGAGCAAGATGACAGCTCTCGGGAGGCTGCAATGCAAAAGGCTAGGAGGTTGTGGGCGGCGGCTTGGTTCGCCCGCGCCCACGGGCCATCTCAATTAGATTCTGCGGCTTCTGAAATTTGCCACCACATCTTCCAACTTAACACCCTGATAACCGGCCAACTCCTTTTCGGTCTGCAAGTCGGTCCAAAGCCCACGTTGAACGGCGCCAGCTGAATTGAAAGTGCCTTTTCTTTCGGCATTTCATAGTCGCTGTTAAGCTTGCAAAGCTGATCACCATTGTATCAAATTTTTTGTAAATATGCCCAAGAGACATACCCCTTGAGTCCACGCGCCCGCACCAAAGAAACGCGGCACCAACGGGTGCCACCGGTCTGCTCACAGCTGTGAACCCGTAAGGCGGTTCCATTTGGGAGACCAACAATCACCTTGAAACCTGTCCCAGGCCCACCACGCATCTTCAGCATGTCGCCATCTTCAACGCCAAATACCTCGTATTTTCCAAGTGAGGCGGCCGATGCCGGTTCAATGCCCAGGATGGCTCCTAGAAACAACGCCACTACGGGTAAGAAGATTGCGCTGCGCATCATGTTGTCCTGCTTGTTGCCTCAATTACAATCGTAGCAATTCAGATCGCCAAGAGGAACAACTCGAAGATAGAAATGTGCGAACTTTCAGACCTTCAATGCGGGCTGCGACTGCATAATCGGAACCAGAGGATGAACGACCGCCAAGGGCCGTCACGCTAGCGAGGCGGGCTGCCAGCAAGTTGTTACGCTTGCTGCGATGGCAGTAATAGTGCCCACGCTGCAAAGCTGTAATACTGTGCGGGTGACGGTCTCGACGTTGCAACATTGAGCATGTTAGCGCTACTGCCCTCCGTCTAGATTTAGGAAAATAGACAATGATCACAAACGGCTACATTGAAGAGATGGCGACGTTCTCACGCTGGCAGAATGACAACGTATACCAATGCTGTGAACAGATTGGGCCAAAAGAGCGCAACATGGATCGCGGGATGTTTTTCGGCTCGATCCACAATACTCTGGACCATATTTGTGTGGTCAACCGGTCTATTTTGACATTCCTCGATGGCACTTTGCCAGAACGCAACTCGCCCGGCCATACAGTGTGGCCTGATTGGGATGAGTTGAAATCCATTCGTCTCGAGCAAGACGATCTTCTTTCAGCGGGCGCTCGCGAATGGACAGAAGCATGGTTGGCCAGCAAAATGAACCGCCCCGGGTTTACCGGAGACTTTTTTGCTCAAGACTCAGGCGACTTTATCAAGGGTGTTCAGGTTTGCATAGAATGCGTCCTCCAGTTCTTGTGGCGGCCGGTGCCCGATCGCGCCGTGCAGCCGCTTGTTATTGTACCAACTGACCCAGTCCAGGGTTTCCCACTCAACCTGGCCAACCGTTTTCCATGTGCCGAAGAACTCAATGACTTCGGTCTTGAACAGGCCGATGATGCTTTCTGCCAGGGCGTTGTCATAGCTGTCCCCGACGCTGCCGACCGATGCGTCGATCCCGACCTGGGCCAACCGCTCTGTGTACCGAACCGCCAGGTATTGCGACCCCCTGTCCGAATGGTGAATGAGCCCGTCTGCCTGTGATGGTATTCGTTGGCAGATCGCCTGGTTCAGCGCGTCCAGCACGAAGCTGGTGGTCATGGACGTGGACACGCGCCAGCCCACGATCTTGCGCGCAAAGACATCAATGACAAAGGCCACGTAGACCATCCCGGCCCAGGTCGACACATAGGTGAAGTCGGAGACCCAGAGCTGGTTTGGTGCGGTGGCCGTGAACGCGCGATTGACCTTGTCTTCCGGGCAGGCCTGTGCAGGGTCCGGGATCGTGGTCTTCTTCTTGCCGCGTGTAACACCCTGCAACCCCATGACTTTCATCAGGCGTTCCACCGTGCAGCGTGCGATGTCATAGCCTTCCCGGCGCAGTTGATGCCATACCTTGCGCGCGCCATAGCGTCCCCGGCTGGCATCAAAGACGCGCCGGATTTCCCGCGCATCCTTATCGTCCTTCCTGGCCCGATCCGAGGCTTTGTCCGGGCTGCGCCGGATAGACAGATGTGCATAATAGGACGATGGCGCGATCGGCAGCACCCTGCAGATCGACCCGACACCGAACTCGTCCCGATGATTATCGATGAATGCGATCATTTCCGGAATGGGCGGTCGAGATCCGCCTGAGCGAAATACGCGCTCGCCTTCTTCAGGATCTCATTGGCCGTGCGCAGTTCCTTGACCTCACGTTCCAGGACTTTCAGACGTGCCTTCTGCTCGCTGGTCAGCCCATCGCGTTCGCCGGCATCGCGCTCCGCCTGCTGGCACCAGACTCTGAGGCTGTCCGGCGAGCAGCCGAGCTTTGGCGCGATCGCGTGGTAGGCCGCGTTGTCACTGGCGTAATCCGCGCGATGGTCTTTATAAAGCCGAACGCCGCGGGCGCGAAACTCAGCCGTGTACTTCGGGGGTGATTTTTTCTTCTCCATAGGGCTCATCCTTTGAGAGTTTTACTCTCCGGTAAACCCGGGGCGGTTCAGTCCTCGTCATGAACGTTCGTTCAAGCGACCACTTTTGTCCTCTTGGACGGATTATCCAAGGGCAATCACCCAGAGAAACTCCCAAGGATCACTGTCTAGCAAAATGTCGCAAGGCCAACGGTTATTGACTGGCGCAAGGCGACTTTGCGCAGGGAAATCGTAATTCACCTGATCTGATAGAAAAACGACAGCTTGCGGCTGACGCCTCCGGGTGGGGGCGGGAAGGGGGCGGCGGTGCGGACTTGTTCTTTGGCTGCGCGTTCGACGTCCTGCGCGCCTGAGCTGTCGACAACATCGACCCAGGCCAACGTGCCGTCGGGGTTGATCTCGAAAAAGACCTGCGCAAATCCCCGGGTTGCAACATAGACGATCGGGGCGCGGTTGAGGTGTACCAGAACCTCGCCGGCATAGTTGGTCGTGTCCGAGTTTCCGGGGCCGCGTCCACCTGATCGGTTTCCGCTTCGGTCCTGTCGGAAGGCGTCCAGACCTTCGCGGCGGTATACGGTCAGAGGCGAGTCGACGGTTTGTTCCGGAAAGCGCAGGTTTTCAAACGCCTTCGATGCGTCCAGCGCGCCGGGCGAGGGCTGTTGCGGGCGGCGGTCCGGAAGACGTGGCCGTGGCGAAGACACAACCGCCTGCTCTGACCCGTTATCTTCCTGGGATGGTTCGGTGTCTTCGGGCGCGACCAAAATATCCGGCGTTTCCGGCTCGACCGGCGGGCTTTCAAGCGGAACAACCGGAGAGGCCGGCGCGGGCAGGGCCGCCAGTTGTTCCGGTTCCTCGGCAACCGGCTCCTCGACCGAAGTGGCTTCGACAGGTTCGGTCACTTCAGGGTCGCCGACCGGCGTTTCAGCGCCCGTCTCGGGTGTGACGGGCGTAGTGGTGGCTGTTTCGGGGCTTTCACCATCATCGCCATCGGGCGCGTCCTCGGGATCGACGACGACCTCTTCGGGCGCTTCGGGTTGAACAATCGTCGAAGACCCGGTGTCGGGCGAGGGGCCCTGTTGCGGGTCAGGTGAGGCCACAAGCGCCTGGCTGGTCGGGATTTCTGCCGGGGAGGGCTCTTCCGGGGGTACGACGGGTGGCTCTGGCGTTTCAGCGGGTTCCGGCTCAACCGGTTCAGGTGCGGCGTCCGCCAAATCTTCAAAGCTGCTGCTAAGTTCGACACTGTCCGGGCGGGCCGCGCCGGTTGCGCTTTCGGTCAGGCTTGGCGTTGTAAGGCTCAGGCCAAAGAGATGGGCCAACAGCGACAGCGAGATGGCCAGAACTGCGACAAATATCGATCGCCTGATCATTCGAGCGCCTTACGGGTCACAACAAATACGGACGGCGCGCCCAACCGTCGAAGTTCACTGGTTACCTCGATCAGGCGCGGACCCAGAGCATTGCGGTCGGGGACGATCCGCACCGGTCCGGCGTCATGATTTGCCATATAGGTTTCAGGGTCGGTTGGGTCGCCGCGATAGCTCAGCGATCCGTCCGGATGCAGGACCAGCGCGTCGGGCGGATCGCGGCCATCAAGTTCGGCGGTGTCCACAAGTTCGAGATCGGGGTCCAGCAGCGGCGCAACCGTGCCTGCGATCAGAAAAAAGATCAGCATCAGAAACACGACGTTGATCAGCGGAATGGTCGAATCGCGTCTGTTGCGGGGGCGGGTGTTGCGGATCATCGCCCTATTCCAGCACTGTGACGGTCAGCCCGTCGCGCCCGCGCAACCGAACCAGTAAATTCACCAGCCGCTGCGCCGAGGTATCGGGGTCGAGGCTGACCAGAACCTGCCCAGTCTCGATCTGATCGGACAATTCGTCCAGGGTCAGCGGCGCGCCGTTCAGAACCAGCCGCTGAGCGCCCAATTGCACAAAGACCCGGTCAGTGGGTTCACTTGTCCCGGCGGCCCCGGCCGTCGCGTTGCTTAGCTCAATCTCGGCGAACCGGGAAAATGTCGAGGACAGCATGAAGAACAGCAACAGCAGAAAGATCACATCAATGAGCGGCGTCATCGACATCCGACGCCGGACAAATGGCGCGGTGCTACGCATGTTCCGGGGTAGCGGACGGTTCCGCCGCGCCTGCGGTCTGCACCGAATGACCGGGCACCAGAATGGTGCGCAGCGCCTTGTCCGCAAAGACCCGTTCGCGCGCAGTGCGGCTTTCGAACCATGACAAGACCATCGATGTCGGCATCGCCACGGCCAGCCCCACAGCGGTGGTCACCAACGCAACCCAGATACCGCCCGCCAGTAACGATGGGTCGACGGTGGAACCTGCGCTCTGTAGGCTCTGGAATGCATTGATCATGCCCAGCACCGTGCCAAACAACCCCAGAAGCGGCGCAAGCTGCGCAACAGTGTCAAGCAATCGGAACCCGCGTTCAAGACCGGCCAGCGCCAGCCCCGCTTCGGCATCAAGGCGGTCGTCAATCCCGGGGACATCCCGCCCATCCATTGCGGCATTGACGATGGGCGCCAGATAACTGCTGCTTTTGCTTAGACGGTCCCTTGCGGCGTTGCGGTCACCTGCGTCCCAGGCCATCAAAGCCTCGGACAGGACCCGGTGGCGTCCGACGCCACAGGCCGCGAATTGCCAAAGCTTGTAGATCGTTACGGCCAGCGTCAGAATCGACATCACGATCAGAATGGCCACGACCGGCCCGCCAAGGGCCAGAATTTCACGTAATGCGGTTAAAGGGCTCATCCCAAAAGCTCCATATCGACCCGACTGCTCAGCGTCAGTGTGTCGTGACATATGTCGCTTTCCGATCCGTTTACAACGCAGGAATTTGCGCCGTTGATCAGCGCTTGTCCCAAGGAAGCGCAGCTACGCTCTGGCAGTTTAAACTGACGCACTCTGGGCCGGTCGGCGGGAAGATCACGGAAGTCGTAAAGCGAAAGGCTGACGACGCGCCCTTCAGCATCGAAGATCACCGTTTCGAACACGACCTTTTCGATGTCCGTCCCGGTTTCATTCCGGACCAGAAAAGACAAACGGCAGGCGTCATCTACATCCTGAACCGCGTTGAGTTCGACGAATAATCCTGATGAGGCGCTATCTGCTGATTGTGCGATTGCGTTGGACGACAATGTGCCGGTGAAAAGCGCCGCGAAAGCGAGGCAACGAAACAACATGGACGAGCTCCGAATTGTTTATCCTGAATGTGAAGGCTTGCGGCGCTCCGCGTGTATTGTGCCTTTCTTATCTGAGACGGATATCAGGCGAAAGGGGCGCTGCGGGCCGAGTACCTTACCTTTCATCAAAGCTGCGCGAGGCTGGATTCAGTTCATCAACAGATACGATGCGTTGAATGGATTTCAACACAGCGCCGGCGGCGTTCAAGGATCTGAGCGGGAAAGCGCAATGCGGCGTCATGTGCAATCCCGATCAGTTGGTTTTGGATACCTGTCTGAGGCTGCTACATCGGGCCCAATTGCCCATGCGCGGCCAATCGCGCATTTGACCGTCTTTTCAATCCCGAGGCGAGGTTGTAAGTGTTGCCCCAAGCCTTTGGTCGCGGCCTGTCTTCGGCGGCACGGCAGGGGCGCGGGCGTGATGGAATGGTAGACATATCGGACTTAAAATCCGAAGGCCTTTGTGCCGTGTGGGTTCGAGTCCCACCGCCCGCACCAGTTTGTCCATTTAGTAAATTGATAAATAACAATAAATTATTTTTACGTCGTCTCAGTCCCCCAGATGGTCCCCCAGGGGGTCAATGATTTTGCGAACTTCTGACATGCGAACAAACGACATACTTCCGTGTTTCAGGATGGTGATCTTACCTTCCTTGGCCCAGTTGTAGATTGTCGCGCGGGATACCCCGACCACGGACTTTGCCTCAGAAGGGCGGAAATATTCTGTATTTGTTGTCATCCCTCACTCCCCTATAGCGCTGCTATTTGCTCATTCATCTTTTCTATTTTTAAGCTGCGGTCTTTCCGGCACTCAGCGACCATTTCCGCGAACGGCTTGAACGGCTCTCCCACATCGGGGAATAGGTTTTCACGCAATCGGTCAGCCACCAGCCCAGCCCGAACGACGCCGTCCTGAGCGTCCGCTAAGTCCTCTGGGAAGTAGGCGAGATTTACAGCAATAACCCAAAGAGCCTCATGTATGTGACCCTCTAGTTCCTCAATCCGCTTCTGTTGGGCGGCTAGGGGCGAGACCTTGAACGTGTTTGGTTCAAGTATCTTGGTGTCATAACAATCGTGGTAGTTGTTCCAGACAGCGCAGGTTGCGCCCCAAGAGCCTACGGTTCCAACGGCGATATGAACCGCCCCGGGTTTACCGGAGAGTTTTTTGCTCAAGACTCAGGCGACTTTATCAAGGGTGTTCAGGTTTGCATAGAATGCGTCCTCCAGTTCTTGTGGCGGCCGGTGCCCGATCGCGCCGTGCAGCCGCTTGTTGTTGTACCAGCTGACCCAGTCCAGGGTTTCCCACTCAACCTGGCCAACCGTTTTCCATGTGCCGAAGAACTCAATGACTTCGGTCTTGAACAGGCCGATGATGCTTTCTGCCAGGGCGTTGTCATAGCTGTCTCCGACGCTGCCGACCGATGCGTCGATCCCGGCCTGGGCCAACCGCTCTGTGTACCGAACCGCCAGGTATTGCGACCCCCTGTCCGAATGGTGAATGAGCCCGTCTGCCTGTGATGGTATTCGTTGGCAGATCGCCTGGTTCAGCGCGTCCAGCACGAAGCTGGTGGTCATGGACGTGGACACGCGCCAGCCCACGATCTTGCGCGCAAAGACATCAATGACAAAGGCCACGTAGACCATCCCGGCCCAGGTCGACACATAGGTGAAGTCGGAGACCCAGAGCTGGTTTGGTGCGGTGGCCGTGAACGCGCGATTGACCTTGTCTTCCGGGCAGGCCTGTGCAGGGTCCGGGATCGTGGTCTTCTTCTTGCCGCGTGTAACACCCTGCAACCCCATGACTTTCATCAGGCGTTCCACCGTGCAGCGTGCGATGTCATAGCCTTCCCGGCGCAGTTGATGCCATACCTTGCGCGCGCCATAGCGTCCCCGGCTGGCATCAAAGACGCGCTGGATTTCCCGCGCATCCTTATCGTCCTTCCTGGCCCGATCCGAGGCTTTGTCCGGGCTGCGCCGGATAGACAGATGTGCATAATAGGACGATGGCGCGATCGGCAGCACCCTGCAGATCGACCCGACACCGAACTCGTCCCGATGATTATCGATGAATGCGATCATTTCCGGAACGGGCGGTCGAGATCCGCCTGAGCGAAATACGCGCTCGCCTTCTTCAGGATCTCATTGGCCGTGCGCAGTTCCTTGACCTCACGTTCCAGGACTTTCAGACGTGCCTTCTGCTCGCTGGTCAGCCCATCGCGTTCGCCGGCATCGCGCTCCGCCTGCTGGCACCAGACTCTGAGACTGTCCGGCGAGCAGCCGAGCTTTGGCGCGATCGCGTGGTAGGCCGCGTTGTCACTGGCGTAATCCGCGCGATGGTCTTTATAAAGCCGAACGCCGCGGGCGCGAAACTCAGCCGTGTACTTCGGGGGTGATTTTTTCTTCTCCATAGGGCTCATCCTTTGAGAGTTTTACTCTCCGGTAAACCCGGGGCGGTTCAGTTCGAATGTTTCGACCCGATGGCTGGTCAGCAGGCGCCAACGTGCAGGCTGCACACCTACTGGCGGGTCGATTTCTCGCGCCTCAACGATGTAGACGGACGTGCTGGCGGGAACGCCTTGTTCAATCGGTCTGTTTTTGGGGTGCGGCAGGGTAACGCAAGCGAAACGAACGCCAATCCGGGCCGTGCGCTTCTTCTGCCCGGGTCGCGCGGGCAACTCGACCGTATGTTCTTGCTGCGGCGTGCCCTCAAGGCTGAAAAAGAGCTTGCCTGTATCATCGGAAAGATTGCGATCATGGGACGCTCGGACCAGGACGTCCACGCCTTTTGGGCGGCATGCAAACATCTCGAAGATGTCCCCTTCACGGTCGGCTATAACCGTGACATTCGCAGCCGCGTTCAGAACGGCGGCACTAGTTTGCATGCTTTCAAGCCAGCGATAGCTCTCTTTTTCACGAAGAGGTCGATTTTTGGGCGGCTTCTTGCGGCCGCCAGAGCGTTCAATGAGTTGCATGTCAACCGCTCCGAGCAACGTGCCCTGTTC
>CAXXPZ010000040.1:0-87295 GCA_963422555.2 uncultured Ruegeria sp.
TTGGTATGCACGTCAAGAACCGTAAGTGGTATTTAATCGTTATAAAACAATGCGTTAAAAAATAGGTATTATTTTACCCCAAATATTGACGCTATTGGTCCTTCCCACCCCTCTCTGTTACCATCCGGACCATTCCGTCCATCAGACATCGGAGCATCCCATGCAAGACCTCAGCCGAACGATCGCGGATTATGGTGCAGCCTGGCAGGAAAGTGACCCAAGTAAGCGGTTCGATCTGTTGGCCCGTTGCTTTGCCGAGGATGGGCGTTACGTGGACCCTACCGCCGATGTCGCTGGCCGGGACGAGATCTGCGCGCATATTGGCGAGGTCCTGCAACAGACAAATGGTCGAGTCGATATCACCAGCACACCCACAGTGCATCATGATGTCGTCCACTTCACCTGGCATATGATCGCTCCGGATGGGAACATACTGGTTGCAGGGCATGATTTTCTTCACATGAATGAACAGGGGAAAATCGCGCAATTGGCTGGTTTTTTTGGGGATCCCGCCCCACTGACCTGACCTGTCAAACGCTGATTTGTTCCTGCGGGTTGTCCAGCAACGCCCGCAACCGCAGCATTGCGTCCTCGAACCGGTCCAGCGAGACATGGCCATTGACGGCAATGCGCACCGCGTTTGGCGCACGCCCGTCCCGCAGGGCAAATTCGTCGGCTGACCGCAATTGAATCCCCTCACGCTCTGCTGCGCGGCTGAACGCGGCGGATCGCCAGCCGGACGGTAGGTTGAGCCACACGAACGGCACATCCGGGGCCCAGTTAAGGTCGAACCCGCCCAATGCGTTCACGGCAACCCGTACATATTCCCCCATCCGCACCCGCACGTCTTTGGCCAACTGATGGGTGCGTGGGTCGGACAACAGCAGCCGTGTCAGTTCGGCAAGCGGCTGCGCCAACCCGAAATAGCCATATTCGGCTGAGCGTCTGAGGTCGACGCTGCGTTCCCTTGGCGCGATGGCAAAACCAACGCGCAACGCCGGTGTCAGGATTTTTGAAATTGATGAGACATGCCATCCCCGCTCGGGGTGCAAGGGGCGCGATAACTGGGCTCGCGCGCCTCACCCATGCGATAGCAATCGTCTTCGACAATCTGCAGGTCATAGCGGCGGGCGACCTCGACAATTTCCTTGCGGCGTTCCAGCGGTGTGTGCAGGCCGGTCGGGTTTTGTACCTCAGGTGACACGCAGACCGCCTGCGCCGGGGTCTGACGCAGCACGTGATCCATCGACTCAGGGGTGATGCCCCACTTATCCATTCGGATGCCGATCACCTCGGCACGCATCAACTCTCCTGCCCGACGGAATCCGGCATAGGACAGATCCTCGACCAGCACCACAGGCTTAGGCCCTTGAAGGATTGTCTGAAATACCAGACACAACCCGTTCTGGCCGCCATGGGTCAATACGATGTCATCATGGGTCAATGCCCCCAGCGGCAGATCCGATAGCCAATCAGCCACCGCCTGACGCATCGGTTTATAGGCATCGCGGGTCGGATAGTTCAGAAATAGCCACGGATCGGCCTGCGCCACCTTTTGCAGGCATTCCCGGATCAACGCTACCTGCCCCACATCGGCCAGTCGCGGGTTGAACAGGCTGACATTTTTTTCGTTCTTTTCCTCAAGCAGATGCAGTTGCCGCGACCAGACATCATCAAGGATCGGAGATTTCGGAGGCGCAACAAATGTACCACGTCCAACTTCAGCCAGCAGCAACCCCTCATCCGTCAGAATCGTATAGGCCCGCGCCACGGTTCCCGGAGTGATCTGCAACCGATAGGCCAGTTCCCGCACCGGAGGCAGTTTCGAGCCGACCTCCAGTGTTTTGTTTTCAATCGCTTTTCGTATTGTGTCGGCCACCAACGTATATTTGGGGCCCTTTGCTTTGGGCAGCGACATCCGGCCAAATTGCATCCATTACAATTGGCTCTATTCGTACATCGTATTGATGCTCATTCCAGCGAGGGCGCTGGCGAGGCAGTGCCTCGGGGTTGGGTTCTTCTGCAGGACTATGAGATGGAACCAGCGCAGATAGCTGGCAAGATATTTTGTGGCGATCCCCCGGCGGTTACCAATAAACCCCTTGAGGCGGGAGTGACGGTTGTTGACGTTTTGGATATGGAGTTCGCCGCGAACGCGTTCACCGGAAGACTGGTTGAGCGCTTCGTGGCTGACACACAGGGCGGCAGCACACGGCGGATAGCTGGTGCCCCCCATCGGTCACCAGCAGTGCATCCTTGTCCATGACCGGCGCGAGAACCTCCCGCAGAGCGGCAGCATTGACCGCAGGCAGGACGGCACTAACGGTCGTGCCGGAGCGATCTGTCGCGACCAGAACCGGCACCTGCTCATCGGACAGGCCCCGCTTTGTGTTGCCTTGCCCCCGCGCTTTCGGGCCTTTCGGTCCGGCTTTTTTGCAGAGGATTTGCCTTCCGTGGCCCGTGGTCCAAACACGATCCCCTTTGCGGCTTTCAAGAAAATAGGGTTTCGTCGGCCTCGACAATGCCCTTCAGTTTTTCGGCGGTGGATTTGATCCCGGCAAGGAAGCGGTGTCGCCAGCGAAAGGCGGTGCTCCCGGCTATGCCACAGCGCTTTGCCGAAACTGCCACCGTATCGCCATTGGCGAGGCATTCGCTGAACGTCAGCCAAAGATCCTTGCGGTGCAGGCCGCTCAGTGGTGTACCCGTCACCGCTCCAAAGGTTCGATTGCAGGATCGGCAAAGATAGCGTTGCATTCCCCGCGACTTGCCATTGGCCACTGCACCGTGTGCGCCGCAATGCGGGCAGGTCCGGTCTTCTCCAACACCCCAGCTCAACTGCCGCAACCGAGGCTTCACCCGCTGGGCGACCGGCCAGAACCTCACCGACCTCTACTTTCTGCGCCTCGCTCAACGTGTCGACCTCCGACAACCAGGCAAGAAAGGCTTTCCGGTCCATAATGCGCATCCTCCTGTATTTCAGACAAAATATAACACATCAATACGATGTGCGAATAGAGCTTTACAATTCTTTCTTTGATTTTGACACAATACTGAATGTACCTATCACTTGTACCGAACATATTTACTTTGTGTCAATACAATTTGAAAAGGATACCCAAGATGACACGCTCAATGCACCACCCCCGCCCTTACACTGCTGAACGACAGTCCCCGGCTGCCGCTGATCGCAGCGCTGGCCGTGCAGTTTGCAGCGACCGTCACCAAATGGGAGCAGCGCCGCCGCAGCCCGCGTAAATCTGGGCAGACTGGATGATCGCCTGCTGCGCGATGTCGGACTGTCACGGTATCAGGCGCGTGATGAAATCAGCAGATATTTCTGGATGAACTGAGTTATCCCCAGTCCCAATTCGGGACCTCTTCCTGGCCGGGGCTTGTCCCCGGCCTTTTTTATCCAAAAGAGGCAGCGGCAGATCCTGCGGGCGGGATCGAATAGGTCATGCTGGCCCGGGCAACCGGATCGTCCGATCCTTGGGAATACATCAAAACATCGCCCACGGCCAAACTGCGCCCCAGTTTCAACAACCGGCATTTCGCAACCATGTCCGCGCCACCGATGGGCTTGCGCAGGAAATCGATTGAGCTGTTGGTGGTCACGGCCAGCGATTGCCGGCCTTTCCGCGCCAGCACCATGGCATAAACGCTGACATCCGCCAGTCCGAACATTGACGGCCCCGATACGGTGCCGCCCGGCCGCAAATGACGCTCTGCAACGACAAGCCGCATGGTGATGGTCGTCTCGGTCAGGTCCTCGACCACAAAATCCTCGTGAACCTGCGGGAAAACCTGCGCCAGATATTCGGCCAATTCTTTTTTGTTCAGCGCCAATGACATGCTTTCCCTCCTTGCCGTGCCGCCCTAGAGTTGGCCGACAGCCAGCGGGAGGGCAAGATGGCAATTCTGGAACGTAACGACACCGGCGGCGGTCGCGCACCCTGACGATGAACGCGCCCGAGAGCGCTTGAATGCCCTGAGCGACGAGATGCTGGCAGCCCTGCAATCCCAGTTGGATGCCTTGCGCGACGACCGCACAATCCGTGCCGTGATCCTGTCGGGTGCGGGCAAGGCGTTTTGTGCCGGGCATGACCTGAAACAGATGACACAGGGCCGACAGTCCAGTGATGGCGGGCTATCCTATTTTCAGGATCTGTTCGCGCGCTGCGCCAAAATGATGATGTCCATTCAGAACCTGCCGCAGCCGGTAATCGCGCAAACCCACGGAATCGCCACTGCCGCAGGATGCCAACTGGTCGCAACCTGTGATCTGGCGGTTGCCGCAGACGCAGCACCCGGTTCGGCGTGAATGGTGTCAATATCGGCCTATTCTGTTCGAACCCCCATGGTCGCGCTTAGTCGAAACATCCCGCGCAAGCGCGCGTTCGAGATGCTGACAACACGGCGATTTCCATCTCGGCCGACCGCGCCCGCTGAGCTGGGTCTGATCAACCGCGTCGCACCCGAAACAGAGCTGGAGAATGAGGTAAACGCATTGGCAGAGCGTCTGGCGGACAAGCTGGGATCAGCAGTTAAAATCGGAAAAGAGGCGTTTTATCAGCAACTTCAGATGCCCACGGATCAGGCTTATGCCTATACCGCCGAGGTAATGGCGCAGAATATGCTGCATCGCGATACCGAGGAAGGCATAAACGCCTTTATTGAAAAAAGACCGCCCAATTGGGACCAATGAAGCGATTATTTTACATAATTTTGCGGACTGTTCGCATTTTTTCACTTTCCAAATGGGCGACACTGTGGCAATGGTGGGACAAGGCTGAGGCCTTAAGAACACTTTTGGGTCGCCGTGGGCGGAAGGTCCCTCCAAGCTGGTTTCTCTCACCGGCGTAGACATTCCCGCAGCGGCGACCCCAAGACTTCCCCGAAAATTACCTGACAAACGCGCGTTGCGAATGCGTGCGCTGTGCCCTATGTGGCGGGTCATGACACAGAGATTGCATATCGTGGGCGGCGGCATGGCCGGGTCCGAGGCCGCATGGCAGGCCGCTGAAATGGGTGTGGACGTCGTAATCCACGGAAATGCGCCCCAAATTGGGCACCTTTGCGCATCAGACCGGCAACCTGGCCGAGATGGTGTGTTCAAATTCGTTTCGCTCGGATGATGACGAACAAAACGCCGTTGGACTGCTGCATTGGGAAATGCGGGCTGCGAATGGTCTGATCATGACCACCGCCGACGCCCATCGCCTGCCCGCCGGTGGTGCGCTGGCCGTTGATCGCGATCCCTTTGCCGAAGCCGTGACCGCAAGGCTGCAGGGCCATCCCCGGATCTCGGTCACCTACGAAGAGGTGACCGACCTGCCCGAGGACGGGACCTGGATCTTTGCCACCGGTCCGCTGACATCCGCATCTCTGGGCGCGGCGATCCAGTCCGAAACCGGTGCCCAGGCGCTGGCGTTTTTCGATGCCATCGCACCCATCGTTTATGCGGACAGCATCGACATGAGCCAGGCCTGGATGCAATCGCGATATGACAAAGGCGAGACCGAGGAAGAGCGGACAGCCTACCTCAACTGCCCGATGGACCGCGATCAGCACGAGGCGTTCATCGACGCGCTGCTGGCGGCAGACAAGACCGAATTCCACGACGGAGAAACCGCAGGATATTTCGACGGCTGCCTGCCGATCGAAGTCATGGCAGAACGGGGTCGCGAGACCTTGCGCCACGGCCCCATGAAACCTGTAGGGCTGACAAATCCGCATCAACCGGATGTCAAACCCTATGCCGTGGTGCAGTTGCGCCGGGACAATGCGCTGGGAACCCTGTTTAACATCGTAGGCTTTCAGACCAAGATGAAATACGGCGCGCAGACGGATGTGTTCCGCATGATCCCGGGGCTGGAGAACGCCAGTTTCGCCCGACTAGGCGGCATTCATCGCAATACCTTCCTCAACTCGCCTACCCTGCTGGACGCGCAGATGCGGCTTAAATCACGGCCCAACATCCGGTTTGCTGGCCAGATCACTGGGGTCGAAGGATATGTGGAAAGCGCCGCGATGGGCCTTTTGGCCGGGCGGCTGGCGGCGGCTGAGCTTCTGGACCTACAACTGCCGCCTGTTCCTCAGGACAGTGCAATGGGTGCCTTGATCCACCACATCACCGGTGGGGCCGAGGCCAAGACGTTCCAGCCGATGAACGTGAATTTCGGTCTGTTCCGTCCGGTTGACGGCCTCAAAGGTGGGCGTCGGGGGCGCAAGGACCGCTATAAAGCCTATACAGATCGTGCAAAAGCGGCATGGACGGATTGGTTGTCGCAATGCTGACTGGACGCCGCCCTGTACCACCGCCTAACATGAAGGCATGAGCGACAAATATCTCAAAGACGTCTACGGCCTGAATTCACCTCAGGACACTCAGGATCACTATCGGAAATGGGCGTCCTCGTATGATGACGAGGTTGGCGGGCACGGCTATGCCACACCAAATCGTGTGGCCGAGGCGCTGTGGTCCAAGATGCCGGACGCAGATGTGCCCATATTGGACTATGGCTGCGGCACCGGCCTGTCCGGACTGGCGCTCAGCTCTGCGGGCTATCGCGTGATCGACGGGATGGACCCGACGCCCGAAATGCTGCAGGGGGCGGCGGCAAAGGGCGTGTACAGGACCCTCTCGGGGTTTGAGATTACCGACCCCAACCCGCTGAAACCCGGTGCCTATTCGGCAATTACCGCGATCGGCGTCATCGGAACCGGTGCCGCGCCGCCCGAGACCTTTGACATGTTGATGAACGCACTGCCCAAAGGTGGCTTTCTGGCCTTTTCCTTCAATGACCTGACCCTGGCCGAGCCCAGCTATACCGTCCGGCTCAGCGACTGGTTGGATATGGGGCACGCCCGCCTGCTGTTTCGTGAAAACGGCCCTCACCTGCAAGGTATGGACATGAAGTCCGACGTGTATGTCATAGAAAAGACGTGACTTTCAAAACACGCTTCGCGCCATCCCCGACCGGCCCGTTACATCTGGGGCACGCCTATTCGGCGCTGCTGGCCCATGACATGGCTCTGTCCAACGGGGGCGAGTTCCTGTTGCGGATCGAAGACATCGACCAGTCCCGCGCGCGCGCAATGGGAGCAGCAGATTTACGATGACCTTGACTGGCTGGGCCTGCGCTGGCCAAAGCCGGTCATGCGACAGTCGGACCGGTCAGCAACCTATCAGGCCGCGCTGGATAGGCTCTGGTCCCGTGGTCTTTTGTACCCATGCACCTGTAATCGCAAGGATATCGCTGCCGCTGCCAGCGCTCCGCAAGAAGGCGCGCCTCTGCTTGGCCCCGACGGCATCATCTACCCCGGAACCTGCCGCAGCGAATGGGATCAAGCTCCTGCGGATCAAGAGCTGCCAAGGGAAATCCCGCTCAGGCTCAACATTGCCAAAGCGGCGCAACAGGCGCAGGCCCTGTTTCATAATCGTTGCCACAGCCCCGCTATGACCAACTTTGAAGAAATCGGCCTTGGACCCAACCGAGAAACCGGGCTGATCGCGTTCACCCCCGACGAACTGGAGCAAACAATCGGCGACGTCGTCCTGTCCCGCCGCGATATGGGCACATCCTACCACCTCTCCGTCGTGTTGGATGACGCCGAACAAGGCATCACCCATGTCGTGCGCGGGCAGGATCTGTTCGAAGCGACGCGGATTCATGTCCTCCTACAAACTCTGCTGGATTTGCCAACCCCACGCTACGTTCATCATCACCTTATCCGCGACGAACACGGCAAGCGGCTGGCCAAACGTGACGATGCCCGCGCCATCGCCAAATACCGCAGCGAAGGTGCCACACCCACCGACATCCGACAGCTTGTTGGCCTATAAGTCGGCTTCATCTTTTCCCAAATACTCTCGCCGAAGGCATGGCCCCGACGGGGACATTCAGGTCATCGGGGTCATCAGTTCGATTTCCTCACCCTCGCGAACGGCTGTATAGAAACAGGTCCGGCGGTTGGTGTGGCAAGCGGCCCCTGTCTGGCGCACCACGACCAGCAGGCAATCCCGGTCGCAATCGAAGCGGAAATCCACCAATTCCTGAACATGACCCGAGCTTTCGCCCTTGATCCAAAAGGATTTTCGAGAGCGTGACCAATATGTTACGCGACCAGTTTCAAGCGTGCGCTCAATTGCCTGAGTGTTCATCCAGGCCATCATCAACACCTCACCCGAGTCTTCGTCCTGTGCGATTGCAGGGATCAACCCCGCCTCGTTGAATTTCAACGTCGTCGGATCAAATGTGACAGCTTGCGACATGGTAAAAACCTTTTGCATCCCTTTATTTGGCTACTATGTATGGGGAACAGTCAACGAGGGAAACCCATGTCCGGCGAAACCGACCTGATCAAGCTTTACTCTGGCCGCATTCTTGCGTTGGCGGCGGATATACCGATGCTGGATCGCCTTGATAGCCCGGATGCAACGGTCAAGAAGCGCGCGCCCTTATGCGGCTCGACCGTGACGGTGGATGTAACAATGCGCGATGGCCGCATTGCCGAATTTGGTCAGGACGTCAAAGCCTGTGCCCTTGGCCAGGCCTCCGCCTCGGTGGTAGGCAGCGCGATTATCGGCGCGACCCGAACACAGGTCGAAACCGCACGTGATCAGTTGAAGGCCATGCTGAAAAAAGATGGGCCCGCCCCCGATGCCCCGTTTGACGGGCTCGAAGTGCTGATGCCAGCGCGGGAATACAAGAACCGTCATGCCTCGATCCTGCTGGCGCTTGAAGCGACCGCCGAAGCCATGGAACAGGTGGAACAGGCTAACTGCGCCTGAACGTGGCATTTTAGAGAAAATCCGTATACCCTCCGCTCAGATTTCTGTGGGGTAAATTCGGTTGGATAATTTGTTAGAGCATTTTGTGACACTTTGGGTCGTGATTGATCCGATTGGCACCATTCCCGTCTTCATCGCCGTCACCGCTGGTGTCGAGGCCGCCGCCCACCGCCGCATGGCTTTGCTTGCGTCTCTGATCAGCGCAGGCGTTTTGCTGTTTTTTCTGGTTTTCGGTCAGGTGTTGATCGAAGCACTGGATATCGGGCTCAATTCCTTTCAGGTCGCCGGTGGCATCATCCTGTTCCTGTTTGCGCTGACGATGATTTTTGGCGAAAGCAAACAGGATACCGAGCAGCGTCAGGCCGAGGAAGACAAAGAAGACACGTCACACAAGCAGAACCCGGCCATTTTTCCGCTGGCGGTTCCCTCTCTGGCCTCGCCCGGGGCGATGCTGGCGGTTGTCATCCTGACGGACAACAACCGGTTCAGCGCGGCAGACCAGGGGATTACCGCGCTTGTCATGCTGGTGGTGATCGCGATTGCCTTTGTGTTGATGCTGTTGGCGGAACCGATCATTCGATTGATCGGCCATTCGGGCGCGGCGATCATCAGCCGGGTCATGGGCATGATACTGGCTTCGGTTGCGGCGAATTCCGTGTTGTCGGCGTTGTTGGAAATCATGAAAACCGGACAATTATAAAAAAAGCCGCCGCTCCTTCCGGGCGGAAAGGGCGGCGGCAGGTAATGCGCGTCTCGTGTGGGATCCGGATACCGCGTGGGGCCGAGGCAGGCCCCTCAAGGGATTTGGGACAGGCAGGTCACCCTTGACTGAAATGGGGATGACATACGCGGGTTGAACGGCACGAGGTCGCAGGCAGAAAGGCTTAGAAACTCATCGGCAGGTGAAGGGCAACCACCAGCATCACAACCAAGGACACGGCCCCAACTGCGTCTTGCAAGATTGTTGCTTGCGAACGGCTGAAAGCGGTCTTGATCTGGGTCAGCATGGTCTCACCTCCGGTCTGGTTTTAATCCTTTGTTGACCTTTTGTTCTCACATTTCATCGAGTCGGTAAAGAACTTTTTGAGAACATTTGCGAACTAAACGGAACTTTTCGCCTAACCTACTGAAATCAAACGGATCGCCTGATCCTGTTTCATCAGCCACAGCAGAACACGCGCGGCTTGACCCCGGTCAGTGGTCAATTTCGGATCAGCAGACAGCAAGGCGCGCGCGTCTGACTGCGCCACGGCCATCAGACCGGCCTGCCGTTCAAGATCGGCAATACGGAATTTCGGCAGACCGGATTGTGCAGTCCCGATCAGGTCGCCCGCCCCGCGCATCTGCAGATCGGTTTCGGCGATGCGAAACCCGTCTTCGGTTTCCCGCAGCACTTCCAAACGCTTGCGCCCGCCCTCGCTAAGCGGCGGTTGATACATCAGCAAACAGGTCGAGGCCCCCTCGCCCCGCCCCACGCGGCCGCGTAGCTGATGCAACTGAGCAAGGCCAAAGATCTCGGCACGTTCGATGACCATGATCGTCGCGTTGGGCACGTTGACGCCGACTTCGATCACGGTGGTCGCGACAAGCACTTTGGTCTGACCCGATTGAAACGCCGCCATGGCGGCGTCTTTTTCAGCAGGCGGCATTTGCCCATGCACCAGTCCAACCACGTCATCGCCCAGCAATGCCCTTAGCCGTTTGAACCGTTCTTCGGCAGCGGTCAGGTCCGACACTTCGGATTCGTCGACCAGAGGGCATACCCAATAGCATTGCCTGCCTTCGGCAATTGCGCGCCGCAGATGATCCACCACTTCATCCATGCGTTGCGTGCTGGTGATCGCCGTTTTGATCGGTTTGCGTCCGGGCGGTTTTTCATCCAGCACCGACACGTCCATGTCGCCATATTGCGCCAGTGCCAGACTGCGTGGGATCGGCGTTGCGGTCATGACCAGAACATCCGCGCCCTGCCCTTTCTTTGACAATTCCATCCGCTGACGCACCCCAAACCGGTGCTGTTCGTCGACAATGGCCAGCCGCAGGTTGTGAAAGACAACGTCGCCCTGAAACACCGCATGGGTTCCGACCAGAATGTGAATATCACCCCGGGACAGAGCCTGTAGTTTGGCCTTTCTCTCAGACCCCTTATCGCGGCCCGTGAGTATTTCCAGCACCACCCCAGCCTCTTCGGCCAGTGGGCGCAGACCTTCCAGATGTTGCCGCGCCAGAATCTCGGTCGGGGCCATCATGACGCCCTGCCCGCCGGCCTCGACCGCGACCAGTAGCGCCATGAACGCCACCAAAGTTTTTCCCGACCCCACGTCGCCCTGCAGCAGGCGATTCATCCGAGCCTCGACGCCCCATATCGGCGGTGATCTCTTTGATCGCACGCTCTTGCGCGCCTGTCGGGCGGTAAGGCAGGTTGCTCAGCACCTTCCCTTGCAACGCACCGGTGCCGATGCTGACCATACCGCGCGTCTTTTTCTCGCGCTGCCGGGCCAGCGCAAGCGTCAACTGATGCGCCAGTAATTCGTCATAAGCCAGCCGTTCCCGTGCCGGGGCAAACGATGCGATATCATCGGCCCCCTGCGGGTGATGTGCTGCCCGGATCGCAGAGATCCAATTCGGCCAATTCTGTTGCGAACTCTGGTTCGGATCGATCCATTCTGCCAGTTCCGGCGCCCGCGTCAGCGCACTTTGCGCCGCCTTGTAGGCGGTTTTCTGGGTCACGCCCTGGGTCAGATGATAAACGGGCTCAAACTCGGGCAAGTCCCCGGCTTCGTTTGGCGGCACCACATGGTCGGGATGCACCATCTGCGCCATGCCATCGAACATCTCCAGCTTACCGGACACCACACGCCGCGACCCCTGCGGCAGGATCTTGTTCAGATATTCGCCCCGCGCGTGAAAGAACACCAGTTGGAAATCTGCCTGGCTGTCTTCGACATGGATACGGTAGGCGCCGCCGCGATTGCGGGGCGGACGGTGCGTACCAACCGTGACCTCAACGGTCAGCGTTGATGGCAGGTCGGCGCCTTGAATAGTGTCACGCCGCCGCCGGTCAATGACCGCATACGGCAAGGCAAACAGGACGTCGCGGGGTGACTCGATGCCCAATTGCCCCAACAGTTGCGCGGTCTTTGGCCCCACGCCATCCAGCGTTTCCAGCCCGGCAAAAAGCGGGAATAACAGTTCAGGACGGCCGCTCATGCATCCCCGATCAGCTGCAGCCAGCCGTCTTCGTCCAGCGTTTCGATGCCCAGATCGGTCGCTTTCTTTGCCTTGGACCCTGCGCCCGGACCGGCAACCAACAGGTCCGTTTTCTGACTGACCGAACCCGACACCTTGGCCCCCAACGCCTCGGCACGTGCCTTGGCTTCGGCGCGCGTCATCTTTTCGAGTGTGCCGGTGAAAACGACAGTTTTACCCGCCACAGGACTGTCCGAGGCCGGTGCCTCGGGCGCAACAATCGTCAGATGCTGGATGAGGTCGTCAAAGGCCTGCCGCTCATCCGTATTCGCAAACGCATCCGATAGGGACAGGCCCAGCGTTGCGCCGATGCCGTCAATTCCAATCAGGTCAGACCACGCCGCGCTGGCCGCGTCAGACACGTCCGACCCGGCGACGGCGTTATCTCGGGATTCTTTCAGGCGCGCGCGACGGTCTTCTTTCGCCGCAGCGATGCGTTCCGCGTCTTCCGCCTCATCAGCAAGCCGCTGGGCAAGGGCTGCCGGGCGCGCGATGTCAATGGCCTGCGCCATGGCGTCCCAATCCAGATAGTGCAGTGCCAGATCGCGGGCCCCGACCTCTCCGACATGGCGAATGCCAAGGGCGAACAGCAGGCGGCCCAGCTCGATGGTGCGTTTTTCATCGATGGCGGCAAACAGGTTGCTGGCCGAAGTATCGCCCCACCCGTCCCGGTTCTTGAGCCGCGCCAGATTGTCGGCATCACGTTTTTGCAGCGTGAAAATATCCGCCGGAGTATTGATCGGCAGAATTGGATCACCATGGAACATCTCGATCTGCTTGGCGCCCAAACCTTCAATGTCAAACGCCTTTCGCGACACGAAATGTTTCAGTTTTTCAACGGCCTGCGCGGGACAGATCAAGCCACCGGTACAGCGTCGGATCGCATCGCCATCTTCGCGGATAGCGACACTTTGGCATTCGGGGCAATGCGTGGGAAACACATAAGGCGGGCTGTCTTCAGGCCGCTTGGACAGATCGACATCGGCCACTTTGGGAATGACATCTCCGGCCCGATAGACCTGGACCCAGTCGCCAATGCGGATGTCCTTGCCATCCCGGATAACACCCCCTTTGGCGTCCCGTCCGGCGATATAGTCTTCGTTGTGCAGCGTAGCGTTCGACACGACCACCCCGCCCACGGTCACCGGATGCAATCGGGCCACCGGGCTGAGAGCACCGGTGCGGCCCACCTGAATGTCGATAGCCTCCAACCGGGTCCAGGCCAGTTCCGCCGGGAATTTATGCGCGATTGCCCATCTCGGAGTGGTCGACCGAAAGCCGAGCCGAGCCTGAAGGGCCAGGTCGTCAACCTTGTAGACCACGCCGTCAATGTCATAACCCAAGGTTGCCCGCTGGGCTTCGATGTCCCGGTAATGCTCCAGCATTTCAGACAGTGACGCGAATAGGCGGGTTAGGACATTGGTCTGAAAGCCGAAAGACCGCAGTTGTTCAATCGCGCCCATCTGCGTCTCAGCCAGTGGTTGGGACAGTTCGCCCCACGCATAGGCAAAAAACCGGAGAGGTCGGGATCGGGTGATCGCAGAATCCAACTGCCGCAAAGAACCTGCCGCCGCATTTCGCGGGTTGGCAAAACTTTTGCCCCCGGTCGCGGCCTGTCGTGCATTCAGATCATCGAAATCGGAATGCGACATGTAGATTTCACCTCGAACCTCTAGGATGTCGGGTGCGTTTTCGATCCTTTGCGGGATATCTTTTACCGTGCGGGCATTGGCGGTGACATTTTCACCGACCTCGCCATCTCCGCGCGTGGCAGCCTGAACCAGGACGCCGTTTTCATACCGCAATGAAAGGGACAGGCCGTCGATCTTGGGTTCTGCTGTGTAAGACAGCGATGCATCCCCGCCCAGCCCCAGATATTTCCGAATCGAGCGGTCGAAATCCCCGATATCGGTATCGTCAAAACCATTGCCCAAGGACATCATCCGCACCGCGTGCGAAACCTTGGCAAACCCGTCCGCCGCCTTTGCCCCGACTTTCTCCGTGGGACTGTCCGACCGTTTCAGCGCGGGAAAACGGGCCTCAATCTCAGAATTTCGGCGTTTGAACGCGTCATATTCGGCATCCGACAGTTCTGGCGCGTCTTCGGCGTGATACTGTTGGTTCGCCTGCTCAAGCTTTTGGGCAAGGCGGGCCAGTTCGACGCGTGCGTCCTCTTCGGTCAGCTCCGATACGGGAAGTGTTTCGCTCATGGCCTCGCCCTGTCACGTCATTCTGATCCCCAGTGATAGGGCGAGGCCATAGCGAGGTCCAGTGTCGTACCGTGCCGTGAGTGAAGGTGCCGCCCCGGACCAGTGGCGGCAGGTGTCAGGTCAGGCGCCGACCGCCAGTCGCGTCTCGGCTCCGGTGGCAGATTGCGGGTCACGCAGGACATATCCGCGGCCCCAGACCGTCTCGATATAGTTCTCGCCGCCGGTCGCGTTGCTGAGTTTCTTGCGCAGTTTGCAGATGAACACGTCGATGATCTTCAATTCGGGCTCGTCCATGCCGCCATAAAGGTGGTTCAGGAACATTTCCTTGGTAAGAGTTGTGCCCTTGCGCAAACTCAGAAGTTCGAGCATCTGGTATTCCTTGCCGGTCAGGTGCACGGTCTTGCCCTCGACCTCGACCGTTTTGGCATCGAGATTTACGGCCACCCGGCCCGTATGAATCACCGATTGTGAATGTCCTTTCGACCGCCGGATGATCGCATGGATGCGCGCCACCAGTTCCTCGCGATGGAAAGGTTTGGTCAGATAATCGTCTGCCCCGAACCCAAAACCCTTGATCTTGCTTTCGGTGTCATCGGCACCGGACAGGATCAAAATGGGTGTTTCGACACGGGCAATGCGCAGCTGGCGCAGAACCTCGTGCCCGTTCATGTCAGGCAGGTTCAGATCCAACAGGATCAGGTCGTAATCATAGAGTTTGGCCAAATCGATGCCTTCTTCGCCAAGATCCGTGGCATATACGTTCAAATTCGCATGCGTCAGCATCAACTCGATGCTTTTGGACGTGGTTGGATCATCCTCGACAAGAAGTATTCGCATTTAACTGCTCCAATTAGGTCAAATTCTTCAACTGATTTGAGCCTGAATAAAAATGGTTAATCTGACGTTACCGTTGAATCAGTTATTCACTTTCATCTTTAAGTTGTCGATATTTTTTTAGTGCCGTCACCTTCAAGGCTTCGATTCCATGTTCGGCGACCGCCGCGACCCAAGTATTGAATTCCTCGTCACTGATGCCATAGGTTTTCTTGGCATCGGACAAGGAAATAAGGCCGTACAGCACCCCGCGCACGACCAGCGCCTTTCTGGAGGCGACCCAGCGTTTGGTCTCGGCAGGGGGTAAATCTGCGCGCGTCAAGATCGTTCCATCCGGCAAACTGACCGATCGTGGCCCTTCCACTTTGTGCAAATACATCTTTCTGCCCTTTTCTAGCTGCGACAAAGCTGACCCCAGCCTACTTAAAAGGACGTGAAACCACCCCTTGAGAGTGTGTAGAATTTTCCTATATTCTGCCGGTCTTTCTTAACCCGGACTGGAACACCCATGGCCCTCGCCGCTGAGACCCAACTCAATTCGCTTGGTTTCGCCAAACCGCCCTCGGAAACACGGGTGGTTGTTGCCATGTCGGGCGGCGTCGACAGCTCGGTTGTGGCTGCCTATCTGGCCGATCAGGGCTATGACGTGGTGGGGGTGACGCTGCAGCTGTACGACCACGGTGCGGCGCTGGCCAAGAAAGGCGCCTGCTGTGCAGGGATCGACATCCATGATGCGCGCCGCGTGGCTGAAGAACGCGGCTTTCCCCATTACGTGCTGGATTACGAAAACATCTTCAAGGATGCCGTGATCGACGAATTCGCCGACAGCTATCTGGCCGGCGCGACGCCGGTGCCCTGCATTCGTTGCAACGAACGGGTGAAATTCAAGGACCTGCTGGAAACCGCCAAGGATCTTGAGGCCGATTGCATGGCGACCGGTCACTATATCCAACGCAAGATGGGCACAAACGGCCCCGAGCTGCACAGCGCCGAGGATGCCAATCGCGACCAGTCCTATTTCCTGTTCTCGACCACATCGGACCAGCTGGATTTCCTTCGCTTTCCTCTGGGCCATCTGCCGTCAAAGGATGCGACGCGCGAGATGGCGGCGCAATACGGGCTGTCGGTTGCGGACAAGCCCGACAGTCAGGACATCTGCTTTGTGCCCGATGGAAACTATGCCAGCGTGATCGAAAAGCTGCGCCCCGGAGCGGCTGAACCCGGTGAGATCGTGCATGCCGACGGTCGGGTGCTGGCGCAGCACAATGGTGTCATTCACTATACCATCGGTCAGCGTCGCGGGCTTGGCATTGGGGGCCTCAGTGAGCCGCTTTATGTGGTCAAACTGGACGTGGACAAGAAACAAGTTGTGGTCGGGCCCAAAGAACTGCTGGCCACACGAACCGTGCCGGTGCGCGAGATTAATTGGCTGGGAGATGTGCCCTTCACATCGCGCGAGGAATGGCACCTGTCAGTCAAGGTCCGCTCGACCCGCCCCCCGCGTGAGGCGATCGTACGGCCGCTGTCGGATACCACTGCCGAGGTCGAGTTGCTGACGCCCGAAGAAGGCATCTCACCCGGGCAAGCCTGCGTGTTCTACGCCCCCGAAGGCAGCCGTATCTTTGGCGGCGGCTGGATCTGGCGCGGTTACTGATCTGACACGCCCCGGGCGTTACAGCATATCGGTTGCGCTGTTGGACAGGATATACAGGCCAACGGCAATCATGATGTAAGGCGCGATGCGGTCCAGCCGCGCCAGCCTTGGGGCAAAGTTTTTCGCCTTGGGTGCGCCCCAGGCTGCCAAGGCGGTCAGTGTCGCCGCGGCCAATGCCGCACCGATCAGGCCGGCCAATCGGTACGATGGCGAGGATTCCGCGAAAAGCGGTGTCAGAACGGCGAAACTGTCGAATGACAGGCTGAGAAACAAAATTACGACCGAAACCACGGCGCCCTGCGGCTGGGTGTCAATCTGCCCCTCTCCCTTGATCTGACGCCAAACGCCGCGTACGCCTAGCAACAGTGGAACAATACCGAGGTAGCCGATTGCAGAGGGGTAGCCGCTCTGGCTCAGCCCGATGGCAAACCCCATCGCCAGCGTCAGGAGAATTACCTGAGCAACGGCAAACCCGATCACTGGCCGACCGCGCCCCATGACCATGATCAGCCCGAACAGAACCGCAAGGTTGTCCAGATTGGTCGAGACATGCGCGACTCCGGCAGACAGCGCAAACAGGATGTGATCAAGCATAGGGCGCATTCATCCGCGTCAGAACGGCCCGCGCAGCACGCAGACCGGGTGCCTCGCCGCCACGCCCCAGACGATCCATGGTAACCTCCATCGCGTCGCGCTGCGTATCCGGGTGATCAAAAACCTGTGTCAGTTGGGCGGCAATCCTGTCGGGGCGGCAATCATCCAGCAGGCATTCGGGCACGGCACGGGTTTCGGACACCAGATTGACCAGTGTAACCGTGTCCAGTTTCACCATCCGTTCAGCCATTTTCTGGGTCAGCCAGTTGAGCTTGTAGGCAATCACCATTGGCGTGTTCTGCGCCGCCAACTCCAACGAAACGGTCCCCGACGCCGCCAACGCAAGGTCCGCGGCCCCAAAGGCGGCGCGCTTGGTCGCGCTGGCCTGTTCGGCACTGACATCGCGCGGGTCCAGTACCACGGGTCGCCCGGGCCAGTCCGGGACGATGGATCGGATCAGATCGGTTGCCGGGCCGACCGTTGGAACAACAACCCGAATATCGGGCCGGTCCGCAAGGAACAGCTGCAACGCCTCGCCAAAACTTGGGGCAAGCCGTTCAATCTCACCCCGTCGCGAACCAGGCAAGGCCAGCAGGAACGGGGCGTCCCCCAGATCGTGATCTTCCCGAAACCGTGTGATGTCCTGTGGCGTTGCCACCGGTTCACTGGCAACCGGATGGCCGACAAAGTCGCATTCCATCCCGGCGCGTTGCATGTACGGAGGCTCGAACGGCAGCAACGCCAAAACATGATCGATGACCTTTGCCATCTTGTCCGCCCGACCCGGACGCCAGGCCCAGACACTGGGCGCCACGTAATGTACCGTGCGGATGGTGCTGCTGGCCTTGACCAGCTTGGCGACACGCAAGGAAAAATCTGGGCTGTCGATGGTGATCAACACATCCGGTTTTGTGTCCAGAACGGCCTGAGCCGTTTCCGTGATCCGGCGTTTAAGGTGAAAGAACTTGGGCAGAACCTCGACCAGACCCATGACGCTGAGTTCCGACATCGGAAAGCGGCTGGTCAGGCCCTGCGCCTGCATAAGCGGGCCGCCGACGCCATCAAACTCAATATCTGGAACAAGCGTTTTCAGCCCCTCGATCAATGCGCCGCCCAGCCGGTCGCCCGAGGGTTCTCCGGCGACCAGAAAGACGCGCATCAGACCGCGCGCTCGCGCACCAGCAGGAAAATTCCCAGCCGGTCGCAGTCTTCTATGACGCGGGCACGGTCCAGAACGATAACGCCACCCTTTTCGATGACGATACCCGTTAGCCCGGCAGCCGCCACGTCCGTGACGGTATCAGGGCCAATGGCAGGCATGTCCGCGCGTTGGTCCTGATCTGGCTTGAGCCCCTTGAACAAAATGCCGCCGCCGTCATCCGGGCGCTGCGTCAGCGATTGCAACATCCAGGCGGTGCCAAAGATACCTTCGACCGCCAGCGCCTGCCCCTTGAGAACAGCGCAGGCCTGCCCGATATCGGCAGTCCCCATGGCGTGTAAAATCCCGACCGCGCGATCAGCGTCAGACAGGTCGTTTTGCGACGGATGTGCCTGCGTCAGACAGCCGAGCGGCGGCAGAATGTCGGGCGCAAGCTCGTGCGCTGCGCGGACCGTCAGGCCGACATGTTCGAAAATACCGATAGCGGCGCGCAAGGCGCTGTCATCGCCGGATGTCATCGCCTTTTGCAGAACCGGAACCAGTGGCAGGGTCTGGGCGTCGATCCGCGTGGGATCAATTGACGGGCGGCGGATTGCGCCGGCCATGCATATTTCAGCGACACCGCGCGTTTTGAGTTCCGCGATGAAACTGCCCACCTGTTCCAGTGGAAACACCAGATCGGGCGTCAGGTTGTCAGGCTCGAACCCTTCCAGCGCGCAGATCAGCGGAGTTTCATCCAGCCGGGCGACCAACTCGTCCGGCAATGCGCCCGTGCCTGCGATCAAAGCCAGCATGCCGTTACTTCCCCGGCGTCAGGAAGGATCGGTCGGACCCGGCAGTCACGAAGTTCAGGATTTCGCGGACATATTCGCTGTCGTCGTCTTCCAGCCGCTGTGCCCGGTCCATGAACGTGCCGTCACCTTCGGATAATTCGCGAAATGCCGCGCGCAGGGCCGAGATATCCTGACGCGACACGCCACGTCTTTTCAGACCCACCAGATTGAGCCCGTCCAACTCACCCCGTGCGGCCTGAACCAGACCGAAGGGAATGACATCTTTCGGCACCATCGTCAGCGCGCCGATGATCGCACCGCGACCAACGCGAACAAACTGGTGCAAGCCAGAGATACCACCGATGATAGCGTCATCCCCGACGATGCAGTGCCCTGCCGCGCCCGAGTGATTCACCATGATCACGCGATTACCAAGCTGGACGTCATGCGCCACATGGACCCCGGCCATAAGCAGGCAATCATCCCCGATCCGGGTTACACCGCCGCCGCCATCTGTGCCGGTGTTGATGGTCACATGTTCCCGGATACGGTTACGCTTGCCGACTTCCAGCCGCGTGTTTTCGCCGCCGAATTTCAAATCCTGCGGGATCTCTCCGATGACAGAGAAACTGAAAACCACACTGTCTTCGTCAATGAACGTGTCGCCGGTGACAACAACATGCGACTTCAACTCGACCCGGTCGGCAAGATGCACCTGCGGCCCGACATAACAGAACGGGCCGATCTTGCAGTCCGCCCCGATCTGCGCCCCGTCTTCGATAATTGCGCTGGGGTGTATTCCGCTCATGTCGTCTTTTCCATGTCCCAGTCGACATAGGCCGAGAATTCCGCCTCGGCGGCAACCTCTCCGTCGACTGTGGCACGACCGCTGAACTTGAAGATCTTACCGCCCTTTTTGCCACGCACGGTTTCGACATGCATATTCAACACGTCGCCTGGCACGACCTTGCGGCGGAATTTGCACTTGTCGATATTCATGAAATAGATCAACAGCTCACTGTCGATCACATCCATGCCAACGCCCAGCATGACACCCGCCGTCTGGGCCATCGCCTCGACAATCGTCACACCCGGCATGATCGGCGTACCCGGGAAATGACCTTGGAAATGCGGCTCGTTCATAGTGACGTTCTTGACGCCGACTGCGGACTGATAACCCGTGATATCAACCACCTTGTCGACCAAAAGAAACGGGTAGCGATGCGGCAATATCCGCTGAATCAGCTGAATGTCGGCACTCTTGGTTTCCGTGGTCATGAGGCAGAAGTCCTGTTTCTGATGTCTCGTTATGGCGTGGTTAGCAATACAGCCCCGTCAGGGCAAGCCAACCTATTCCCCGCCGTTGTCCGGCAGGTTGCCGCCGTCGCCGATGGCCGCATCGATGCGTTCCACTGCGGCATCCGTAATATCCAGCGCGTCCGAGCTGAGAAAAACGTAAGATCGTTCAATAATCATCGAAGCACCGGAATCCCGCAGCAGGTCGACCAGAACGGGTTCCGCCAGATTGGTGAACAGGGCGCGCGCTTCTTCGCTGCGGCGGGCCAGCGCATCCAGCTTGGCGCGCTGGCTTTCGCGATGGGACTGAACCTTTTGATCGAATGCTTCGGCCAGCGGGCGGAAATCTTCCGCAGATAGTGCGGCGCGCTGTTCGGTCAGGTCCCTTTCCTCTTTGCTCAACTCTTCGACAATGCGTTCGTTTTCCTCGGCCAGTGCGTTGCTTTCCGTTTCGATCTCTTGAAACACGCGCTGCCCGAATTGCGATTCGGAAAACAATCTCTCGCTGGAAATAGTCAGAATACCGGATTGCGGCAGGCCCAATTGCTGCGCCAGCACCGGTTGCGCCACTGCCAACGCCAGAAAAACGCACAGGGCCCGAAACGGGCCCTGCAGTGTTGCCTTGATCGCTCTGACCATCCGCAATCAGAACCGGGCCTGAAGGGTCAGGTCAAAGTTCTGTTCCCGGTCGAAATCCTCTTTCTTCAAGGCTTTCGAGAAGTTGAACCGCAGCGGGCCAAATGGCGTGGTCCACAGCACCGACACACCTAGGACATGGCGGATCGAACCGCCTGCCCCTACGATGTCGGCACCATCGGTGTTCACGTTGCTGATGTTGTAGAGGCTGCCCACATCATAGAACACGCCGCCACGCAGTCCGAATTCTTCCGGCAGCCCCAGCGGGAAGTCGGATTCGAACTTGGCCACCCAGTAGTAGTTGCCTCCGATGGCGTCATCCTGACCGGCAGACAGGTCACGAGGGCCCAGACCAGCAGGTTCAAAGCCGCGGAACGTGTTCGGCCCCAGAACAAAGCGGTCGATCGTGCGGCTAAAGTCGTTTCCGGTCCAGTTCAGCGCACCCATTTCCAAAGTGGCACGCAGGACCACCTCTTCGTTTAGCACCCGTTGCTGGGCAATGGCGCGGGCGGTGGTCTTGATAAATTCGTTATCGCCACCCAGACCGGCCGCATCCACGCCAATCTCGAACAGGACCCCGGCATTGGGGTTCAGGCCGCCAAGCCGACTGTCATAGACGTAAGACACACCAAGCGTGCTTGAGGTCCGTTTGCCCTGATCAATCTCCGACGTGATTACGGCGCCGTTTACGTCATCGTCCTGCTGGGTCATCTCGCTGCGATCCCAACCGTAGCGAACGCGCAAGGTAGAAAGCTCGCCGACCCGATAGCTCAGCTGCGGATTGATAAAGACGCTTCTGGTGTCGTAGCTGGCAAAGCTCGAGTTCGTGGTGGACAGGCCAAGCCCCACGTCAAACTGCAACCGGCGACCCAACAGATACGGTTCGGTGAAGTTGATGGTGTAGCGTTCCGAATCCTGCGCGGTCGACAGTGAGATGCCCAGGTTCTGACCCCGGCCAAGGAAGTTGGCTTCGTTCAAACCGATCGCAACACCAAAACCGTCCGAGATCGAGTAGCTGCCACCCAGGCTCAGCGAGCCTGTGGGTTGTTCTTCGACATCGACATCGACAATCACCTGGCTGGGTGTGGACCCTTCGCGGGGTTCCACATCTGCCACGGCAAAGAAGCCAAGGGCGCGGATACGCTCCGCGCTTTGGCGGATTTCCCGCGGGTTGAACGGGTCGCCTTCGACCGTATCGAACTGACGACGGATCACACGGTCCAGCGTGGTCGTGTTGCCCTCGATATCGATCCGTTCGACAAAGATGCGCGGGCCACGGGTCAGCACGAACTGCACATCCAGCGTCAGGTCCCGGTCATTGCGGGTCACGCGGGGTTCAACACGCAGAAAGTCGACACCCTGTTTCAGGCCCAGACGTTCCAGGCGGGCAATCGAGTTTTCGACCAATGTCGGCGTGTACGTAACGCCCGGCTTGATTTTGAGCGCTTCCTGATAGGCTGCTGCGTTAACACCCGGGATTTCACTGACGGTTGTAATCCGGCCAAACGAGAATTTCTGACCCTCGGTGATGTTCATGACCAGAAAGAACGCATCCCGTTCACGGGTGAATTCCACATTGGCGCTGTTGACCCGGAAATCGACATAGCCGCGCGACAGGTAGAAGTCGCGAATGACCTGTTTGTCGAATTCAATGCGGTCGGCAATGAACGTATCGCCGCGCAGGAAGGTCCGCAGGACGTTGGCCTGCTTGGTTTCCAGTACCCGACGCAGGCGCCGGTCGGAATAGGCGCGGTTGCCGACAAAGCTGACCCGCTCAATCTCGATGACCGAACCTTCGGCAACTTCGAACACCAGATCCACGCGGTTGTCGCTGCGGCGAATGATGCGCGGGATGACGGTTGCAGCCACCCGCCCTTGGGCGGAATAGATATCAGCAATCAGGTCAGCGTCAGTTTCAGCCACCTGCGGCGTGAACACACGGCGCGGCTGGGATGAGATCGCTTCAAGCAGCAAATCATCGTTGACGCGGCGATTCCCTTCGATGCTGATCTGGTTGATGGTCGGGTATTCCTCGACCGAAATGACCAGGGTACTGCCGCGCGGGGTCAACTCGACTGTTTCAAAAACACCACTGTCAAGCAAACGTTGAAAACTGTCGTTCAACTGCCCGGCGCTCACCGTTTGCCCCGGTTCGATTCCCGTCCGTGCGATGATGGTCGAGGTCTCGATGCGGCGATTGCCTTCCACTTCGAAGGAATTGATCGTGTATGTTTGTGCCTGTGCGACCTGCGGAACGGCCACAAAACTCACTGCTGCAAAGAGAAAAAATAATGTTAGTGCCTGCCACAAAATCTTGCCTTGCGGCTGGTGAGAGCCGCAGAATGTGCCCGTGCCCCTGCTGTCAGTCATTTTTATGCTACCCAGAATTTTCAGCCTCTAGCTGCTGAGTAACGGGATTGATGAGTCTTGTCAAAAGCGCAAAACAGCAAAGCGGCCCACCGGGCCGCTTGATCAAATCTCAGAATTGTGTGGAAGAATCACAAGCCGACGAAATAGGCCCCAAGTGCCAACGCCAGCGCGGTTACGCCGAAACTCAGCAACACGTCCCAGTTCAACAGGAACAGGTAGCTGAAACTCTGATAGGACTTTCGCATTGTCTTGGTCATGGCAAAGGTATCCTGTAATCGAACACTGCGCAAAATTACCCCTCAATTGAGGCAATTTTGCGTCCTTCGCGTGCCGCGACTGCTTTATTCAGCAGAACAAATCATTGCTGAGCGCAAACAGCATCAGAGACAGAATAAGCGTCACGCCGATCCCCATAAGCACCCGCAAGGCCCGGTCGCTGGGCGGTTTGCCCGCGACAGCCTCATAGGCGTAAAACACCAGATGTCCCCCATCCAGCGCCGGGATCGGAAACAGGTTCAACAACCCAACAGCAGTGGACAGAACCGCAATGAAAAAGATGAAATTTTCGGCGCCCTGGCTGGCCATCGCCCCGGAAGTCTCGGCAATTCCGATGGGACCCGATATATTGCAGGTGCTAATCGCGCCGGTGATCATGTGCCACATACCGGACAGCGAGCCTTCGATAATGCGGACAGTCTGGTTGACGCCGCCGGTAAAGGAATCCCACAGGTTTGCCGGTACAGTCGCAGGCTCCAGCATCATGCCGCCGACGATCCCGATCCGCCAATGGGTGACAAACCCACCATCAGTCTGGGGTTCGTCGGTTCGGCGTGGCGCCAATGCAAATTCCAGATCGGCCCCGTCGCGCCACACATTCAGCAGCAGCGCGCGCCCGTTCGACCCTTCGACCTTTTCCTTGAGCTGCGCAAAAGCAAAGATCGGATCGCCATCCACGGCAGTGATCACGTCGCCTGCCTGCAATTGAATGTCCATCGCGGCACTGCACGGGGCCACCTGCTGGATCAGCGGCGGGAACAGCCACGGCGCAGCGACATCCAGTGTCTGACCGTCGCGGATGACGGTATAATCCAGAACCGGTTCAACCGGCAGCGCGCCTGTGAACTCAGACCACGTGCTGGCGTCGTCGAAATCCGGGGTCGTTACGCCGGCAATGGCGACAATTTCATCGCCGTCTTGCAGCCCCTGCGCCGTCCCCGGCAGCGGGTTCAGCGCCCCAACCGTCAACGGTTCGCGCGACACGCCCTGAGACCAGAAGATCATGCCAAAGACCAGAATGGACATGACAAAGTTAAACACCGGACCGGCGGCAACCGTGGCTGCCCGCGCCCACAACGGTGCGCCATGCATGGTGCGGCGCAGCTCTTCGGGGCTTTGTTCGGCGAATTCAGACATCGTGTCTTCGTCTTTTCCGGATGCCGCGTTGGCGTCACCCAGAAACTTGACATACCCCCCGAACGGCAACAGCGCGATCTGCCATTTGGTACCGCGCTTGTCGATACGGCTCCACAATACCGGGCCAAACCCGATCGAGAACACTTCGGCATGAATGCCGGACCAGCGCCCTACGATGTAGTGGCCATATTCGTGCACTGCGACGATCACCGACAATGCAACGACAAAGGCTGCAATGGTATAAAGAAGCCCGCCGAATTGTGGGATCAAGGAGAGTATATCCAAAAGTCTTATCCTGCTCGTTTAAGTACGGCTTCATCGACCCAATGACGTGCCAGATGGTCCGTTTGGCGCACGTTATCAAGGGTCAAAGCGGCGTCAATAAGGCCATTTGCGCTGTCGAACCGGTCCAGAACTGCGGAAACAACGTCTGCCATGTCCAGAAAGCCGATCCTGCGCTGAATAAACAGATCCAGCGCGCGTTCCTTGGCGGCGTTGAACACCGCGCCCGACAGCCCGCCGCGCTGCATCACTTCGCGCGCCAGCCGCAGCGCGGGATAACGCGCCTCGTCCGGGGCGACAAAATTCAGCTGACCCAGCCCGGCCAGATCCAGCCTTTGCACCGGTAGATCGCGCCGGTCCGGCCAATGCAGCGCATATCCGATTGCATGGCGCATGTCCGGCGCCCCCAGATGCGCCATCAAGGCGCCATCGCGAAACCCAACCAGCGCATGAACGATGGATTCGGGGTGAACCAGCACTTCGATCTGATCTGGCGCAATGCCGAAGAACTCTTTGGTTTCTATGACTTCGAGGGCCTTGTTGAACATGGACGCGCTGTCGATCGTGATACGCTGACCCATGTCCCAATTGGGGTGGCTTGAGGCTTGCTCGACCGTGGCCCGCGCCAGATCTGCGAACGGCCAGTCGCGGAATGCGCCGCCGCTGGCGGTGATAACGATCCGCTCGACCGCCGCCATATCCTCGCCCACCAGCGCCTGAAACACTGCCGAGTGTTCGCTGTCCACCGGCAAAAGGCGCGCATTGTGCGCCCGTGCCGTTTCAAGAACCAAGGGGCCCGCGCACACCAGCGTTTCCTTATTGGCCAGCGCCAGTGTCGCCCCTTGTTTCAACGCTTCGATACCGGGGGCCAGACCTGCCGATCCGACGATCGCCGACATTACCCAATCCGCAGGACGGGTCGCAGCCTCGACAAGGGCCGCCTGCCCCGCTGCGGCCTCGATCCCGGTGCCGGACAGGGCGTCGCGCAGGTCCTGCAACCGGCTTTCATAAGCGGTAACGGCGATTTGTGCGCCCAACAGCCGGGCGTCATGTGCCAATTGCGCGATATTTGCACCGCCGGTCAGGGTCACGACGTCATATTCGCCGGGCGCACGCGCGATCAGATCAATGGTGTTCTGGCCGATCGACCCCGTCGCACCAAAAATCGAGACCTTTCGCATCACATCCCTCCGGGTGCATAAAATAGCCCCGCGATCAGAACAAACAATGCAGCCCCCATCATGCCGTCAAATCGGTCCAGAAACCCGCCGTGCCCCGGGATCAGGTTCGAGCTGTCCTTGACACCCATCCGGCGTTTGGTCGCGCTTTCCACGATGTCGCCGATCTGGCTGGCCATGGATGCCAGAACCGAGATTAGCACGAACAAAATACCGAACCCTGCATAATAGGCAAAGATCGCGCCGACCAGCGCTGCGGCAATCCACCCTCCGGCTGTACCGGACCAGGTTTTCTTGGGGCTGACCTTTGGCCAGAACTTCGGGCCACCTACTGATTTCCCAACGAAATACCCCGCCACGTCTGTGGCCACGACCACCGCGATCAGCCAGACCATCCAGCCAAAGCCCATGGTTTCGCGGATGGTGATAAAGCCAAGGCCCGCCGCTGCGATCCAGATCACGAACAATGCATATATGCCGCGGTTTTGTTTGATCTGCCCTGCTCCGACCAACGCCGGTGCCAGCAGAAACGGCAGTTTGTAAAGCGGCGGCAGATGGTAGCTGATCACAACGGCCACACCGGTCAGAATGGCCAGTTGCAGTGCAACCCCGCTGCGCTGCGGATCGACCATCCGCACCAGTTCCCATGTCATGACGGCACATGCAGCGGCGATGAAGGCTTCGAACCACAGCCCGCCCAGCCAAACCTCGACCGAGCCCAGGGCGACCAGAACCGCCGCCGAAAATATCCGCGTGGTCAGATCAGACCATCGGCCGTCGCTCATGCCGGAACCGCTCCGAACCGCCGGTGGCGCGTGCCAAAATTGCGGCACAGACGCTCCAGTTCAACTGCCGTGAAATCCGGCCACAGCGTGTCGATGAATTCGTATTCGGAATAGGCAGACTGCCACAGCAGAAAGTTGGAAATCCGCGCCTCGCCACTGGTGCGGATGACCAGATCGGGATCGGGCAGAACCCGTGTATCCAGGTATTTCGGCAGCGTTTCCTGATCCACGTCATCGGGGCTCAACCGGCCTTCGGCGACGTCACGGGCCAGACGCTTGGTGGCGCGGGCAACCTCATCCCGGCCGCCATAGTTCAACGCCACGGTCAGGTGCACCAGATCATTGTCCTGCGTCTCACGCTCCAGCGTGTCCATCAGCTCGATCAGTTTGCTGTCCAGCCGCACGCGGTCACCAATGAACCGAACCCGAATGCCGTTTTCCTTCAGCGTCCGGGTTTCCTTGACGATGTAGCGCTTGAACAGGCTCATCAAACCAGCGACCTCGACCTGAGTTCGTTTCCAGTTCTCAGTCGAAAAAGCAAAAATTGTCAGATACTTGATCCCGAGCCTCGGGCAGGCCTCGACCACCTCGCGCACTTTTCGTGCACCCGCATGGTGGCCAAACAGCCGGGGACGACCGCGAGCCTGAGCCCACCGACCATTGCCATCCATGATAATGGCGACATGCCTTGGGCCTTGCGTGACCTCGGTATCGGGATCCTTGGGCATCAAACGTTCTCAGACCTGCATGATCTCGGCTTGTTTCGTTTCAAGCGCTTCGTCGACGGCCTTGATCATCGTGTCGGTCAGTTCCTGAACCTCGGCCTCCCAGAACTTCTGGTCATCCTCGGACATGCCATCAGCCTTGGCTTTCTTGATCTGGTCCATGCCATCGCGGCGGACATTGCGGATCGAAACACGAGCGCTTTCGGAATAGTGACCCGCGACCTTGCCCAGCTCGCGGCGGCGTTCTTCGTTCAGTTCGGGGATCGGCAGCATGATTATGGTGCCGTTCAGCTGTGGATTGATGCCCAACCCGCTTTCGCGAATCGCCTTTTCAACCTTTCCGACCAGCGACTTGTCCCAGACATTCACCGTCACCATCCGCGGCTCGGGCACATTCACCGTACCGACCTGATTGATCGGAGTCATCGATCCATAGGCGTCCACCATCACCGGCTCCAGCATCGAGGCCGACGCCCGCCCGGTCCGCAACGAGGCGAATTCGGTTCTGAGGTTGGCCATCGCGCCATCCATGCGGCGTTTCAGATCATCGGTGTCCAGTTCGAAATCGTCAGACATGCTGCTCACTCCCCGTCTTCAGGTGCTGTTCCGGTGGGTCATAAGCCATCGGAATTGTGTTGTATAGCAATCATGATTACGAATTGTGGCGATTACCAGTGCCCTGGGCGCCATTTTTCATATTCTGTACGTAGGATTAGCGGCCCAATCCATGTAGGGCCGCCGCATGTGTTCGGTCAGGCGTTCAGATCGACGACCACGCGGCCTTTGACCTGCCCCTGCAGAATGTCCGCCCCCAGCTTCGGCAGGTCCTGCAACGCTGCTGTATGCACCATCGCCTCGAGCTTGCTCATCGGCAGATCGGTTGCGATGCGTTGCCAGGCCCGAACGCGGTTGTCATAGGGCTGCATCACACTGTCGATCCCCAACAGGTTAACGCCGCGCAGCAGGAACGGAATGACTGTGGCAGGCAAAGCAGCACCGCCAGCAAGACCAACCGCTGCAACCGACGCGCCGTATTTCATCTGCCCCAGAACACGCGCCAGCATGGCACCACCAACGGCATCCACGCACCCTGCCCAGTTTTCGCTTTCCAGCGGGCGCTTGGTGGTTTCATTCAGTTCTTCGCGTGGAACTATTGTGGTTGCACCCAGAGATTTAAGGTAGTCTGCGGTTTCCGGACGCCCTGTGACGGCAGCAACCTCATAGCCCAGATGCCCCAGAATGGCTGTCGCGACCGAGCCGACACCACCTGCGGCACCGGTGACCAGAACAGGGCCTTGTCCGGGCTTCATACCCTGATCTTCCAGTGCCATGACCGCCAGCATCGCCGTCAGCCCCGCAGTGCCGACCGCCATCGCCTGCCGCGTGTCCAGCCCGTCAGGCAGTGGGACCAGCCAATCGGCCAGCGCATTCGCCTTTTGCGAATAACCGCCCCAATGGGCCTCGCCCACACGCCAGCCGGTCAGAACAACCTTGTCGCCGGGTTTGTAGCGGTCGTCAGATGAGGCTTCGACCGTTCCCGCATAGTCGATACCGGGCACATGCGGATAGCTGCGCACCAATCCGCCGCCTTTGGGCGACATGCACAGTCCGTCCTTGTAGTTCACGGTCGAGTATTCAGCGGCGACCGTGACTTCACCATTCGGCAGATCACTGTCGGAAATTTCTTTGACGGCAGCACTTGCCAACCCGCTTTCTTCATCTTTTTCAACAAGTAATGCATTGAACATCATGTCATCTCCCTAAACCGATCCAAATTTGTGCGCGTCTATTGCCATAGGTCAGCGCCAGAAACCTGTCTGCACTTCTGCCCATCGCATTCCATGTTCCGTCATCAGATCGATCCGCGTGCCGGGGTCCCAATAGGCACGGTCCACCATGCCGATCGCCACATTGACCCCGAATTGCGGGGAATACACGGCCGAGGCCACCTGACCCACCTGCGCGCCATCGGCCAGCAGTGGCCAAGACTGCGTACAAGGCCCGATCTCCCCCTCGATCACAAGCGGGCGTATCTGACGTGGCGGCCCGTTTTCGGCCTGTTCGACCAGAGATGCCTTGCCGATGTAATCCAGCGGCGAATTGCAGAACCGCGCCAGACCGCATTCGTATGGCGTGTTTTCGCGCCGCATGTCGGACCCAAAGCTCAGCATTCCGCTTTCGACACGTTCGATATTGTTTGGGCACCCGGCCCTGACCTGCAAATCCGCGCCATTGGCAAACAGCGTGTCCCACAAGGGCATGCCGTATTCGGACCCTTCGACGTATATCTCGAACCCGCCCTGTTTCGACCACCCGGACCGCGCCACCAGAAAGTCCTGATCTTCAAACCGTAACCGTTTGTAGCGAAAGAATTTAATGTCACGAACTTCTTCGCCAAACACACGCGCCATCAGGTCATCGGCTTTTGGTCCCTGCACCGCCAAAGGTGAAACGTCGGGCTCGGTCACGTCGACATCCAGACCAAGCGCAACGGCGATACCCAAGGCAAACTGCCACAAATCCCCATCGGCCACCGACAACCAATAGTGATCATCCGCCAATTTGATCGCCACGGGATCGTTCAGCATACCACCCTGATGGTCAACGACCGGGACATAATAACACTGATCCGCCTGCATTCGGTCCATATCGCGTGGGCTGAGCATCTTCATCAGGCGCAAGGCATCCGCGCCCTTGATCTGCACCTGCCGCTCGCAAGACACATCCCAAACCTGAACGTGCTGTTTCAGATGCGCCGCGTCCGCCGCGACACTTTCGAAAAAAGTGGGCAGCAACATATGGTTATAGACGGTATACCCGCCTACCCCGGCCGCTTCGACGCCCGGAGTGAATGGTGTTTTGCGCACGCGGCGGCTTGGAGTGATGACTGCCATTTCAGTAGTCCCCGGGCAGAAAAACAAGGTCACTGACGGGCGCTTCCGAGCCCGCGTCGGTCAACATGTGATGCAATTGGCCGCGATGGTGGGTCTGGTGATTAATCATATGAATCACGCATTGCGCATACGGCCTTGTCACATCTTCCATCTTCGCCGCCGAATACCACGTGAAATCACCGCTCAGGGGGTCATCTCCCAACCCGTCAGCCCAGTCTGAAATCCGGGCGTCGATTTCAGATCGCAGCGGCAGCCAGGTGGTCAGGTCGGCACACAAGGCCACGCTTTCGGGAATTCCTCCGTCTGGGGCTACTGTATGCACACATCTTTTCCCGCACGCGGAATTAGGTTCTGAAACTTGCCGTTTTGTCATATCGGTTCTATCTCCTGTCTTGCTGTTTCAAGGGGGTAGAGATGCAAAACTCGAGTTCGCATTTTGGTGATTGTCGTTTGGATCAGGCTGAACGCTTTTTGCATGGTCGTCTTGTCGAGGTCGGTCCTCGTGGTATTTCGGTGCGTAGCGTCGGCGGCAATCGCGCAGGTGAGGTTCGCTTTGGTCGGTTTTTGAGGAACGAGAAGGTGACAGTGAAAAAGATTGTTGAAAAGGCCGGGAAGGTCACGTCCGGGCGCGTTGACGGTCTGCATGTTCTGGCGATTCAAGACACAACGAGCTTTCGTGATGATGGGTCGGGAAACTGCATTGTCGGCCATGCTACGATCGCGGTGGAGGCCGAACAGGGCACGTTGCTCGGAGCGGTTGACATGCAACTCATTGAACGCTCTGGCGGCCGCAAGAAGCCGCCCAAAAATCGACCTCTTCGTGAAAAAGAGAGCTATCGCTGGCTTGAAAGCATGCAAACTAGTGCCGCCGTTCTGAACGCGGCTGCGAATGTCACGGTTATAGCCGACCGTGAAGGGGACATCTTCGAGATGTTTGCATGCCGCCCAAAAGGCGTGGACGTCCTGGTCCGAGCGTCCCATGATCGCAATCTTTCCGATGATACAGGCAAGCTCTTTTTCAGCCTTGAGGGCACGCCGCAGCAAGAACATACGGTCGAGTTGCCCGCGCGACCCGGGCAGAAGAAGCGCACGGCCCGGATTGGCGTTCGTTTCGCTTGCGTTACCCTGCCGCACCCCAAAAACAGACCGATTGAACAAGGCGTTCCCGCCAGCACGTCCGTCTACATCGTTGAGGCGCGAGAAATCGACCCGCCAGTAGGTGTGCAGCCTGCACGTTGGCGCCTGCTGACCAGCCATCGGGTCGAAACATTCGAACAGGCACGATGGATCACTCAACTCTACCGTCGGCGCTGGGTCATTGAGCAGGTTTTCCGGACCATTAAGACCAAAGGTTTCGACATCGAAAACGTGTCTATGGAGCCCGCACCCTTCAAAACTCTTTGCGCAATGACGCTTATCGCGGGGATATCCTGCATGCAGCTCGTGCAGGACCGGGATGGCGCAGGCAAACGCCCGCTGGAGGATGTATTCGAGGCGCAGGATCAACCGGTCCTTGAGGCCGTATCCGCTTCGCTTGAAGGTAAGACCGAAAAGCAGAAAAACCCGCATCCAAAGGGGTCGCTCGCCTTTGCAGCCTGAGTGTGCGCCCGTCTCGGTGGCTGGACCGGATATTATGGGAAACCGGGCCCCGTGGTTATGTTGCGCGGTCTCTATCAATTTAGGTCAATCCAACTCGGATATGGGATCGCTGGAAATGTGTGAATCGAGTAGCCGTCTGGGGCGGTCCCTTTGTCGAACCGCGACACCCAGATCCAATCGCCCCACAGCAAATGGTTGGCCGTCGCCAGAATGGAGCCGAAAAAACCCATGCCGGTCACGTGTCAGTTCCTTCAACGGCAATCCTTGAAGATACCCCGGATAACTGATTGTTTTGCCAATGGTTTATATCGGGACATTTGCCGAGCATACGCACCGGTAATCATCACTTGGGCCCATGCCAGTCGATTGGGCAGATTTCGGCGGATTTGCCACAAAAATCCCAAACGCGGCCATAATCACGAACCTTGGACTTGGTGCCGCAGGCAACGATAATGTCCGGTCCCATCCAGTATTTCGAGTTCGAGACCATGACAGGATGATCCGCGTCCTTGCCCGCCATCATCTCGATCTCGCCCTGAATCTTGCGACCAATGGCGATGCGACGTTTGTTACCGTCACGCTCGATCTGAACCGGCGCGCGCTCGGCCCCGATGATCTCGCTGACCAGCATGGTGAACAATCCGGTCGTGCCGCCTGCCTGACCGCTGAAGATCTGCAGCAACCCGTTATAGGCCTTGCCGCTGGCACGTTCATCCACATAGGCCGCGACCTTCCACTGGCCCTCGCCCATACGGCCGGGAATATCCACCAGCAGACCGACATTCAGCCCTGAAAGGTCCTCGCCCTCAAAATTGCCTTCGTCGATGATGACGCCCATCCAGGCATGGCAATGCCCCTCGGTCGGAGGATGCGCGCCCAGCGATACAACGCAGGGGCAAAACACATCGCAGGAACAGTTCAGGATCAACTCGCCCTTGATGGCCCAGTCCGTCGGGCTCATCTCGCGCCGTTTCGGATTGGGCATGCGACTGTCGATCCGTTGGCTGATCGGCAACCTATCTGATTCTGGTTTTCTGTTTTTTGCCATTACGTTATCCTCCGTAACCAATGTGATACCCAAGCAGGATCAACCCACCTGCGATCAACGCAACCCCCATTGGCCGCGTCACCGCGTGACCGATCTGAGGGAGTTTTTCCAATACCATGAACAGGGTCGCCAGACCCATCCAAAGCAAGCTCATGACGCCGCCGACAAATCCGAGGGCCATGAATCCCCAACAGCAGCCGACACAAAAAGCGCCAAGGCCCAAACCCATGCGGACGCCGCCTGAAAATCCGGTTTTCCAGTGTCCCAGAAAGTAAGTCATCGGCGCGTGGCAGACGCCGTGGCACACCTCTTTGGCGCGGGTAAACTGAAACGCGCCCACTGCAATCAACAACCCGCCTGCCAGATACGGCGATTTAGCGATGCCCAGCATGTCGACCGCGCCGCCAAACAACAGTGCCAGTTGCAATCCGGTGATCAGCGCCGCAAAGCCGACCCAAACGATGAAATACCCTGTCAGTACACCAAGCCACCCGGCCCGCGTGCCGTTGGCGCTGCGGATCAGGTCATCATAGCTGCGCAAGGTTGGAATCAACGTGGGCAGCATCATCGCCGCCATCATGATCGCCCACATCCAGAACAGCGGCCCGAATTCAGCCATAGGCATATACATGTCCATACGCGGGTCCATAATGCGCATGGCCTCGCCCATCGGGCCGGGGCGACCGATCCAGTCCAGATCCATCTGGCGGCCCATCGAGAACATGATCCACCACGCCCACAGGATCGCGGCGTAAAAGCCCAGCCATAATCCGCTGCGTAGAACTGCGCGACTCATGCGCTCCTCCCGACTCAGTTCTTGCTTTTCAAATGTCAGACTTTTAAATGTCAGACAAATAAAATCTGACCTGCGGGCCTGTAGACATGAAAATCGACCCCCAAAACCCTGCCGACCTGTCGGCCCAGATTGCACATGCCATTCGGGAGGCAATCGTCTCGGGCGCGCTGATCGTGGATGAGCGACTGCCGTCCGAGGCCGAATTGGCGGATCAATTTCAGGTGTCCCGCCCGACCGTGCGCGAGGCGTTAAAGCGTCTGGCTGCCCAGTCGCTGATCCGTACACAACGCGGGGCCACCGGCGGGGCGTTTGTGAACCGGCTGAGCTTTGAAGACGCCTATTCGCAGCAGATCACCACCTCGACCCTGCTGCTGTCGATGAACGCGGTCAGTTTCGATACCGCGTGCGAGGCGCGCTATGCGCTGGAACGGGCCTGTGCCGCGCTGTCAGCCGAACGCCGGACCGCCGATCAATTGGCGACAATGCGGGCCGAAATTTTTCGCCAGTCCCAACCCGGTCTTACGGACGAGGCATTTTGCGCATCGGACGTGGCGTTTCACCGCGCCTTGGTCGACGGCGCGGGCAACCCGGTGCTGTCCTATCAACTGGCTGGCGCGGTCGAAGCCATGCAGCCGCTGATGAACATGATCACATTCACCGCGCGGTCACGCGAAGAAATTATTGCCCTTCACAGTAAGATCGCCAACGCGCTGGAAGCGCGCGATGCCGCCACCGTGGATGCGACGTTGGCCAAATTGGAAACCTATACGCGGCAACTGGCCATGGATGTGGCCGAGCAACGCCGCAGACCTGCCTGACACGGCACCTGAACAGAATTGACGCAGCAAAAGGACGAAACCGACATTCGAGCAGACAGCTTGTCACCCGGCATCAAGACCGGAACTCTCAATAAAGATTGAATTACAATTGCTTACGGGAGGACGTTATGAATCAAAGACCGGACCCAACCTTTTACCCATCCGCCAAACTGGCAATGGAGGGACCGACCGAGACGCTGGCTTTTACTCTGATGCTCAGTCCGGATTTTTCGCAACCCGATGGCCTGGCCGTCGTGAATGTCGATCCGACTTCGGATGATTTCGGCAAGATCGTTCATCAAGTGATCATGCCCGAAAAGGGGGATGAATTTCACCATTTCGGTTGGAACGCCTGTTCGTCCTCACTGTCGCCACTCAGTGGTCACGCGTTTCTGGAACGCCGGTACCTGATCATTCCCGGCATCCGATCCAGCCGGATCTACATCATTGATGTTAAAAACCCGCTGGAAGCGAAAATACACAAGATCATCGAACCTGAAGAAGTCTTTGCAAAGACGGGATATTCCCGCCCGCACACGATCCATTGCGGCCCCGAAGGCATCTATGTCAGCACGCTTGGCGGTGGTGGCGAGGATGGCACGGACGGTCCTCCGGGCATTTTTATCATGGATTGCGAAAGCTTTGATATCATTGGCCGGTATGAGATCGAGCGTGGTGTGCAGGACAAGCACTACGACTTTTGGTGGAACCTGCCGCGCGACTACATGGTCAGCTCGGAATGGGGCTGCCGCCGCAGTTTGAAAATGGCATCGTGGCCGAGGATCTGCTGTCCAACAAATACGGGCACAGCATCCATTTCTGGAACCTGCGCAACCGGACCAATATCCAGACCATCGATCTGGGTGAAAACCACCAGATGGCACTGGAAATCCGCCCGGCCCATGATCCGGTCAAACAACACGGGTTCTGTGGCGTCGTGGTCGATACCACCAACCTGCAGAGCGCGATCTTTACCTGGTGGCGCAATGACGACGGCACCTTTGAGGCCAAGAAAACCATCACGATCGATCCGCAACCGGCCGATCCTGATGATTTGCCCGACCTGTTAAAGGGGTTCTCGGCCGTGCCGCCGCTGGTGACTGACATCGACCTGAGCCTTGATGACAAGTACCTTTATGTCGCCTGCTGGGGCACGGGTGAGATGCATCAATACGATGTGTCCGATCCGATGAACCCCACCCTCGCTGGCAAGGTCGAAATCGGCGGGATCGTCAAGAAAACCAAGCATCCCAACGGTCAGGTCTTTGGCTATGGCCCGCAAATGGTCGAGATCAGCCGCGATGGGAAACGGGTCTATTGGACCAATTCGCTGTATTCCACCTGGGATGATCAATTCTACCCCGGCGAAGGCGGCGCAGCGATGGTCAAGGCCGATGTCGGCGAAAACGGCGGTCTGACGCTGGACCCGAAATTCTGGGTCGATTTCCCGGATGGGTATCGCAGCCACCAAATCCGGCTTGAGGGGGGCGACTGTTCGACTGACAGTTTCTGCTACCCGTCCGTCTGAGTTGGAGTTTCTGATGACATCAACGGCTGGCCTCTGGCTGGCCGTTGTGCTCAGCGGCGCATATCACGGGCTCAACCCCGGTATGGGATGGCCGCTGGCGGTCTCGTCAGCCTTGAAGGAGCAACGGCCCTCAGCGCTGTGGCGGGCGCTTGCCGCGCTGGCTGGCGGTCATTTCGTGGCGATGCTGGGGGTTTTGCTGCCCTTTGCCCTGATGGCCCTGCTGGTTGATTACCAGCGCGAAATCCGTATCGGTGCTGCGCTGATCGTGATTGCGATGGGCCTGTATATCGCGATCACCCGACGCCACCCGCGTATGCTGTCGCGCATTCCCCCAAGCAAGCTGGCCCTGTGGTCCTTTCTGGTGGCGCTTGCGCACGGAGCTGCGTAGATGCTGGTTCCGATTTACCTTGGGCTTTGTGGTCTTGACGAATTGGACGCCGGGCACCGCGCAGTGTCCGAGATCATGACCACCAATGGGTTGCTCGTGCTGGCCGTCGCAGCGATACACACTGCTGCCATGATACTGGGCGGCGGTATCATCGCTTATGCCGTCTATCGCTGGTTGGGCCTGCAATTCCTGTCGCGCAGCTGGTTCAATCTAGAACTCATATGGGCGATTAGCCTGATCCTGGTGGGAATTCTGGGATTGTGGTCAGCGATTTAGGCGCTTTTCATTCCTGGCGGTCGGATTAGGTTCGAACAAATAACAATCGATTTGCACGAGGACAGGATGACACCAACACTCAATGTATTGGCCGCGCTTTTGACCATCGGTTTTGGCCTGTTCGGTTTTCTGGCCCCGGCCTGGACCGCGGCCTCGCTGGATCTGGCCCCCACCAACAGCACCATGGGGCTGAGCGAGATGCGCGCATCGGTGGGCGGGCTGTTTGTTGTGACCGGAATCGCAGTGATCTGGCTGAACAATCCAATGGCCTATGTGATGCTTGGCGTTGTTTACGCGGGCGCTGCGTTGGGGCGGTTTGTTTCAGTGCTTTTGGACAACCCGCCGCTGGCCAAAGCGCTGATATTTGGTGGAATCGAGCTGGTGCTGGCCATCTGGCTGATAGCCGCAAACATGAATAGAGCCGCGTAACATGTTGGTTTAAAACAGACCACCGCCTGACAATCCGGAATTGCATCCGGGCAGATCCTCACCTATATAGGTCTTGTCCTTCGGGACTATGGACATAAACGCGCTCGTAATAAACGGATCGGACCCGGGGGCGGTACCCGGCGGCTCCACCAAACACCTTCTGGCGGCATCCTTCATTTGGGGATCATTGTCAGATTCGGGGGGCCGAAATAGGATCGACGAACGTCTAAAGGGGTTAGCTTTGTCTCGGCGGGGTGCCACCGTATCGGCCCGAAAAGTACAATTGCAAATGACAATCGTGCTCCGGTTGCAGTTGCTGCGTAAGCAGTAGCAAGACCGAAACTTAAGCCCTTGCGCCTAGCCGCGTAAGGCGGGGTTCGCAGGTACCTGGCAACAGAAACCTGCATTTCCCACCTTATGTCTGCATTTTTCTGGCAAATTCAGTACTTGTTCAGAGTTTGTTTATTTCTGTTCCGCATCCTGCCCGAACAAGACAGGAGAGTCGGGATGACGAATTCAGAAATACTTCGCACGTGGTATTCCGAGGTTTGGGAGAACGGGAACACGGACGCCATCGACCAATTTTTTGCCCCCGACACGATGGCCGAGGGGCTGATCCCCGAAATGCAGGTCGGTGCGGATGATTTTCGCGATCTGGTGACCGCATTTCGCCACGTATTGGGGGATATCAAGGTCGAATTGCCGAAGATCGTGGAACATGACGATTGGGTTTCGGCGATTTTGTTTGTGCGCACCTTTCGTGCCGACAATGGTGCCCCGCTGGAGGTTACCGGACAGGTCATGGCGCGGTTCAAGGGCGACAAAATGGTCGAGGCTTATAACCAGTTCGACTTTATCTCATTGTTTGAACAGCTGGGGCAGTTTCCGGAGGACACATTGCCCGTTTGCATGACCGGTCAACGTCTGGATTGGGCGTAGACCATCGGCACCGCAAGCTTGACCAGCCCCTGGGTTCCGCGTTAGCACCAGCGTATGGGGTCAGCTTGCGAACACCCCGTGAGGCGGCAGCCCAAGCTTCGCATGTATCCGAAATAAAACAGGAGACATGCTATGGCTGCCCCCAATGCTATTACCCCACGACAGCTTTCCCGGATCGTCGGTACCCCGTCGGCGCCGATCCTGATTGATATTCGCACAAACGAAGATTTCGCGGATGATCCCCGGATCATTCCGGGCTCGGTGCGCCATCCCCATGACGATATCGACGGCCTGCGGACCCTGATCGGGGACCGGTCGTGCGTGATTATCTGCCAAAGGGGAAAGAAACTCAGCCAGGGTGTGGTCTCGTGGCTGCGCAGCGACGGACATGTCGCGGAATACCTTGAAGGCGGCCATTTTGGTTGGCGAGACATGGCTGGGGCACAACTGGTCACATTGTCTGCCCTGCCCGATCACAGCCAAAACGGAACATTGTGGGTCACGCGGCATCGACCCAAGATTGACCGCATCGCTTGTCCCTGGCTGATCCGTCGCTTTGTCGACCCCAACGCTCGGTTCCTGTTTGTTGCCCCGTCCGAAGTTCAGGGAGTGGTGGACAGGTTTGGTGCCATCGCATTCGATGTGGATGGCGTGCTTTGGAGCCATAGGGGCGAGAAATGCACCTTTGACACTATGCTTGATGAGTTTGACCTTCATTCCGAACCGTTGGACCGCATGGCCACCGTCATCCGTGCCGCTGATACAAACAAGCATCAACTGGCACCGGAAGCAGCGGGGTTGCTGGCGATATCGGTCGGTTTGTCGCGCCAGTACAAGGACGATCATCAACAGCTTGAGGCGGGTCTGCATCTGTACGATGCGCTCTATCGCTGGGCGCGTGACGGGTTCGACGAAGGCCATGACTGGCCAACGGGACACGGCCAATGACACCCGGTTTGAACGAGATCTGCCGCGTATTCGGGCGCATCGGCCTGCTGTCCTTTGGCGGTCCGGCTGCGCAGATATCGCTGATGCATCAGGAATTGGTCGAGCGCAGACCGTGGCTGGATGAGCAGACATATCTGCGGGCGCTGTCCTTATGCATGTTGCTGCCCGGCCCCGAGGCCATGCAATTGGCCACCTATGCGGGTTGGCGCCTCAGGGGCGTTGTTGGGGGTCTGATCGCGGGCAGCCTGTTCGTGTTGCCCGGTGCGCTGGTGATTGCGGTGCTTGTTGGACTGTACGCGGCCTACGGTGACTTGCCATTGGTTCAGGCCGGTTTTCTGGGGATCAAAGCGACGGTTATCGTCATCGTCGTTCAAGCCGTTCGCAACCTGTCCCGCAAGGCGTTGACCGACGGCAGATACCGGGTGATCGCGGGATTGGGGTTTCTGGCGATTTTTGTACTCAACCTGCCCTTTCCTCTGATCATCCTGGCAGCAGCGATATGGGGTTATGTGACGGCACAGGATTTGGCCGTGCCCTCGGCAGCCCCTTCACCATCTCTTGCGAGGCCAGTTCGAACCGCGGTGATCTGGCTGTCGCTTTGGCTGATCCCACTGGTGACGCTCAGCCTGACGGGTCAAACGCTGCTGGCGGATCTGGGTTGGTTCTTTGCCCGTTTGGCTGTCGTCACCTTTGGCGGCGCCTATGCGGTTCTGGCCTACATGACGCAGACGGTTGTCGACACTTATCAATGGATCAATACCGACCAGATGATCGACGCGCTGGGTCTGGCCGAAACGACGCCGGGGCCGTTGATTCTGGTGACGCAATTCGTGGCCATGCTGACCGGTCAGGTCGCAGGCGGTGCACCGTTGGCCCTTGCCGCCGGTATCGTGGCCCTATGGGCAACTTTTGTTCCGTGTTTCCTGTGGATCTTTCTGGCCGGTCCCTATCTGGACAGAATCGCCGCGCGCCCACGGCTGGCCGCCGCGATGAGGGGAATCACCGCCGCTGTTGTCGGAGTGATTCTCAACCTCTCCGTGTGGTTCGGCATGAACGTTCTGTTCGGTTCGGTGAACGGATGGTCATGGGGACCCGTGTCAATGCCCCTGCCCGACCTGTCGACACTGGATATCAGGGCCCTGATCCTGACTCTTGCAGCAAGCCTGTTGATATTCCGCATGAAATCCGGTTTAGCGGTCACGCTGATCGCGATGAGTTTGGCGGGAATTGCACTGCAGATTTTGTAATCAATCCGGCGCAACCCAGTCTTTCGTTTCCGTTCAAATCCCTTATGCTGAGATCAACCACTTTCGAGGATCAAAAATGTCGCAAGACATCGACTACGGGAACCTGATGCACACGGCGATGCGCGGTCTGATCAAGACTGTTCTGACCGGCGTGTCCGATACCGGACTGCCCGGTGCGCATCATTTCTTTATCACCTTCGACACGCGGCACGAGGGTGTCGAACTGGCCGATTGGCTGCGCGAACGTTACCCCGATGAGATGACGATCGTCATGCAGCACTGGTTTGAAAACCTTGAGGTCGGGGATAACGGGTTCGCGATCACGCTGAACTTTGGCGACGCACCTGAGCCGCTGTATGTCCCCTATATGGCGATCAAAACCTTTGTTGATCCGTCCGTCGAATTCGGTCTGCGCTTTGAAAGCCCCGATGACGAGGATGAGGCAGAGTTCATCCCCGAGGATTCGATCGAGGTCGAACCCGATGAGGAAGAGCCGCACCATGATGCGGATGTCGTGTCGCTGGACAGTTTCCGCAAGTAGCGCATCAAACCCCGCCCGGTGCGGGGTTTATTCTTTTTCCAGAAAAGTTTCGACCGACCGCGATTTCACGCCATTGCGAAAGCGTGAAAAGGCCAGATCCAGCCCGCCATCGGCCAATGTGCGGTCGAACTGCTGCAGCTCATATCCACCATTCTGATCGATGAACAACGAAAACACGGTCATGGTGCTGCCTTCGATCCGGCCCCAGACAAAAGGTTCGCCATTCATCGGGTCCAGGGGAACCTCGTGGCCGAACACATTGCGCTTCATCGCAGCGGAAAACACATCCGGACGGGCCGTTGTCTGAAAATCAACCGAGTATTTTTCTTCTTTGACGCGCCCGTCGCCCTTATAGGTGGTTGTTGTCCAGCTGACGTTGAAACCATCGCCGGTTTCATGGATCGACACACTCATATCCCTTGGGGTTTCGGTTCCGTCCGCGTCCACAACGCTTGCCGATCCGGTATAATCCCCCACAAACGGTGTGATTTCAGCCGCCCACGCGGACATCGCACCAAACGTCAGCGATAATACGACGACCAGTGCGGACAGGAAGATTTGCAAGGGTTGGCCAAGGGATACAGCACGCATGAAAGACTCCGTCGCGATTGCTTTCCTACTTTAACCGTAGCCCGCCGAGGCACAATGGCACTGTTTTCGCTAACGGGTAATTTTTGCACCCGCGCCGCGTCTATACCTTTGTCGGACCAGAGTTTAAGGTGCGCGCAACTGGCCGATTGCCTCGCATCCCTGCCAAGGTTAAACGGCATACAAGTGCATACCAGATGGAGTGACAGATGTCTCAGACCCGCACCGAAACAGACAGTTTTGGCCCGCTCGACGTCCCCGCGGACAAATATTGGGGCGCGCAGACCCAGCGCTCGATCATGAATTTTCCCATCGGTTGGGAAAAGCAGCCTGTGGCCATCGTGCGCGCGCTGGGCGTGATCAAAAAAGCCTGCGCTATGGAAAACAAGGCTATCGGTAAGCTGGACGCGACAATCGCCGATGCGGTCATTCAGGCGGCAGGCGAGGTTATTGACGGAAAGTTTGACGACAATTTCCCGCTGGTCGTGTGGCAGACCGGTTCGGGCACGCAGTCGAACATGAATTCGAACGAGGTGATCGCCAACCGCGCCATCGAAATTCTGGGCGGCGAGATCGGCTCGAAAGACCCGGTACACCCCAACGATCACTGCAACATGGGGCAGTCGTCCAATGACACGTTCCCCACCGCCATGCATATCGCCACCGCGATGAGCGTGCGCGACGTCCTGTTGCCGGGGCTGGAGAAATTTGCCGCGGCGCTGGAGCAGAAGGCCAAAGAATTCGCAGGTATCATCAAGATCGGGCGCACGCACACGCAAGACGCCACACCGCTGACGCTGGAACAGGAATTCGGCGGTTACGCACATCAGATCCGTCAGGGTATTGCCCGCGTTCACGCCTCGATGCCCGGGATTTATGAACTGGCGCAGGGCGGCACTGCCGTTGGTACCGGTCTGAATACCCATGATGGCTGGGACGAAGCGGTCGCGGCGAATATGGCCGAAATCACCGGCCTGCCCTTTGTCACTGCCCCCAACAAGTTCGAGGCACTTGCAGCCCATGACGCCATGGTATTCCTGTCGGGTGCTTTGGCGACCATTGCCGGCAGCAGCTACAAAATCGCCAACGACATTCGCCTGTTGGGCTCGGGCCCGCGGTCGGGTCTGGGCGAACTGATCCTGCCGGAAAACGAGCCGGGCTCGTCCATCATGCCCGGCAAGGTCAACCCGACACAGGCCGAGGCCCTGACCCAGGTTGCGGCCCACATCATGGGCAATGACGCCGCCATCAAGTTCGCCGGTTCACAAGGTCATTTCCAGTTGAACGTCTATAACCCAATGATGTCCTACAACCTGCTGCAGTCGATCCAACTGCTGGGTGACGCCACCGACAGCTTTACCGAACGGATGCTGCTGGGCATTCAGGCCAATGAACCGCGTATCGACAAGCTGATGAAGGAATCCCTGATGCTGGTCACTGCGCTGGCCCCGACCATCGGCTATGATAACGCCACCAAGGTTGCCAAGACCGCGCACAAAAACGGCACGACCCTCAAGGAAGAGGCCATCGCGCTTGGGTTTGTGGATGAAGAAACCTTTGACGCTGTTGTGCGCCCGGAACACATGATCGGTCCGAAAAACTGATGGGCAAACCGGTCAACCTGAACCGGTATCGCAAAGAAAAGGCGCGGGCCGAGAAAAAGGCCCGCGCAGATCAGAACTCCGTCAATTTCGGTCGCAGCAAATCCGAAAAAGAGGTGACCGACCTGCAGCGTGCCAAGCTGCAAAAAGATCTGGACAATCACGAGCTGGATGAATGAGCGGACGGCCCGTCAAACGCTCGTTAACCCTGCAAGGGCACCGGACTTCGGTCTCGCTGGAAGATGAATTCTGGCTTGCCTTTCGAGAGATCGCCAAGGTTAAGTCCATTCCCATCAACGTTCTAGCTGCGGAAATTGATGCGCGACGTGACCCTGAAACCGGATTGGCGTCAGCCATTCGTGTATTCGTTCTGAACTGGTATCGAACGCAGGAATAAACCCTTGCGCCTGACGTGTCAGGACTTGTAACGTAAATGGAACAAAAAGGGTACATTCATGACGGATACTGTTTCTGGCCCTGACGGACACCCGCGTTGCGCGTGGTGTCAGTCCGCGCCGGAGTTTTTTGAATATCACGATGCAGAATGGGGTTATCCGGTTGCTGATGATCTGCGTCTGTTTGAAAAACTTGGCTCTATTCGTACATCGTATTGATGCTCATTCCAGCGAGGGCGCTGGCGAGGCAGTGCCTCGGGGTTGGGTTCTTCTGCAGGACTATGAGATGGAACCAGCGCAGATAGCTGGCAAGATATTTTGTGGCGATCCCCCGGCGGTTACCAATAAACCCCTTGAGGCGGGAGTGACGGTTGTTGACGTTTTGGATATGGAGTTCGCCGCGAACGCGTTCACCGGAAGACTGGTTGAGCGCTTCGTGGCTGACACACAGGGCGGCAGCACACGGCGGATAGCTGGTGCCCCCATCGGTCACCAGCAGTGCATCCTTGTCCATGACCGGCGCGAGAACCTCCCGCAGAGCGGCAGCATTGACCGCAGGCAGGACGGCACTAACGGTCGTGCCGGAGCGATCTGTCGCGACCAGAACCGGCACCTGCTCATCGGACAGGCCCCGCTTTGTTGCCTTGCCCCCGCGCTTTCGGGCCTTTCGGTCCGGCTTTTTTGCAGAGGATTTGCCTTCCGTGGCCCGTGTCCAAACACGATCCCCTTTGCGGCTTTCAAGAAAATAGGTTTCGTCGGCCTCGACAATGCCCTTCAGTTTTTCGGCGGTGGATTTGATCCCGGCAAGGAAGCGGTGTCGCCAGCGAAAGGCGGTGCTCCCGGCTATGCCACAGCGCTTTGCCGAAGGCTCTATTCGTACATCGTATTGATGCTCATTCCAGCGAGGGCGCTGGCGAGGCAGTGCCTCGGGGTTGGGTTCTTCTGCAGGACTATGAGATGGAACCAGCGCAGATAGCTGGCAAGATATTTTGTGGCGATCCCCCGGCGGTTACCAATAAACCCCTTGAGGCGGGAGTGACGGTTGTTGACGTTTTGGATATGGAGTTCGCCGCGAACGCGTTCACCGGAAGACTGGTTGAGCGCTTCGTGGCTGACACACAGGGCGGCAGCACACGGCGGATAGCTGGTGCCCCCATCGGTCACCAGCAGTGCATCCTTGTCCATGACCGGCGCGAGAACCTCCCGCAGAGCGGCAGCATTGACCGCAGGCAGGACGGCACTAACGGTCGTGCCGGAGCGATCTGTCGCGACCAGAACCGGCACCTGCTCATCGGACAGGCCCCGCTTTGTTGCCTTGCCCCCGCGCTTTCGGGCCTTTCGGTCCGGCTTTTTTGCAGAGGATTTGCCTTCCGTGGCCCGTGTCCAAACACGATCCCCTTTGCGGCTTTCAAGAAAATAGGTTTCGTCGGCCTCGACAATGCCCTTCAGTTTTTCGGCGGTGGATTTGATCCCGGCAAGGAAGCGGTGTCGCCAGCGAAAGGCGGTGCTCCCGGCTATGCCACAGCGCTTTGCCGAAACTGCCACCGTATCGCCATTGGCGAGGCATTCGCTGAACGTCAGCCAAAGATCCTTGCGGTGCAGGCCGCTCAGTGGTGTACCCGTCACCGCTCCAAAGGTTCGATTGCAGGATCGGCAAAGATAGCGTTGCATTCCCCGCGCCTTGCCATTGGCCACTGCACCGTGTGCGCCGCAATGCGGGCAGGTCCGGTCTTCTCCAACACCCAGCTCAACTGCCGCAACCGAGGCTTCACCCGCTGGGCGACCGGCCAGAACCTCACCGACCTCTACTTTCTGCGCCTCGCTCAACGTGTCGACCTCCGACAACCAGGCAAGAAAGGCTTTCCGGTCCATAATGCGCATCCTCCTGTATTTCAGACAAAATATAACACATCAATACGATGTGCGAATAGAGCTAAAAACTTTGCCTCGAAAGTTTTCAATCCGGCCTCAGCTGGCGGACCATATTGAACAAGCGCGAGAATTTTCGCCGCGCCTTTTGCGAGTTTGATTTCAACAAGGTAGCCGCTTTTACCGAGGATAATGTCACTCGGCTGCTGCAGGATGCGGGCATCATCCGCCATCGCGGCAAGATTGAGGCCGTCATTAACAACGCGCGCCGAATGCAGGACCTGATAGCAGCCGAAGGATCGCTTGCCGCATTTGTCTGGCGCTTTGAGGCTGAAACCCCGTGTAAACCGCGCGCAGCCTCGACCTCGGTTGAATCAATTGCCTTGTCAAAGGATCTGAAGAAGCGGGGCTGGAAATTTGTGGGCCCTACGACCGTCTATGCGTTCATGCAGGCCATGGGGCTGGTTAATGATCATGCCGAAGGCTGTGTAATGCGTGAAAAAGCGGCGCAATTGCGCCGCTCGTTCCAGAAACCGGTTTGAAACCCTTCAGACCGAGGCCTGATGGATTTTGTCGATATTGCTGCCAACCGCTGCGTTGAATTCGGCATCCGATTGCTGTTTCGACAGCCCTTCGGTCAGCGCGCGTGAAAATGACGCGATCATCTTGCCGTTCTGGTTCAGCAGTTCACAGGCTTTCTCGGTCGAATAGCCGCCTGACAGGGCCACGACGCGCAAAACGCGCGGATGATCGGCCAGCGCGTCATACAGGTTCGCCTGATTGGGGATTGTCAGTTTCAACATGACTTCTTGCCCTTCGGCCAGTTGATCCAGGTTTTTCAGGATTTCCGCGTTCAGGATATCCTCGGCGTCGCTCTTGGTGTCCGAGTGGATGTTGATCTCGGGTTCGATAATCGGAACCATGCTTGCATCGGTGACTTCGCGGGCAACATCGAATTGTTGTGCAACAACGGCGGCGATACCTTCGGCATTGGCGTCATGAATGACCGAGCGTTCCTTGGTTCCGAACACGCCATCCGCTTTGGCCAGCGTGTCCGCCAGACCGGGGATCGGCTTCATCAGTTGCACGCCATTTTCGGTCTCTTCCAGACCCTTGTCGATCTTCAGGAATGGTACGATGCCCTTTTCCGACCACAGGTAATCGGCAACCTTGCGGCCTTTGATCTCTTCGCCCAAGGTGCGTTCGAACAGGATGGCGCCGATCACTTTGTCATTGGTGAAACCGTCGGCCAGAATGATCCGGGCGCGCATTTTCTGAATCTCGCCGAACATCTCAGCGTCCGAGTTGTAATCCGACTCTTCAACGCCATACAGCGCCAGTGCTTTGGGGGTCGAGCCGCCGCTTTGATCCAGTGCTGCGATAAATCCTGCACCGTTGGTCATTTGTGCGCGTTGTTCTGCCTTGGACATAACTCTTTCCCGTCAAATATGATTCCGCATTCCCCACCCGCATACAGCAAGCCGCAAAGCGATGGTAGATTGTTAGCGCCCACTCAGGCGCAACCAAATTCCATCATTCGAGCGGACCGTCAGATGTGCAACCGGTACCGGGACTTTGCCGGGAATTGTTTCGAAACGGAACCAGCGCAGCAGTTGGGACAGAATCAGCGGACCTTCGACCATGGCAAAGCCGGCACCGGTGCAAACACGGCGACCTGCCGAAAATGGCATATACGCGTTTCTCTGGCATGATTTGCCGTTTTCGGTGTGCCACCGCGCCGGATCAAATTCATCCGGCCTGTCCCAAAGCCGTTCATGTCGATGCAGATGCCACGGGCTGAGCACGACCTGAGAACCTTTGTGCAGATCGCGGTCGCGAAACCGTTCCGGACAGGTCGTTTCGCGCACCAACATCGGCACCGGAGGATACAGCCGCAGCGCCTCGCGGAATACATCGCGGCTGAGTTTCAGGTGCGACATCGACCCAAAGTTGTAGGTCTCCAGCGCCTGCGCCTCAGCGGCCAGCCGATCCTGCCAGTCGGGGTTCAAAGCCAGCAGATACAGCGTCCACGCCAGTGCCGAGGCGCTGGTTTCGTGCCCGGCCAGAAAAAAGATGGCAACCTGATCGATCATCTCTTCGGTGTCGAAACAACGCCCGGTTTCAGGGTCGGGCGTTGTCATGATCTTGGTCGCCAGATCGTTCGGGGCTTTGCCGCCAGCGATCAATCTGGCCCGATCCGCCGTCAATCGCCCGATCAGGTCCCGTATATCCCGCGCGGTTTGCCGCGTTTTCCGGGAATGGAAACGGGGCACCCAACCCGGCAACGGCAGAAAGGCCGCCAGATTCAACAAAGGCTGTTCGCGCTGGTACGTTTTGAACTTCTCAAACACCTGCGCCGCGATCTCGTGCTCGATTGGCACTGAAAACAAGGTCCGAAAGATGACATCCGCCGCGACGTGGCTGGTGATTTCCTCACATTCCACCTCTGACCCAGTCCGGGTCTGAAGGCGGTCGGCGCAGGCCTCGGCTGCATTCAGCATGGCCGGAAAGGTATCTTTCAAACGCCCGCCCTCAAACGCGGGATCGATCACGCGGCGCTGTCGTTTCCAGGTGTCTCCATTGGTCAGGAACACCGAATTGCCCAACAGAGGGCGCAACCCTTCGCTGATGCGGCTGGACTTTGGAAAATCCTCGGGGCGGTGTTTCAGCACTTCGTCAATCAGGTCCGGCTGATTGATCAGGTAAGAGCGGAAAAACGGCGTGCGAAACTCGGCCATCCAAGCGCGGTACAGACGCGCGGGTTGTGCCGATAACAGGTCCTGCCGGAACAGTTTCCCATATCGCCACAGTGAAACCTTGTCGGCCCGCGGTTTGGGTTTCGGCGGTGTCATGCCTGCACCGACGTGTGTTTTGAGACCGTTTGTGTGATGCGTGACCGGGACGGCGCGCGCCCGTCAAACCGCTGCGCCAGTGTCATCGGGCCCGCCGTGACACGGAAATAATCATAGTCTCCGGGCTGATCAAAGGCGCACAGGTATTGAAAGTGCAATCGAAAGAACCGCCAGCGCAGGGCTTTCCAACGCGCGGGTGACAGGGTCCGCGTAAAGGCCGCAGACAGAACCAGTGGCCACCGCTTGTCCGGGTCTGCAACCCCGCTGACCGCAACCGGATCACACAGGGCAAAGGTACAACCGTCACCGGGGGCCGAGACGTCCACCCAGGTCAGGTCGGAGCTGACGGAAAGATCATGCAAGTCTTGCCGCAACCGATGCGCGTTCGGCAGAAAAGACAACATCGGCACAACTTGCCCAAGGGATAGAAACGACAGTGAGGGCCCCTGCCCGGTCCGGTCATTCGAGCGCAGAATATCAGCCAGCACCATCACCCCCAGATGCGCGCCGGAACTATGACCAACGACCAAAACCTCATCCACATCCGACCTCATGGCCTGTGCCACACGGTCTGCAAAGACCTGCAACCGGTCGCTCAGTTCCGGGGCCACGGCACCGCGCAAACGTGCGGAATGCGCGTAATCATGCATCAGGTAGTAGGCAAATAATCGGTTGTCCAAGCGCCGGAACCACAGCAGCAGACCATAGGTCGCCAAGGCAGCGGGCACATACGCCAGATGTCCAATGAGGGATTCGGTCAGGGCGAAGATAGCCCAAGCAATCAAAATGGCGACCAAAAGCTGTGTCAGCAGCATACCAACGGGGTACAGCGCCGCGATCACCGGTCCCTTCCGCAACCGCATCAGGCGCCACAGCACTCCGGTCGAGATATAGATCCACGCCGTTCGGGCCAGTTGCAGATAAGTGGCCGGGATCGACCGGGCCATGCTGTCGCGCACGATATCCGACCACGTCAGAACCTCGATCTCTGACTGAATTTCCACACCATCCTGCAATGAGGTGACATGCCAGCTGTAGGACCCCGATCCCGATTTCGCCGAAACACTGATCGAATATCCCGAAATGTCTGCCTGTTCCCGACCTTCCGTCCGATACAGTTCGCGATACCTCCGGGGTGGAAACGGGTCATAACCCGGAATGTAAAACACCCGGCGTTTGAATATGTTCGGATGGGGTTTGTGACTGCTCATTGCCCTGCCCTCTGCCACGCAGGTTAGCGCAGCGGGGCTGACAAGGTAAGACCTGCCCGACCATCACTTCCGTTAAAAAACCCAGAGGGTTAACCCAGTGTCGCCAGCGCCGGGAAGGTTTCGACCAGCCACCAGCTGAACTGAGTGAACAAACCGGTGATCAGCATGATGCCGACGAACAACAACAAGCCGCCCATGACTTTTTCAATGGTGCCCATATAGGGTTTGATCCGGTTCATGACGGTCATCGACCGGTTCAGGAACATCGCGGCCAACAGGAACGGAATGCCCAGACCGGCCGCATAAACACCCAACAATAAGGTTCCGCGCGCCACCGACGCCTCGGACGCGGCAAGCGACAGGATTGCACCCAGTTGCGGGCCGATGCACGGCGTCCAGCCAAAGGCAAAGGCCAGCCCCAGAATATAAGCCCCGAAGACCGACCCGCTGGAATCTCCGGTTTCAACCCGAGCTTCTCGGTCCAGCAAAGGAATGCGGAAGACGTTAAGGAAATGCAGGCCAAACACGATGACAACCGCGCCGGACAGTTTCGCAAAAAGCTCCTGATTTTGCAGCACAAAGGCCCCAAAGACCGATGCGGTAAAGCCAAGCAGCAAGAAGACGGTCGACAGTCCCAGCACAAAGAACAGCGCCGACATGGTTGCCTTGCGCCGCGCGCGTGTCTCATCCTGCATTTCGTTGATTGTTACACCGCTCATATATGCCAGATAGGGCGGCACGATGGGCAGCACGCAAGGAGACAGAAAGCTGATCAACCCGCCAAGCATCGCGATGAACATGGCAGGCAGCAGGCTTGCATCGATGATATCTATTCCGAACATGATCTGGACATATGTTATCCGATGCGTCGCGTCACGGGGCCAATCGGTCACATCCTCGTGGTTGGATGCTGGACAGGCCCGCGCGCAACACATATCCCCAAACGCATGACAGATACCACTGAAACACTGGACGCGCTTGGCCTGCTATGCCCCTTGCCCGTCCTGAAGGCGCGAAAACGCCTGAAATCGATGCCTGCAGGGGCAGTCTTACGCGTGTTGGCAGATGATCCGGCAGCAATTATCGACGTCCCGCATTTCTGCGCCGAGGCCGGGCACAGATTGATTTCCCGAGAGGATGCGCAGGACCATCAGGTCTATGTGATTGAGAAGTCAGGTTAACGGGGCTTTCACCCTGTCTGGAAAGAAAAAGGGCGGACCCTAGGGTCCGCCCTTTTGTGTTACTGGCCCAGAGACCACCAGCCACGCCGCTTGGGCTTGGCCGGAACAGGTTCAGGGTCTTCAGTTACCGTCTCAAGCACGGGTTCTGACGTTTCGTTGGCCGCTTCTGCAGGCTCAACATCGGCTTGAGCGGTTGCAACCTCTTCCTCAGGGGTCTCGGATGCTACCTCGGCGACCTCTTCCACAGCGGCCTCTGGGGTCGGCTCTGCGGTCTGGTCATCACCTTCAGCGCTTGGTGCTTCGGCTGCCGCAACAGGTTCCTCGGTAACCTCAGTCGGGCTATCCTCAGCAACTGGCTCCGATTGCGCGGCCTCGGATGGTGCAGCTTCCTCTGCCTCAGTTGCCAGAGACGGCTCAGCATCCTTAGGCGCATCTTGGCCATCGGCCTCCGGCGCCGTTTCGACGTCCTTTTTCCGGCGGCGCGGAGCCCGGCGCTTTTTGGGCTTGGCTGGTTTCTCCGCTTCGTCGGCAGTCTCTGCGCCCGCCTCGGCTTCGGCCACCTGAGCTTCATCCTCAGTTGATTGATCATCATCCGAGGGAACCTCAAAGGTTTCACCCTCTGCAGCCTCAGTCGTATCTCCATTGCCGCCGCTTTTCTTGCGACGACGACGGCGGCGTTTGCGCTTGGGCTTGGCCTCTTCATCTGCCTGAACGGGCGTGTCTTCTTCGGCCTCCTCCTCGTCCGAGGAGTCCACCAGATCCATCAGCGACGCATCCACGGAAACCACAGGCGCAGTTGCCTCGGGCACAATCCGGCTGGCGGTCTTGAACTTCTCCATCGAGAAATCGGGGCTGACCAGATGCACGTCGCCTTCGATCCGCACCGACAGACCATAACGCGACTCTATCTGTGCGATATGCTCACGCTTCTGGTTCATCAGGAAGTTGGCGATGCTGACCGGGCAACGTACCAAAACCTCACGCGAACGGCGGCGGGTGCCTTCTTCTTCAATCTGACGCAGGATCGACAGCGCCATGTTGTCATCCGACCGGATCAGACCAGTGCCGTGACAGGAAGGACAAGGTTGCGTCGTTGCCTCCAGCATACCTGGACGCAGACGCTGACGGCTCATCTCCATCAGGCCAAAGCCCGAAATCCGGCCCACCTGAATGCGGGCGCGATCGGTCTTCAGCTTTTCCTTCATCCGTTTTTCGACGGCAGCGTTGTTCTTGCGCTCGTCCATGTCGATGAAATCGATGACGATCAGACCGGCCAGATCGCGCAGTCGCAACTGGCGCGCCACCTCTTCGGCGGCCTCAAGGTTGGTCTTGAGAGCGGTTTCCTCGATCGACCCTTCCTTAGTGGCCCGACCCGAGTTCACGTCGATCGCGACTAAGGCTTCGGTCACGCCGATCACGATATAGCCACCGGATTTCAGCTGAACGGTCGGGTTGAACATGCCCGCCAGATAGCTTTCGACCTGATAGCGCGCGAACAGCGGCAGCGCGTCCTCATACCGTTTCACGTTTTTGGCGTGCGACGGCATGATCATCTTCATGAAGTCCTTGGCGATGCGGTATCCGCCCTCACCCTCAACCAGAACCTCATCGATTTCGCGATTGTACAAATCGCGGATCGACCGTTTGATCAGATCGCCTTCTTCATAGATTTTTGCGGGCGCAATCGACTGCAGCGTCAGCTCGCGGATCTGCTCCCACAGCCGTTGCAGGTATTCATAGTCGCGCTTGATTTCGGACTTGGTACGCTTTGCGCCAGCCGTCCGGACAATCAACCCGGCACCGGTCGGCACATCAATCTCAGAGGCGATATCTTTCAGCTTTTTGCGATCCGCCGCGTTGGTGATCTTGCGGCTGATGCCGCCGCCGCGCGCGGTATTGGGCATCAACACACAATAGCGACCGGCCAGCGACAAATAAGTGGTCAGCGCGGCACCTTTGTTACCACGTTCTTCCTTGACGACCTGCACCAGCAGGACCTGACGGACCTTGATGACCTCTTGAATTTTGTACCGGCGCGGGCGCGGTTTGCGCGGCGGGCGGATGTCATCGCTGTCATCCTCGTCCGCAACGGATTCAATCGAGTCGTCCTTTTCCGACGCATCGGGTGAGGATTCATCCTCATCTGCAGCGTCACTGTTCTCCACCTCACCTTGATCAGTCTCAGGCGTCTCTGTGCTGGTTTCCTCGTTTGACGTGCTCTGATCCGCATCATCGGCTACGGCTTCCTGCGCCTCGTCAGCAACAGGTTCCGGCGCAGCTTCAGGTGCTTCTGCAGCGTCCGCCCCAGAATCAGCCTCTGCTTCTGCGCCACTATCTTCGGACGCGTCCTGATCGGTCGTTTCCACCGGTTCTTCAACCGGCGTTTCGGACACCATCTCCATCGGAGACGTGCCCTCGGGAACGGCCGCATCATCGCCTTCTTCCCCATCATCCAGATCGATGGTCTCCATACCCGTCGGCTCCGAGGACACGTCCAGGGTTTCAACCGGGTCATTGGATTTTACATCCGCGGCCTTGCTGCGTGAGCGCGGGCGACGCTTTTTCGGCTTGGTCTCTTCAGCTTCATCGCGCGCCTTCATCGCCTCGGCATAAGCGCGCTCTTCTTCCATCAGAGCTTCGCGGTCGGCGACCGGAATCTGGTAATAATCGGGATGAATTTCGGAAAACGCCAGGAAACCATGACGGTTCCCGCCGTAATCGACAAAGGCCGCCTGCAGCGACGGCTCAACCCGGGTTACTTTTGCAAGGTAGATGTTGCCAGCAAGCTGGCGTTTGTTTTCGGATTCAAAGTCGAACTCCTCAACCTTGTTTCCGTCGACCACCACGACGCGGGTTTCCTCCGCGTGGGTGGCATCGATAAGCATTTTCTTAGCCATGTGTCCTTGGTGCACCGCGCCAAACGCGTTGTCCTGACCCGTCCGGGCGGACAGGCGCATTTGGGGTGATGTCTTGTCAGGGCGATTTCGGACGGCGCGCGGCAGGGTCTGGCGCTATGGCCCCCTGCCCGTATACTCAATCGTTGCGCGCGCGTCATCGCGGTTCTTCTCCGACAGGCGCGATGGTTCGCGGCCTGCCCATTCATTCCTTTCCCCCGCGATTTCACGGGGTCAGGCGTTCAACTGCCCCTTGTGGGGCACAATCGGTCTGCGTCGCCTTGTGGGATTGGTCACCACCTGTGGCGCCGCAGCGAAACTCAAAGATTCGGGACTTGTGGGCTTTAAATTCGCCCGGCCCGTCCTGACACAATAAAAGCAGTCCTGTGGAAAAGACAATGGGCAAACTGCACCCTGCCCTGACAACAGGGCACGGGATCGCTTCATCTGGCCATAAATATCTCGGGGGTGAATTGAGCCGCAGGCTCAAGAGGGGGCTGGCCACCTCTGCTATAGATAATCCGAGCGCTGCAACCCGTATTTGGCCATCTTTTCGTTCAGCGTGCGACGCGGCAGGCACAGCTCGTCCATGACCGACGCGATTGAGCCCTTGTGGCGGCGCATGGTGTTATCGATCAGCATCCGCTCAAACGCTTCGACATATTCCTTGAGCGGTTTGCCCTCGGTTGTCATCACAGGCTGCATTTCTTCGTGATCGGACATCAGCAACGACGCAATCGTGCCCGAACCGCGCCGGGACTGCAAAACAGCGCGTTCGGCGATGTTGATCAACTGACGCACATTACCCGGCCACGGCGCTTGCAGCAGCTGCGCCGCTTCCTGTGCGCTGACCTGAGGCGAGTCACATCCGTATTCCTCGGCAAACTGTTCACTCAGGCGCGTGAACAGGGTCAGAATATCCTCGCCCCGCTGCCGCAACGGCGGCATGGTGATGCGCAACGCGGCCAGGCGATAGAACAGGTCCGGACGCAAGACATCCTCGCTGGTCTTGCCAGCCTCCTGCAGGTTCGAGATCGCGACGATCCGCGTTTCCGCAGGGGTCCCCTGCTCGTTCATCACACTCAACAATCGCGCCTGCAGGGTGTCACTCAGTGCTTCGACATCTTCGAGCACCAAAGTGCCGCCGCGCGCTTCTTCGATGGCGGGCAGTTGCGTGTCTTCGGGCATCATCGGGCCAAACAGCCGTTTGGACAATGCGTCCTCTTCCAGAGCCGCACAGGACACCAGAACAAATTTCTTGCCTGCACGGCTGCCAACCGCATGCAACGCGTGCGCAACCAGAGTTTTGCCGGTGCCGGTTTCGCCGTCGATCAGGACGTGACCATCGGCCTGCCCCAAATCCAGAATATCCTCGCGCAGGCGTTCCATCACCGGGCTGGCACCGATCAGCTTGTTCATGATCTGGGTGCCACCCGACAGCTCGCGTCGCAGGGCGCGATTGTCCAGTGTCAGACGGCGCGCTGTACTGGCGCGTTTGGCCAGTTCCGACATGCGGTCCGGATTGAACGGCTTTTCAAGGAAATCAAACGCTCCGACGCGCATCGCCTCAACCGCCATGGGCACATCGCCATGACCGGTGATCATGATCACCGGCAGGGTGCTGTCAGCCCCCATCAGTTTCTTCAGCAACTGTATTCCGTCCATTCCCGGCATCTTGATGTCCGAGATCACGATCCCCGGATATTCCGGGCCCAGCACCTTGAGCGCATCCTCGGCGCTCGAAAAGGTTTCGGTGTCATAACCTGACAGTGCCAGCCATTGGCTGATGGACTGGCGCATGTCCTGTTCGTCGTCCACAATGGCGATCTTCATGGCCTGTGCCATAGTCATTCCTCGTTATTCCGCGGCCTCAAGGCCGTCGCTTCCAAGTATCGGCAGCTGCATCTCGAACACCGCGCCGCCATGTTGTCCATTGCGTGCGGTCAGCCGTCCGCCATGGTCGTTCACGATCCCTGACGAGATGGCAAGCCCCAGTCCTACCCCGTCGCCGGGCCGCTTGGTGGTATAAAACGGCTCGAACAGGTTCTCGATGTCTTCGATACCATAGCCGTTGTCGCGCACCGTCAGCACCGCCGTCTCACCCGCTGCCAGAATAATTTCCACATCCGGCTCTTCCACTGACTTGGTGGCGTCCAGCGCGTTACGCAAGAGGTTGACCATCACCTGTTCAATGCGCATCCGGTCCCCCATCACTATAACAGGTTCCTCGGGCAAAATCTGAGTTATCTTGACGTGACGCTGCCGCAACTGCGGCTCCATCATCGACAGGGATGAGGCCAGCGCTTCGCCAAGATTTACTGGGGAAAACGCATCCGCACCCTTGCGCGCATAAGATTTAAGCTGCCGCGTGATGGCGCCCATCCGTTCGATCAACCCGTCGATGCGACCAAAGCTGGCCAGTGCCTCCTCAGAGCGGTCACGGCGCAGCAAAAGGCGCGCGCCGGCAAGGTAGGTTTTCATCGCAGCCAACGGTTGATTCAACTCGTGACTGACTGCGGCAGACATCTCGCCCAACGCGGCCAGTTTCGAGCTTTGGGCAAGCGTTTGCTCGGCAACTTCCAGCGTCTTTTCAACCCGTTCGCGTTCAGCAATTTCCCGCTGCAGCCTTGTATTCAATGCGCGAAGCTCCGCCGACTCGCGCTGAAACAAGGTCATGCGTGACGTGGCACGGCGGCTGAGCGCATAGAACGCAAGCGCCAGAAGAATCGCAAAGCCCATGATTTCCAGCGCCAGTACGCTGTTCACCTTTTCCCGGATCGAGGAATAAGTGGTGAACGAGGTCATCTGCCAACCCCGGAACGGAATGCGGGTTTCCATCCGCATCACCGCCTCGCCCTGAAGGTAGGCATCCGGTGGCAGAGCGGTCCAATCCGTGGTTGCCCGGATCGCTCGCTGGATCGCGCCTTGTGGTGGCTGGCGCAACATCGCCGCCCCTTCGTCCAACCCCCGCCATTGCGGTTCGGTGGACAGGATGATCGTGCCGGTGCTGTCGGTTACCATGACAGCGTCCGAGATACCCGCCCAGGCCCGTTCGAATTTCTGCAGATCGACCTCGACCACGATCACGCCGAGAACCTCGGAATTGGCTTCGATCCGCCGAGAATAGACAAACTGATACCCACCGGATTCACGCGGAATGACCGAGAATATCGTCGCATTCGACCGGATTGCATCAATGAAATACGGCGTGTTGCGGAGGTTCTGCTGCAGCCGGTTCCGGTCAGTTGTGGCTCTGGTCAGACCGTCGCTGTCCAGCAATATCAGCGAGGCCGCGTCGATCTCTTCCACAAAGGAAATCAGCCGCTGACTGGATAATGTATAGTCGCTGGACTGCAGGGCTGAAATCAGCGTGGGATCGCGCGCCAGCAATTGCGGCACGATGGCGTTGCGGCGCAGCTCGCTCAGCAGGTTGCCGGAATACAGCACCAGCCGCAACTCGGCCCGGTTGCGCGTGGAATCGGTAAACCGGGTGGTCAGCAGGCTGTTGGTGATCCAGACGGTGATCACAGTTGCAAGCAACAGTATCAGAACAGCAATACGCAGGCGCCAGCCCAATGGGGCGCCTCCGAACCGGCTCAGAAATCCGGGGCTCTCTGGTTGAACGTCTGAACTCATCCTTTGACGCTACGCGTCAGCAGCGTTGATCTCAAGTCACGCTGGCGCGAACACGCCGGACAATGCGCGGAAGAGTGCCGTTCCATCCGTGCCGCCATGACCTGAATCCGCCGCCCGTTCCGGGTGTGGCATCATACCCAACACGCGTCGGTTGTGCGACAGGATGCCCGCAATGTCATCGCGCGAACCGTTGGGGTTCTCGGCATAGGTGAATGCGATTCGATCCTGATCTTTCAGCGCGGCCAGCGTTTCGTCATCGGCAAAATAATTGCCGTCATGGTGGGCAATCGGAATGTCGATCACGTCGCCTGCATTGTACCCTTCGGTAAAGGCGCTGTCGCTGGTCTGCACCTTCAACCCTACGGTACGGCAGATGTATTTCAGACCTGCATTTCGCAGCAAAGCGCCGGGAAGGATACCGGTTTCGGTCAGCACCTGAAATCCGTTGCAAATACCGATCGCGTAGCCGCCCCGCTCGGTATGTTCGGCCACCGCCTTGCAGATCGGTGACTGTGCCGCAATCGCGCCGCAGCGCAGGTAGTCGCCATAAGAAAAACCACCGGGAACCCCGACGATGTCCACGCCCTGCGGCAGCGCGGCGTCCTTGTGCCAGACCATTTCGACCGAGAACCCAGCCCGGTCAAAGGCTACGGCAAGATCACGGTCGCAGTTGGAACCGGGAAATACGATGACGGCTGCGCGCATGGCGGACCCTCCTTGGTGGGTGAACTCAGACCAACTCGATCTCAAAGCGTTCGATGACCGTGTTGGCCAATAGCTTTTCGCACATTGCGGTGACGTCGGCCTCGGTCGCGCCCTCGGCCAACTCAAGATCGATCACCTTGCCCTGGCGCACACCTTCGACCTGATCAAAGCCCATGGCGCCCAATGCGTGCCGTACTGCTTCGCCCTGCGGGTCAAGCACCCCGTTCTTGAGCATCACATGCACCCGTGCCTTCATTTTCGTACTCTCCACATGAGGACCTTGGAACCGGCCCGTTCCGTTGCGCGGGGGATAGCCTGCTTGGAGGCGTTGGACAACCCTTGCCGCATCGGTTCTGCAATCGGGTTCAGTCGCCACCCAGTTTTGACGACAAACCGGGGTAATGCGCGTCAATTGCATTGAATGTACCGGTCAGCACCATCTCGACCGCGACGGCAACCAGCAGGATCGCCATGATCCGGGTCAGCACGTTGATCATCGTGTCGCCGACAAGCCGCGAGATCCGATCCGCAAACAGCAACCCCAGCGCGACAACCGAACAAGCGATCAATACGGCCGAGCCCAGCGTCACGACCTCGGCCCCGCTCGACAATTGGTGTGAAAAGACAATCGTGATCGCAATGGTCCCGGGGCCGATGGTCAGCGGAATGGCCAGCGGGACAACCGCAAAATTCAGCTTGTGTTCATGCCCATCCTCCAGCGCTGCTTGATCCCCGGGCGCGCGCCCATCGGCCTTGAGCATCGACATACCGATACCAAAGATGATGATCCCGCCTGCGATCCGGAACGCAGGCACATCAATGCCAAAAATGGCCAGCACTTCTTCACCAATAACAACCGCAATCAACGCGATGACCGTGACCGAGACTGATACGATCATCGCCACCCGACGCCGTTCAGCGGCCGAGCAATTCTTGGTCATGCTCAGGAAGATCGGAATGTTATAAAGCGGGTTGAAAATCGCCAGAATGGCAGCCAGAAACTTGAGGAACACCGCCTGATTAAACAGATCGTGCATATCGATAATCACCTTGATTGCTAACCAGATCGGCCACCCGTTCCGAACATGCTGTATTCAATGTGAATCTGTCAAACCTGCAATCACGACAAAGGCGCCGCTTTGACCAAAGCGGCGCCCTGCACGTTTCGCATCTGCGAAAATAATCAGTTGATCAGTGTCGGCTTGGCGACGTTGCTTTTGGGCAGTACACCCAGACGGCGCGCAACTTCGGAATACGCATCGGTCAGGTTGCCCAGATCGCGGCGGAACACATCCTTGTCCAGCTTCTGGCCGGTTTCGATATCCCATAGGCGGCAGCTGTCAGGGCTGATCTCGTCGGCGACGATCAGGCGCTGGTAATCGCCGTCATAAACACGCCCGATCTCGATCTTGAAATCGATCAGACGGATGCCAACCGCCAGCATCATACCGCTGAGGAAATCATTCACCCGCAGCGCCAGGCTGAGGATGTCGTCCATGTCCTGTTGGCTGGCCCAGCCAAAGGCGGCGATATGTTCCTCGGTCACCAAGGGGTCACCCAGCGCATCATCCTTGTAGCAATATTCGACAATCGGACGCGGCAATTGTGTGCCCTCTGCGATCCCAAGACGTTTTGACATGGTCCCGGCGGCATAGTTGCGCACGATCACTTCCAGTGGCACGATCTCGCAGTTGCGCACCAGCTGCTCGCGCATGTTCAGGCGGCGGATAAAGTGGTTCGGCACGCCGATTTGCGTCAGGCCGGTCATGAAATATTCGCTCAGGCGGTTGTTCAACACGCCCTTGCCATCGATCACGTCCCGTTTTTCGGCATTGAACGCGGTGGCGTCATCCTTGAAATACTGCACAATCGTGCCCGGCTCGGGGCCTTCGTACAAAATCTTGGCCTTGCCTTCATAGATCTTTTTGCGACGCGCCATGGGCGACCTTTCCATATCGGTTGCACGCGTTTTTCGCGCGGCTGCCGCCCTCTTATTCGAGCCTGCCCGCGCCCGCAAGCATCTCAGGCGTCGCGCCGGCCCCGGATCAGCCGTTTGAAGAACCCTGTTTGCGGGCGCATCTGGGGCGTTTCACCCGGCGGCGCGGGCGGGGCGCTGGGCGGGCCAAGCAACGAATTGTGATCTACCGGGCTTTGCGGATGAACCAGCAGCCACACATCACAGACCGAGTCATTGGTGCCCTGCGGGATATGACGGATCCTGAGCGAGTCGTCGGGCGCCTGCCCTTCATGCCCCAAAGTATCGCCGTCCTTGAAGCTGTGCCCATATGACGTCAGCATCGCGGATGTGGTCACAAGCATTGTGGCCGCGGTTTCCAGATCAACCGGCGCCGCGGCAAGGCTGACCTCGACGCCCTTCAGATGCTGCATCCCACGGGTTATCCCGGATGACAGCTCAACCCCGTTATGTTGTGTCCGCCCCAGGCTCAGACCAACCCACTGGTCCATGGGGAATTCATCTGTCAGCGCCTTGTCCGCCATCGCCACTGCATCCGACGGGCGCAGAAAATGGTCGGCCGGTTCCCAGTACACGGCCAGCGCAATGGGCAGCTTGGCAAATAACGCGGTCAGGCACGAACACAGTCGGGCGGCCCGAAATTCGGCCGTTTCGTCGCCCTTCTGGCTGCCGACGGACACACAGATATATGAGGCGTTGTGGGCCAGCACCTCGGTCACTTCGGGGAATCGCAGCCGCTGCCACGGCGTCAGTTGGTTGGGGTCCCAGATTCCGTAACCGGGCAGACGGATCAACGAGATTATGCCCGCATCCGCACCGCGCGCGCCAAATAACAGTGGCGTTGTGATGAACTGGTCGGTGTCGCAGCTTTGCGGCATGCTCAGCGCGTTTTCCGACTGAATGTCCAGCGTCGGATAATCCTGCAGCAACGCCTGTTCAATCTCGGTCGTGTTGAAATGCAGCGGTTCGGACAGCAGGATATAGGCAGAGAAATTCGTACTGTTCTGGTCGGCGTCAGACTGGGTCACGTCTCTCTCCTCAGGTGGCGGCTGATCTTTGCATCATGGTGACAACCTGAAAGATGCTTTCGAATGTTTCCTTGGGAAGCTGCATCTGCTGGGCAGTTCCGGCCAGAACGTTCTTTTCACTTTCGTCCAGAACGCCATCGGCCATCGCGACGCGCATGGCAAAGCAAAAGGCCGTTTCGCGCAATTCAGGAGACATGTCCTGAATGCTGGCCTCGATGACCTGTCCGGCACCTGAATGCAGCAGATCGTCCATGATGGAATTGGTCATGTCATCCAGATCGTCAGAACTGAGGCCCTGGAATATCGGACTGAAGGAAACAAGGTTGTTCAGTTGTGCAATCTCGGCATCATCAATGTTACCGTCGGCGGCTATCGTGACAACGGCTGGTGTCAAAACCGCGCGTGGTATCGAAGTTTCCGGATTGGTGGATGCCCGAAGCTGGGAAAAGTGCGCCATGAAAAACTCTCCGAAACTTAAACTTTAGCGACAAATATTCGCGTCACAATCAACCATTGGTCGCATAGCACAATTGGTCGCGCAACGGCTATTTTCGCTATACATTCCGTTTTGGTTTTTTTATCTGTTTAACGAAGTTAGAGATATGAGGTCCTCAACCAATGACCACGTTCGACGAACGCGAAAACGCCTTTGAAGCCAAGTTTGCCCATGACGAGGAAATGCAGTTCAAAGCGCAAGCCCGCTGCAACAAGCTGCTGGGCCTTTGGGCAGCAGAAAAACTAGGCAAATCCGGTGCTGACGCCGAAGAATACGCCAAATCGGTTGTCATCGCCGATTTCGAAGAAGCCGGGCACGAAGATGTTGTCCGCAAGGTCTCGGGCGATCTGGGCAACCTGTCCTCAGACGAGGAAATCCGCGCCAAGATGACCGAACTGCTGCCGCAAGCCAAAGAACAGGTTATGAGCGAAGCCAACTGAGGTTAACGCGCCGCACTCATGATCTTCATGAGTTTTATGAATTTGATTTGACGCCCCGGTCATGAGACACGGGGCGTCTCTGTATAGTTCGGCCTCTGGGGCCATTTTTCGGATTATTCCAATGACAAACGCGCTCAGCAAATTCCTGGAAACCAGCGAAACCATCCTGGCCGATGGTGCGACCGGGACCAACCTGTTCAACATGGGCCTGCAAGCGGGCGATGCGCCTGAACTGTGGAATGTGGACGCGCCGGACAAGATCCGCGCGCTGTACAAGGGCTCGGTCGATGCAGGCAGTGACCTGTTTCTGACCAACACCTTTGGCGGCACGGCTGCACGTCTCAAGCTGCATGATGCGCAGAACCGCGTCGGCGAGCTGAACCGGGTTGGTGCCGAACTGGGCCGCGAGATTGCCGATCAGGCGGGACGCCCGGTCATCGTGGCCGGATCGGTCGGCCCTACTGGTGAGATCATGGAGCCCGTCGGAAGCCTGACCCATTCCGACGCGGTCGAGATGTTCCACGAACAGGCCGAAGCGCTGAAAGACGGTGGTGTTGACGTCCTGTGGGTGGAAACCATCAGCGCGCCGGAAGAATTCCGCGCCGCCGCCGAGGCCTTTGCCCTGGCCGATATGCCCTGGTGCGGCACCATGAGCTTTGACACCGCCGGGCGCACCATGATGGGTGTCACGTCGGCAGATCTGGCGATGATCGTCGGGACTCTGCCGAACCCGCCGATTGCCTTTGGCGCGAATTGCGGTACCGGAGCCTCTGACATTCTGCGCACGGTGCTGGGCTTTGCCGCACAAGGAACAGAACGTCCGCTGATTTCAAAAGGCAATGCCGGCATTCCGAAATATGTCGACGGCCATATTCATTATGACGGAACGCCCGAGATGATGGGGCAATACGCCGCCATGGCCCGCGATTCCGGTGCCACGATCATTGGCGGGTGCTGCGGCACGATGCCTGACCATCTGCGCAAAATGCGCGAGGCGCTGGATACTGTTCCGCGTGGCCTGCGCCCGACACTGGACCAGATCACAGAGGCCCTTGGCCCGTTTTCATCTCAGAACGACGGCACCGAAGACACCGGGGACCAGCCCGAACGCCGGACAAGACGGCGCCGCCGGGCCTGATCAGATCCCTTAGCGGCCCTCGAATTTCGGGGGTCGTTTTTCCAGAAAGGCCACTACGCCCTCGGCAAAGTCACGCGTGCGTCCGCAGTTTTCCTGCAGATGCGCCTCGGTTTCCAATTGCTGCGGCAAGGTCTGATCATAGCTGCCGCGAATGGCCTGTTTGATGGCTGCAAACCCGGCGGTGGGACCCTTGGCCAGATAGGCGGCCCGCTTGCGCCAATGGGCGTCAAACGCATCATCCGCGACCGCCTCCCAGATCAGACCCCAATCATCGGCTTGGCGGGCGCTGATTTTGTCGGCAAACAGGGCCGCACCCATCGCTTTGGCAAACCCCATCTGGCGCGGCATGAACCAGGTTCCACCGGCATCCGGTATCAGGCCGATCCGGGCGAAAGCCTGCAGGAAATAAGCGCTTTCGGTTGCGATCACCACATCCGCACACAGCGCCAGATTGGCCCCCGCCCCAGCCGCCGGACCGTTGACAGCCGCAATGGTCGGGACCGGACAGTCATATACAGATTCCAGCATCGGCTCGTATTCGTCCCGCAATGCGCGGCCCAGGTCGATCTTGCCGGTGCTGGACGCATCGCCCAGATCCTGCCCCGAGCAAAAAGCATTCCCGGCCCCGGTCAGCACCACGGCGCGGGCGGTTTCACCTGCATGTTTCATCGCATGGGTGATCTCGGCCCGCATACGCGTGGTCAAAGCGTTCATTTTGTCTGCCCGGTTCAGGGTCAAGACAGCCAATCCGTCGCTAATGTCCAGATGGACCTGTTCGTATTCCATGAAATACCTCACCCGCACAGAATTTCGCAAAACCCTGACGCAAATTCGGCAGAAGGGAAAGCGTAACTGGGCGTCAGTCTTCGAGGATTTGGCGCAGGCGGTCCTGTTCTTCCTGGCTCAGCGCGTCGCTTTGGCCCGCATTTTGCGTCCGAGATCGATCACGGACAAAGCTGAACCCCACGGCACCCGCGAGCAGCAACATGATCGGCCCGGCCAGCCACAGCACGATATTCGCACCCGAGGTTGTGGGCCGCAGCAATACGTATTCGCCGTAGCGGTCGACAATGAAATCGACAGCCTCCTGATCCGAGTCGCCCGCAACCAACCGCTCACGCAACAGGATGCGCAGGTCCCGCGCCAGTTCGGCATTGCTTTCGTCGATGCTTTCATTGCGACACACCAGACAGCGCAGGCCGGTGCTGATGTCGCGCGCGCGCGCCTCCAGCGCCGGGTCATCCAACACTTCGTCCGGCTGAACCGCCAGGGTCGGTGACGCAAGCAGCAGCAGGATCAGAACCAGGCGCTTCATTCTGCGGGCACTCCGGATTTCGGGGATTTCCGCGCGCCTGCGGCGACCCGGAACCGACGGTCAAACAGGCTAAGTACACCGCCAAGCGCCATCATCAGACAACCGCCCCAGATCCAGTTGGCCAGAGGTTTGATATAGGTGCGCATCACCCATCCTCCGTCAGCCTGCTGGTCGCCGATGACCACGTAAAGATCGCGCAGGAAACGGTAGTCAATCGCTGCCTCGGTGGTGGGCATCCGGGCAACCGGGTAATCGCGTTTTTCCGGATGCAGGGTCGTGATCTGTCGCCCGCCTTCTTCGACAATGACATCTGCAGTGGTCGAGAAGTAATTTGGCCCCTGCACACGGCGCACGTCCTGCAGGGTCAGCGTGAACTGGCCCACTTCAAATGGCTGGTCGGGCTGGGCGACGCGGATATCCTCGACCTGCCACGCGGTCAGGCCCGCGATGGCAAAGATGGTAACACCAAAGCCGGTATGCGCAACGGCCTTGCCCCAATCGGCGCCGGGCAAGCGGAACACGCGTGCGACGCTGCCGGACCGTCCCGTACGGCTCCATAAATCGATAATGGCGCCAAAGGTGATCCACGACCCAAGGAACAGCCCTATCGGCCCCAAAGCACTGCGCCCGGTTTGCATGGCCCATACCAGAACGGCCAGAGCCACCGCCAAAACAAAAGCATAGCGCAGCGACCACGTGGCCCGCCCCAGTTTGCCACGCTTCCACGGCAGCATGGCGCCGATCGGCAGAATGATCCCAAGGCCGATCATGAAGGGCGTGAAAGCCCCGTTGAAATACGGCGGACCGACCGAAAGTTTCCGGTCAAACGCCATCTCGGCCACCATCGGCCACATGGTTCCGACGAACACCACAAAGCAGCTGACTGCCAGAAAGACATTGTTCACAATCAGCGCGCTTTCGCGGCTGACCACGCCAAAGACACCTTTGGCCTCCATCGCCTGCGCCCTTGCCGCAAACAGGGTCAGCGCGCCACCGATGAAAATCACGAGAATGATCAGAATGAACACGCCGCGTTCCGGGTCATTGGCAAAGGCATGCACCGATGTCAGCAGGCCTGAGCGCACAATGAACGTGCCGATCAGCGAAAACCCGAAGGCGATGATTGCCAGCAGGATTGTCCAGCTTTTCAAGGCCTCGCGCTTTTCCACAACTATGGCGGAATGCAGCAATGCCGCAGCCAGCAACCATGGCATGAACGAGGCGTTCTCAACCGGGTCCCAAAACCAGAACCCACCCCAACCCAGCTCGTAATAGGCCCACCAGGACCCCAATGCGATGCCGATTGTCAGAAACACCCAGGCCGCCAGCGTCCAGGGCCGCACCCAGCGGCCCCATGCAGCATCCACGCGCCCCTCGATCAGGGCGGCGACGGCAAAGCTGAACGCCATGCTCAGCCCTACATAGCCCAGGTACAAAAACGGCGGATGGAACGCGAGGCCGGGATCCTGCAACAGCGGGTTCAGGTCGCGCCCGTCAAACGGCGGTACCGGCAAGCGGTCGAACGGGTTTGACGTGAACAGAATAAAGGCAAAGAACGCGACGCCTATTGCACCCTGAACCGCCAGCACCCGCGCCTTGAGCGTGGGCGGTAGGCCCGCACCAAACGCTGCGGCCATCGCGCCAAACAGCGTCACGATCAGCACCCACAGCAGCATCGACCCCTCGTGGTTTCCCCAAGTGCCGCTGATCTTGTAGATCATCGGTTTCAGGGAATGGCTGTTTTCAACCACGATCCGCAGCGAAAAATCTGACGACGCAAAGGCCCACATCAGCGCGCCAAAGGAAAACGCCGTCACCAGGAATTGCGCGATGGCTGCCGGTTCGGCAAAGACCATCCAGCCGGTCCAGTGCTTGGCCGCCCCGATCAGCGGCACCACGCTTTGGACGATAGCGACCAAAAAGGCTAGGATCAGTGCGAAATGGCCGAGCTCTGTAATCATGGCCCCGGTTATATCCTTCGTGCCCGTGCCGCGCCATTCACATTCGACACAGGCCCGCGCACAAAGTGTCGCGGTTTATGCCTTGCGCAGGCGCAGCCATTCATCCAATGCCGGGTTCGGGTCGACGTTGGTTTTAGGTTCGTCAGACCCTGCGCCCTTCGCGCCCGGGCTGTCACTACGCAGTTCCTGCAGCGCCTCCAGATCGGCCATGACCTTGGGCGCCTTAAGCAGAGTAGCACCTATTTCCCGCTGAAATTCCTGCGCCTTGATCTGGTGGCGCGCGCCGAAATAGAACGAGACAACAACACCCAGCAACCACCAAAGCGGTTCCGGGACCAAAGCGATGCCTTGCATCCGGGCCGCGAACCACAGCGGATCAACCATCGCTGCCACAAACAGCCCCAGCGTGCCCAAAGCCAGCGCCGGGCGCGGCAGGCGGTTCAATCCGTCCATGAAGCGATCAAATCCGCCCTTGCGCGGCCCCTGAAACTCGGCCCCGAACTGAGCCATCGCCTGTTCGCGTAACGCGACCATCCGTGCGCCGGCCGTATCGGCGTTTTCGCGAAACACCTCAGCCGTTTCCCGGACCACATTGCGGCCGCTACCAAACAACAGCCCGAGAATCCCCGAAATCAATCCCATCCCGACACCCTGTTTTGAAACTCTGCTGCGCTGAGGTGGTATTTTGGCGACAAAAACGCCTCGGCCCGCCGTATCCACCCGCCCTTACCACCCGCGCGTGTGCGGGCAAATTTCCTGAGCGCTGCCCGCCTGTCTGCCAGACGAAAATAGTAATTGCGCCGGGCCACCCCATAGGCATCCCTCAGTATCAATGGGTCCGGGTCTGCCGCCGCATATGCCGCCTTGCCGGTCATCGGGCCGATCATCCCATCCACTGCGACATCAAACTCCATTTCACGCAGCAGTGCCTGTAACGTCTTAACCGCCTGCGCACCTGCGTTGACATACATGTCAAACACCGAAGGCTGCAAAGCCTCGGGCACCAGCCCGACGCGGGGCTTTTCAAAGTAGTGCGTCACAAATATCCGAACCGCCTGCTGCCGGGTCAGCGCCCGAACATCCGCCCTGTCCACCGCGCCGTCGCCCGTCAGGTCCAGCCCCAACCGACGCATCGTATGAATAGTCACTCCAAATTTCGTCGCCCCACCCGGATCGTCAGGGTCATCCACAAACCCGCCTTCGCGCCTGACAATCTCTGTTGCGATCTGCTGCACCGTCTGCATGGCATCCCCCGTGTTGCGGCAGGGAAACCATCGGGAAATCGCGTTAAATTGACACAAACGAAAAGGGCGTTGCCCGCCAAAACAGCGCAACGCCCCTTCTTCATCTTTTCAAAAATACTCCCGCCGGAGGCACGCAGCGCAGCTGCGTTCAGCCCTCGCCTGGTTCCTTGTAAACGCCTTGTTCCTTCAGCGCGTCCACGACCTCTTTCGGCATGTAGGTTTCGTCATGTTTCGCAAGGATTTCGGTGGCTTCGAAGACACCGTTAACATAACGTCCGGTCCCAACCATGCCCTGATTTTCGGAAAACAGATCCGGCAACACGCCCTTGAAGGCAACCGGGACGCTTTCGCCGCCATCGGTCACCACAAAGCGCACGGTTTCACCTTGCCCGCGCACGATTGAACCCTCTTCGACCAAACCGCCGATCCGGAACACTTCCGACGGTTGCGGTGGTTCGGCGATCACCTGACTGGGCGAGCGGAAAAAGTTGATCCCGTCCTGAAGCGCAACGCCAATAAACGCCGTCGCCAGTCCCAGCGCCACGACGGCCACCAGTATGATCTGTACGCGACGGCGTTTCTTGAGCGTTTTCATTGCATCCTCACGGGAACAAGGGGGCCATCATCAGACCCGTCTTTTCAGCTTCACCTAACATCAGGTTGGCGTTCTGCAAGGCTTGGCCGCTGCTACCTTTTGTCAGGTTATCCAGCGCCGCAACCACGATGGCACGCCGTTCAACCCGGTCGCCGACAACACCGATATGGCAGAAATTCGACCCGCGCACGTGATGGGTCGATGGCGTTTCGCCAAAGGGCAGCATCTGGATGAACGGTTCATCCTCATAAGCCGAAACCAGTGTTTCATAAACACTCTGCGGATCGCCCTTAACGTAGGTCGTGGCCAGAATACCCCGGTTTGCCGGAATCAGATGCGGGGTGAACTGGATATGCACCGTCCGGCCGGCGAGTTTCGAGAATTCCTGATCGAATTCCCCCAAATGCCGATGCGCGCCACCCACAGCATAGGCGTTGGCCCCCTCGCTCATCTCTGCGTGCAGCAGATTTTCCTTGAGCGCGCGGCCAGCGCCGGACACCGCGCACTTGAGGTCCAGAATGATGTCATCCAGATCGATCACCCCGGCAGTGATCAGAGGCCGCAGCACGTATTGTCCCGTCGCCGCGTTGCAGCCGGTACCCGCAACCAGCCGGGCAGCGCGGATTTCGTCCCGATAGAACTCGGTCAGGCCATAAACAGCCTCTTCCTGATGGGCCAAGGCAGAATGCGGGTTTCCGTACCACTTTTCGTACTCTTCCGGATCGCTCAGCCGGAAATCGGCGGACAAATCAACGATCTTTAGCGTGTTGGGCAGGTTCCGAATGACCTCCTGGCTGGTTTTATGCGGCAAGGCGCAGAAACACAGGTCAATCTGGGTAAAATCGATCTCCGAGATTTTACACAGATCCGGCAGAACCATATGGCGCAGATGCGGAAACACCTGTGCCATTGTCTGTCCGGCCTTACGCTCGGCCGACAAGGCAACGATGTCCATGTTCGGGTGCTCGGCGATCAGCCGCACCAGTTCAGCGCCGGTATAGCCCGAAGCGCCCAGAATTGCGATTTTATGGGTCATGATCAGACCTCTTTCACTTGAATGTCACATGTTTTGACCACCGATGTGACGATGGTTGATTTAGGAAATCAGAACAGCGCCGTCCTTGACCTGGATCAGGCGGCGGCAAAGGTGATTTGTCGTCGGAGGAATTGCGTCGCCCGGTCGCTGACCACATCGGGCTTGCCCGTGGTCAGAAACCCACCCTCGCCCGCACCCAGCATATTGGGGCGGCGGGTCAGGTAATCGGCCAGGCTTTCGGCCACCAGATCGCCCTGGCTATAGACTTTAACATCCGGTCCAAGCGCCTTCTGAAAGGCCTCGGCCATCAGCGGGTAATGGGTGCAGCCCAGAATGGCCGCCTGTGGCGACGGCATCTTGCGCTTAAGGGCGTCGACATGCGACCGTACCAAAGCCTCGGCCAGGATCATATCACCCTCTTCGATGGCATCCACGACACCGCCACAGGCCTGCGCCTCGACATCAACGCCGATGGCGCGAAACGCCAGTTCCCGCTGGAACGCGCGGCTGGAAACGGTCGCGGGCGTTGCAAACAGCGCCACATGCTGAACTTCAACCTCACGCGGCGGGGAATTGTCGCCCCATTGCCGCTCTGTCAGCGCCTCGATCAGGGGGACGAAAACGCCCAGCACGCGTTTGCCGTCTGGCACGCCTTCTTCCTGCATCCGGCGCAGGGCAGCGGCGCTGGCGGTGTTGCAGGCCAGAATCACCAGATTGCACCCGCGTGCCCACAGGTCATGCACGGCGGTACGGGTCAGCTCATAGATATCCTGCGCGTCGCGAACGCCATAAGGTGCGTGCACGCTGTCCGCAAAATACAGGAAATCCACGTCGGGCAGGTGTTTCTGCGCGGCGTTCAGGACGGTCAGCCCGCCCAATCCGGAATCAAAGATGCCTACTGCCATTTGCCCCTTGAGGCGCGATGCCGTTCCTCAAATTCATAGCCGTAATCATAAGACTTCAGCGGCTTTGGGGACAGCTCATACGTGGCTTTGCGCAGGAAATCCATCATCTTGCGCGTATCCTTGCCCAACGGGTCCAGTACATCGCGCCCGATGGGCTCTCCGATCACCACCTGAACGGATGTATCGACCCGTTTTTTGAACTCTTTGATCAACAGACCCATGCGCAAAGTGTTGTGCATGTGGCTGGCGATCTGAAACAGGCGCGAGGTGTGGCCATCAAAGAAAACCGGCACCACCGTTGCGTTGGATTTGGCAACCATCCGTGCGGTAAACCCGCGCCAACCGGGATCCATCGGATGCGCAAAGGGTTTGACGGCTGTGCTGACGGTTCCACCGGGGAATATTCCGATCGCCCCGCCCTCATCCAGATAGTTCAGTGCCGTCTTACGGGTCTGCAGGTTCAGTCGCATCGCTTCTTTGGTCTGGTCGAATGAAATCGGCAGGACAATCCGGTTCAGATCTTCGGCCTTGCGAAAAACGTGGTTGGCCAGAATGCGAAAATCACCGCGCGTCTGAGACAGCATATGCCCCATCATCAAACCGTCGAGGATACCGTAAGGATGGTTGGCGATCAGGATCAGCGGGCCGTCCCTGGGAACGTTCGACAGAGATCCTCCGACCACGTCCAGAGACAGCCCATAGCGTTCCACCATCACCGACCAGAAATCGCGCCCGTTTGCCACGTCCTGCTCGTACCCGTCGGCCCGTTTGATCAAACGCAGCCGCCCGGTGGTGTTTTCCATCAGCTTGATCACCATCCGCCCGCCTTTGGTCTCGGCGGAATAGGCATAAGAGATGTCACGGGCAACATGAAGGTGCGAGGGCATAGTGAACTCCGGGTTTCTGCCAGTTATTTTACTCCAGCTAAGGATTTTGCCTAGACAACATGACAGGCTTGTGACGCTTCACTCTGCCGCAGCCCGAACATCAGGGCCGCCATCACGAATGACGGCCAGCAACTCTTCGCGCCGTTTTGCGGCTTTGGCCTCGTTTTCGGACAGAACCGGACCAAAGCCGCGAATATCCAGCGGCAACCGTCCCAGGGCCGTAATCGCATCCCGCGTCTCGGGTGTGAGTTTCGGCAGAACCTCTTCCATGTCCTTTTCATATTGACGGATCAAGGCCCGCTCCATGCGCCGCTCGGTGCTGTAGCCAAAGGGGTCCAGCGGCGTACCGCGCAGCGATTTCAACCGCGTCAGGAATTTGAACGGACCAAGAAATCTTTCGCTGAAGGCCCGCTTGATCGGCCGACCGTTTGCGCCTTTGCCACTCAGGATCGGCGGCGCAAGGTGGAAAGTCATCTTGAATTCGCCGTCAAACTCGGCGGCAGCTTTGTCGCGGGTTTGCAGCAACAGGCGGGCGACCTCGTATTCATCCTTGTAGGACAACAGTTTGTGGTAGCCCTTGGCAACAGCTTCGCGGACCTTGTCGTCCGGAACCGCGTCGACCAGTTTGCGATACCGTTTGGCCAGACCACGGCCCTGATATTCGATCAGATGGTTGGCGCGAAACTCGATCTTCTGGTCCAGCGTTTTGGGCAATTCGGTGACGTTCTGACCAAGAATGCCCGTAACGGCATCGGGGTACAGCACAGCCCAGCGACCCACCTGAAAGGCCCGTTTGTTACGTTCAACGGCGGTTCCGTTCAGATCGATGGCCTGCAGGATGGACGACAATCGGATCGGGATCAGACCACGCTGCCAGGCCGCACCAAAGACCATCATGTTGGAATAGATCGAATCCCCCATCACCACCCGCGACAGATCGCTTGCGTCAAACAGGTCCACGCGGTCCTTCAACCGCGCCTGCAGAGCCAGCTCCAACTGGTCGCTGGGGATCTGAAACTCGGTGTCGCGGGTGAAATCACCGGTAATGATCTCGTGGCTGTTGACCACCGCCCCGGTGCGGCCCGCCTGGGTCAGGCCCAACGTCTTGGCGCCTGCCGAGACAACAAGATCGCCGCCGATCAGCGCGTGCGCCTCGCCTGTGGCCACGCGAATGGCGCTGATGTCTTCGGGGGAATTGGCCAGACGGCAATGGATGTGAACCGCGCCGCCTTTTTGGGCCAGCCCTGCCATTTCCATCATCCCGGCACCCTTGCCGTCGATCTGGGCCGCCTGCGCCAGAACCGCACCAATGGTGACCACGCCCGTGCCGCCGACACCGGTGATGACGATGTTATGGGTGCCTTTTATCTGTGGCAGGTCCGGGTCGGGCAGGTCCGGCAGGTCGACATCCGTGGTCGCTTCTTTGCGGATCTTGGCCCCTTCCAGCGTTACGAAAGACGGGCAAAACCCGTTCAGGCAGGAAAAATCCTTGTTGCAACTGGATTGATCAATTGCGCGTTTGCGGCCCATTTCGGTTTCTTTCGGTACGATCGAGACGCAGTTCGACTGGACACCGCAATCGCCGCAGCCTTCACAGATATCGGAGTTGATGAACACGCGCTTGTCGGGGTCGGGAAATGTGCCACGTTTGCGACGCCTGCGCTTTTCGGCAGCACAGGTCTGCACGTAAACAATGACCGATACCCCTTCGATTTCTCTGAACTTTTCCTGAACGCGCATCAGATCGGCCCGTTCATGCGTTTCAACGCCAGACGGCAGCGATTTGAAATCCACGTCTTCTTTTTCGTCATAGACAACGGCCAAATGCTGAACACCCATGGCCTTGACCTCGGCCACGATACGTTCCGCGTTCAACCCGCCCTCGTTGCCCTGCCCGCCGGTCATGGCGACCGCATCATTGAACAGGATCTTGAACGTCATGCTGGTGCCCGCTGCCAAAGCGGCGCGGATGGCCTGAACTCCCGAGTGGTTATAGGTGCCGTCGCCGAGGTTCTGGAAAACATGCTCGGTCGTCGAAAACGGCACCTCTCCGATCCAGTTCGCGCCTTCGCCCCCCATCTGGGTGAACCCGGTCGTTTCGCGATCCATCCACTGAACCATGTAGTGGCAACCGATCCCGGCATACGCGCGACTGCCGTCGGGCAGTTTGGTCGAGCTGTTATGCGGGCAGCCAGAACAGAAATACGGCAGTCGGGCCGCGATTTCCTGCGCGTTGTCCGCGCGGCGGGCCTCGGACAACGCGGACATACCGGCGCGCACGCCATCAGTGTCGCGGCCTTCTTCAATCAGGATGTCGCCCAGTTTTTCGGCGATCATGATCGGGTCCAGCGCGCCACGGGTCGGGAACAGTTCTTCGCGATGCAGCGTGCCTGCGCCGCCTTTGTACCAGCCATAGACACGGCGGCCCCGACGGTCGTCAAAGATTGCCTCTTTGACCTGCACCTCGATCAGTTTGCGCTTTTCCTCGACAATGATGATCAGGTCCAGACCTTCTGCCCAGTCGTGGAAGCCTTTCATATCCAAAGGAAAAGTCTGCCCGACCTTGTAGGTCGTGATCCCCAGCCTCTCGGCCTCGTTCGCATCGATGTTCAGCAATGACATCGCGTGCGCCAGATCCAGCCAGTTCTTGCCTGCCGCAACGATACCGATTTTGGCCCCGGCCTTGCCCCAGACCCGCTTGTCCAATTTGTTGGCGTGCGAGAATGTTTCAGCCGCAAAGCGTTTATAATCGATCACCCGCGCCTCTTGTAGGTGTGGTGTGTCGCCCAGCTGGATATTCAATCCACCCTCGGGCATGTCGAATTCTGGCGTCACAAGCCGCATCCGGTCTGCCGAGCCATCCACGACCGAGGTTACCTCGATCGTGTCCTTCATGGTCTTCAACCCGACCCAGACCCCGGCAAACCGGCTGAGCGCGAACCCGTAAATTCCGTAATCGAGGATTTCCTGCACACCTGCAGGGCTGACAACCGGCATATACATGTCGACCAGCGACCATTCGGATTGGTGCAACACGGTCGAGCTTTCGCCGGTATGGTCATCCCCCATGGCCATCAGCACGCCGCCATGTTTCGCGGTACCGGCCATGTTCGCATGGCGCATCACATCGCCCGAACGGTCAACGCCGGGGCCCTTGCCGTACCACAGGCCAAACACACCATCGAACTTGCCATCGCCCCGCAACCCGGCCTGCTGACTGCCCCACAGCGCGGTTGCAGCAAGATCTTCGTTCAGCCCGTATTGAAATGTGACGTCGTTTTCCGCCAGTTGCTTTTGCGCGCGGTTCATCTGCTGGTCCACGGCCCCCAGCGGCGACCCGCGATATCCAGTCACCAGACCCGCAGTGTTCAGACCCGCAGCGGTATCACGGGCCTTTTGCATCAGCATCAAACGGACCAGCGCCTGCGTCCCGTTCAGCAGAACCGGTGACTTGGACAGATCGAACCTGTCATTAAGTGAAACTTTCGGCTGACTCATCTGACGTCTCCCCTCGTCGGATTAGTGTGCTTCAATATCCGGCATATTAGGTCAAAAATACTGACCTGTATAGCAATTTCCCCCTTAACTGTAACGATTTCCCCGTTTGAATATGGAATTTGTTACGTCTTTCATATAGGGCTGCGATTGGATAACGAAAGTTGCGGCGATGGATTGGGACAAGCTTAGAATATTTCATGCGGTCGCGGATGCAGGCAGCCTCACGCATGCGGGGGACAAGCTCAATTTGTCTCAATCCGCCGTGAGCCGCCAGATCCGCGCGCTTGAGGAATCGCTGGATGCCACCCTATTTCACCGCCATGCACGGGGCCTGATTCTCACTGAACAGGGTGAGTTGCTGTTTGACGCGACATCGGCCATGTCCAAACGCCTGGACGCCACCGCCGCCCGCATACGCGACAGCGAGGATGAGGTGTTCGGCGTGCTGCGCGTCACCACGACCTTTGGATTTGGCACCCTGTGGCTGGCTCCGCGCCTGCCGAAACTTTACGAACAATACCCCGATCTGAACATCGACCTGATGCTGGAAGAGCGTGTCTTGGACCTGCCCATGCGCGAGGCCGATGTTGCCATCCGCATGAAGGAACCCAGCCAAGCCGATCTGGTGCGCAAGCGTCTGATGACAGTTCAGATGCAGCTATACGCAACGCGCAGCTATCTGGACGCCCATGACGGGCCACCCGAAACGCTTGAGGATTTCTCGAAACACAGGCTGATCTGCCAGACCCCAGGAGCCCCGCAGGTCGGCGCCAGTGCCACGATGGTGCGTCAGCTAATGTCCCACAATCCCGGATCACTGCTGACGGTCAACAATTACTTTGGCGTTCTTCAGGGCGTCCTGCACGATCTGGGCATCGGTGTATTGCCGGATTACGTCACCGAAGATTTCCCCGATCTGGTCCATGTTTCAACCGACATTCCGGGGGCCGAAGTACCGGTTTACCTCGCCTACCCCGCAGAATTGCGCCATTCCAAGAGGATTTCCGCCTTCCGCGACTTTGTTCAAGACGAGATCATCTCGCACCGTAAGCAGTTGAGGCAAATGGGAAAACTCTAGCTATGCGCCAAGGGCATAGCGGACATGATGTAATCTTGGGGAAATTCCCTTGATCGATAACAGGGTGATCCCTAAATGACATCTCGAAGGCGGTGATGCTGTAACGCTCATCATCTTCATACCTCCCTGTTGGACTATGGCCGAGCTTAGTGCTCGGCCTTTTTTTTGGTTTTTTCCGATTCAACGCCCATAGAGCTGTGAAAATTCTGGGAAATTCCGCGGGGCACGCCTATGATCCCGAAAAACAATCAAATTTTTCGTGATCGAGGACAAAATCAATGTTCCACCCTTTTCGCCTATTGATGGCATTGCTATCGGTATTGCTTCTGTCTGGGCCGCTGACCGCGCAAGTCACAGGGACCTCTGGTTCAAGTGCTCCGGCGACAGTCAGCATCCCTGAGGACCTGACGCCCGAGCAGGTTGACGGTCTTGTCGCCCGTATGTCGGATGATCAGGTCCGTGCCATCCTGCTTGAACGTCTGGACGCGGTTGCCGCAAAACAGGCGGCCGAGGCTGAAGAACGCGAAGATCCGATCACGGAGCTCAACGAGATTTGGGCTGAGATGGTCGCCTCGTGGACGCATGTTCTGGTTACCGTTCCGAACATATTCAGCGCCCAGGCCCACGCGTTCGAGAATTTTGCGACAACCTTCGGTACCAACGGCGCGTTTGTCTTGTTGGGTCTGGTCCTGAGTGTGCTGGTCGTCGGGTTCATTGCCGAAAAACTGTTCGGGTTGCTGACACGACGGTGGCATGTCGAAACTGAAGCCCCTGATGAGAATGACCTTTGGGGTGCCGTCAGTTACCTGTTCCGCCGCTTCTGTCGTGAAATTGCCGGTTTGATAGTGTTTTACGTGGTCATCCGGGCTGTTGGCCGTGGCCTTCTGACACCGGAACAGATCACCTATGCCGCGCCTTTTGTATTCTACCTTATCTGGATTCCACGCCTGGGCGCGGCGGCCTCGCGGTTCGTTCTTGCCCCAAGCAAGCCTCACTTTCGCCTGGTCAACATCGACGACCACTGGGCGAAATACCTGCATCGCAACCTGATCGGCCTGCTGACCCTGGTCGGGTTCACGCTGTTCCTGCTTCATTTCAACAGGCTGAACGGTATCACTGGCGGTGAGACACGCATTGGATTCTGGTTCAATGCAGCGATCCACATCTATATCGGCGTGATTGCATGGAAAGCTCGCGAAGGTCTGTCGCAGATGATGCTTGGCACGGATCCCGATCACACCAAGTTTGATGAGGAAGTTGCCCATTATTACCCGTATTTTGCCATAGGCGTTTCGGCGGCGATCTGGTTGCTGGTGGAATTCCTTGCTGCGCAGCGCGACCCGTCGATCCGTGTTATTCTGCTCAAAGGGGCGCATTTCACCACCATGGCGTGGCTGCTGATCGCCCCCGCGCTGGATACCTTGATCCGAGGCTTGGTACGTCACCTGCAGCCCCCAATGATGGGCGGAGGTCCAGTGGCCGAACGGGCTTACAAGTCAACCAAACGCAGCTACATCCGAATTGGTAGGGTCTTGGCCGGTATTCTGGTCATCTTGATGATTGCCAATGCCTGGGATCTGGATCTTCAGGAAATCGCGGGTGGTCGTGATGAATCCGGCAGCAAACTGATCCAGTTCTTTATCATCCTCGCTATTGGTTACATCCTGAACGAAGTTGTTTCGCTCTGGATCAACCGGCGGTTGGCAAAAGAACAAACCGCAGCCGAGGAAAGCCCCGATCAGGAAGCGGGCGAAGGTGGCGGTTCGGGCGGGTCCCGCCTGGCGACCGTTCTGCCGCTGCTGCGAGTGACGGCGCAGGTCGCGATTGCGGTGATCTTTGTCCTGCTCGCGCTGGGCGCGCTGGGTCTGGACATCACGCCGCTATTGGCTGGTGCCGGTATCCTTGGTCTGGCCATCGGCTTTGGTGCGCAAAAGCTTGTTTCGGACATTGTCGGCGGGATTTTCTTCCTGATCGACGACGCGTTCCGGGTGGGTGAATATGTCGATATCGGCGGCACCATGGGAACGGTGGAGAAAATCTCGATCCGGTCCATGCAGCTGCGCCATCACCGCGGCCTTGTTCATACGATCCCGTATGGCGAGATTCAGAAGATCACCAACTTCAGCCGCGACTGGGTCATCATGAAGCTGAAATTCACCGTGCCCTTCGATACCGATCCGAACAAGGTCAAGAAGATCTTCAAGAAAATCGGTGCCGAGATGATGGAGGACGAGGTTCACAAGGACGGCTTCCTGCAGCCCTTCAAATCTCAGGGCGTGTTCGACTTTGACGATGTCGGCATGATCATCCGTGGCAAGTTCATGGCCAAACCGGGCAAGCAGTTTACCTTGCGCAAGGAAATCTTCAACCGGGTCAAGGCCGCCTTCAAGGATAACGGCATCGACTTTGCCCGCCGTGAGGTCCGCGTTGCCATTCCGGGGATGGAAGATAACGACACCCTCTCGGATCAGCAAAAGGCTGCGGTCGGCGCCGCCGCAAGCGATGCGGTCAACAAAGGGCAAGGCCCCGCCTGACCGCTAAACACCCACAGAACCGGGCCAAGGCCCGGTTCATTTGTTCATGAGATTACTGTCGTGAGGCATTTCGACGTCACGTGTTTGGCACTGCTGCTGGGTTGCGCATCAAGCGCGGCCCACGCAGGATCGGTCACGCTGGAATCCAATGTCGACGGTTTTGACGAAACTCAGGCCGAGGCATCGATCGGCTTCCGCAACGGGTCCTTCATCGCGGTGCCAATTCCATTTTCCGATCCCACCATTGGATCGGGCCTGACACTTGGGGCCGGATATCTGTACCAATTGGACGCCGGCTCAAAGCCATCGCTGTTCGGGGTCGCGGCACTGCGGTCAAGCAATGGCAGTCAGGCCTATGGCGGGGTAGCCAATTTTGCCTTCGACAATAACCGTTGGCAAATCGAGTCCTTATACGCCAAGGCCAATATCAATTATGATCTTTTCACCTCGGCAGGACAATTGCCGGTGACACAGGACGGCGATCTGGCCCGGATTGAGCTGTCATACGGGTTCACATCACAGCTATCCGCTGGGCTCGCCGTCCGTTATCTGGACACATCCGTCCGTCTCGATGGCTTTGACCTGCCCCCTATTCCCCCTCCGTTCAACCAGTTCTTGAACATGCGGATTGTTACTCCGACGTTGGTCGCCTCATGGGATCGGCGCGACGACACGATTTATCCCACCACGGGATCGAACCTACAGGCCGAGCTTTCCCATAGCTATACGCTCGAAGGGGTGACCGGTGACTATTCCAAGGCCTTCGTGAACTACACGCAGTATGTCAGCCTATCGCCCAAAGGCGTGGTTGCCGCGCGGGTGTCGACCTGTGCCGCCTCGCAGGACACGCCGTTCTTTGATCAATGCTCGCTGGGCAGTACGGATGCATTTCGCGGCTTTCCGGTGACGCAGTTCCTGAACCTCAGATCAGCGTCCTTGCAGGTCGAATACCGCCACCGGTTCACCAAGCGTATTGGCGCGGTTGCCTTTGGGGGGGTGGGCCAGACCGGCGACAGTTTCTCGGTTCTGTCCGACGGTGGCACGCATTCGGCCGTTGGGCTTGGTGTCCGTTACCGCGTATCGAAAAAGTTCCCGGTCGACTTTGCCGTGGACTGGGCGCGCAACAATCTGGACGAAGATCAGCTGTATATTTATGTCGGCCAACGGTTCTGAACGGGCTGCGCCGTCTAAACGCTTTCCCCCGGCGCGCCCTTGCCGTAAAAGGCCCGCAATCCCGGCCACCCTGGACAAGGACAGACGATGCAAGAGCCCGCCATCACCCCGGATCTGATTGCCGCACACGGGCTGAAGCCCGACGAATACGACATGATCCTAGAAATCATCGGGCGCGAGCCATCATTTACCGAGCTTGGCATTTTCTCGGCCATGTGGAACGAGCATTGTTCCTATAAATCCTCCAAAAAATGGCTGCGGACCCTGCCCACCTCGGGGCCTCAGGTGATCTGCGGACCGGGTGAGAACGCGGGCGTGGTCGATATTGGCGACGGTCAGGCGGTGGTGTTCAAGATGGAAAGCCACAACCACCCTTCATATATCGAGCCCTATCAGGGCGCGGCCACGGGCGTCGGCGGCATCCTGCGTGACGTCTTTACCATGGGCGCGCGGCCTATCGCCTCGATGAACGCGCTGTCATTTGGCGAGCCGGATCACCACAAGACCCGCCAATTGGTCAACGGAGTTGTCGAAGGCATCGGCGGCTATGGCAACTGTTTCGGTGTTCCCTGCGTGGGCGGCGAGGTGCGGTTTCACCCGGCCTATAATGGCAACTGCCTTGTGAACGCTTTCGCCGCTGGTCTGGCCGATAGTGACAAGATTTTCTACTCTGCCGCCTCCGGCGTTGGCATGCCCGTTGTCTATCTGGGCGCCAAAACCGGCCGTGACGGTGTTGGCGGCGCGACGATGGCCTCGGCCGAGTTCGACGACACGATCGAAGAAAAGCGCCCCACCGTGCAGGTCGGCGACCCGTTCACCGAAAAACGCCTGATGGAGGCGACGCTGGAGCTGATGCAGACCGGCGCCGTAATCTCAATCCAGGATATGGGGGCCGCGGGCCTGACCTGTTCTGCCGTCGAGATGGGCGACAAGGGTGGTCTGGGTGTTCGCCTCGATCTGGAAAACGTCCCCCAACGCGAAGAGAACATGACAGCCTATGAGATGATGCTGTCGGAATCTCAGGAACGCATGTTGATGGTCCTCAAACCCGAGCTTGAGGCCGAAGCCCGCGCTGTGTTCGACAAATGGGATCTGGATTTCGCCATCGTCGGTGAAACCATCGCCGAAGACCGGTTCTTGATCGTCCACAACGGCGAGGTCAAAGCCGATCTGGTCTTGTCCAAACTGTCCTCGACCGCGCCGGAATATGACCGCCCGTGGGAGCCCACGCCCGAAGCCGAAGCGCTTTCAGAGGTTCCCCAGATTGATCCGATCGACGGGCTGCGCGCACTGCTCGCCTCACCCAACTATGCAGGCAAGCAATGGGTTTATGAGCAATATGACACCATGGTCATGGCCGACACGACACGCACACCGGGCCTTGGTGCCGGAATGGTGCGCGTGCACGGCACTGACAAAGTGCTGGCCTTCACCAGTGACGTGACCCCGCGCTATGTCCGCGCCAACCCGGTCGAAGGCGGCAAGCAAGCCGTGGCCGAGGCCTATCGCAATCTGACCGCAGTTGGGGCCAAACCGCTGGCCACAACCGACAACCTGAATTTTGGCAACCCCGAAAAGCCCGAGATCATGGGCCAGTTCGTCGGTGCGGTCAAAGGCATCGGCGAGGCTGTCGCAGCGCTGGACGTGCCTATCGTGTCGGGCAATGTCTCGCTTTATAATGAAACCGACGGTCAGGCGATCCTGCCAACGCCCACCATCGGCGCGGTCGGATTGCTTGACCATTCGGATGACGTGATTGGTAATGAGGTCCGCGAAGGCCATGTTGCACTGGTGATCGGTGAAACCACCGGCCATCTGGGCCAATCCGCCCTTCTGGCCGAGGTGTTCAACCGCGAAGATGGCGACGCGCCCCACGTGGATCTGGACGCAGAGCGCCGCAATGGCGACTTCATCCGCGCCAACCGCGATATGATCAAGGCCTGCACCGATCTGGGCGATGGCGGTTTGGTCCTGGCCGCCTTTGAACTGGCCGAGGCCGTTGGCGTCGGAATCAATCTGGACGATGCGCCGACCGAGTTCCTGTTTGGCGAGGATCAGGCCCGCTATCTGGTTGCCTGCAACTTTGATCAGGCCGAGGCTCTGATGATCGCTGCCGGACAGACCGGTGTGCCACTGGTCTCGGTCGGTCGGTTTACAGGCGACACTGTGCGCATCGGCAGTTCTGAGGCGCCTTTGTCTGACCTGACCGAAACCTTCCGCAGCAGCTTTGCCGCAGCAGTGGCCTGATCCGGCCCCGCTTCTTCTCGTTGCAAACACGGGTGACCTGCGCTTGGTACGGGTGCAGGTTTTCGTATGGCAGCGCATCCGCCGCATCTTGCACGCCCCCCCGCATCGCTCTACATCTTGAGAAAGACTTTCAGGAGAGATCTACATGCCGATGAGCGCCCACGAAATCGAAAACCTGCTGCGCGATGCCTTTCCGGAGGCGGACATTCAGGTCGGCGGACAGGACGGCGTGCATATGTCCGCCATGGTCGTGGACGAAAGCTTTCGCGGCAAAAACCGGGTGCAGCAGCAACGCGCGGTCTATGCGGCGCTGAAGGGTAAAATGGATGGCCCGGATGGAGAGCTGCACGCGCTGGCGCTGACGACGAAAGTGCCTGAATAGTGGATGAGGTGGTCGGATGGGTTCTGCTAAGACTGACCTTTCTGATCTTTGACATTGTCAACTTCGTAGCGATCTTGTTTTGTGATCTGCCAAAGCTCCTGAAATACGGACCCCGATATTGGCGTGTCACGAGGGAAATGAGACACCGCGACTACGGACGTCGCCAAAGCTTTGTGGCCAATAAATGAGTGCATGGGTGTTCTGGATAGGTGTAATCGCAGGGTTGATAGTTGCCGCAGATCTGATCGAAGCCTATGTGAAGCGAAACAGAAAGCGTAAGCTGGCTGATATGCGCCCAGACCCGGACAAACTCAGCAAGGTCGGCGGCATCGAAAGATACGGGCTGGATCCGCTGGCTTTGGCTCAGGCCGAACGTCGGCGACTAGAAAATGATGGATGGGCTCCCGACCTATCGCAGGATGAAACGATCGCCCCGGACATGGGTGAAGAGGAAAAGCAAGATGACAGACGTTAAGATCCAGATCGACGAAACCGTCAAAGCCAACGATGTGGTGCTGTATATGAAAGGCACCAAGGACATGCCGCAATGCGGGTTTTCCTCGCGCGTGGCGGGTGTGCTGAACTATATGGGCGTCGATTTTGCCGACGTGAACGTTCTGGCCGACGAAAATGTGCGTCAGGGCATCAAGGATTACTCGGACTGGCCGACTGTTCCGCAGCTCTATGTCAAAGGCGAGTTTGTCGGCGGTTGCGACATCATCACCGAAATGACCCTGTCGGGCGAGCTGGACACGCTTTTTGATGAAAACGGTGTCGGCTACAACAAGGATGCCGCCGACAAAATCCGCGAAGCCAACGCCTGATTTCAGCTACCGGCTGCTACAGTCCCCGAACACAAGCTGTTCCGGGGCTGTTCCGCCGCTGGCCTGATACGAGATCGAGGCATCCCAACCCTTGGACCGCAGAGTATAGGTACCCTCGCCGCCCTCTGAAACATAGCGAATGCCCGATCCGCTTTGGACCTGACGCATCGCGATCAACTGGCCGTCGACCATCATTGCTGCAGCGCCCGAGCCATCCGAGGCGTTGAAATACGAGACCGGGACCTGCGTATTGTTCTCGCAGGAAAATATCACCGACAAAATATCGATCTCGGCAGATGCCGCACTTCCGAATGCGGCAAATGCCACACTCGCTGCGATCATACGCATGTTTATCATCCCTTTGATTTTTCTTCCACAACTGCGGCCAGCGCCTCGGCGCGGGCGGCCATTTCCGCAAGCGTATCGGTAACAGATGGCGGCACCACCGCAACCTCAATCCGCTCAGGTTCGGGTTGCGGCGCATTGCGCAACTTGTTCAACTCGGCCTCGACCTCTGCCAACCGGGCCTCGGTGGCTTTGACGCGGTCTTCCTGATTGCCCGTCTTGTCGGCCAGCAACAGACCCGCCATCAGCAACATGCGCGATTCCGGCATGCGCCCCATTTGATCCGACAGCACCTGCGCCTCATCATCCAGCAATTTGGCTGCAGCCTGCAGAAAAGGTTCTTCTCCGTCGCGGCAGGATACCTCGAACCCACGACCACCGATATGGATTGTCACTTCGGGCATCACTCCACCTCTCCTTCCGCCAGATTGGCCTGGTTCAGCAACGGCTCAAGCCGCGCCAGTACCGCGTGGGCCTCGGCGGCATCCGTCGCACGGGCGGCGCGGGTCGCCTCCAGCTCGGCGGCGGTGGCGCGGTTCAGCAGAGCCGCGTCCGGCACGCCGCTTTCGGCGGCGGCACGCAGGTCATCGACCGCGCCGCGCAGGTCCTCGTTGGCTTTGCGCAAGCGTTGCAGGTCATCGTCCAGCCGCGACATCGCCGCGCCGTGGCTGGCGCGTTCGGCGCGCAACATCTCAAGCTCGGCGTTGAGATCGCCCAAACGTTCCGTATCCGCCATCGTGGCCCGCAGGCCGACTAGTTCGGCTTCGAGTTCCTCGGCACGATCTGCCAGCGGGGTAAGCTCTTCGACTTCAACCCTGAGCGAGGCCGCTTCTTCGGCAGCACCTTGATAGGCGCGCATCGATTCAATTTCGGCCTTCAACTCATCGACTTCATTGGTGTTTTCCAGCGCTGCCTTGGCTTCGGCCAGATCGGCGCGGGCGGCCTCAACCGTGGCCAGCTTGGATGCAGCCTCAGCCAGTTGCGCCCGCAGATCATCCGCATCGCCATCTTGAGCAGGCTGACTGCGCAACGTTTCGAGATCGGCGCGCATTGCGTCAACCTCCTGATCGTGGCGATCCTTAAGGTTTTTCAACCGCTCTTCCAATTGCGCATTGGCCAGACGCTCTTCTTCCAGCGCGGCGCGCAATTCCGGATCACTTCCCCCACCGGACTGGTCCGGTTGACCCAGTGCCTCGACACCGGACCCTATCCGTTCCATCGCCGCCATTATACGGCGTTGCAATTCCTCGATTTGGCTCATGCCCCTGTCACCTCTTAACCAAGGTTCGTTCTGCTGCACGCCCAACCGAATCACGGATGGCGGCTCTGAGGTCTAGTCTAACTGAATGTGTTGGAAAATACCCACTGTTTGCTTTCAACGACTTGGGCTGCGCTCTTCAAGCGGCCCCGACCCGTAACGCCCGGTTCCACTTGCACTTTGAGGGGTGGATGGTATTCAGCCCGCAATCTGCTTGTAACCCAAAGGAACAACGCCCGTGGACCTGACTGCGCTGCGCAATGCCAACCCCGAACACTGGGACAAAGCTGCGGCCATCCGCACCCTGACCCTTGATGCTGTCGCCGCCGCCAATTCCGGCCATTCCGGCATGCCGATGGGCATGGCCGATGTTGCGACCGTGCTGTTCGAAAAGCACCTGAAATTCGATGCATCTGCCCCAAACTGGCCTGACCGGGACCGGTTCATTCTGTCCGCAGGTCATGGCTCGATGCTGGTGTATTCGCTGCTGTATCTCACCGGGCACGCCGATGTAACGCTGAATGAAATCAAGAATTTCCGCCAGTTGGGCGCCAAAACCGCCGGTCACCCCGAAAACTTTCTGATCGAAGGTGTCGAGACCACCACGGGACCGCTGGGTCAAGGCATTTCGAACGCCGTTGGCTTTGCCATGGCCGAAGAAATCCAGCGCGCGCATTACGGCAAAAAGGTTGTGGATCATTATACCTATGTGATCGCGGGCGATGGCTGCCTGATGGAAGGTGTCAGCCAAGAGGCGATTACGCTGGCAGGCCGTCACGAGTTGGGCAAGCTGATCGTGTTCTGGGACAACAACAACATCACCATCGACGGCACAGTTGATATGGCCGACCGCACCGATCAGGTGAAACGCTTTGCAGCGTCGGGTTGGCAGGTGATCGATATCGACGGTCACGACCCCGAAGCGATTGATGCAGCCATAACCAAGGCCAAGACCTCGAAGAAACCGACGATGATTGCCTGCGAAAGCCACATCGCCCTGGGCCACGCCGCGCAGGACACGTCCAAGGGTCACGGAGCACTGACCGATCAGGATCAGCTAAAGGCTGCAAAAGACGGTTATGGTTGGCCGCATGATGCCTTTGAAATCCCCGCGACTGTCAAATCCGCATGGGAAGCCATTGGCGCCCGTGGCGCCGCTGAACGCGCTGCTTGGGAAGAGCGTTTTGCCTCTATTTCTGAACGCAAGCAGGCCGAATTCAACCGCGCCTATGCGTTCGAAGCACCCAAACGCCTGGCCGGTGCCATTCGCACGTTCAAAAAACAGATCTCGGAAGATCAACCGAAACTGGCCACCCGCGCATCGTCGGAAAAGGTTCTGAACATCGTGAACCCGATCATGACCGAAACCATTGGCGGATCGGCTGATCTGACCGGGTCGAACAATACCAAATCCGCCGACATGGGCGTCTTCCTGCCGGAGAACCGCAAGGGTCGGTACATCCACTACGGTATCCGTGAACACGGCATGGCCGCTGCAATGAACGGCATGGCACTGCATGGTGGCATCCGCCCCTATGGTGGCACGTTCATGGCCTTCACCGATTATGCCCGCCCCTCGATGCGTCTGGCGGCGCTGATGAAAATCCCTACTGTCTTTGTGATGACCCACGACTCGATCGGTCTGGGCGAAGACGGCCCGACCCACCAGCCGGTCGAGCATCTGGCGATTTCGCGCGCGACACCGAACACTTTTGTGTTCCGCCCCGCCGACACCGTGGAAACCGCCGAGGCCTGGGAACTGGCGCTGACCTTCAAGGACAGCCCCTCGGTCCTGTCGCTGACCCGTCAGGGCGTGCCGACTGTGCGCAAGGATCACAAGGCCAAGAACCTGACCGCGCAAGGCGCCTATGTTCTGGCCGAGGCTGAAGGCAAACGTCAGGCCATCCTGATCGCCACCGGGTCCGAGGTTTCGCTGGCGATGGAAGCCAAGGCGAAGCTTGAGGCCGAAGGGATCGGCACTCGCGTCGTCTCGATGCCCTGTATGGAGCTGTTCGCGCAGCAGGACGAAGCCTACCGCAAACGCGTCCTGCCGGGTGGCCCCGTCCGCGTCGGCATCGAGGCTGCTGTCCGCGCTGGCGGCTGGGATCGCTGGCTGCTGGGTGAACGTGGCCGCGAGGCCAAGTCCGGTTTCATCGGCATGTCCAGCTTTGGCGCGTCCGCCCCTGCCGGTGAACTGTACAAGCATTTCGGCATCACAGCCGAAGCAACTGTCGCCAAGGTCAAGGATCTGCTGGCCCTGTAAGCCCAATCGAAACAATCGAGCAAAGGGCGGCCTCAGCCGCCCTTTTCATTTTGTTTATCAAGCATTTCTTTCAAGCAGTCATACGCCTTTTCTGCATAGTCGATCCGCAACTCATATTGGCCGCGCACAGCAATAAAGTCGGGCGCCTGAATCCCCGCAGCAGACAGCGTCTGTTTCAAATGTTTTCCCGACAACAGAATGTAGTCTGAAGATTGACCGCTGGCCCGGTTGTAAAATCTGCCTCCGAACCAACTTGCGCGTTTTTTCGCTTGCCGCGCCGTGTGCATCCGAAAATGCAGAAATCCAAAGAGTTCTTTTGGATCAAAAGGAGTAACTAC
>CAXXPZ010000041.1:0-13036 GCA_963422555.2 uncultured Ruegeria sp.
TGTCAGAGACCCTGCGCGCCGTCGATATGGCCCATCGCGCGCGGTACACAAACGTGATGTCGCACCGCTCGGGCGAGACCGAGGATGCCACCATTGCCGATCTGGCGGTGGCAACCAATTGCGGCCAGATCAAAACCGGCTCGCTGGCACGGTCGGACCGGTTGGCGAAGTACAACCAGTTGATCCGCATTGAGGAATCGCTGGGTGAGGTTGCCGAATACGCAGGCGCGTCGATCCTGAAACGCTGATTGACCAAAACGCCATGATATGGACCGGCCGATATTTTGGGCCGGTTTTTTATTTTGCAGGTCGGAAAGTTTGATTTCAAGAATGTTAGGTTGGAAACGCAGATTGGAGTAAGGTCAGAGTTGAATGCCCGGCAACGGGAAGGTTTCTGGTGCAAACCCGAGTTAGCGATTGAAAGGTGAGGAAATTCAAATGATGAAATTTAAGCAGATGTCTTTGGCAATGGCCCTTCTGGTCATTCCATCTATCGCCTTGGCAGGACCGACACCCGAGGCCGTATGCCAGCAAATGGTTGTGACCGATCCCAGTGGACAGATCACGATGGAGGAGTGCCTGTGCACCTATCAGGTCGCGGATCAGGTGTTGGATGATGACATCAAGGAGCTGCTGTTTGACGCCTGGTACACCGGCAACAACAACACCGAGAAGATGAAGCAACTGCCGAACCCCAAACGGGTCAACAAGCAGTTCAGCCGGATGGAACGCGCGATGAAGCAGAATTGTCTATAGCGCTGGCACTCAAGGCGTAATCACCGAATAAGCGCAGAAAATCCACCAAACATATGCTTATGTGTGAACTTGTTCCTGTAAGCGACATCACAAAAGCGTTATACTTGTCTGCATTGCAGAAAGGAGAACGCGATGTCTGCCTCAAGAATCCTTCTCGTTGTTTCAATGCTTTCCGTTGGAATTCTGGCGGCCTGTTCCGAGCCGGGTACATATCCGATCACCGGGTTGGAAGTGTCGCAAGATGATCCGGTTCAGGACATGTACAATCCGGGCCTGATTTTCCGCGGCGAATCCCGCTAGAGCGTTTTGCTCATCAGCATGTAACGTTCACGAGGTTTGAAACCTGTACGCAGGTACAGCTTGTGCGCGGTTTCGTTGGTGCGGTCGACCTCAAGATGCAGTGCCGTCAGCCCCGCATCCGCCAGCGCTTTGGGCAGGTCATGCAGAACTTCGGTCGCGATTCCGCGCCCGCGTACTGCGGGGCGGATATAAATCTCGTCGACAAAGGCATCCATTCCACCAAACTCGACCGACCAGCCAAAGGTCAGGATGATATAGCCCAGCGGCGCGCGGCCCGGGCCAATCAGATAGATACAGCCATGAGGGATGCCATCCAGCAATGGCGCAATCCCCTCGCGGCGTTTGTCGTGATCCTGTTCGATGCCGGCCTCGGTATGAAAGGCGGCGACCAGACCCATCAGACGATCCAGATCCTCGGGGCGGGCAAGTCTCAGCGCGGCGCTCATAGCCGGGCCAGCCGTTCGGTGAGCAGGGCAAAGAACCCGTCTGCGTCCACTTCACCCATGAACATCGCGTTGGGTGGATGCGGGGTCACGCGCCACCAGTCGGCGACAGTCATGCCCAGGGTTAGCTCGGACTGAGTTTCGATCTGCACATTGATATGACGACCCGAGAACAGCGCGGGTTGGATCAGATAGGCGGTCACGCAGGGGTCATGCAGCGGCGCGCCTTCCGAGCCGTATTTCTCTTTGTCGAACCGTTCAAAGAAATCGGTCATCTCGGCCACGGCGTGTCCGACATCGGAATTCAGCGCGCGAAAGGCGTCGTTGCGCTGTTTCGTGACCAGCGCGTCGTGGGTGACGTCCAATGGCATCACGACGATATGAACGTCGGATTTGAACACGATATCAGCGGCTTCTGGATCGACATAAAAGTTAAACTCGGCTGCCGGAGTGATATTGCCGACCTCAAAATACGCACCGCCCATCAGCACGATTTCCTGAACCCGGTCGACAATATCCGGGGCCTTCTGAAACGCCGTCGCGATGTTGGTCAGCGGGCCCAGAGGGCACAGCGTCACGGTACCCGGCTCATGCGCGCGCAGAGTATCGATGATGAAATCCACCGCATGGCCATCGGACAGTGGCATCTGAGGATCCGGCAGGACAGGGCCGTCCAGACCGGTTTTGCCATGCACATGCTCAGCCGTGACCAGATCCCGGTTCAACGGACGGTCGCACCCGGCATAGACGCTACTGTATGCACACATCTTTTCCCGCACGCGGAATTAGGTTCTGAACCTTGCCGTTTTGTCATATCGGTTCTATCTCCCTGTCTTGCTGTTTCAAGGGGGGTAGAGATGCAAAACTCGAGTTCGCATTTTGGTGATTGTCGTTTGGATCAGGCTGAACGCTTTTTGCATGGTCGTCTTGTCGAGGTCGGTCCTCGTGGTATTTCGGTGCGTAGCGTCGGCGGCAATCGCGCAGGTGAGGTTCGCTTTGGTCGGTTTTTGAGGAACGAGAAGGTGACAGTGAAAAAGATTGTTGAAAAGGCCGGGAAGGTCACGTCCGGGCGCGTTGACGGTCTGCATGTTCTGGCGATTCAAGACACAACGAGCTTTCGTGATGATGGGTCGGGAAACTGCATTGTCGGCCATGCTACGATCGCGGTGGAGGCCGAACAGGGCACGTTGCTCGGAGCGGTTGACATGCAACTCATTGAACGCTCTGGCGGCCGCAAGAAGCCGCCCAAAAATCGACCTCTTCGTGAAAAAGAGAGCTATCGCTGGCTTGAAAGCATGCAAACAAGTGCCGCCGTTCTGAACGCGGCTGCGAATGTCACGGTTATAGCCGACCGTGAAGGGGACATCTTCGAGATGTTTGCATGCCGCCCAAAAGGCGTGGACGTCCTGGTCCGAGCGTCCCATGATCGCAATCTTTCCGATGATACAGGCAAGCTCTTTTTCAGCCTTGAGGGCACGCCGCAGCAAGAACATACGGTCGAGTTGCCCGCGCGACCCGGGCAGAAGAAGCGCACGGCCCGGATTGGCGTTCGTTTCGCTTGCGTTACCCTGCCGCACCCCAAAAACAGACCGATTGAACAAGGCGTTCCCGCCAGCACGTCCGTCTACATCGTTGAGGCGCGAGAAATCGACCCGCCAGTAGGTGTGCAGCCTGCACGTTGGCGCCTGCTGACCAGCCATCGGGTCGAAACATTCGAACAGGCACGATGGATCACTCAACTCTACCGTCGGCGCTGGGTCATTGAGCAGGTTTTCCGGACCATTAAGACCAAAGGTTTCGACATCGAAAACGTGTCTATGGAGCCCGCACCCTTCAAAACTCTTTGCGCAATGACGCTTATCGCGGGGATATCCTGCATGCAGCTCGTGCAGGACCGGGATGGCGCAGGCAAACGCCCGCTGGAGGATGTATTCGAGGCGCAGGATCAACCGGTCCTTGAGGCCGTATCCGCTTCGCTTGAAGGTAAGACCGAAAAGCAGAAAAACCCGCATCCAAAGGGGTCGCTCGCCTTTGCAGCCTGAGTGTGCGCCCGTCTCGGTGGCTGGACCGGATATTATGGGAAACCGGGCCCCGTGGTTATGTTGCGCGGTCTCTATCAATTTAGGTCAATCCAACTCGGATATGGGATCGCTGGAAATGTGTGAATCGAGTAGGGCATAGACGGGGATATGCGTGTGTCCGGCCAGTTCGCAGATAATGCGGGCGTTTTTGGCAGTCAGTTCCAGCGGTACGTTTCCGGCGACGGCGGTGATGCCCAGAACCTCGATCTCTTCGGGGCAGGCCAGCGCCAGCAGGATGGCGACGGCGTCGTCCTGTCCGGGGTCGGTATCAATGATGATCTTGCGCGGTGCCATGCTTTGCCTCCGGGGTCTTGAAGCGCGGACACTCGCAAGTGTCACCGCACTTGTCCAGCCGTTTCAGGCGTCTGTTGCCGCATCCACAGGCGGGAGTTTGCCATTGGCGCGATGCTCTTCAATTTTGACCTCGTCCCACAGCGCGTCCATCTCGTCCAGCGTGCTGTCCGAGGGTGTTTTGCCCCGATCCGCCAGCCGAGCCTCAACCTGTTCGAACCTGCGCGTGAACTTGGCATTGGTGCGGCGCAGGGCTGCCTCGGGCTCGATCCCCAGATGGCGGCCCAGATTGACCATCACAAACAGCAGATCGCCGAATTCATCCTCAAGCGCGTCGGCGTCTTTGGCATCGCGGGCCTCTTCCAGTTCAGCGGCCTCTTCGGTGATCTTGGCCAGCACGTGGCTGGCGTCGGGCCAGTCGAACCCCACACGGGCGGCGCGCTTCTGCAGTTTGTGTGCCCGCAACAGGGCAGGCAGGTTGGCGGCCACACCATCCAGCGCGCCTTTCTGTTCCTTGCCCGCACGCTCGGCGGCCTTAATGGTTTCCCAGTCCAGCGTTTGCTGTTCGGCGGACTTGTCACGGGATTCGTCACCGAACACATGCGGGTGCCGGGCGACCATCTTGTCCGACATGGTGCGCACCACGTCCTGAAAGGTGAAATGCCCGGCTTCTTCGGCCATTTGGGCATGAAATACGGATTGGAACAGCAGGTCGCCCAATTCACCCTTCAACTCATCAAAAGCATTGCGCTCGATGGCATCGGCGACCTCATAAGCCTCTTCGATGGTATAAGGGGCGATGGTAGCAAAATCCTGTTCGATATCCCACGGGCAGCCGGATTTGGGATCGCGCAGGCGACGCATGATCTCCAGCAAACGTTCGATGCCAGCGTTGCCATCATGGATCAGAGGATTTTCGGCCATTGCGAACCCTTTCGTTCCGGTGTCAGATGCATCCATTCCGCAGTCAGGATCAGGAGTCCACCCCAGATGCCCGTCGTGAACCGAATTGCCGATTATGCCGCCGACATGACCAGGTGGCGTCAATACCTGCATACCATCCCCGAGCTTGAATTCGACTGTTTTGAAACCGCGGCCTTTGTTGCGGATCGTCTGCGTGAATTCGAAGTGGATGAACTGCACGAGGGGATCGCCAAAACGGGCATTGTCGCAATCATCAACGGGCAGGGCGACGGGCCCACGATCGGTTTGCGCGCGGATATGGACGCGCTGCCGATTGCCGAAGAAACGGGTGTGAACTATGCCTCGACCAACCCGGGCAAAATGCATGCCTGTGGCCATGACGGGCATACCACGATGCTGTTGGGGGCGGCGCGCTATCTGGCCGAGACGCGCAATTTCCGTGGTCGCGTCGCGCTGATCTTTCAACCCGCCGAGGAAGAGGGCGGTGGCGCCGGCGTGATGGTCGAAGAAGGCATCATGGATCGGTTCGGCATCACGCAGGTCTACGGCATCCACAATACGCCCGGCGTTCCCGAAGGGACCTTTCAGACCACGCCAGGGCGGCTCATGGCGGCGGTGGATACGTTCGATATTCATATTCAGGGCGTGGGCGGCCATGGCGCCATGCCGCATGAGACGCGCGATCCGGTGATGGCGGCCTGCGGCATCGCACAGGCGATCCAAACTATTGTCAGCCGCAACCACTATGCGCTGGACGATCTGGTGATTTCAGTCACGCAGATCCACACCGGCACGGTGAACAACGTGATCCCGGACACGGCCTATCTGAACGGCACTGTGCGGACCTTCGATCCGGCCGTTCAGCAGATGGTGCGCCAGCGCATGGTTCAGATCGTCCAAGGGCAGGCCGCGTCTTATGGGGTTGAGGCGACGCTGGACTATCATATCGGTTACCCGGCCACGGTGAACGACGCCGACAAGGTTGTCTTTGCCGCAGATGTGGCCCGCGGCGTGTCCGGGCCTGAACGCGTGACAGACAATGCCGGGCGCGAGATGGGGGCCGAGGATTTTTCGTATATGCTGCAGGCCCGGCCGGGCGCTTATCTGTTTCTGGGGCAGGGCAAAGGGGCCGGTCTGCACCACCCGAAATACAACTTCAATGACGAGATCGCGCCCATCGGCGCATCGTTCTTTGCACGGCTCGTCGAAAAAGCACAGCCTCTGGGCTGATCCGCAGGATCAAAAGGACAAGACGGAAAATGGCACTGGAAGATTCTAAAAACTACGTGGACGAGGCATTTACCAATCCCGAGCTCAAAGGGGTGTCCCACGAAAACACCTTTGGCGGTGCAACCTCGTTCCTGCGTCGTCTTTACACCAAAAACCTGACCGGGGTGGATATCGCGGTGACGGGTGTTCCGTTCGATCAGGCCGTGACCAACCGCCCCGGCACGCGACTGGGTCCGCGCGCCATCCGCGAGGCCAGCACCCTGCAATCGCCGGATGAACCCTACGGCTGGCCATTCAAGGCGCTAAGCGAGTTGGCAATCGTCGATTACGGTGATCTGGCGTTTGATTATGCCAATATCCCGGATTTTCCCGGCACGCTGACGGATCATATCCGCACCATTTTGGCCGCTGATGTCGCCTCGGTCGCGTTGGGTGGCGACCACTACATTAGTTTTCCGATCCTGAAGGCATACGCCGAGAAATACGGGCCAATGTCCTTGCTGCAATTCGACGCACATACCGATACATGGGCCGATGACAACATGGACCGTGTGGATCACGGGACGATGTTTTACAAGGCGGTTAAGTCCGGGATCGTGGACCCCAAGCGTTCGGTTCAGGTTGGTATTCGCACCACCAACGACGACACTCTGGGCGTCAACATCATCGACGCGCGCGAAGTTTACGAGGCCGGACCCGCTGCCGTGGCGCAAAAGATCAAGGGTATTCTGGGCGACAACCCGGTCTATCTGACTTTTGACATTGATTGCCTAGACCCGGCTTTTGCCCCCGGCACTGGAACACCCGTCTGGGGCGGTCTGACGTCGATGCAGGCGCAGATCATGCTGCGCGACATTGCCGGGATCAACATCAAGGGCGGCGACGTGGTCGAAGTCTCACCACCTTACGATACCTCAGGCGCAACGGCTGTGGCAGGCGCCCATGCGGCGATGCAGATCATCTGTTTGTTAGGGTGGAACAAGCTGACCTGACTGCGGCTTTAACCTTTGGTTAGCCATATGGCAGGTATTGGCTTGGTTAAGCAATCAAGCGGGGCGGGAGAACAGCACATGTCCGATTTCAACCAACCGATCAGTGGTAACGATCTGGCGCGATTTTCCGGTCCGAACACGTTCATGCGCCTGCCACAGGCGGCTTCTTTGGCGGGGCTGGATGTTGCGGTGCTGGGGATACCGATGGATATCGGCACCTCGTGGCGGTCCGGCACTCGGTTCAGACCCAAGCAAATCCGCAGCGAAAGCGCGATGATCCGGCCTTATAACATGGCCACCTCTGCCGCGCCGTTCGATTGCCTGCAGATCACCGATATCGGTGATCTGGCGATCAACACCTTTTCGCTGGCCGACAGCCTGTCGATCATCAAAAACAGCTATGACGGCATTCTGGAACAGGGCGTGATCCCTGTGGCGATGGGCGGTGATCACTCGATCACATTGCCGATCCTGCGGGCCATCGCGGCCCGGCACGGCCCCGTCGCGCTGGTCCATGTGGACGCCCATGCGGATGTGAACGATGAGATGTTCGGCGAAAAGGAAACCCACGGCACAGTCTTTCGTCGTGCCTACGAAGAAAAGCTGATCGACCCGGACAAAACCTTTCAGATCGGAATTCGCGGGTCCGGCTATGCCGCCAGCGACTTTACCGAGGCGCAGGGCTGGGGCTTTCGCCAGTTCCCCGCGTGGGAGTTGTGGCAACAAAACCTGACCGGGATCGGATCGCAAATCCGCAAGACGATCGGGGATCACCCGGTCTACATCACCTATGACATTGACAGCTTGGACCCGGCCTATGCCCCCGGCACCGGCACGCCCGAGATCGGCGGGCTCACGACCCCGCGGGCGCTGCAACTGATCCACGCGCTGGGCGGCGTGAACGTGGTGGGCTGCGATCTGGTCGAAGTGTCGCCGCCCTATGATCCGTCAGGCAACACCGCGCTGACAGCGGCGAATCTGTTGTTCGAGATGCTGTGCATTCTGCCGGGGGTGACGTCGCGATAGGGGTGTGGCCGGCCACCCCTGCCAGCTAGTTTCCTGGCACATCGATTGGATGGGATGATGAAGATGCTGCTCTGGCTAATCGTCGTGGGTGTGATTGCGCTGGGCGCTTATGTCCGGCTGGCTCCGTCAGACCCCGCGCGCTGGCATGTGGCCCCGCGGGGGGACGCGCGGGACATGAAAGCTGGTGTTGTCCGGGTGGTCGAGACCGGCCCCGGGGGCCTGGTCGCACTGGACGCGATTGTTCGTAAAACCCCGCGTACAACCGTTCTGGCCGGTTTGGTGCCGGACGGGATGGTCACGTATGTGACCCGAACCCGCGTGTTCGGTTTTCCGGACTATACAACTGCGCAACAAGACAGGGACATTTTGCGCATCTACGCAAGGTCGCGGTTTGGGCGGAAGGATTTTGGAGTGAACAAAGCACGGGTTGAGGAATGGTTGAGCGATCTGCAATAGGTTGAAATTGCGCCGAATAATACCCATCTGGATAGAATGAGTGATTATCAAAGTAAGCTCTATTCGCACATCGTATTGATGTGTTATATTTTGTCTGAAATACAGGAGGATGCGCATTATGGACCGGAAAGCCTTTCTTGCCTGGTTGTCGGAGGTCGACACGTTGAGCGAGGCGCAGAAAGTAGAGGTCGGTGAGGTTCTGGCCGGTCGCCCAGCGGGTGAAGCCTCGGTTGCGGCAGTTGAGCTGGGTGTTGGAGAAGACCGGACCTGCCCGCATTGCGGCGCACACGGTGCAGTGGCCAATGGCAAGTCGCGGGGAATGCAACGCTATCTTTGCCGATCCTGCAATCGAACCTTTGGAGCGGTGACGGGTACACCACTGAGCGGCCTGCACCGCAAGGATCTTTGGCTGACGTTCAGCGAATGCCTCGCCAATGGCGATACGGTGGCAGTTTCGGCAAAGCGCTGTGGCATAGCCGGGAGCACCGCCTTTCGCTGGCGACACCGCTTCCTTGCCGGGATCAAATCCACCGCCGAAAAACTGAAGGGCATTGTCGAGGCCGACGAAACCTATTTTCTTGAAAGCCGCAAAGGGGATCGTGTTTGGACACGGGCCACGGAAGGCAAATCCTCTGCAAAAAAGCCGGACCGAAAGGCCCGAAAGCGCGGGGGCAAGGCAACAAAGCGGGGCCTGTCCGATGAGCAGGTGCCGGTTCTGGTCGCGACAGATCGCTCCGGCACGACCGTTAGTGCCGTCCTGCCTGCGGTCAATGCTGCCGCTCTGCGGGAGGTTCTCGCGCCGGTCATGGACAAGGATGCACTGCTGGTGACCGATGGGGGCACCAGCTATCCGCCGTGTGCTGCCGCCCTGTGTGTCAGCCACGAAGCGCTCAACCAGTCTTCCGGTGAACGCGTTCGCGGCGAACTCCATATCCAAAACGTCAACAACCGTCACTCCCGCCTCAAGGGGTTTATTGGTAACCGCCGGGGGATCGCCACAAAATATCTTGCCAGCTATCTGCGCTGGTTCCATCTCATAGTCCTGCAGAAGAACCCAACCCCGAGGCACTGCCTCGCCAGCGCCCTCGCTGGAATGAGCATCAATACGATGTACGAATAGAGCCTCAAAGTAAGTTTGAACGCGCGGCGGATGAGTTATCGCGCGTGGGCCTTTGGGAGCCGGGCAGAGTACCATTTGGCGTAAGGATACGAAGACAGTTGGGCTTCCAACCAAGGCCAGAGTGGTATCGGCCGCTGATTCAGAACTTCATCCGCCAAGCTGTTTTCCTAGCGGTGTTTCTTTTTGGGTTGAAGATGGCCCTCGGATGGCGACCGGGAACGGCGAATTTCTTTCCAGTTGCCTTTGTCTATTTGGGGATGGGGTTGTCGTTTGCGGGAATGCTTGTGGTTTCACAGCGCAGGGATCGAAAGAAACACAATCTAAGCCGTTGGGAAGATCTATAAGCAGCTAGGACGCCTGTTTCAGTATCTCAGGCATTAGTGGTTCATTCTGCAACCCCGACGACAAACACCCCTCCTGCACCTCGCGCCACATGGGCACGTTCAGCGACATCTGGCATTGCGCGGTGAACATGCGGCCGTCGACCTGCAGGCAGATCATCTCTCCCAACTCGATGCGGGTGCCGGTTTTGTCGGTACAATAGCAATCCTGAACCTTGCCGCCGGGACCGGTCACATCGGCCATGGCTGGGGCCGCGCATAGCGTTAAAACTAGAACAATCCGTTTCATACGGCGCAGCTTAGCACACCGTCGGGCCTTGACCAAAGCCCCGGGATGATAGACACCGCCCGAATGATCCCCGAAGAACGACTTGAACAGATAATCCAGCGTTTCCAATACCTCGAAGCTGCCATGGCCGATGGTGCCTCGGGCGGGGATATTGCGGTTTTGGCCAAGGAATATTCCGACCTCAAGCCAGTGGTTGATCAGATCATGGCGTGGCGGCAACTTGTAACCGATCTCACCGAAGCTCAGTCGATGCTTACCGACCCGGATATGAAGGAACTGGCCGAAGAGGAAATCCCCGACCTGCAGGCCCGTATTCCCGATGCGGAACATGGCCTGCAACTGGTATTGCTGCCCAAAGATGCCGCTGATGCGCGACCGGCGATGCTGGAAATCCGTCCCGGTACGGGCGGGGACGAGGCCGCGCTGTTCGCGGGTGACCTACTGCGCATGTACCAGCGCTTTGCCGAGGCGCATGGCTGGAAATTCGAGATTATCGAGGAACAGGCGTCCAACCTGGGCGGGATCAAAGAAGTGGTGGCCCATATCAAGGGCGACAATGTTTTTGCCCGGATGAAATACGAATCCGGTGTCCACCGTGTTCAGCGCGTGCCCGAAACCGAAAGCGGCGGGCGTATCCATACCTCGGCAGCGACGGTAGCAGTTCTGCCCGAGGCCGAAGATGTGGACATCCAGATCGACGCCAATGACATCCGCATCGACACAATGCGCTCGTCCGGTGCGGGGCGGGCAACATGTGAATACCACCGACTCGGCGGTGCGGATCACCCATATGCCGACGGGTCTGGTGGTCACGAGTTCTGAGAAATCGCAGCACCGCAACCGCGAGATTGCCATGCAGGTGCTCAAGACGCGGCTTTATGATCTGGAGCGCCAACGGATTGACAGTGAGCGTTCAGCTGATCGCGCCAGTCAGGTGGGCTCGGGCGACCGGTCCGAACGGATCAGGACCTATAATTTCCCGCAGGGCCGCATGACCGATCACCGTATCAATCTGACGCTCTATAAGCTGGATCAGGTCATGCAGGGCGATCTGGACGAGGTGATTGACGCGCTGACTGCAGACGATCAGGCGCGGCTGCTGGCCGAGATGGCGCTATGATTGCCGCGTTGACAGCCGCTCAGGCGATGGTTGCTGCAACGGCGCGCCTGCGTGCTGCCGGTGTGCCGGATCCGGCGCGGGATGCGCGCTTGCTGCTGGCCCATGCAGCCCGGATCGAGGCCAGCCGTGTCACGCTGATCGCACCCGAAGAACTGGCCCCCGATATCGCCGAACGCTATGACACGCTGATCTCGCTGCGCGCGGTCCGGGTTCCGGTGTCGCATCTGCTGGGCGAGCGGGAGTTTTATGGGCGCCGCTTTCGGGTCAGCCGTGACGTGCTGGACCCGCGCCCGGAAACCGAGGCGCTGATCGAAGCCGCGCTGAGCGAGCCTTTTGATCACCTGCTGGATCTTGGGGTAGGCTCGGGCTGTATCCTTGTCACATTGCTGGCGGAACGCGCCAGCGCCTTGGGCGTCGGTGTCGACCTGAGCGAGGCAGCCTGCCTGCAAGCCAGCGCCAACGCGGTGCAGCACAAGGTGCAGGACCGGGCCGAAATCCACCAATCGAACTGGTTTTCAGCCGTTGAGGGCGCTTTTGACCTGATCGTTGCCAACCCACCCTATATCTCGCTGGACGAAATGCCGGAATTGTCGCCTGAGGTCCGCGAGCATGAGCCGCGTCTGGCGCTGACGGATGAGGGCGACGGGCTGAACGCCTATCGCCATATCGCCGCTTCGGCCCCGGATTTCCTGATGCCCGGAGGGAGAATTCTGGTCGAGATCGGACCGACCCAGGCCGTTGCGGTTTCGGCTCTGTTTGACGCGGCTGGCCTTGCAGATATCCGCGTGATTCCTGATCTGGATGGCCGTGACCGGGTCGTCAGGGCCAGATTACCCGGCTGAAACCGCAAGGTGAGGCTGAAAAACGCCGGTCCCGGTAAAAAAGCTGCGAATTTCCTTAGAAACCTCTTGTCTGTCCGCTCAGGACATGCTTACTCAGTGTAGTCAGAGAGGCTGACGCTTATGCAGCGTGCCCCTGACGCCAAGCCCAAAAAAGTCGACGGCACGTCATGGCAAATGCCGCACAGCGACGTGAGTTACGGGTCGGCAGACAGCGAATTGACAAGGCTGACGTAAAATAAAATGAGATCCTCCAAATCCCGCTCGCGGGCCAAGAACAACCGCAATCGTCCCTCTGGTGGCAATGTCGTAAACCGCGTTTTCGACAGCTCAGGCCCCGAAGGAAAAGTGCGCGGCACCCCGCAGCAGATCATTGACAAGTACAACCAGCTTGCCCGTGATGCTCAACTGTCGAATGACAGGGTGGCCGCAGAAAACTTTCAACAGCACGCCGAACATTACCTGCGTCTGCTGAGTGAGGCGCAGCGCGAAATCGACGCGCGCCGGGAAGAGCAAGAGCGGCAGAACCGCGAGCGCCAGGCCGAACGCGATCGTGAACGCACCGAACGGCAAGAACGTGAGGCCGCCCGTCAGGCCGATCCCGCCGAAACGCCGCAACCGGACGTCATGGATTTTTCCGCCGAGCAACCTGCACCGGAAAGCGGTCTGGTGGAAACACCCGAAAGCCAGGACGCCACCCCCGCCACCCCCGCCGCGCCCGAAACAAAAGAGCGCAAGGAAAAACCGGCACGTCGCCCCCGTGCGCGCAAGCTCAAAGCGGCCCCAGAAGAAGCGCCCGCCGACAACGGCGATACGCCGGAAGCGGCT
>CAXXPZ010000042.1:0-27241 GCA_963422555.2 uncultured Ruegeria sp.
TTCGAGATGAATGTCGAGAGCTATCGACGTCGCGCAGCTCATGCCGCTGCAATGTCGCTCAGCGACATTGAAGATGAAACCCGCTCCAACGCCAAAAACAAGGAGGACAAAACCACACCAAAGAACAAAATCGAACCTTGAAATGAGTGCACCAAATTGACATTCTGCAACCCGTCACCGTCACCCCGCCTTCAATGTCGCGCACTTGCACGAGCAATGTCGCGCTACACGTATTGATCTGATACATGGGTATAGGCTTTCAAGCCCGGCTCATGACCGTACTTCGCATTGATCAGATTCATCGCTTCACCCTGTCGCGTGGTGGGAAAGAACTGCCCATCACTGGACGCGGTTTCACCGGCACCCCAGTATTTTTGCCATTGGTAACTGTGCTTGCGCTTCGATCACATTGGCCAATGCCCGATTGATGGCCTCGCTTTCGACATACCAATTCGAAAGCCGTGCCAACTGAGTAAAGCTGTGCGTGCTGCTGGCCCCGGCCATTTTGCTCAAGCCGAGATTTAGACCCTCTGCCAGAATGACGTTCAATAATCCGAGCCTGTCTTTGCATGGTGCCCCGGTGCGCAGATGGGTGAAGGCATCGGTAAACGCGGTATCATTGTCCACGTCCATGAGGATATCCGTGATCCGCACCTCCGGCAGGCGGCGATAAAGATCAAGAATAAGGCTATCGGCCTCAGCGGGTACATCAGCTTCAAGCCGGTCGACGCGCAATCTGCCATCCTCAATGACACCGCCGGGAAGGGTTCCGTTTTTGACTGCCATCGCAAGCCTGTGCAGCCCGTCTTCCAGCCGTTGTTTTCGATCTGCGATCCAGACTTCCGGTTCCAATGGCATCGACAAGCCCATGGTTTGCGCGGCCTCGACCGGAACCAAGGCCTGTTTCATATCAGAATAGCGGCGCGAGTGGGCGAGCCAGACATCCCCGGATCTGAAGGCTTCGCGCAGATGGAACAATACCGCAACGACCCATAGCCGGTCTCGATTGGTTTCTGGATTCCGCAAGTGATTTCGCCATTTCGACTGTGGCTGAAGAAAGGGCGCAGACCGGCTTGGAACTTCGCGTTTGTCGCGGATCCCATCTGCCGCTGCGAGCAAGGGTTCCGCCACACTGGCGCAGGCAATGTCCAAGGCCGCCAGCATCCGTGGAGCATAGAGTTTGAACCGATGATAGCCCTTTTCCACATAGGCCAGCGCATCCGCTTTGACGGTCTTGCCGAGTGTCCCTGCCGTTGCGACGAGGTTTTCCAGCACATCCCAGCCACAGGAAGCATCCACGGCACCGGCGACAGCCGCTTCATCACCTTTGGCCAGCAACAATGTTGTGCCTAACTGTTCAGTCCCGGCCAGGGTTGCTGCGATCTCCGCTTGCGCCGCGGCAACACGAGCATCGCGAAATTCTCTTCGCCTCTCGCCATATTGACCCCACGATTCGGTCATGCGTTTCGACCACAGTGTCTGCGATGGCGGCTGACCATTCCATAACGCAGACCGCAAGAATGGCCAAACGACGGTCACTGATGATGTCCCGAAGACCGTCTGTAAAATAGCGCTCCCCTTGACGGCGTAGACGTGCGACCCGATGTGCAGGGATGTCATCTAGGACCATTGGTGACAACGTGATCTGTTGCAGGAATTCCAGCCGGTCGAGCTGGCGATTGATATCGGCAGAGTTCTTGCCCACCTCGAACTGTCGCAACCAAATGAATTGGCTGATCCGACCGTCCACCCCTTCGTTCAACAGGTCATTGAGGAGAGTGCGCATTCTGCCATCCAGAGACGCGAGACAATCCGGGCATCAACCCGTCGCTCGGCAGCAACCAACGCCTCGGCGCAATGACGTTCGATCATCGACAAGCCCGGCAGGACAATGTGCCGACGGCGACATTCTTCAACAAAACCGCGCACCATCCCTTCGCTGGACTGGGCGGTTTCAGCATGTGTATCAAGCCAGCGCTTCATCTGCTTTGCAGGCTTGCCCGCGAACGTCTTGTATCCATAGACCTTGCGGAGAAAGCTGAGATGTTCGTGTCTGGTGTTATCTCGCGCTGCATATGGTAGAAGATCGTCCGGCTTCAGCCCGAGCAGTGCTGCCACGAAACGGGATACCGGCTCCGGGATCACCTCACCAGCCTTCAACAACTGGCCGGGATACCGGAAGGCACAAAGCTGGAGCGCAAAGCCAATCTGGTTTTCGGGCCGCCGCCGGGGTGCGGATATGCTCGATGTCTTCATCATCCAATGTGTAGTGTTTCAGCAGCGAAGTGTCATCGGCAGGAAGATCAAAGAGCGCTGCGCGTTGTCGCGCGGTCAAAAGAGATCGCCTTGGCATTCTATATTGTCCTTGTTATTCATTAGTCTGTTCAGGACAATTCTCGCACCAGCAAAATCAACAACTTGCAAGGCCAAATTCCAAGGGGGTTCAATTGGGACAGCGTGCCGCCATCTATGCCCGGGTTTCCACATCCGATCAGTCCTGTGAGCGGCAGGTGGCCGAACTGACCGAATTCGCCGAGCGTGGCGGGTATGACGTCGTTGGGGTCTTCAAAGAAACCGCCTCGGGTGCATCCGCCAACCGTGCCGCCCGCAACCGGATTATCGATTTAGCGCAGGCAAGGCAGATCGATGCAGTTCTTGTCACCGAACTGTCCCGGTGGGGTCGCTCGACCCAGGACTTGCTGGAGACCCTCAACAGATTGGCAGGCTGGAAAATCTCTGTTGTCGCTATGAGTGGCATGACCTTCGAACTCGCCACGCCCCACGGCCGGATGATGGCCACCATGTTGGCTGGCATTGCCCAATTCGAGCGTGATTTGCTTAGCGAACGTGTAAAATCTGGCCTCGCCGCCACCCGCGCAAGAGGAAAAAAATTGGGCCGCCAACCAGGACAGCGCCCAAAATCCGATAAACTCGCACCGAAGGTTATTCAGGCTGTGACAGACGGCCGATCATATCGATGGATTCCCCGCGATCTTGGCATCAACAAGAACACAGTGCTCGATATCATGAAACGGCACCGCGAAAAATCCTTATGATACGATTCCGCCCCCAACCGGACTCGACCCCCTATGAGAGAGCTGGTGCCCGATCAATTTTATCGCAGCGAGTTTTACCGACATCACTATGTGCGGACGGGAATTGCCGATGAAATTGGCACTTTCTTTCCCGCCAGGAAGGATAGGATCGCCGTCCTTAGCGTGACCCGTCAAAAACCAAAGAGGATCTTCACCGAATCCGAAAAATCAATATTTTCTTCTTCAGTCCCTGTCATTGGGCTTCTTGGAAGCCAACACTGGGGAAATGACACCAGCACAGAACCCACGTCTGCATCGTCCAGGACAATCGACCGGGTGTTTGAGATCTTTGGAGAAGATGTTCTGACAGAACGAGAGCGTGAAATCGTCGCTCTGGTGTTGAAGGGGCACTCGTCCTTGTCAATTGGATATGTTTTGGAAATCAGCCCGGGGACCGTTAAGATCCACCGCAAGAATGCGTACAGGAAGCTTGGGGTCGTTTCGCAGGCAGAGCTGTTCTCGAAATTTTTGGCAGTGCTAGAGACCAATCTGGATCGCTGATAAAATAGAAACAGCGATCCAGATTATTGACTTGTTAGTGGGCCAACATGATGTGTCGGACTGCTGTGTAGTCCTCCAGAGAATATAGTGACAAATCCTTACCATATCCGGATTGCTTCATACCACCGTGCGGCATTTCATTGGCGAGCATAAAATGGGTATTGATCCAGGTACAGCCATATTTAAGCGCGTTTGCTGCGGCCAACGCTTTTGATACATCCGACGTCCAAACCGAAGACGCCAACCCATAAACGCTATCGTTTGCCCATTGAACAGCCTGGTCTTCTTCTTTGAATCGCGTGATGGATACTACCGGACCGAAGACCTCATGTTGAACGATTTCGTCTTCCTGTTTAGCGCCAGCGATTACCGTCGGCTGATAGAAGAAACCGGGTGAATTTGGCTTGGCCCCGCCGGTCGTAATTTCCATGTGTTCCTTTTCCGCCGCTCGCTCAACAAAACTCGAGACCCGATCTCGCTGACGCTGCGAAATCAGCGGTCCGATTTCATTCTGGGAGTCGTCTTCCTTGTTGTATTTGATGGTAGCTACCGCTGAAGTCAGGTCTGCGACCAACTTGTCATGGATTTTTGGCCCGGCATATATCCGACACGCTGCTGTGCAATCCTGGCCTGCATTGTAGAAGCCAAAGTTTTTCACAGCTTCGACGACTGCAGCCAGATCCGCATCATCGTAGACAATAACTGGGGCTTTTCCTCCCAGTTCCAAATGGGTTCGCTTGACCGATTTAGCTGCGGCCTCGAGCACTTTCCTACCAGTTGCTATATCCCCGGTTAGCGAGATCATATCAACTTTCGGATGATTGATGATGGCGTTGCCAACAGTGTGACCTCGCCCCAGAACCAAGTTTATAACGCCCTCAGGCAATATATCCGCCATCACTTTTGCCAGTTTTAAAGCAGTCAATGGCGTCTGCTCCGACGGCTTGAAGACAATAGTATTGCCACCTGCCAATGCGGGCGCAAGTTTCCACGCCATCATCATCAATGGATAGTTCCATGGCGCAATCGAACCGACGATGCCGATAGGATCGCGACGCACCATTGAAGTGAAACCATCGAGATATTCACCCGCAGCTGGGGCAGGAATGCAGCGCACCGCACCTGCAAAGAATCGGTAGCAATCTACTACGCCTGGTATTTCATCTTCCTTGACAGCATTAATCGGCTTACCGCAGTTGAGCGCCTCAAGCGCCGCAAATTCATCGCTCTGTGCCTCGATGGCATCAGCGATCCTGAGGAGATAGGCCGATCGGTCCCCTGGAGTTGTCCTGGACCAGGTATGAAAGGCGCTTTCGGCTGCCAAGACGGCGCGGTCGACCTGGTGTTTCGAGGCTTCCGGCAGACTGACAATAACTTCTTCAGTCTTCGGATTGAGGACGGCTTCTTCGGCTTCTGTTCCGGATTCGAATTTCGATCCGATGAGCATGTTCGTTTCCATGGAAAACTCCCTGTTACTTACCTTGACCCGCAACCTGGTCGCCGTCTCGTGTGAGATAGTAGGCGGCCAGAATGGGGAGAAACGTTACGAGTACGACCACCATGGCCACCACATTGGTGACCGGTCGCTGTCTTGGGCGCACGAGTTCCTCGAGCATCCAGATTGGCAAGGTTGCTTGCTGACCTGCAGTAAGTGTTGTGACGATCACCTCATCAAAGGACAGGGCAAAAGCCAGCATGCCGCCTGCAAGAAGCGCCGTGGCAATGTTTGGAAGAACGACATAGCGGAATGTCTGGAAACCATTCGCTCCAAGATCCATTGAAGCTTCGACCAGCGACGCCGATGCCCTTCTGAAGCGCGCAACAGCATTGTTGTAAACTACAACCACACAGAAGGTGGCGTGACCGAGCACAATGGTCCAAACCGAAAACGGAATATCCGCGATATTGAATGCCGAGCGCAATGCAATGCCCGTGATGATGCCGGGCAATGCGATCGGCAGGATCACCAGGAGCGAAATTGTTTCGCGACCGAAAAACTTGGATCTCGAAACTGCTGCAGCGCACAGGGTTCCAAGGATCAGTGCGATGACCGTTGAAATCGCCGCGACTCGTAGTGAAAGCCGCATTGCTTCCCAGACATCCGGACGGTTCCAGGTGACGCCAAACCATTGCATTGTAAATCCAGGCGGTGGCCACTGATAGGTCTTGTCCTCCGTTGTAAAGGCGTAGACGAAAATCAGCAGTATGGGTACGTGCATGAAGAGCAATCCGCATGCCGCGGCCAGTTTGAGCGCGAAGGGTGCCCTTGTTGTTTGACTAGATCGCATCGAATGCCCCCTTTTTCTTGGCAGCCCATAGATAGAACGCCATGATCACAATGGGGACGACAGTGAACGCCGCTGCCAGCGGTATGTTCCCGGCGGTTCCCTGATGGGAATAGACAGCCTGGCCTATGAAAAGTCGGGATGAACCCACAATTTGCGGGATGATATAGTCACCCAGGGTGAGCGAAAATGTGAAGATTGATCCTGCGATCACACCAGGCAAAGCCAAAGGAAAAATCACATTCCAAAACGTCTTGGCCGGACTTGCACCCAGGTCACCGGAAGCTTCGAGGTAGCTCACAGGGACCCGTTCCAGTGCGGCCTGTATCGGCAACACCATAAAGGGGAGCCAGACATAGAGGAACACCAGAAACGTGCCGATATAACTGACAGAAAGTGAGTTGCCACCGATGACTGGTATGGCAAGCAAGCCTTCCAGAGCCCAACTGAGATGAAGTTTCTCGAATGCCCAGTTCAATATACCCTCTTTTGCAAGGATCAGCTTCCAGGCATAGACTTTGACAAGATAGGAAGACCAAAGCGGCAACATGACACCAAGATAGAAGAATGCCTTCCATCGTCCCCGCGCGTATCGAGCAGCAAAATAGGCAATAGGAAAGGCAACAATCGCTGCCGCCAAAGTCACTGCGGTTGCCATTGAAACCGTGCGACTAATGATATCTAGGTTGGCTGGAACCAACAGTTCCAAATAGGTCTTGAAGGTGAACTCGTAGTTGATGAGACCTGAAAACTCATCAATGGAGAAAAAGCTCTGCGCAAGCAGCGCAATAAGCGAACCGATATAGATCACGCCCAGCCAGAGCACCGCTGGAAGCAGCATTACAAGCAGCAAAATGCCTGGTCGCTTCCAAAACAGATCTGACAGTTTCGAGGTGATCCCGCCAGAGGCTGGTAGTATTGCAGACGCTTTAGTCATCATCACCTCTCATCAGGTGAAGAGCGTTTTTGTCCCAGGTCACGCCGACTTCGTCATCCGTTTGAACAGTTGTACCTTGTTGGTGATCAACGAGCGCATTGAGTTTGATCGGACCAAGATCCAAAACAAGCTTGGTGGAAGCTCCTAAAAAACTCTTGCTCACAACAACCGCTCTGGTTTTGCTTTTCGGATCGAGCCTAACTGCTTCCGGCCGCAGGCTCGCTGCTGCTCCGTCCGCTCCAAACTCGCGCAGTTGGTCTTTGTTGAATACATTTGAGGAGCCAACGAAACCAGCGACGAACTCTGTCTCCGGTCGATGATAGATGTCTACCGGTGTGCCAAGCTGGGCTATGCGACCTTCGTTAAAAACGGCCACACGATCTGCCATCGAGAATGCTTCACTTTGATCGTGAGTTACGAAAACAAATGTGATGCCGAGAGATCGCTGTAGGGCTTTTAACTCCTCCTGCATTTCTTCGCGAAGCTTCAGGTCAAGCGCACCAAGCGGTTCATCGAGGAGAAGAACTTTTGGCTTGTTGATCAAGGCACGCGCCAGCGCGACGCGTTGCCTTTGCCCCCCGGAGATCTGGCTGGGCTTTCGATCCCCATAACCACCAAGGCGCACCATCTCAAGTGCTTGATCGGCTTCGATGCGTCGGGTTTTCTTGTCGACTTTTTGAATTTTCAACGCATAGGCGACGTTTTCAGCGACGCTCAAATGCGGAAAGAGTGCGTAGTCCTGAAAAACAGTGTTTACATTGCGACGATAGGGAGGAACGTTTTCAACCGCTTCGTCGAAGATTCTAATTTTTCCGGATGTCGGTCTTTCAAAGCCGGCGATCAATCTTAAGCATGTGGTTTTGCCCGATCCAGACGGTCCAAGCATGGCGAAAAACTCGCCTTCATATATTTCCAGATCGACTTGATCGACAGCTTTTACGGCCCCGAAGTGTCTGGATATTTTTTCAAAACTTACAGCTGTCGTCATATAGTTACCAGTCTGGGTGCCCGCCGAAAGCTTCCAGCGGGCTGTAGATGTCAATTCGTTCATGGTGTCATTTCTCAACGTCCACCAATCACGCCGATATAGTCAGATACCCAGCGATAATAGGGGATACATTCATTGTTTTGTGTTGCACATTTGGTGACCGGCGTGGTCCAGAAATTGATTTTTGCAAAGTCATCCATGCCGTTCTTAGTGCAGCCCTCAGCGGTCTGCATTCCACGGCCATCAGTACATGCGGCCGGCACACCGGGATTTGCACCAAACCACACCGACAGATCGCTCATGAGATTTGATGACAGCGTGTGCTCCATCCACATATAGGCGCAATTGGGATTTTCTGCGTCCACATGCATCATAGTCGTGTCAGACCATCCAGTTGCACCTTCCTCAGGAATCGTCGACGCAATGGGAGCATTCTTTGATTGAAGAATGTTCACCTGGAAAGGCCATGCGCCGGATGCGACCACGCCTTCATTGGTGAAGTCATCCATCTGAATGAATGCATCATGCCAATAGCGTGAGACCAATGTGCGCTGCGTTCTGAGCAGATCGAGCGCAGCTTTATACTGATCAGCATTGAGCTCATAAGGCGACTTGATGCCGAGTTCAGGCTTATGCGTCATGAGATAGTTGGCTGCGTCTGCAACATGGATGGGACCGTCATAGGCCTGCACTCGGCCCTTGTTGGATATGCCGTCTGGGAGCTTCATTTCCTCGAAAACAACATTCCAGCTTGTCGGCGCTTCGTCGAAGACTTCCGTGTTATACATGAGGACGTTTGGGCCCCACATATAGGGCGTTCCGTAATGCTTTCCACCCACTGTATGCCATGGTGCGTCTTTCAACCGATCGTCGACATCCTTCCAGCTTGGAATAAGGTCAGTGTTGATCTCCTGAACGCGTTTACCCGCGATCAAACGCAAAGACGCATCGCCCGACGCGGTGACCAAATCAAAACCACCCTCATTCATGAGAGCGACCATTTCATCGGACGTGTTGGCTGTTTTGACCTGAACCTTACAGCCTGAAGCTTTTTCAAAGCCGGTGACCCAGTCAAATTTGGGATCGGTTTCACCCCGCTCAATATAGCCGGGCCAGGCCACAATGTTGACTTGGCCTTCGGCTGCACCGAGAGCGTCAAGCTTCGCAGCCAGGATGGGTTGAGTCAGAAGCGTAGTTGTAAGCGTTGCGACCGTGATTTTGCTGAGTGTCTTTTTCATAAGGTCCTCCCTTCAGGGTTTTCACGAGCAGTGGTGCCGTGATCACATCAGTCCAAGTTGTTTGAAAAATCCGAGAGCATCGTAGTAGTCGCCCTGATAGACAAGCTTGTCTTCCTTGAATCGGAAAACGGACATGCCCTTGAATTCAAATGTTTTGCCTGTGGCGCTCGTTCCGTCAGCCCAATCCCCTGTATTGGTACCGGAATACTGCCATTCAAAGGCTACCGTTTCACCATTCACGATGGGGTCACCGATCGACTCCCATTTGGAATCAGGAACGGCGTTGATGAATGACTCAATTACATTCTTCTTCGCATTTTCCCTTCCCTTGAGTGGGGTTCCCACCGAGGCATCGAAAAAAGTGACATCTTCCACCAGAAACGACGCAGCCTTGTCTGCGTCATGGGCGTTCCATGCAGCCAGGTAAGACTTCATGTTCGAGACGACATCTGTCGCATGTGCAGGCATGGCTAGCAAGAATACCACGCATATGGCGGCTGCCATTTGCGAGAATAATGGCGCTGCTGTAGAAATAGGTATACTTGTGGATTGAGTTGAATGAGACATAGCATTTCCTCCCTGGGCTATTGCTTTGACACATTTCGCCGCTTATCTCAGGATCGCTGATCTTCAACTCATTCACAAATTCAAAATACAGAACGGCGCAATCAATTTTTCCGATATCTAATTATTATCATTGACGATTGGGGGATTGAGCAGTGGCTATGAAGTTTTTGGCAGCTGTGGACAGGGAAGAGCCCATTCGCCAAACGATGCCGACCTGGATAACGGGAAGAGATGCCGACACGTCCCGGTGATCAATTCTGTCACCCTCCAGAGACCAGGGGCGATAGATCAGGTCTGGCAAAATTGCGATTCCAGCGCCGGTCGCTACGAGCGAGCGAACGGCTTCTACCGACTTTGTCTTGAATGCTATTTTTGGTTTGGCACCGAGAGAATCCAACAAGTTTTCTGTAGGAGTTTCGATCTCATCTATGCTTAGCATGATTAACGGCTCGGATGATAAATCCGCGGGGGCAATACTCTCTTTGACCGAAAGGGGATGTCCCATTGGCATCCAGAGCTTATAGGGTGAGGACGCGAGATTTTCAGCCTGTAAAGCGTTTCGATTCCTCAAGTTTGATGCCAACATAACCGCAACGTCCAGTTCGCCACCTATCAGCAAATGTTCCAGATAACTGCCATCATCTTCGATCGCGGTGACCTCAATCTTTGGATAAGCGCGACGATAACGCGCGAGAATATCAGACATGACATAACCGGCAACTAGTGACGTTACCCCAAGCTGAAGGGTTCCGGTATCATCGACGCCTTCATCTTCAAACGCCCGACGAGCATTTGCGACATCCGACAACAATCCTGTGGCATGTCGCAAGAACTGGTGTCCCTTATGGGTGATGTGCAGCCCACGCGAATGGCGTTTAAAAAGAGAAACACCCAGGTCGGCCTCCAGATCCTTGAGCGCTTCTGTGGCAGCTGACTGTGAGATGGACAGAGTTTTGGCCGCGCCAGAGACGGTTCCTGTCTCTGCCACCGCAACAAAATATTGAAGCTGCCTTATCGTGAACGCCATTCATCCCTCAATCCAATGATCATCATCAGATTTACCGATATCATATACTTGCATTCAATAAAACTGTACACGTAACGATTGCAACGTGGATCAGAAGATTAGGTCCACCGAAGTCAATGACAGTGCTCCTAGCATGGATGCCCGCTGGTAACTACCCAGCTACCCCTCTGACTGAATTCAATATGACATTCTTTGCGGACGAGGTGGTCGAGCGCTGCATCGGCAAGAATCAACCAAAATCATCGTGGGATCGTCCTGAAATGTCGGAAAGGCGCATTGCCGAATTTCAGAAGTTTGGGGTAACAGATTGCATAGAAACCTGAGATGACAATTTGGGGGTCAGCGATCAATGAGCTATTATGCCAGTGATGTGGACGGCGGTTACTTTACTTTCGATGAGCGGCTGTCAGCCCTTTCCGAACTGATCTCGATGATCGACCGACCGGGCGACTATTGTGTGTATGGGCGGTTTCCTACCCCAATGCCTCGCATCTGGAACCACACGACAGGCCTCCTCGCATTCCCTCTCCAACCGGCACAATTACAGGACTTGATCACACTTGGTGAACGCGCACCATATGGACGCGGCGCAGAAACAATTTTGGACAGGTCCGTTCGTGACTGTTGGCAGGTTTCGCCAGATCAAATCAGCGTAGGAGGAGAAACCTGAGGCGAAACATTCAATCGCATCCTCAACCGTGCGGCCGAAGGCCTCGGCTACCCGCCGGAAGCTGTCGACGCGGAACTTTACAAAATCCTCGTTTACGAGGAAGGCGGTTTTTTTGCGCCGCACCGTGATACCGAGAAGGTTACCGGCATGGTGGCGACCTTGGTCGTTTCACTACCGGTTGCAGGGAAAGGGGGCGAACTGATCATCCGCCATCGCGGTCGAGAGACGATTGTCGAAATGTGTAGCAACGATCCTTCCGAACTGGTTTTTGCGGCCTTTTATGCTGATTGCGAACATGAAATTAGGCCTGTGACAGAAGGTCATCGCGCCTGTCTGGTTTACAATTTGGTTCTCACTCCGGGTCAAAATGTGGCCACCTCGGCACCGAACTATGCAGATCTTATGGGTCAGATTGCGAAGGAGATCAAAAACTGCTTCGCAACGTCGGACGCGCCTGAAAAACTTGTCTGGCTTCTCGAGCATGATTACAGCATCGCAGGCCTGTCGTTTGAAACCCTAAAAAACACGGATGCAACGGTTGGGCGTGCTTTGATTGCAGCTGCGGCACAGGCTGACTGTTCCCCCCACGCGGCCATCGTGCATGTTGATGAATATGCCGCCGCTGCCTACCTTGGGCGGGACTATGTCTGGGAAATCGAAGACATCGGCGCGGACGAATACGAACTCTATGATATCATTGAGCGGAGATGTGAGCTTGATGATTGGGTGCATCCCGATTTGGGCGCGAGCGCTTATGGCCAACTGGCGTTGGCGCAAAACGAATTGATGCCACCAGAACGGATCACAAATTGGGAACCTGACGTGAATCGCTTGACGGAGGCGAGCGGCAATGAGGGGGCCACAGTTGAGCGACACTATCGAAGCGCGGCCTTTGTTCTTTGGCCTGCTAAAGAAGGCCCTCGTGTTCTTGCCCAAGCCGGTGCCAAGGCGCTTTCCGTCCTTTTTGTACAGTCTGAGCAACGCGCTGCGACCTCTGACGGGAATGATTTGTCGCTTGACACCATTGCGGCTGAAATTGCTGAAGCTTGGCCAGCGCCCCAAGTCTTGCATTACTCGGACCGGGATGAGTGGCAAGAGAGCGGCGCAGTAATGCTGTCACGGCTTTGTCGTATCGGAAGTCGGAAAGCAACGGAATTATTTCTCGATCGGGTTGTGATACCGTATTACGGACCGGGTCTCAAAGCCGCACTGATTGAAGCAACATCGGAATTGGCTGAAAAAGACATGCTGAAGCGGCTTCTTGGCCTTGTTAGCGCACAATGCACAGAGCAGCCAGAAGCTGTCATAAATCTGGTCATGGGCCTGAGTGAGGCAAGTGATCAGGGGCAGAAAGTCATGACGCGGAATGCACTGAAAGATCTTATCAAGCACCTTTGTTCGGAGATACCGGTCGCGCTCAACGTACACCGGCCAAAAAACGCAGAGCCATTTTGGTACGGGTCGCGTCGACAGTCTGCCACGCCTTTGCCTGAACGCACGCTCCGGGAAATTTTTCAGTTGGCCTGGAGTTTTGATTTGGAAAGCAGCCTTGCTGGGGTGGTTGGCAATCTTGTCAACGCGCCCGACATCGTGCCGCCTGATCGCACCTTGCCACCCGTTCTGGCAAAATTGGGCACGTCGTTTCACGCGCAGGCATCAGAAAGTGAGGCATTCGCGCGGTTTTGGCGGCACTCGGCCAACGTCCTGCTGGCTCGCAGTCGTACCACACCTCCTGAACCGACCGATTGGGTCGTTAGCTCAAATGACTTGGGGTGCGGGTGCGAATACTGTGCCGAACTTGTTCGATTTTGTGCAGATCCGGTTACAACCACACATCGAATTCCAGTGAGAAGGGAGTTGCGGTCGCATCTGCGGTCCGTGATCGAAAGAGCGGGTGCGGATTTGAGTTGTGAAACTGAACGCAAGGGTAGTCCTTATACGCTCATCTGCACCAAGACCCGCGATAGCTACACCAGACGAAGACAGCAATATGCGAACGACATCTCTGCAATCAAGCGCTTACTTGAAGTGGCAGACGCTGTGCCAGAGGCCACTAGCATTGCAGCCAGCCTCCGCGCGGCGGTCAACTGTAGTCAGAGTAACTCTCCAACTACAACGACCTGACAAGCCCGGAATTGGTCAGCATGGTTTGAGGTTCAGGATGAGTTGATCGGGGAGAGTTCTCAAGGTTTCGAGTATGCTCCACCCCTGCTTGCGCGCCGTCTCAATGACGGTTCGAAGCGTGCAGAAGTTTTCTGCGCCGACGTGAGTTCGGAAGCATCCCGACACTTTTTGACGGACCTTGGTCATGCGAAGGTCCCTTTCGGCTTCATTGTTTGTAAACGGCACACTCAGGTCGTTGAGGAAGAGCAGAACCTCTTCTTTGCGGGTTTGCATCCGCAGCGCGAGATTATGTCCGATCCTGCGCTTTGGTTTGCCACGCCGCGTTTTGCCGACCTTGTCCGGGACCAGCGGGGGAAGCGCCTCGTGCATCCGGATGGCCGTCTGGCAACATGCGTCATATCGGCGTTCGATGGCAGCAATCCGGGCGGGCACCACCGCGCGGGAATTCCGGTCTCGCGCCCTGTCTGCGGCTGTTTTGGCGTCCAGCAGAATGGAGCGCATCTCCGTGGCCCATGGCTCTTTCTCAATGTCGATCAAAGCCTGCAATTCCCGAAGGTGATGGGCGTTGCATAAGGCGTGACGCACTCCGGGGATCTTTCTGTAGGACGCCCAGTTGTCGTGAACGACACTTCCGGTCACCTCCTGCGTCACATCGCCTCTGCTACGGCCAATCCGGAAATGGCTCAAGTCTGGTGAGCACAGGATGTGGAGCCACCGGGTCTTGCCGTTGATGCGCAGGCCGGTCTCATCCATGTGCTTCACCGCAACGTCTGGGCCGCACAACAACGCTTGAATCCTGTTGACAACGGGCCGCATTACAGCCGCGGTTCTGGCGACGAGCGACGCCAGCGTTGCTGCGGAAATGTCGACCCCGTGAAGGTCGGAAAATATCTGCGCCAGGCGGTTGTCAGGGATGCAGTGCCGGGTTTGAAGATAGCTCGCCATGGCGGCAAGGTTGTCGCCATACTGCACCGGGGCGTTCACCCCTGCGGGAAACGTGGCCTGCACCCGGGTGCCACAGGCCGGGCAGACGCAGACACGCGCCCTGTGCTCAGTGACAATAAGCGGCGGTGGGGGTGGCAGGTCAAAGACCTGTCGCCTCACATACCGGTCGCAAACAACGCCAGACAGCCTGTGCTTACAGTCCGGACAGATGTGTGGGTAGTGATCGATGATCTGCTCCGGCGTCGAGGTCTGGCGCAGCGTCTTGCCGGGATGGCCGGGCTGACCTCCGGACTTGCGCCCGCAGGACCCGCGCAAACTTCTGGTTCGCTTCTTGCGCGCAGGCTTCGACAGCCCATCGCTTGAGGGAGGCTTGCCGCTGTTTGAGCTGTTAAGCCCAAGGCGGCGCTCCAGGTCCTCTACGCGCTGTGCGAGGGTTTTGTTGGCCTTCTCCAGCTCTACGTTTTGCTTGAAAAGTTGGGCGTTTTGTTCGGTGATATCCGCGATCTGCTCTTCAAGCCTCTCGATCTTGGTGCGCAAGGCCGCGTTCTGCTCCGCCAGAACAATGACCAGATCAATCAGATTTGACTTTGAGAAGGTCGCAAACCGGCTGCGGGTCAGGTGAGCAGCATCCATACGCCTATCGAGTCACAGAAACGCTAACCAAGAAACAAAAATAACCCGCTTGGCCCGATTCAAATCGTCGCAGTCAGACCACCTGGGCAGTTACGTTTTATCATTGGCGGCATGGGCGATCTGGGCAGCTTGGGGCAATCCGCGCATCGGGGCTGGGTCCGGCGCAAACTGGCCGCGCTTTATCCTCAGATGGCCGATCAGCCTTTGATCGAGGGGTGGCATGGCCGGATTGCCATGACATCGGACCATATTCCCAAGATCACCGAAATCGGCCCCGGCACAGTATTTGGCCGGATGATGGCCGAAGGTCTGCTGACTGGCGAGTCGACCCGGTTGCCCTTACCGCCGGTGCCTGATTACAACGAATCCTGGACCGGCCTGCGCCGCGCTTTCTTTGAGACCGGCGCGGCACTGACGCATCTGATCAAAGCCCGGTTCTGACGGATCAGACGGAACGGGTGATGCCGCCATCCACCCGAATGTTCTGACCGGTGATATAGCCGCCGCCTTCGGAGGCAAGCATCGATACGACCGAGGCGATCTCGTCATAACTGCGGCCATAGCGGCCCATCGGAATGCGGGCGCGAAACTCTTCCTTTTCGGGCAGGCTGTCGATGAAACCGGGTAGCACGTTGTTCATACGTATGTTGTCGGCTGCATATTTGTCCGAGAACAGTTTGGTAAAGGCCGCAAGACCTGCGCGGAACACACCGGACGTGGGAAAGACCGGGTCCGGCTCGAACGCGGCGAAGGTCGAGATGTTGATGATGGATCCGCCGCCCTGGGCTTGCATGATCGGGGTTACGATCCGGGTCGGGCGCACCGCGTTCAAAAAGTAGACATCCATACCGGTATGCCAATCCTCATCCGTCAGTTCCAGCACGGGTGCCATTGGGCCATGACCTGCTGAATTGACCAGAACGTCCACGCGCCCCCAATGGGTCATGGCGGCATCGACCAGTTTATTCAGATCATCGTTGGATTGATTTGATCCCGTGATCCCTATTCCGCCCAGATCCGAGGCCAGAGCTTCGCCCTTGCCGGAAGAGGACAGGATCCCAACCTTATACCCATCCGCTGCCAACCGGCGCGCGGCGTCCGCGCCCATGCCGCTGCCGCCAGCCGTAATCAATGCTACTTTTGTCATCGGTTTTCTCCGTTTCTTGTCTGGTGTCAGTGTGGGGTCACACGGGTCGTTTGACCAATCAGTTCTTCTGGCTTAAAGCTGTAGAAAAACTATTGTCTGAGATTATGGCGGCACTCCCACCACTTAATGCATTGCGGGCTTTCGAGGCTTCGGCACGGCACCTGAACTTTCGACTGGCAGCAGCCGAGCTGGGTGTCACTCAGGGTGCGGTTGCCCAACAGGTGCGCGGATTGCGTCTGACCGAAGCTGGCCGTCGATTTCATTCGCCGCTGCGGCGGGCGTTTCGATTGATCGAAGAAGCGGTGGATGACCTGTCGGGGCAACGGCAGGTCACCATCTCTGTCACACCAAGCTTTGCATCGAAATGGCTGGTGCCGCGCCTGAGCGATTTTATGCAAAAACATCCGGATGTCTCCGTTCAGGTTGATGCACGTGAGCGGTTGGCGGATTTTCAGGCGGACGGCGTCGATATCGCAGTCCGCCAAAGCCGTGCGCCAATGGGCGGCGATCTGACCGCGACCCCGCTGTTTTCAACCGAGTTCGTTGTGGTGTGCAGCCCTGCGCTGGGCGCGCATGTGTCGACGCCAAAGGACCTGATGCGCCACATTCTGCTCAGCGACTCACATGGGCTGTGGCCTTTGTTTCTTGAGCGGGGAGGGGTAGACGGTCGGCCAAGGACAATGAGTTTCAGCCAGACCAGCCTGGCGATAGATGCCGCTGTGTCAGGGCAGGGGCTGGCCCTGGCAAACGCACCTTTGGTGGCGTCCGAGCTTGCCAGCGGTCAATTGGTTCAGCCCCTGTCCGAGGTTTTGTTTGACGATCTGAGCTTTTTCGTTGTGGTGCCCACAAGGCCGCGCCAGCCCGAACTGGTATCCCTGATGCGCGACCGGTTGCTGGATCAGGTCTGAAGGGAGGCGGCAATCGCCTCGATCCGGGTGCGCAACCAGCGATGTGCCGGGTCATTCGCTGATCTTTGATGCCACACCATGTAAATGGTCACCGGATCACACTCGAACGGCAGCGCCGCGCAATCCAGTTCCGTCAGCGGACCGGTTTTCATCAGCGCGGTATCGGTTGAGATCAGGTCGCTGCCTTTGACAAACGATGGGATCGCGTTGAAATGCGGCAGGGTAATCGTTGCTGGGTTGATCTGGCTTTGATCCACGCCCCGCATCACGCCGCGCGCGCTGCGACCATCGGCAAAACGCACGTCAACATGCTCGCTGCGGCAATAGCTGCGCCAACTGTCCGGCGGGTCGCGTCTGCTGGCATCGTAAAACACCATCAGCTGGCTGGTGAGCAGGCGTTTCTGAAAGATGTCCGGCCCGTCAGGCGGCAATGGGGTCAGCATCAACTGACACCTGTCGCTGCGCAGCAACTCGGGGTCCGGCACGCCAGAGGGTATGAATTCCAGCCGCAGGCGGACGCCCTCGTCCCGGGCCGCGCGCAAAAGGCCGGGAAAAATCAATTCGCGCGGCATGTCGTTGGTGGCGATCTGGATGTCGATCTGTTCAGACAGGGGATCAAACGGGCGTTCCTGGGTCAGGGCGCGCATTCCGTCCAGAACCGCCTGCACCGGGTCTTTCAGTGCCAGCGCACGCTCGGTTGGTGTCAGCCCCTGTCCAGAACGAACAAACAGCGGATCACCCAAAACATGCCGCAACTTGGCCAATGTGTGACTGATCGCCGATTGCGTGACGCCCAGCCGATCCGCCGCCTTAGAGACCGAGCTTTCCTGCAGAATGGTCAGAAAGACCCGCAGAACTTTTCCGTCCAGATCCGTGAAATCAGTTTTGCTCATACCATTTATGATTATCCATGAATGGTTTTGCTGTCCATGACGCGCTACCTGACATCCACAGACAGGAGATACGCAATGGGTATCCGCTTTTTCTCGGACAAGAACCGCCCCGTGCATATGGGGCCTTACCCGTTGGAACGGTTGGCGCGGCAACCACAGATGTCGGAGCTGTCGCGGGCGCGGTCGATGAAAAGCCTGAGCTTTCATCGACCTGACGAGCCCGAAAGCATCGTCAACGCGATGGGCGAGTTTCAGGCCATGATGGATGCCATTCGGGATGGTTTTGTGAACCCGGTGCTATCCGATATCCCTGCCGACCCGATCGAGCGCGCCAATCATCTGAAAGCATTCGGGTATTTCAACGATGCCTCAATGATGGGGTGCGGGCCGTTGCCTGCCGAGGCGCTGCTGACCGAGCCGCGCCGCAATCCCGATATCGACCGCCTGGCACATGCGCTGAGGACACGACAGACCAAGACATTGGCTTCGGGCATCGATGTCATCATGGCCGATCTGAAAGAGAGTATGGAGGCGACGCCCGGTTCGATCGACAGCCATCGTCATGTGATCGTTTTCCTATATGAACACAACCGCGACCCGGATCCGTCCGAACCCGGATCCGACTGGATCATGGATGCTCAGGATCATCGCGCCTGTCTGCTGGCCACGGAAAATGCGGTGGTGATTGCCAATTACATCCGCTTGCTTGGGTTTGAGGCCCGGGCGCATACGGCGATGTCGTCCGAGGTTGACCTGGGCAAACTTGCGGTGGCGGCGGGGTTGGCCTCGGTCGAGGGGGACGAGGTGGTCGTGCCATGGCTGGGCAGGCGGTTCGGGCTGGCGGCGGTGACGACCGAAATGGACCTGGCGCATGATCAACCCTTGCGCCCGATGGCACAGCAGCCGTGGTTCCGCACGCAAGGACCTGCGTGGTGGCTCGGGGCCGGATTTGCCAAGAATGCACTGAACCGGGACGCCTACGCCAAGCGGCGATATGTGGATGGGGCGCATCCGTTTGAAAAGCTCAGGCGGGTGGACGACCCGACCACGTATATTGACGAGGAAAACGTCGCACGGGTGCCAAAACGAGCTGACATGTTCGCCCGCGCGCAGTTTGGTGACATGGGCAAAACGCTGCAGGACAGCGCCAAAGGCGGGTATTATGTCCGCAAATCAGCGCCCAGTTTTGCCCAACGCCGGGCCTTGGGGGCTTTTGTCCTTTTGCAGGATGGCGACAGCGCCGAGGTTGCAAAGCCCACGGATGCAGACCGCAACGCTGCCAATATCAAGGCGGCCACTTACTTTTTGGGTGTCGATGCCGCAGGCCTCAGCCGGTGTCCCGAGTGGACATGGTATTCTCATGACGCAACCGGCGAAGAGATCGTGCCACCTCACGATCAAGCCATCAGCATGATCATCGATCAGGGCTATGAGACGATGGAGGGTGCCAGCGGTGATGACTGGATCAGCGTCGCCCAATCCATGCGCGCCTATCTTCGGTTTTCTCTGCTTGGCGGTGTGATCGCGCAGCATATCCGCAACCTCGGCTACAAGGCCAAGGCGCACACGGTGATGGATGGTGAGGTGCTGCAGCCCCCGCTGTTGCTGTTGTCAGGATTGGGAGAGGTCAGCCGGATTGGTGAGGTGATCCTGAACCCTTATCTGGGGCCCCGTCTGAAATCAGGTGTGGTAACGACAGATATGCCGATGGCGCATGACAAGCCCATCGATTTCGGCCTGCAGACGTTCTGCGAGTCGTGCAACAAATGCGCGCGGGAATGTCCATCGGGGGCGATTACTGCCGGGCCGAAGCTGATGTTCAACGGTTATGAAATCTGGAAGTCCGACAGCCAGAAATGTGCCACCTATCGGATTACAACTCCGGGCGGTGCCATGTGCGGGCGGTGCATGAAAACCTGCCCGTGGAACCTTGAGGGGATTTTCAAGGAACGCCCGTTCCGCTGGGCTGCGATGAATATCCCCTCGGCTGCGCCTGCACTGGCAAAGCTGGATGATGCCGTGGGCAATGGCGGGCTGAACGACATCAAGAAATGGTGGTGGGACAATGAGTTGCAGGCAGACGGGGCTTATCGCCCGTCCAGCCACCCGCTGAACCGGCGCGATCTGCAACGGGATCTGGACCTGAAATACGAGGATCAGACATTGGCCGTTTATCCCGCCTACCTGGCGCCGCACCCTTGGCCATATCCGTTTGCAATGGACCGAGAGGCTGGGATTGCAGCCTATCAGGCGATGGTCACGGCCGAGGAATACAAGACCCGCAAGGCGGCGGGCGATCTGTCGGTTGTCCACCGCTATCAGATCGCCGGGGACGCGCCGGTCATGCGGGTTGAACTTTCGCGGGTCGACAAGATGACGGCGGATGTCACCAAATACGAATTTTCCGCCATGAACGGTGCGCCCTTACCCGAATGGACTGCCGGTGCGCATCTGGACGTTCTGGTCGCGCCGGAATTCCTGCGCCAGTATTCCATGTCCGGCGACCCGTCAGATCGCGGAACCTATCAGATCGGTGTTCTGCGCGAGGATGATGGCCGTGGCGGTTCGGCCCTGTTGCATCGCATTTTCAACCAAGGTCGCAAGGTCTTTGTGTCCAAGCCGATCAATCATTTCGAACTGGACGAGACGGCGACCAAGACGTTTCTGATGGGCGGCGGCATCGGGATCACCCCGATGATCGCCTTTGCTCATCGTCTGCATGCGCTGGGCCAGCCCTTCGCCCTGCACTATTCGGCCAGTTCGCGCGGTGCCGCCGGATATCTGGATGATCTTGCCGCCATGCCCTGGGCCGATCATGTGCATTTTCATTTTTCTGATGAGGGAACGCGGGCCGATCTGGATGCGATCCTGTCAGGATATTGCGAAGGCGCGCACGTCTATACCTGCGGACCGGATCGGTACATGGATGGGGTCATACTGGCCGCTGAGCGCCAGGGTTTCCCCGAGGAGGCACGGCATCTGGAATATTTCTCGGTTCCCGAGCAACCGGAATATGAGAACCATCCGTTTACGCTGCGTCTGGCTCGATCTGGCCGAGATCTGCCGGTTCCGGTGGATAAGGACGCGGCGCAGGTGTTGAACGAGGCGGGGATTCATGTCGATGTAAAATGCTCGGACGGGATTTGCGGTGTCTGCAAATGCGGTTTGATTTCGGGCGAAATCGACCATCGTGACTTTGTTCTATCCAACAAGCAGCGCGAAGGCGCGATCATCCTGTGTCAAAGCCGGGCGGCGCGCGACGGGGGCGTGATCGAGATCGATCTTTAGGCCTGTTCCAAAACCGACATGGCCGAGATGAAAAATACGTCGCTCCTGCCATGGACGCGGGCGGAATGCTGCACTAACGTCCCCACCGAACCCCAGTAGACCCTGACCCACAGGTGCGAGGTATATTCATGGATTATCACAGCCCCGCCAATTTTGCAGAGGCCTCGGCCCTGGCCGCAAAGGCGACGGGTATCACCCGGTTTTTGGCAGGCGGCACGGATGTTCTGGTGCAGTTGCGCTCGGACCTGGTGACGCCCGACACACTCATAGACATCAAGAAAATCAATGGTGTACGGGACATTACCCGGAACGCGGACGGCAGCTGGACGCTGGGCGTTGCAACCACGGGCGCCGAGATGAGCGAACATTCCGCTCTGGGCCGCGACTGGCCTGGTGTGGTCGAGGCGATGGATCTGATCGGCTCGACACAGGTACAGGGGCGCGCAACGTTGACGGGCAATCTGTGCAACGGCTCGCCGGCGGCTGATTCCGTGCCCGCGATGGTGGCAGCGGGCGTGACCGTCACGGTGACTGGCCCGGATGGTGACCGTGAGGTCGCGGTGGAGGACATTCCAACCGGACCGGGCAGAACCGCGTTGGCCAAGGGTGAGTTGATTTCGGCGGTCAACATTCCGGCACGCGGTGAAAATGGTGGTGACGCCTACCTGCGGTTCATCCCGCGGACCGAGATGGACATTGCCGTCGTCGGCGTGGGCGTGAACCTGCGTCTGGATGGCGACACAATTGCCGAGGCGCGCGTTTCACTGGGTGCGGTGGCACCAACCGTGCTGCTGGTCGACGACTGCGCCAAGGCAATCATCGGCACGACGCTGGATGACGCCGCGCTGGACGCGCTGGCGGCTGCTGCCTCGGCCGCCTGCAACCCGATTGATGACAAGCGCGGTACGATTGAATTCCGCACCGAGGTCTCAGGCGTTCTGGCCAAGCGCGCCGCAAAAATCGCCTATGCCCGTGCGAAGGGAGAACAAGCATGAGCAAGTTTCACGTAACCACGCAGGTGAATGGGGATGAGGTTGAATTTCTGTGCGACCCGCGCGAAACCCTACTGGATTGTCTGCGCGACAAGCTGAACCTGACCGGCGCCAAAGAAGGCTGCGGTACCGGCGATTGTGGCGCGTGTTCGGTTTCGGTCGATGGCCGTCTTGTCTGTTCCTGCCTGATGCTGGGGGTCGAGGCCGAAGGCAAGAAGATCGACACAGTCGAAGGCATCGCCAATGGCGAAGAACTGCATCCGTTGCAGCAAAAGTTCATCGAATATGCCGCGTTGCAATGCGGTATCTGCACACCGGGCATTCTGGTCGCCGCCAAGGCGCTGCTGGAAAAGAACCCCGACCCGACCGAAGAAGAAACCCGGTACTGGCTGGCAGGCAACCTGTGCCGCTGCACCGGATATGACAAGATCATTCGCGCCGTAATGGATACGGCGGCTGAGCTGCGGGAGGCTTCGTAATGGCACTCGACGATCGCAAATCTCAATTCACATTTGTCGGCACCAGCCCGGACCGTCCCGATGGTCTGGACAAGGTCACGGGCCGCGCCAAATACGGTGCGGACGCCCATGCGCCGGGAATGTTGCATGGCGCGGTGCTGCGCTCGCCCCACGCCCATGCGCGGATCGTCAGGATCGACGCATCAAAGGCCGAAGCGCATAAGGACGTCAAAGCTGTCGTGACCCGCGCCGATTTTGCCAAGGTTCCGTTCAAGCCCGGGCTTGAGGGCGAATTCTGGAACGTGCTGGAAAACGTCATGGCGGGCGAAAAGGCGCTGTATGACGGTCATGCGGTGGCAGCAGTTGCCGCAACGTCGGCGCTGGCAGCACGCGATGCGCTGAAGCTGATCGAGGTGGAATACGAGGTGCTGCCCCACGTCACCGATGTCGACAAGGCAATGGCCCCGGATGCGCCGATCATCCGCGAAGGGGCGGCCGATTATTCCGTGCCCGAAGGGATGCATCCGAATGTCGTGCGCTATCACGAAAGCAGCCATGGCGATGTCGAGACCGGGTTTGCCGAGGCTGATCTGGTCATCGAAGACAGCTTTACCACCGAGGCGACCCATCAGGGCTATATTGAACCGCACGCCTGTCTTGGCGCGCTGGGCGCGGATGGCAAGGGTGAGCTGTGGTGTACCACGCAGGGCCACTGGACCGCACAGAAAACCTGTGCGGCGCTGTTGGGGATCGAAACATCGCAACTGCGCGTGACCGCATCCGAGATTGGCGGTGGATTTGGCGGCAAGACCACTGTGTTCATCGAACCTGTCGCGCTGGCGCTGAGCCGCAAGGCAAACCGTCCGGTCAAGATCGTGATGTCTCGGTCCGAGGTGTTCCGCGCCACCGGGCCAACCGCGTCAGCCTCGATGGATATCAAGATCGGCATGAAGAAAGACGGCACCATTACCGCCGCCGAGGGAACCTTTCGCCTGCAGGGCGGGGCGTTTCCGGGTGCGCCGGGAGACATGACCGCTATGTGTGGCTTCGCACCGTACAACCTGTCCAATGTGCGGCAGGTTGGCTATGACGTGATGGCCAACCGTCCGAAACAAGCCGCCTACCGCGCACCTGGCGCGCCGATGGGTGCCTTCGCGGTTGAATCGGTGTTGGACGAGCTGTGCAAAAAACTCGGGCTGGACCCGGTCGAAATGCGCCTTAAGAACGCAGCGCACGAAGGCACCAAAGCCAGCTTTGGCCCGACCTACGAACGTATCGGGCTGGTCGAAACGCTGGAGGCTGCCAAGGCGCACCCGCACTATTCTGCCCCGCTGAAACCGGGGCAGGGGCGCGGAGTATCCTGCGGATTCTGGTTCAACCATGGTGGTGAGACATCCGTGTCGCTGGCCCTGTCCGAGGATGGCTCGGCCCAAGTGATGGTCGGCACGCCGGATATTGGCGGCTCGCGCGCGTCGATGGCGCTGATGGCGGCCGAGGTGCTGGGGGTTCCCTACGAGAATATCCGCGTCACAATCGCGGATACGGCATCGCTGGGTTATAACGATGTCAGCCACGGCTCACGCGTGACCTATGCAAGCGGTCTGGCCACCATCAAGGCCGCGCGCCACGTGGTCGAGCGTCTGTGCGAACGCGCGGCAGCCAAATGGGGCATCCCGGTAGAGGCGGTGAAATGGGAAAACGGGTGCGCTGTGCCCTCGGGCCCGAATGCGGGTGATTTTGATCCCGTGCCACTGGCGGATATCACGGCTGACATGGGCGCCACTGGCGGTCCGATCTCGGGCCATTTCGAAGCAACCCCCGAGGGCGCGGGCGTATCCTTCGGCACCCATATCGTTGATGCCGAAGTTGATCCTGAGACCGGCAAAACCAGCATCACCCGCTATACGGTCATTCAGGATGCGGGCAAAGCGATCCACCCCTCGTATGTGGAAGGCCAGTATCAGGGTGGTGCCGCGCAGGGTATCGGCTGGGCGCTGAACGAGGAGTATGTCTATGGCGAGGATGGTTGCCTGCAGAACTCGATCTTCCTTGATTACCGCATTCCGGTCGCCAGCGACCTGCCGATGATCGACACGGTGATTGTCGAGGTTCCCAACCCCGGCCACCCGTTTGGTGTGCGCGGCGTTGGGGAAACCGGTATCGTGCCACCCCTTGCCGCCATCGCCAACGCGGTGTCGCATGCTGCGGGTGTGCGGATGCGGGAACTGCCCATGTCCCCGCCGCGTATCCTGACGGCGCTGAAGGGCAATGGTTGAGGTCCACCTCTGGTCCGGCCTCCGGTCATTGACCGGGGGTCAGCAGGTGGTCGAGGTGCAAGCCGGCACAACCGGCGAGCTGTTGCGCGAACTCGTGCGCGCCCATCCCCAACTCCAAGGTCCAATCGACGCAGGCGTGTCGATCGCAATCAACGGCCGTGTCATCGCCACCGGCCTGACCGAACCGATCCCCGAGGGCAGCGAGATTTACCTGATGCAACGTCTCAGAGGCGGCTGAAATCAACTCTGATTCTGACAGGCTGCAGTCACAAATCAGAAAGGCTTGGGAAACGGACGTCTGGTCACCTTTGTTCTGGTGATTGGTCGCTGCCTATCAACTGAACACGGCGATCAGTATGCGTTCACAGCGGACAATATATGGGGATTAGATGGTGCTGCTGGAGAGAATTGAACTCTCGACCTCTCCCTTACCAAGGGAGTGCTCTACCTCTGAGCTACAGCAGCGCTGTGGGCGGGTGATTAGACTCAAACGAAACGCGGCGCAAGGGTGTCTGGACGGTTTTTTGTGTCTCCTGTAGAGAAAGACCATGGCAGACAAAAGTTCACCAAAAAAACACGGCAAATCCGGGGATGCGCGCGAAGATCGGCTAAAGGCTGCGCTAAAGGCCAATCTGGCACGGCGCAAAGCGCAGGCCAGGGCGCGGTCGGCCCCCGAAACCAAGCCGGATAAGTAATGAGGGATAAGAGTAAATGGATTCGATTCTGGTGACAGGCAACGGGCCGCTCAGCGGTCAGATACCGATCGCGGGGGCCAAGAATGCGTGCCTGACGCTGATGCCCGCAACACTGTTGAGCGACGAACCGCTGACGCTGACCAATGCGCCCCGACTGAGCGACATCAAGACAATGACGCAACTGCTGCAGTCGTTGGGGGCTGAGGTGTCTTCGTTGCAGGACGGTCAGGTGCTGGCCATGTCCAGCCATGACCTGACCAGCCACACGGCGGATTATGACATCGTGCGCAAGATGCGCGCGTCCAATCTGGTTCTGGGCCCGATGCTTGCACGCCTTGGACAGGCGGTCGTGTCGCTGCCCGGTGGGTGCGCGATTGGTGCGCGTCCGATGGATCTGCATGTCGAGGGCCTGGAAGCTCTGGGTGCTGAAATCGAGTTGAAAGACGGCTATCTGCACGCCAAAGCCCCGGGTGGATTGAAAGGCGCGGTGCACGAGATGCGCTTTGCCTCGGTCGGGGCGACTGAAAACATCGTCATGGCCGCGACGCTGGCCAAGGGAACAACGGTTCTGAAGAACGCCGCCCGCGAGCCCGAGATTGTCGATCTGGTGGATTGCTTGCGCAAGATGGGTGCGCAGATTTCCGGCGAGGGGACATCGACCATCGAAATTCAGGGCGTTGACCGTTTGCACGGGGCCACGCATCAGGTCGTCACCGACCGGATTGAGCTGGGCACCTATATGTTGGTCCCCGCCATTTGTGGTGGAGAGGTCGAGTTGCTGGGCGGTCGCATGTCTCTGGTCGAGTCCTTTGCCGCCAAGCTGGACGCGGCCGGTGTCAGCGTTGCCGAAACGGACAAGGGTCTGAAAGTGTCCCGCAAGAACGGACGGGTGACTTCGGTGGATGTCGTGACCGAGCCTTTCCCCGGCTTTCCGACCGACTTGCAGGCGCAGATGATGGCGCTGATGTGCACGGCCGAGGGAACTTCGGTTCTGGAGGAGCGCATATTCGAGAACCGCTTTATGCATGCCCCAGAACTGGTGCGCATGGGCGCGCAAATCGAGGTGCATGGCGGCACCGCAACGGTGACTGGCGTTGAGCGGTTGAAGGGTGCGCCGGTCATGGCGACGGATCTGCGGGCCTCGGTATCTCTGATTTTGGCCGGAATGGCGGCAGAAGGGGAAACGACGGTCAGCCGGGTCTATCATCTGGATCGCGGATATGAATATGTGGTGCGCAAGTTGGAAGGCGTGGGTGCCAGGATTGAACGGATCAAAAACCAATGACGGATGCGAGTTTTCAAGATGGGCGCGAAGCCCCGCTGAATCTGGGGGCCGAGGATGCAGATGATCTGCAGGTGATCTCGACCTTGTCACAGGACGCCGTTTTCCCTGTGACCGAGATGAAGTGGCGACCTTCGGACCGTCAATTCGCCTTGCTTCTGAATCGATTTCGGTGGGAGGACAAGGATGCGGCGACCCAGCGCGGTCGCGCGTTTGAGCGGGTTCAGTCCGTATGATGTTTGCTTCGGTCCTGTCCGTGGCCAGTCAGGGGATCGACCGCAGCGACAAGGAC
>CAXXPZ010000043.1:0-11998 GCA_963422555.2 uncultured Ruegeria sp.
GACCAGGCCGAAAACATACGTGTTGCAGTCAAACAAACCCTGAAGGACCAGTTCCGCCTTGGCCATGTGACGCTGGAAATCGAAGCGCCCGATCATGCATGTGCGGAAATATCCCGCTTTGGGCATCAATCTTCGTAAGCGGGGTTATTAGATGCAAAGGTCCCTGAAACGAGAATTGCCGTTCCGATATGGGGTCGGAACGGCAGACTCGTAACCAAACACAATTCGGATTTCGCGGGCAAGCCCGGGATCACCGGTTAACACACCACTCACTCTTGAACGGCCATTACATACTATGTGGTTCGACACGGTTTGTATTTAGGGGAAATGAAGAAACCCTGAATTTTAATCGAAATGTGGTTAACCGTAGTCGAAAGTTGGTTAACCTTAGGGAAACTTATTCGTTTTGAGAAACAGAGCGAAGCGACTGACGGGATTGTTATTTACGCGTGAGTAACTTTGCGATTCGCTTTGTCATTTCGGGGGTGTCAGGATTCAGTCGATCTTGGCAAAGATATCTTGGAAGGTGCGTTTCAGGGCGACATCCAGATCAGCCATCGTGACCGGCAATCCCAAATCGACCAGAGACGTGACACCGTGATCTTGTATGCCACAGGGAACGATGCCCGAAAAATGGCTCAGATCCGGTTCGACATTGATTGAAATGCCATGGAAACTGACCCATTTGCGCAACCGGATACCGATGGCCGCGACCTTGTCCTCGGTCGGTTGGCCGGACGGTGTCAGCGGCTTGTCATTGCGCTGGACCCAGACGCCAACGCGACCTTCGCGGATTTCACCTTTGACGTTGAATTCCGCAAGCGCGGCAATCACCCAGTTCTCCAGCTGTTTGACAAAGCGCCGCACATCATGGCCGCGCTTGCCGACATCCAGCATGACATAAACCACGCGCTGCCCCGGGCCGTGGTAGGTATATTGCCCGCCACGCTTGGTCTCGTAGACCGGAAACCGGTCAGGGTCCGTCAGATCCTCGATCCGGGCTGACGTACCGGCGGTATAAAGCGGCGGGTGTTCCAGCAGCCAGATACATTCATCGGCATCGCCTGCCGCAATTGCCGCAACACGCGCCTCCATAAAGGCGACGGCGGTGTCGTAATCGGTCAGCCCGTCTGTTGTCTTCCATTCCATGGCACGTCCATAGACCGTCTGCGGGGCAGGGGAAAGCGGTCAGGCCGCCTCAGTCAGGCATTGCTGCAGGACCTGAGCGTATGTTTCGGTGCCCTGCGCGCCCGTCTGCAGGTACTTGCCGCCAAACACCATAGACGGCACGCCCGAGATCCCCCGGCTGGTCCAGAATTTTTGTTTCTCGCGCACCGGTGCAACATGGTCGCCCGAGGCCAGCGCCTGTTGTGCGGCCTGAGAATTCAGGCCGACGGCCGCGACTGCGCCCATCAGTACCTCTGTATCCGAAACGTCTTGCTGCTGTGTGAAACACGCATCAAACAATGCCAGCTTGAGAGGGTGCTGCCGACCCTGCGCCTCGGCCCAGTCCAACAGCTGATGCGCCGCAAAGGTGTTATATATCCGACTGTCATCGTTGAAATTGAAGGTAAATCCCAGCTCTGCCCCCAACGCAGTCAACCGGTCGCGCGCCTGCTGGCTTTGTTCCGGTGTCGAGCCGTATTTCTCCGCGATATGCTCGCGCAGGTTCTGCCCCTCGGCGCCCATGCCAGGGTTCAGCTCGAACGGATGCCATCTGATATGCGCCAGTACATTTTCCTGCTGCAACGCCAGATCCAGTTGTCGGAACCCCACGATGCACCAGGGGCAGACCACGTCTGACACGATATCGATCTGAACGGTAGGACGGGGGTCTGATGATGTCATCTGAGGCTCCGGAATTGGTGTGGGGACTTGTATGGCGCCATAGATATGACTGCCGCGCGCGAATTCCAACCGCCGGTGTTTTTGCCTCTTCACATCGCGCGCCGCTGCGTCTATACGCGCCTCTACCAAGTCACTGGCAGTGCGGTCGTGGCGGAATTGGTAGACGCGCAGCGTTGAGGTCGCTGTGGGGTAACACCCGTGGAAGTTCGAGTCTTCTCGACCGCACCAACATCCTGAATTCAAATTGTTAAGACGCCGTGGCGCCGCTCAGGTGAGCCGTGCGCCTTCGGGGTCAAAGCGATAGGTGCGGTCAGGGGCATAGCCGAAGCGGATGGGTTGACCGGCGCTGACCTGATGTTGGCCGAACAGGCGCGCGGTGATCTGGTGATCCTGCATCATGGCAATTACATTGGTGTCGCCGCCGAGGTGTTCGACATGGGTCACCTGCGCCGCAATCGGGCCGTCATCGGACAGATACAAGTCTTCGGGGCGGATGCCGGTCGTGACGTCCGCACGCTCGCCAATCAGGTTGGCGGGGAAGAAGTTCATCGACGGAGCACCCAGAAATCCGGCAACAAACTGGTTGGCGGGGTTATTATACAGATCCATCGGACTGCCGACCTGTTCCACGTGCCCGTCGCGCAGTACAACGATCTTGTCGGCCAGTGTCATCGCCTCGGTTTGGTCATGGGTCACATAGATCATCGAGGCGTCGAGCTGTTGGTGGAGGTTGGCAATCTCGAGCCGGGTGTTCATCCGCAATGCAGCGTCCAGATTGGATAGCGGCTCGTCAAACAGAAACAGTTTGGGTTCGCGCACGATGGCGCGGCCGATGGCGACGCGCTGGCGCTGGCCGCCGGACAACTCGGACGGGAAGCGGTCGATATAAGGCTCAAGGTTCAGCATCTTGCTGGCCTTGGATACGCGCTCTTCGATGACCTGTTTACTCTGGCCTTCCTGTTTCAGCGCCAGCGACATGTTTTTGCGCACGTTCAGGTGGGGGTAGAGGGCGTAGCTTTGGAACACCATCGCGATGCCGCGTTTCGAGGGCGGGGCAAGGTTCATCAGCTCTCCGCCAATGCGGACCTCACCGGAGGTGACGTCTTCTAGCCCGGCAATCACCCGCAGCAGGGTGGACTTGCCGCAACCCGACGGGCCGACAAAGACAACGAACTCGCCTTCGTCCACTTCGATGTTGATGTCCTTGAGAACTTGGACATTGCCAAAGGATTTGTTCACGTTCTGCAGGGTCAGGGCGGTCATCGGGTCGTCTCTTTCAGCGAAATGGGTTGGCCGGAGCGGATGCTTTCATCAGCAGCCAGACAGATGGCAAGGGATTGGACGGCGTCATTCATATGCCGGGTCAGGTCGATATTCTCGGCGATGGCGCGCAGCATATAGGCCTGTTCCGCATCGCAGAGTTCCTGATGGCCGGGCTCGTTAGGCATGTCGATTGTCCGGTCGCCCTCGGGGCGATGCACCAGAATGCCGCCAACTTTGGTGTGGCCGTCGATATCAGACGACGCGCCTTTGTTGCCGTCGGTGATCGAAACCGACCCGTTGGGCGAGATAATGTCTTTTACGAAAAACGCCGTCTCGGACATCATCGGGCCCCAGCTGGCCTCGTACCAGCCGACTGAGCCGTCCTCGAACACCACCTGAAACTGACCGTAATTATACATGTCCGGCGCAATCTCATCACTCAGACGCAGGCCCATGCCATGCACGCGCACAGGGTCGGAATCGGTGATCTGGCACATCACGTCGACATAATGCACGCCGCAATCGACGATGGGTGAGGTGGTCTGCATCAGCGCCTTGTGGGTATCCCATTCGGCGCCGCTGCTTTGCTGGTTCAGGTTCAGGCGGAACACGTAAGGGCCGCCCAGATCGCGCGCCTCGGCGATCAGGCGCATCCACGACGGGTGGTGGCGCAGGATATAGCCAATGACAAGCTTGCGGTTGGTCTGGGCGGCCTTGGCCACGACACGTTTGGCATCTGCGACGGTAGTTGCCAGCGGCTTTTCGACAAACACATGCGCGCCTGCATCCATCGCGGCACAGGCAAAGTCGGCATGGCTGTCGGAATAGGTGGCAACGATGACCAGATCGGGGTTCGTTTCGGTCAGAGCGGTGCTGAAATCCGAATAGGCCGGATAGTTTGATAGATCGGGGTGGTCCACGCGACCGGACCGGTTCACCAACCCCACAATCTTGGCGTCCGGGTGGTGGTGAGCCAAGGCGTGGCTCAACCCCATATTGCCGAGGCCAGCGATAAGAACTCGGGTCATTTGACAGCTCCTGAGGTGATGCCGCGGATCAGTTGGCGCGAGAAGATGACATAGAGGAACAGCACCGGCAGGATCGCCATGCTGAGCGCCGAAAGAACCGCGTTCCAGTCGGTGACGAACTGACCGATAAAGACCTGGCTGCCCAGCGTCAGCGTTTTGGTCTCCTCAGCCGGGGCCAGGATCAGCGGGAACCACAGGTCGTTCCAGATCGGGATCATGTTGAATACGGCCACGGTCGCCATTGCGGGCCGCACCAGCGGCAGAACCAGGCGGAAAAAGATCGTGTATTCCGACAGGCCATCCACGCGCCCGGCGTTTTTCAGATCGTCCGAGACCTGCCGCATGAACTCGGACAGGATGAACACTGCCAGCGGCAGCCCTTGCGCCGTATAGACAAGGATCAGCGCCCAAAGCGTGTTCACCAGCCCGGTGGCAACCATCATCTCAAGAATGGCGACCGTACCGATGCGGATCGGGATCATGATGCCAAGCGCCAGATACAGGCCCATCACCATGTTGCCTTTGAACCTGTATTCGCTCAGCGCAAAGGCAGCCATCGCGCCGAACAGCAGGACAAAGGCCAGCGACAAGACGGTGACGATCATTGAATTTTGGAAGTAGAGGAAGAAATCACCCTGTTTCATCACCGTCTGGTACCCGATCAGAGAAAAGCTCTCGGCATCGGGCAGGGCGAGCGGTTCGCGAAAGATGGCGCGACGGGATTTGAAGCTGTTGATGATGATCACAAAGACCGGGAACAGGGCGATCAGTACATAGAGGATCAGCGCTCCGTGCATGGCGGCAGTGTTCAGCGGGTTGATGCGTGCTTTGTTCATTTCCAACCCCTCACAGCTGATACCGGCGCATCCGGGTCTGGATGCCGAACAGGTAGATGCAGACACCCACAAGGATGATGGCGAACATGGCCCCGGCGATGGCCGATCCCATATGGGGATCGCCCAATTGCAGCTGGAAGCCAAAGAAGGTGCGGTACATGAAGGTGCCCAGAATATCGGTTGAGAAATCCGGCCCGGACAGCGCGCCCTGAGAGACGTAAATCAGGTCGAAAGCATTAAAATTGCCCACGAAAGTCAGGATTGAGATGATTCCGATTGATGGCAGGATCAGCGGCAGTTTGATTTTCCAAAAGGCCGACGCTCCGGTAATGCCGTCGATCTCGCCGGCCTCAAGGATCTCTTCGGGGATCGACAGCAGGGCGGCATAGATTAGCATCATCGGGATGCCGACAAATTGCCAGACCGAGACCAGCGCCAGCGTGGTCAGAGCGTATTCTTCCTTGCCCAGCCAGGGCGCGAACAGCGATTTCAGACCAACCGCGTCCAGCATCGACGGCGCGATGCCCCAAAGCGGCGACAGGATCAGTTTCCAGGCAAAGCCGACAATTACAAAGCTCAGGATTGTCGGGATGAAAATCGCCGACCGGTATAGCGCGGCAAAGCGCAGCCGCGGATGGGACAGCAGTGCCGCCAGTGCGACGCCGATCGGGTTCTGCACCAGCATGTGGATCAGAAAGAACCAGAAATTGTTGCCAAGTGCGTTCCAGAATTGCTCGGACCAGATCGGGTCGAAAAACAGGGTGCGGAAATTCTGCAAACCGACATAAACGCGGGCCTGATCAACCTCGGTAAACAGCGCAAGGCGCAGCGTGTTGAACAGGGGGAAGATCATTACCGCCGTGTAGACCAGCACGGCAGGTGCAAGGAATACGGCGATATGCCATCTGATGCGGCGGGTTGGCATGGGGAACTCCGGGAAAAGGGTCCGGACGCGACGCTTTGGGCCGCGTCCGGTGTGAGTGGCTCAGGTGTTACTGATGTGGTGCGTACCAGGTGGCCAGACCGTCCTGCAGGCTTTGGCCCAATGCCTCGGGTGTTTCGGCGCCTTTGATTGCGGCCACAGATGCGCCCCAGGTATCGTTTTCCAGGTTGGGCGTGCCACGCGACAGGATCTGATAGGTGGATCGGATGGTGCTTTCACACTCATCCCGCCAGCCGACGATTTCCTTGGCCAGCGGGTCCTCCAACTCGACCGGGGTGCTGGACAGCGGGAAGAAGCCGGGCAGGGCGTTGCCGAAGATGCTGGCAAACTCGGGGCTTGCGACCCAGGCCAGGAAAGTACGCGCGGCGTCCTGATTTTCGCTGGCGGCGTTCATGCCGATGCCGATATCGGTGTGATCCGAGATATAGCAGGTGTCGCCCGCGTTCTGGACCGGCGGCTTGAAGGCGCCCATCTCAAAGTCGGCCTGCGTGTTAAAGCCCGAGATTTCCCAGCTGCCCGCCGGGTAGATCGCGGCACGGCCCAGCGTGAACAGGTTCTGGCTGTCAGGATAGGTCTGGGCCTCGTACCCGTCGCCCAGATACGGCCCCCACTTGGCCAGCGTCGCATAGGGTGCAACCCATTGCGGATCGGTCAGTTTCTGCTCGCCCTTGATCAGCGCCAGACGGCCTTCCTCACCTTTCCAATAGTTCGGACCGATGTTGTTATAGCCCATCGTCGCGGCTTCCCACTGGTCGTTGGTACCCATCGCCATCGGAATGTACGTGCCGTCTTCCTTGATCTTGTCCAGAGCGGCAAAGAACTCAGCCTCTGTCGCCGGAACTTCGATGCCCAATTCGGTAAAGGCGTCCTTGTTGTAGATAAAGCCATGGATCACCGACGCCATCGGCACGCAGAAACTGGCCGAGCCGTCATCGGTCTGCCATGCGGATTTCGCTACGTCCGAAAAGTTGCCCATCGCGTCCAGATCGGACAGGTCGGTCAGGTGGCCGTCTTCATACAGCGCCAGCGAGGCATCGAAAGGGCGGCAAGTGATCAGATCGCCTGCCGATCCGGCCTCAAGCTTCGAGTTCAGGACAGCGTTGTATTCGGCAGGGGCGGAAGGTGAGAAAGTCACTTTGATGCCGGGATGTTCGGCCTCGAACGCAGGGATAATCTTGTCCTGCCACAGGGCCAGGTCATCGTTGCGCCAGCTTTCGATGGTCAGCGTGGCATCTTGGGCATAGGCACCGCTTGCGACCAGCGCCGTGCTCATCAGGGCGAGGCTTAGAATTTTGCGTTTCATTTGGTTTCTCCCAGGTTGATTGTGTCGTTCTGTTTGTTCAGCCGCTCCATCGCGGGACGCAGGTGGTCGCTGGTTTCCCGCAGCAGAACCTGCGCGGTTTCCAGCGTCTCGGCACCAGCAGCCATCAGCGCCGCGCATTTGAGGTTGCCCTCGGCTTCCCGCAGCGCGGTATCCGCGCGTTCCGGCGTGACCCCGGTCAATTGACAGACGATGCCATTTGCGCGGGCGCGCAGTTTGTCATTGTCCGCACGCAGATTGATCATCATGCCATCCTGAATGTGGCCCAGATCCATTGCCATCAACGTAGACAGCATGTTCAGCGCGATTTTCTGCGCGGTTCCGGCCCCCATACGGGTCGAGCCCGAAATCAGTTCGGGCGGGGTGGGCAGCAATACGGCGTGGTCCGCCATTTGCAGCAGCAATGTATCCGGGTTGTTGGCAATACCAATGACGGTTGCCCCTGTTGCGCGCGCGATTTTGACGGCGGCAGTCGTATAGGGCGTGGTTCCGCTGGCGGACACCGCAATCATGGTGTCGCGCGCTGAAATGCCGGCCAGTTCGTTTGCCAGCGTGTCGGCGGCGTCCTCCACGTCTCCGGGCATCTCGGGGCTTGTGGGCAACCCGCCCGCCATGTGAATGCGAATTTGATCCGCAGGGATCGAAAAGGTGCCGCCAAGTTCCAGCGCATCTGATGCGGCCATCAACCCGGACGAGCCCGCCGCCAAATATCGCAGAACGCCGCCCGACCGGATCGTTTCCGCCATCGCCACGGCGCCGCCGCAGATCGGATCCAGCGCTTGTAACGCGGCCTGCGCGGCAGATGCCTGACCCTGGGCCAGAAGGGCTGCAGCCTCGGCCATCGGTCTGGCATCCAGACCTCGTGCGCTTTGATGCAGCTGTTCCGTTACTGGCGTGGTCACGTGATTCCCCCTTGAGATTTCAGACATCATACCTTTTAGATACCATTAGTCTACCATTTTGTTGAATGCTCTAAAATATAGCCAAAATATCGCCTAAATATCCCGTTTGGTAGCAATTAGGCCTTCTATATCTTCAAAAGGTATTATAAAGGTCTTCTCATGACTCAATCTGCTGACACTCTTGTTCTGGCTGTTGATGGTGGGGGGACGCGCTGTCGCCTTGCCGCGTGTGACGGGGATATCGTGCACAGGGTTGAGGTCGGCGCGGCAAATGTTTCGACCGATTTCGACGCTGCCTGCGCCGAGCTACGGCGGGGGCTGCAAGCCTTGGTGGCTGAGTCCGGACGCGCTTTGACCGACCTGACGCGCGCGCCGACCTATATGGGGTTGGCCGGAATTACCGGTGAGGCGATTGCAGACAGGCTGGCGGCAGCCCTTCCGTTCGAACACATTCGGATCGAGGATGATCGCGCCGCATCGCTGCGCGGGGCGCTGGGCGCGCAGGACGGGTTTGTCGCGCATTGCGGAACAGGATCGTTTCTTGCGACGCAGCAGTCAGGCGAAAGGCGCTTTGCTGGCGGATGGGGTCCGGTCCTGGGCGATCAGGCCTCGGCGCAATGGGTCGGGTGTCGCGCGCTGTCAGACACGCTTGAATGCATCGATGGGCTGTACGCGCCGTCGGACATGGCGACCGCGCTGTTGAACCGATTTGGCAGCGCCGCAGACATCGTGCGCGTCGCGGCAGATATGATGCCTGCTGATTTTGGCGCACTTGCGCCGCTGGTCACGGAATTTGCCGGTCAGGGCGATGTACTGGCTAATCTGATCCTGCAAGACGCCGCAGATTATCTGGCAGACCGGATGACAAAAATGGGTTGGATCGCAGGGCTGCCAATCTGCCTGACCGGCGGTATCGGGCCGCAGTTCGGGCCGTATCTGCCAACTGCCATGCAATCCGAACTGGTCGAGCCTGCGGGTGATCCGCTATCTGGTGCGATTGCCCTGGCGCGCATGTTTCATGAGGAGATCGAAAATGAACATTGCTGATTTCCTGCGTCCCGAAGGGTGGCTTGGCCAAAACTCAGGCCCGCGTTACGTGCAACTGCGTCAACGTCTGGAACAGGGGATCGAGGATGGCATTCTGCCGCCCAACAGTTCGCTGCCGCCCGAACGCGAAATTGCCGAGCTGACCGACCTGTCGCGGGTCACTGTCCGCAAGGCCATTCAGGAACTGGTGCGCAAGGGCGCAATCGAACAGCGGCAAGGGTCGGGTTCTTTCGTGAGAGAGCCTGTCGCGCGGGTCGAACAATCGCTGTCGCACCTGACCTCGTTTACCGAGGACATGGAACGGTGCGGGCTCAAGACGACCTCGACCTGGCTGGAGCGGGGGATTTTCCTGCCATCCCCGGAAGAGATGATGGCGCTGGGCCTGTCGGCGAACGAACAGGTCGCGCGCATCCACCGACTGCGTGAGGCGGGCGGGTGCCCGATGGCGTTGGAACGGGCAGCTCTGCCGCTGGATATTCTGCCCAACCCGACCGAGGTGACGGGTTCGCTGTATGCTGTCCTTGAACAAACGGGGTTCCGTCCGGTCCGCGCGATCCAAAAGATTTCTGCCATTAACCTCGAAGCGCCCGAGGCCGAGCTTCTGGATGTCGCCGAAGGCACTGCCGGGCTGCGGATTCAGCGCACCTCATACCTGGAAAGCGGGCGGGTGGCAGAACTGACCCGATCAATCTATCACGGCGATGCCTACGATTTCGTGGCAGATCTGCGTCTGTCAAACTGAAAGCCTGGGAAAATGTCTAACGAAACCACTCAAATGCGGCGGGAAATCAATGAGATACCTGACGCTGTTGAACGATTGCTAACAGAAGGCGCCGACCTTGTGGCGAAGTCTGCCGATGACATCCGGGATCGCGATCCGCGTTTTCTGATCTCGGTGGCGCGCGGGTCATCGGATCATGCTTGCAACTATCTGAAATACGCCTCGGAATTGCTGCTTGGGTTGCCGATGGCGTCTGTCGGGCCGTCGGTCAAATCGATCTATGGCGTCGATATGCGCTGTGACGATGCCGTCTGCATCGCCGTGTCGCAATCGGGTCAGAGCCCGGATATTGTCCAACTGACCCAATCTCTGACCGATAACGGGGCATATTCTGTCGCGATTACAAACGACACCACATCTGCGTTATCCAAGGTCGCCTCGGCTACCTTGCCGATCCATGCCGGTCCTGAACTGAGTGTGGCTGCGACCAAAACCTTTGTCACCTCGCTGGTCACTGGTTTGTGGCTGCTGGCGCAGGTCAAGCGGGACGAGGATTTGTTGCGCGCCATACATGGCCTGCCGGACAACCTGTCCGCCGCCATCGCTTGTGACTGGAGCGTTGTGGCCGACGCGGTTAGTGACCGATCCCTGTTCACGCTGGGGCGCGGCACGTCGCTCGCGATTTCCAACGAAGCGGCGCTTAAATTCAAGGAAACCTGCCAGATTCACGCCGAAAGCTATTCCTCTGCCGAGGTGCTGCACGGGCCGGTTTCCATCGTCGATCACGGCTTTCCGGTTCTGGCGCTTTCATCGGGCGACGCGGCCGAGGACAATCTGGCCGAAGTGGCCGATGCACTGGCCGCAAAAGGGGCGCAGGTTTTTGCCACAACCAGCCGCGTGCGCCATGCGTCCGTCCTGCCGCATGTGCGCACATCGCATTGGATGACGGATCCGATCCCGACGATTGCGTCTTTCTATGGCATGGTGGAAAGGGTCGCCACGCAGCGTGGCGTCAATCCCGACACGCCGCGCCATCTGCGGAAAGTGACGGAAACGGTATGATCCCTGCATCGATCACCTATGCCGGTGGCCCGGTCTTTGACGGCAAAACCTTGCTGTCCGGGCACGCTGTCCGGTTCCGGGATGGGCATTGGGATGCGGTTCTGCCCGAAGCTGACTTGTCCGCTGACGACCGGGTCGAGGATCTGGCGGGCGACATTCTCAGCCCAGGCTATGTCGATCTGCAGGTCAATGGCGGCGATGGGGTGATGTTCAACGACGACCCCTCGGTCGACACACTGACGCGCATTGCCTCGGCGCATCGGGGGTTGGGCGCGACATCGATCCTGCCGACCCTGATTACCGACCTGCCTGATAAGACAAGCGCCGCCATCGATGCCGCCATCAGGGCGTGCCGAATTGGAGTGCCGGGCATCGCAGGATTGCATCTGGAAGGTCCGCATCTGTCCGAGCGGCGCAAGGGTGCCCATGATGCCAGCCTGATCCGGCCAATGCTGCCCGCTGATCTTGACGTGATTCTGGAGGCCGCAGCACAATTGCCCGCCCTGATGGTCACGCTTGCGCCCGAAAACGCGACGCCGGATCAGGTATCGACATTGGCGAAGGCCGGGGTTGCGGTCTCACTTGGGCACACTGACGCGCCTTTTGAGACCTGCATGAGATTCGCGCAGGCCGGTGCGCGATGCGTCACGCATTTGTTCAATGCCATGAGCCAATTGGGCAGTCGTGAGCCCGGTCTGGTGGGGGCGGCCCTGTCTTGCGGGGCCATGTCTGCGGGGCTGATCGCGGATGGCGTTCACGTCCATCCCGAAACGATACGCGCAGCCTGGTCAGCCAAATGTGGGCCGGGGCAGATATTTCTGGTCAGCGACGCAATGGCGGTTGCGGGCACCGATCTGAGTGAATTCCAGTTGGAAGGCCGGCCAATTCAGCGCCAAAATGGCAGGTTGACCCTGGCGGATGGCACCTTGGCCGGGGCAGATCTTGATCTGACCACTGCCCTGCGTGTTCTCACGACACAAGCGGGCCTGCCACTGGCAGAAGCGCTGTCGGCGGCAACCACCACGCC
>CAXXPZ010000044.1:0-15388 GCA_963422555.2 uncultured Ruegeria sp.
CAAGCTAAGGTCGGTATTGCGGCCAAATTTTGCTGGCTTGGGGTGTGCAACAAAAAAGGGCCGCGCAGGTTGCGCAGCCCTTAATTTGTTCAGTGTGACCTGATCAGGCTTTGGCTTCGTCTTCCTCGGCCGGGGCGGCCTCGGGTGCCAGATCGTCGTCGTCGGACGCGGCCGAGCCGATGTCGTCGAACAGTTCGGCGATCTCGAATTCAGCGGCTGCCTCTTCCTCGGCGGCCAGTTCCTGAATCGATTTGCCGGATGCCTGCAGTTCAGCTTCTTCCTGCGAACGGGCAACGTTCATCTTGATTTCGACGTCAACCTCGGGGTGCAGTTTTACAGCGACCGAGTGCAGGCCCAGGTCCTTGATCGGGGCGATCAGGATAACCTGTTTCTTGTCGACGGTGAAACCTGCTTCGGTTGCGGCGTCTGCGGCGTCACGCGGGGTGACCGAACCGTAGAGCGAACCGGAATCCGATGCCGAGCGAATGACGATGAACTGCTGACCATCCAGCTTTTCAGCCAGTGCTTCAGCTTCTTGCTTGGTTTCCAGGTTGCGAGCCTCAAGCTGCGCTTTCTGAGCTTCGAACGACGCGATGTTGGCGTCCGATGCGCTCAGCGCTTTGCCTTGGGGCAACAGGAAGTTGCGGGCAAATCCGGGTTTGACGTCAACGACGTCGCCCATTTGACCCAGTTTCGCAACGCGTTCCAGAAGGATAACTTGCATATCAGTCTCTCCTTACTTCACGGCGTAGGGCAGCAGGGCGAGGAAGCGGGCGCGCTTGATAGCACGGGCCAGTTCACGCTGCTTTTTCGCCGAAACGGCGGTGATGCGCGAAGGAACGATCTTGCCACGTTCAGAGATGTAGCGTTGCAGCAGACGGGTGTCTTTGTAATCGATCTTCGGTGCGTTGTCGCCCGAGAACGGGCAGACCTTGCGGCGGCGGAAAAATGGTTTTGCGGCCATGGTTGGTGTCCTTTCGTCAGGCGTTGATCAGCGGCGCTCGCGGCGGCCTTCGCGCTCGTCGCGCTTCTGCATCTGGACCGAGGGGCCCTCGTTATGCTCGTCGACCTTGATGGTCAGAACGCGCATGACGTCGTCATGCAGGCGCATCAGGCGCTCCATTTCCTGAATGGCGCCAGCGGGGGCGTTGGTCTTCAGGAAGGAATAGTGACCCTTGCGGTTCTTGTTGATCTTGTAGGCCATCGTCTTGACGCCCCAATACTCGCTGTCGACGACGTTGCCGCCATTGTCAGCCAGAACGGTGCCGAAATGTTCGACGAGGCTTTCTGCCTGCGCGTTGGACAAATCCTGACGCGCGATCATTACATGCTCATACAGTGGCATGTGCACTCCTGTTTCTATCTGGGCGCATTTCAAAGGCGGAGCCATTTCATCCTTCGCGACCCTGCCACGAGAGGCTGCGCGATTCATGTATCTTGCGAAGGATGGCCCCATATACACGTTTGTGCGCGGGGGGCAAGCCCTGCCATATCTGCCATGGAGACGCCGCCCAATTTCCTTTGAGGTGCCCAATTCCTGACGCTTTTCGCCCCGAGGTTGTTCATGAAGCCGGGAGCACCCGGAAGACCGAGAAAACAGACAGGGCAAGACAATGGCCGTGATGAATACGAATACTTTCGAACAAGCGATGCCGTCGGCATCCTATGACAAATCCGTACCCGTACTGATCACATTCGCGCCGAACTGGAAAGCTCGGATGGTTCTGTCGCGTATGCTTGGTGCCTTTCTGGTCATTTCGGCCTTTTCGATGTGGCTGATGCCCGGATCGGTGATGGGCGCAGATGTCTGGCCGATCAAGCTGGCGGCTTCGTTGATGTTCCTGATTGGTGGTGTCAGCCTGCTGACGATCGAGGTCATGGACAACCGTCCGGATGCGTATTTCGACCCGATCCGCCGCGAGGTCCGGATTTTGCAGAAGAACGAAAATGGTCGTCCGCAGACGGTTCTGCGCCGCAGCTATGACTCGCTGGGTGGTGCCCGCTTCGAGGATAATCAGGTCGAACTGTTCGACGTGGACGGCAGCCTGTTGATGAAGCTGCCGCTGGAATCGGCGGATGTCAGCCGAGCGCTGAAAGGGCAACTCAGCCAAAACGTTACGATTTTCGGCTGAATTTCCGTCTGTTCAAAAAAGAACAGAGTTTGTGAATTCATAACACTTGTGTGCTGCCCCCGGGCGGCACATTTTCGTTTTCGAGCATCCCCATCGGGCTGCATCCAAAAAATTGCGGAGATTGTTATGAAATCCATCGTTCTTGCTGCTGCTCTGGCTGTTACGGCAGGTGCGGCGTTTGCCAGTGCCGAGAAATACGTTCTGGACCCCAGCCACAGCCAGATTTTGTTCAGCTACAACCACCTGGGGTTTTCGACCACTTACGGCATGTTCTCGGGCTTTGAGGGCGAGATCATGTTCGATCAGGAAGACCCGTCAGCGTCCAGCGTAAACGTGTCGATGCCTGTTGTTGAGATGATCACCGGCTGGAAGCCGCGCGAAGATCACTTCATGACCGAAGATTTCTTTGGTGTGGCTGAGGGTGACCTGATCACCTTCACCTCGACCGAAATCGAAGTCACCGGCGACGACACAGCGAACATCACCGGAGACCTGACCATGAACGGTGTGACCAAATCAGTGGTTCTGGACGCCAAGCTGAACCAGGTTGGTGAACATCCGATGGCGGGCAAGCCCTGGGCCGGGTTTGATGCGACCACCACTCTGGTGCGCAGCGAGTTTGATCTGGGTCAGTTCGCGCCTTTCGTCAGTGACGAGGTTCAGATCAGAATTTCGGTTGAGGCGCAGAAAGACGGCTGATCCAAGCTGTTCGACACGAAAAGAACCGCCGGGGCGCTCAAACCCCGGCGGTTTTTCTTTGCCTGATCTCACTCTGACTGCGACGCCGTAAGTTCGACCGAGATTGCGACGGCAAAGGCCAGCGAATCCTCGGCAGGCATGGATTTTCCGACGTCGAAGTCCAGGCGGTTGATCTCGAACCCGCCGGACACCGAGGCGATGCCGTCCTGAATGGCCAGATCGAAGGGCAGCACGACATCCAGAGATTTGTCGCGGATTGTCAGGGGGCCGCGCGCCTCGTACCCGGTTTCCGTCTTATAGATGTCGGCGTCAAAACGAGCGGTTGGAAACTGGGAGCTGTCGAAGAAATCCGATCCCATCGCCTGATCCGTTACTGTCCCGAGGCTGAGCGAGGCTATGGCGATGTTTACATCGACCGATCCGGCGAGCCCGGGTTCGGCGGGCTCTTCGAAGGTGATCGCGGCAGTCCAATCGGCGAATGTGCCGGTCACAGGGCTGTTCAGTTGGGTGATCGTGACCGACAGCGTGCCGTCCTGCACCTGCCAGTCTGACTGTACCTCGGCCAGTTCGGCGGTTTCCGTGCCAGCGGCGGAGTGATGTGAAAATACTCCGGTGAACCAGCCGCCTGCCAGAACGGCGATCCAGACAATCAGGGCGGCAACTGCCGGAACGGCAGAGTGATGTTGCACCGGTGGTTCCGGCGCGTCCGAGCGTCCCGGTAGCATCCGAGCCAGCGTTCCGTCCTTGTCAACGACATGGTGTTTGAGCGCGCCTGCGATATGCAGCACAAGAGAGCCTGCCAAGATCAGGATGAACAGCCAGTGCAGTGCGGCGGTCACCTCGGCCACAGAGGCGGATTTGGGAATGAATGGCAGGTTCTGCCCAAATGGCCACAGGATCGGGGCGAAACCCTCGGCGGCGGCGTGGTGCACCCAACCGGACAGGGGAACCAGAACCAGTGATCCGTATAGCAGCCAATGCACCGTTTCGGCGGCAAAGGCCTCGGGTTTGTTATCAGCGTTCAGAAGGCCGGGCTTGGTCTGCGTCATGGCCCAGAGGATCCGGGCCAGTGCGACGAAGAACACAGTGATCCCGACGGTTTTGTGCAGCGAGAATAGCCTTGTGGCCAGCGCGATATCCGCCTCGGTCGTGGGGATGGACGGATCATAGATGGCTTGTGCCAGATTGTTGGCGAACCAGCCCAGGGGCAGGGCCGTGAAAATCAGCAGAGCCGTCAGCCAGTGAAATGTCTTGGTGACACTGCCGTAGCTGGAGAAGGTATTGGTCGAGGCCATGGGTCGAACGCTCCGGGGGTTATTTCCTGCGCCCAACCTAAAGGCAGTACGCGCAGACTCAACAGCAGGATATGCACAATAACGGTGCCTTGATGCAGAACGCAGGCAATGCTTGTGCCGCGTGGCTTGTCGGTTTACACCCCGCCGCAACCTAACGTCATCTATGAGGTTGCAATGACACTCGCGTTCGTTTTCCCCGGGCAGGGCGCCCAGACAATCGGAATGGGCAAGGCTTTGGCCGAGGCATATCCCGCCGCGCAGGCCGTATTCGACGAGGTTGACGCGGCGCTGGGTGAAAACCTGAGCGGGCTGATCTGGGATGGCGATATTGCCGAGCTGACGCTGACACAAAACGCACAGCCCGCATTGATGGCAACGTCGATCGCGGCCATGCGCGCGCTTGAGGCCGAGGGCGTGTCGATTTCGCAGGCGTCTTTTGTGGCAGGTCACTCGCTGGGTGAATATTCGGCGCTGGCTGCGGCTGGTGCGCTGACCGTCGCTGATACCGCACGCTTGTTGCGCACACGCGGTCAGGCGATGCAAAGCGCGGTTCCGGTGGGCGAGGGCGCGATGGCCGCGATCCTGGGGCTGGACCTGAACGCCGTGCGCACGGTGGCTGACGAAGCTGCTCAGGGCGAGGTCTGTCAGGCCGCAAATGACAACGACCCGACGCAGGTCGTGGTGTCCGGTTCCAAGGCTGCCGTGGAACGCGCGGCTGAGATTGCCAAGGAAAAAGGTGCCAAACGCGCCGTTATGTTGCCTGTAAGTGCTCCATTTCACTGTGCGCTGATGCAACCTGCTGCAGATGTAATGGCGGAGGCTCTGGCCAGCGTCGAGATCAAATCCCCCGCCGTGCCGCTGGTGGCCAATGTACGCGCCGAGGCAGTCACCGACCCGTATTTGATCCGGCAGTTGCTGATTGAGCAGGTGACCGGGTCCGTCCGGTGGCGCGAAAGCGTTCAGTATATGGCCGCGCAAGGCGTGACCGAGGCTTGGGAAGTCGGTGCTGGCAAGGCGCTGTCCGGTATGATCCGCAAGATTGACCGGACCATTTCGGGCAAGGCCGTTGGGACTCCGGAAGGCGTACAAAAGGCTCTGCAAGCCGAATCGTAAGCACAACATGCGCCCCAAACGGGGCGCTGCACGAGGAAAACAGAATGTTTGATTTGACTGGTAAGAATGCCCTGATCACCGGTGCTTCGGGTGGTATTGGCGGCAACATCGCGCGGGCGTTGCACGGCGCGGGCGCGACGGTCGGCCTGTCAGGGACACGGGTCGAACCGCTGCAGGCGCTGGCTGATGATCTGGGTGAGCGCGCGCATGTTCTGCCCTGCAACCTGGGCGATCCGGACTCAGTCGAGGCGTTGCCGAAACAAGCGGCGGCGGCCATGGGATCGGTCGATATTCTTGTCAACAACGCAGGTATCACGCGGGACAACCTGTTCATGCGCATGTCCGACGACGAATGGCAGAGCGTGATCGACATCAACATGACCGCGACGATGAAATTGTGCAAAGGCGTGATCCGCAGCATGATGAAGTCCCGTTGGGGCCGGATCGTAAATGTCTCGTCCGTTGTGGCGGCAATCGGTAACCCGGGTCAGGCGAATTATGCTGCGTCAAAGGCCGGTATGATCGGATTCTCCAAGGCGCTGGCGCATGAAGTGGCAACCCGTGGCATCACCGTGAACGCTGTGGCGCCGGGCTTTATCACGACGGCTATGACGGAAAAGCTGACGGATGAGCAACGGAAGGGTCTGTTGCTCAAGGTTCCGGCCGGACGCATGGGTGATCCCGAGGAAATCGCGGCCGCCGTGCTGTACCTTGCAAGCCCCGAAGCGGGCTATGTTACCGGAAGCACCTTGCATGTGAATGGCGGTATGGCCATGTTGTAGGCGCAACTCAGGGCGGATGCGAAAGCGTTTGCCTTGCGCGTTGTCTGTGCTATAGGCGGCGCATATGCGTAGGGGCCGGTCAGGTTGGCCGGTTCTCTTACTTTCCCGGGTATCCGGGACCCAAACCGCCCGGAACGGGCAAATCAGAGCCACCCCGAGCGGGCATGGGCAGAACCGGGCTAACCGCCCTGATAAGGAATGAGGAATAGACATGAGCGACGTCGCAGATCGCGTTAAAAAGATCGTTGTTGAGCACCTGAGTGTAGAAGAAGACAAAGTAGCTGAAAACGCTTCCTTCATCGACGATCTGGGTGCAGACAGCCTGGACACCGTTGAGCTGGTTATGGCCTTCGAAGAAGAGTTCGGCATCGAAATCCCTGATGACGCAGCCGAGACCATCCAGACCTTCGGCGACGCCGTCAAATTCATTACCGAAGCGTCCTGATCGCTTTGAGCTAGACGAAAACGGCGCTTCCGGGCAACGGAGGCACCGTTTTTTTGTGCCCTGTCAAAATTCTGCCTTGCGTGCGGCATTCCCTGTTCGCACTGTGACCCTGAGGCACAATCCGAGCGGGCAAGGGCATGATAAGATCCACCCCGATGATAAACACGGCGCGATTGACGCTGTGCGCATTGCGACCCGAGGACTTTGACAGGTTCTCGGAAATCTGGAGCGATCCGGAAGTCGTGCGCCATATTGGCGGTTCCCCGCGCAGCAGGGGCGAATCGTGGGACGCGTTCCTTCGCAATGCAGGGCACTGGCAGATGACCGGTTTTGGCCAATGGGCTGTGGTGCTGCAATCGAATCGCAAATTGATCGGTCAGGCGGGGTTCTTTTTTGCCAACCGGTCGCTGGGGTCCGATTTCGATTCCTATCCCGAAGCCGGTTGGGTCCTGGCGCCTGAAAGGCAGGGGCAGGGGTTCGGGTACGAGGCCGCACAGGCCGCACATGACTGGTTTGACCGGGTTATTCCCGGCCCGCTTGTCGCGCTGATTGATGCCGACAACACCGTGTCGCACAAACTGGCCGGGAAACTTGGCTATTCTTTGCTGCGCGAAGCCGAGTACCGGGACATTCCGGTTCATCTGTTTCGCAGGAACGGTCCCCCGTCACGTGTGTGAAACGCGTTTTCTGCCGCAATGCCGCAAAATGAGCGTCGTTTGCCGAAACTGGTGGAATCACCCGTTCAATCGCCATGTATGGTATCCTAGATTTTCAGAGCGATTGGGCGGAGGAGCGAGCTCATGAGGATTTATCCCACGATGGAATTACAGAACGGGCGGTGTGTCACACTGGACAAGGGCCGCCTGGACGATGCGATGATCTGGCATGTCGACCCGGTTGAAACGGCGCGCAGCTGGGCCGCCGCCGGGGCCGAATGGATGCATCTGACCGATTTCGATGCCATCGAAGGCCGCGACACCAATACCGCGCTGGTCGAAGAGATCCTGCGCAGCGCCGAAATTCCGGTGCAATTGGCCGGTGGCATGCGCACGCGCGAACATGTGGAGCACTGGATCGACAAAGGTGCCGGTCGGATCGTGATCGGGACGATGGCGGCCTGGGATCCCAATCTGGTCAAGGAACTGGCCAAGCTGTACCCCGATCAGATCGTTCTGGCCGTCGATGTCTGGCGCGGGTTTGTCATGACCGAAGGCTGGCGCACGCAAAGCGCCTTTACACCCGAAGCGTTCATTGACGCCTTTGCCGATGCCCCGTTTGCGGGCATTCTGGTCACGGATATCGACAGTGATATGGAGGATGTCGAGGCGCAGTTGGGATTGATCTCGGGTCTGGCGCAGCATTCCCGCACACCAGTTATGGCAAGCGGTGTGGTGCGCAAGGCGGATGACATTTCAAGGCTGGCCTATATCCCCAACATTTCCGGGGCTTTGGTCGGGCGTGCCCTGTTCCGCAAAACGGTGGACCTGAAAGAGGCGCTGGATGTGGCAACCGCCGCGCATGAGCCGGTCGCACAGTTCCAGTAACAGCATTAGATTTCCACACATCCGCCCCTTTCGCACCTGCGAAGGGGCGGATTTCTTTGTTCATCGGCAAGATCGATCCGATTTTGGCCAGTGCGGGCAAATTGGTGACGCGATGGCGGTGCGGATTATGCCGTTGCTCTTGCCCCCGGGCCCCGGGGCGGGGTATGGACGGTTCTCATAACAGGAAGCAGGCAAGAGGCACTTCATGCGCAGAGTCGTTGTAACCGGTCTGGGATTGGTCACTCCTTTGGCCAGCGGAGTCGAGGAAAGCTGGTCACGGCTGCTGGACGGAGAATCCGGCGCGGGCCCGATCACCCTTTTCGATGCCGAGGCAAGCGGGGTCACCACGACCTATGCCTGCGAAGTCCCGCGCGGGGACGGAACGGATGGGACATTCAACCCTAACGATTGGTTGCCGCCGAAAGAACAGCGCAAGATCGAGGATTTTATACTCTATTCCATCGCAGCAGCCGATATGGCGTGTCGTGACGCCAACTGGACACCCGAGAATGAAGAGGACCGCCTGCGCACAGGTGTTCTTATCGGGTCGGGCATCGGTGGTCTGGGATCGATTGCTGAAACTGCAAACCTGATCCGCGACAAAGGCCCGCGCAGGGTTTCCCCATTCTTTATTCCGGGCGCACTGATCAATCTGGCCTCGGGTCAGGTATCAATCCGGTTTGGCTTCAAGGGCCCGAACCATTCGGTTGTGACAGCCTGTTCGACGGGTGCGCATGCCATCGGCGACGCCAGCCGTATCATCCGCGCCGGTGACGCGGATGTTATGATTGCGGGCGGTGGCGAAGGCTGCATCTGTGAGATCGGTATTGCCGGATTCAACGCGTGCAAGGCGCTGTCCACTAAATACGCCGACAATCCCAAGGCGGCGAGCCGCCCGTATGACAATGATCGCGATGGCTTTGTGATGGGCGAGGGTTCGGGCATCGTTGTGCTGGAAGATTACGAACACGCCAAGGCCCGTGGGGCCAAAATTTACGCCGAGGTTCTGGGTTATGGCATGTCCGGCGACGCGTATCACATCACCGCACCGTCTGAGGATGGTGATGGGGCGGAACGTTCGATGCGGGCCGCGCTGCGCAGCGCCGGGTTGGAGCCGAAGGATCTGGATTATATCAACGCGCATGGCACTTCTACCATGGCGGATACGATTGAATTGGGCGCGGTTGAGCGTCTGCTGGGCGATCATGCCAGCAGCGCGACCATGACATCGACCAAATCGGCAACCGGTCACCTGCTGGGTGCGGCGGGCGCGATTGAGGCGATTTTCTCGATCCTGGCGATTCGCGATCAGGTTGCGCCGCCAACGATCAATCTGGATAACCCGGCGGTGGAAACTCCGATCGATCTGGCACCGAATGCGAAACGCGAGCGTGAGATCAACGTGGCGCTTTCGAACTCGTTCGGGTTTGGCGGTACCAATGCAAGCGTGATCTTCGGAAAGGTCAGTTAAATGTGGCGGGCCTTAGCATCGAACATGCTGACCATTCTGGTGGTTGGCCTGTTCCTGATGGGCGGTCTGATCCTGTGGGGGCAATCGCAATACAAGGCCGAGGGCCCGCTGGAATCCGCGATCTGCCTGCAGGTCAAAGGTGGCTCGAACATGACACGGGTCAGCCGCGACCTTGAGGATCAGGGTGCGGTCACCAGCGCCACGATCTTTCGGATGGGTGCGGATTACAGCGACAAGTCACAGCAGCTTAAGGCAGGGAGCTTTCTGGTGCGCGAAGGCGCGTCCATGCAGCAGATCGTGGACGATATCACCAAAAGTGGTGCCAGCACCTGCGGGACCGAGATTGAATATCGGATCGGTGTGACCCGGACCCGGGCCCGCGTGCGCGAGTTGGACCCGGCGACGCTGAACTTTGTTGAAATTGCCGAGTTCGAAGTTGGCGTGGATGAAGTACCCGATGTCTACGGGCAAATGCGCAATGAGGCGGATACGCGGTACCGCGTTTCACTGGCCGAAGGCGTGACAAGCTGGCAAGTGGTCGAGGCGCTGAAATCAGCGGATTTCCTGGCTGGCGAGGTGGCGGAAGTTCCAGCAGAGGGTGTTTTGGCCCCCGACAGCTATGAGGTGACACCGGGCGACGACCGGAACGCTGTGCTGGGCGATATGCAGGCCAAACAGCAGCTGAGGATCAATGCGGCCTGGGAAGGACGCCGGGATGGGCTGCCTTTGGAAAGCCCCGAAGAGATGCTGATCCTGGCCTCGATCATCGAAAAGGAAACCGGTGTTCCCGAAGAACGCGGACAGGTGGCCAGCGTCTTCGTCAACCGCCTGAATCAGGGTATGAAACTGCAGACGGATCCGACGGTGATCTATGGCGTCACCAAGGGACGGGGCGCTCTGGGTCGCGGGTTGCGACGCAGTGAACTGAACCGCCCAACGCCTTGGAATACCTATCAGATCGACGGGTTGCCGCCAACGCCGATTGCCAATCCTGGCCTTGCCAGTCTTGAGGCGGCTGTAGCACCCGATGAAACCAGCTTTGTGTTCTTTGTGGCCGATGGCACCGGGGGCCATGCATTTGCGGAAACGCTGCAAGAGCATAACCGTAACGTTGCCAAATGGCGCGAGATCGAAGCCGAGCGGAACAGCTCCAGCAATTGACCGCCGCAGAAAGGCACCTGTGAAAAACAAAACCGCCAGCGACCTTTCGGGTGGCTGGCGGTTTTCTTTTGTCCGGATTTCAAGGGCTGACGGTATCAGGCCGCTGGGCGCCGTCTGGGGCGGCGCCGCTTGTGCGAGGCGGGTTTGGCCGAGTTGGCATGCGGCTTGAGGGCCGAACCACGGTGGCGGTTGCCTTGTCGACGGGCCGGTTTCTTGGTTTCGACATATTCCGGCATTTTCCCACTGGCGACCGGGATGTCGATCTTCATCAGCTTTTGGATCTGCCGCAGCAGGTCGACCTCTTCCGCAGAGCAGAAGGCAATCGCCTCACCCTCGCGTCCGGCACGCGCGGTGCGACCAATGCGGTGGACGTAATTGTCGGGTACTTCGGGCAGATCATAGTTGATCACATAGGCCACGCCGGGAATGTCGATGCCACGCGCAGCAACGTCGGTTGCGACCAGAACGTTGATCTCACCTGCGCGGAAGGCTTTGATTGCGCGGTCGCGCTGACCCTGACTTTTGTTGCCATGGATCGAGGCTGCGTTGAAACCGTCGGCAACCAGCCCTTTCATCAGCTTTTCGGCACCGTGTTTGGTGCGCAAAAACACCAATGTCAGTGCGTCCATATCCTGTGACAGGATCTCACGCAGTTTGGACGGTTTTTCGGGCTTGCTGACAAAGTGGATCGATTGGGTGATCTTGTCTGCGGCCTTGCCCGGAGGCGAAACCTGCACACGTTGCGGGTTGTTCAGATAGGCGCGGCTGAGCTCTTCCATCTGTTTGGGCATTGTGGCCGAGAACAGCATGGTCTGGCGGGGCGTGCCAAGCTTTGGCGCAATGCGGCGCAGGGCGTGGATGAATCCCATGTCGAGCATCTGGTCGGCCTCGTCCAGCACCAGATGTTTGACCGATCCAAGATCGACAGCGCCGCGATCCATCAGATCGATCAGACGGCCCGGTGTTGCGACAAGGATGTCGGTGCCGCGCGACAGAAACTGAATCTGCTTGTTGATCGACTGGCCGCCAACCACGGTCGCGTCGCGCAATCTGGTGTCTTTGGTCAGGTTGCGCAGGCTGTCGGCGATCTGGTTGACCAGCTCGCGGGTCGGCGCAAGGATCAGCGACTTGGCCATTTTGGGCGCGGGTTTGCCCGGCTGCGCCAGCAGGTGGTCGATCAGCGGCAAACCAAAGGCCAGTGTTTTTCCGGTGCCGGTCTGTGCCAGCCCAAGGATGTCATTTCCGTTCAGTGCCAGTGGAATGGCCTGGTTCTGGATCGGGGTCGGTTGTGTGAATTTCGCACGTTTCAGCGCGTCGTTCAAAGCTGGTGCAAGGCCCAGCATGTCGAAGTCGAACAAATAATATTCCTTTGTAATCCGCAGGGTTTGACCCACGGACATATCGATGCGGATCACGCAATATGCGCGACCGACAGGGGTTGTGCGAGACCTCGGGACACGCAGGTGGATCCTGCGGCATCTGGCCGTCGCGTCAAGAACCCTGCGTGAAGGGGAACTGGAGAAAGATGGGGCGCTGCGGAGCCGTCAAAGCGGCCCGCCGATGCTCACGCGTCAGCGCTGTGTTGGGGGGCACATGCGGGTTGTGGTCGGAAATGTCAAGGTATGGGGCCGGTGTGGCGCGGATTTATTGTCGTGACTGTCGTAACGCGGGCGCATACTCGTTCAGAGTACCCGGGCCCGCTGTGAGATGGAGCTAGAGGCCGGATTGCTTGATCTTGAGAATTCAATTGCGACGTAAAGAGTTGAAACGGTTCGCTCCGGTGGTATTTGTTCCGGGGACCGTCGCCGAATGTCTGACGCCGGAACAATATTCACGTCTCTCGCAACGAAGTTTTTGGCCCGGCTATGACCTTAAGAAACACGCAAAGCCGCGACATTCGAACCGCCAGCATAGCGCTTGTGTGCGGGGGAATGTTGTGGGGGTTGTATTGGATTCCGGTTCGCTTTTTTGTGGAAATGGGCCTGAACGGCGCTTGGCCGGGGATTGCCATGTACATCTCGGCGCTGGTTGTGCTTGTCCCTGTTTTGTGGCGTGCACGGTCCGCTTTGGCGCGGGAATGGCGTGGCCTTGTTTTCAGCGGCATGTTCACGGGGGCTGCCTTTAGCCTGTTTTCGATCAGTTTGGTCTACACTGATGTCGTCCGTTCGATCCTCTTGTTCTACCTGACGCCGATTTGGGGCACCGTTCTGGGTATTGTGTTTCTGGGTGAAAGGTTGGGGGCGTTCCGGTTATTGGGGCTTTTGTGTGGAATTGGCGGGTTGGTTGTCGTTCTGGGCGGTGAACAAAGCATCCCAAGGCCGCGCAACACCGGCGATTGGCTGGCATTGGTTTCCGGAATGACCTGGGCGGTAGGGACGCTGGGATTGTACCGGACTTCTGCCGTGCCGGTTTCGGGTCAGGTCTTTGCGTTTCTTGTGGGTGCTTTGATCCTGTCGCTGATCAGCCTGTTGTTTGGCGCGGGGAGTTTGGGATCAGGGGATGCGATTGAGGTAATCAGGGGCGCTTTGCCCTACGCAGCGCTTTCCGTTCTTTACACAATTCCCATGATCTTTCTGACGATCTGGCCTTCGACGTTGCTGACACCGGCGCGGGTCGGCCTGCTGTTGATGAGTGAGGTTGTCGTCGGGCTGATTTCGGCCGCCTTGCTATCCGGTGAGCCATTTGGCCTGCGAGAGTTTGTCGGCGCATCGCTGATCGTAAGCGCCGCGTTTCTGGAAATCGTCAGGGGATAGGTCCTTCAAGGTAGGTGTAGCGAGGGGTCTTGCTGTCGATGTTGCGCATCTACCGTGCGCTTCCGTTGCGTGGCCGTTGCGCAAATCCTTGACTTTGCGCGCATTTTCCTGCATAAGTTGTGTCATGCTAGAAGAAGTGGGCGACGGCCCCGGGGCGACCCGGTGGCCGTTTTTCGTTTCTCTCGTGCGGAGAACACTCACGCATGAGGCCACAGGCAAACATGACTTTGATTACCCCGGAAGAGCGGATTTCCCAAACGGCTGACTTGTTGCGGTCGCTTGAGGTGTCCATTCGCGGTCTGCGGCAAGCGGCGGAAGACCTGCGCAAGCAGATCGGTACCGGGGAGGATGCAGATCTTGCTGGTTCAGCCAGGCAACTCGGGCAGTTAGAGGGGCTGATCCGAATTTGTCAGAAAGTGGAGACAAGCTTTGTCGAACAACATCACAGACAAGCCGGAATTGCCCAAGGGGGGTATGCGCTCGACCTTGAGCACGCTCGATTTGAAATCGGGTGCAGGCTGGCTCGCCTCCGCGCCTGCTGCGGTGCGGGAGAGATTTCTGAGTGAGATCGGGGAGGGAGGGCTGTGTGCCCTCCCTTTCCTTTTTGAGTTCTGGGCGCTGCCGCATCAGTTGCCGCCTGAGGGCGACTGGCGGTCATGGGTGATCATGGGTGGGCGCGGGGCTGGCAAGACACGCGCCGGGGCCGAATGGGTGCGACGGATGGTTGAGGGGTCTTTGCCTTTGGATCGCGGGGCAGCCTGTCGGGTGGCGCTGGTGGGTGAGACGTTCGATCAGGTGCGCGACGTGATGATCTTTGGCGACAGCGGGATTCTGCAATGCTCGCCGCCGGATCGGCGGCCTGTGTGGAAAGCAACCGAACGGAAATTGATCTGGCCCAACGGCGCCGAGGCGCAGGCGTTTTCGGCGCATGACCCCGATGGGTTGCGAGGGCCGCAGTTTGATGCGGCCTGGGTGGATGAGCTGGCCAAGTGGAAAAAGGCGGGCGAGACCTGGGACATGCTGCAATTTGCGTTGCGGTTGGGAGAGCGGCCTCGGGTTTGTGTGACCACGACGCCGCGCAATGTGAAGGTTTTGAAGGAGTTGCTGGCGTCGCCGTCCACCGTGCAGACGCACGCGCCGACCGAGGCGAACCGGGCTAATCTGGCGGACTCGTTTCTGGAGGAGGTACGGGCGCGATACGCGGGCACACGGCTGGGGCGGCAGGAACTGGATGGGGTGCTGCTGTCGGATGCCGAGGGCGCATTGTGGACGGGCTCGATGCTGGATGCGGCGCGGGTTGAGACCGTGCCCGAACTGGACCGCATCGTGGTGGCGCTGGACCCGGCGGTGACGGTCGGGGCGGATGCGGATGCCTGCGGGATCGTGGTTGCAGGCGCACAATTGCAGGGGCCGCCCGAGGAATGGCGGGTCTTTGTCTTGGCCGACCGGGCGGTGCAGGGCGTTGGCCCGGCGGGTTGGGCGCAGGCGGCGATTGACGCGATGGACGAGTTTGGCGCGGAACGGTTGGTGGCCGAGGTCAATCAAGGCGGGCAACTAGTTGAGGAGGTCGTGCGGCAGGTGGACCCTCTGGTGCCTTATCGAGCGGTGCGGGCGTCGCGTGGCAAGGTCGCGCGGGCGGAGCCTGTCGCGGCATTGTATGAGCAGGGGCGGGTGGCACACGTCTCAGGGCTGGACGCGCTGGAGGAGCAGATGTGCCAGATGACCGCGCGCGGGTTCGTGGGGCAGGGCTCACCCGACCGGGTCGATGCGCTGGTCTGGGCGCTGCATGAGTTGGTGGTGGGGCCAGCGGGGGCGTATAGGCAGCCGAGGGTGCGGGCTTTGTGAATATTTTTGTAACTACCCAGCTACCCCTCTGACTGAATTCAATATGACATTCTTTGCGGACGAGGTGGTCGAGCGCTGCATCGGCAAGAATCAACCAAAATCATCGTGGGATCGTCCTGAAATGTCGGAAAGGCGCATTGCCGAATTT